>JBCBGC010000092.1:0-27545 GCA_038527215.1 Bacteroidota bacterium
GAAAGGCTTTGAGCGTTAGCGAAAAGACTTATCCGGGGTCTCCATGATTACAAAAAAATCGCAGAGACCTCCCACGAATAGGATGTCGGAGTCCTTGACCTGGACAGCTCACCTCCTTGCAGTCAGAGGAGCTTCCAGAGCAGCGGGACTAGACAAGAAGTAAGCATTCGCCTCCAGGAAGAAACATGGCCCTTTCCTATCCGTCTCAAAAAATTCTTCAAAAAAAATGAGTCATCCCAACATTCGGGATGACTCATGCTAATCATTATGTAAAGGAATGATGCTTATATATCGAAAGTAATGCCTTGGGCCAGGGGTAATTCGTCAGACCAGTTGATGGTATTGGTTTGGCGACGCATATAGGCTTTCCAGGCATCAGAGCCAGACTCGCGTCCGCCACCGGTTTCTTTTTCTCCCCCAAAGGCACCGCCGATTTCCGCACCGGAAGTACCGATGTTGACGTTGGCAATCCCGCAATCAGAGCCGAGCAAACTCAGGAAGCGTTCAGCCTCCTTGATTTTTTCGGTGAAAATAGCAGAGGAAAGACCTTGGGGAACGGCGTTGTTGATGGCGACGGCTTCCTCCAGGCTGTTGTATTTCAGCAGGTAGAGGATAGGGGCGAAGGTTTCCGCCTGTACCGTCTGAAAATCATTTTCTGCTTCGACCAGGCTGGGCACTACATAGGTGCCGGTTTCAAAACCTTCACCAGAAAGCACTTCTCCGCCAAAAAGCAGGTTCCCTCCTTCGGTCTGAACCTTTTCCAGGGCGGCCTGCATTTGGGTCACGGCCTGGGCATCAATCAGCGGTCCGATCAGGGTAGACTCATCCAGGGGACTACCAATGCGATTTTGCAGCGAAGCATAGGCGGCCATTAATTTTTCCTTACACGCCTCGTAAATATCCTCATGAATGATCAGGCGGCGGGTAGAGGTACACCGCTGCCCACAGGTTCCCACCGCACCAAAAACGATGGCAGGAATGGCGAGCTTCAGATCAGCATGCTGAGAAACGATGATGGCGTTATTTCCACCTAGTTCCAGAATGCTTTTGCCCAGCCGCTTTCCGACGGTTTCTCCTACGGACTTACCCATACGGGTAGAGCCAGTAGCTGATACCATGGGGAGACGATGATCCTCGGCCATCATCATGCCGATTTCCCGATCTCCTACCACCAGGTTGAAGATGCCTTCGGGCAGTTCATTGGCTTTGATGACTTCAGCCACGATGTTCATACAAGCTACAGCCGTGAGCGGTGTTTTTTCACTCGGCTTCCAGACACTGACGTTTCCACACACGGCGGCAATCATGGCATTCCAGGCCCATACGGCTACTGGGAAGTTAAAAGCTGAGATGATGCCCACGACGCCCAGGGGGTGCCATTGTTCATACATGCGGTGGTGCTTACGCTCGGAATGCATGGACAAGCCATAAAGCTGACGGGAGAGCCCTACCGCAAAGTCGCAGATATCGATCATTTCCTGCACTTCTCCCAGGCCTTCCTGGTAGATTTTGCCCATTTCCAGACTGACCAGCTTGCCGAGATTTTCTTTATGCTTGCGCAAGGCATCACCGATTTGACGGACGATTTCTCCTCGCTTAGGGGCGGGCATATCTCGCCAGACCAAAAAAGCCTGTTGAGCGGTGTCCATCACCATCTCATACTTCTCTTTGCCAGCGTACTGTACGCTGCCCAGTTCCTGTCCGTCAATCGGACTTTTGATGATATGATAATCCCGGTCAGAGGCATGCCAGCTTTCTGAACCGGTATGAATTAAGGGGCATCTTTCCTTAATGCCCAGGCTATCCAATACGATTTTGAGTTCCTCAGGGGCCATTGAATAATGAAATTTGTGCGTTTCATAAAAAAGAGCAGGCGGATCAAACTGATCCGCCTGCAAAAATGATAACAATTTCTTCGGGAAGAAAAGTTTTAATCACTTATTTTCCTTCTTCCTCGGTGATGATAACGCCAGTGGCTTCAAAGTTGATGGCCAATTCGTCTTCTTGATATTTTTCTGCTGCTTCAGCTTCGGACATACCTCCGTCTACCGCGTAGTGGCGGAGTTCGTCTACCGGAATGGTGTCATAGAAAGCCTTTCCTTCAATCACGGCAGTTTTTCCAGGAGAATCTTTCGGGACAAAGAAGGCATAATCCTTGAATTTGATGCGCATGTCTTCGCCATTGGCAAGTTTCATGGTCATCCAGCATCCTTTGTTCTGGCAGGTTTCCTCAATTTTTCCTTCGAGTTTGATCTGATCCTGAGGACCCTGCTTCTCCATGATCCCGGACAATTCCTGAACGGCGATGGCATCAGCGGCGTCAATTTTTGCTCCGTGGAAGGAGACCTTTTCCGCTACTGGCTCAGCTTCTGTCTGAGCTTCCTGGGTGTTTTCCTGGCAGGCAAAGAGCAAGCCGCATACCAGCAAAAAGCTTATGGTTTTAATTTTCATCATAATCTTCAAATTAGAGGTGCTAAAACTACGGGATTATGTGAAAATCAGCAAGTGATTCTCCTCAGTCTCAGGGATTGAGGCAGTATTGGACTGATAGGTCTAATGGCTTATTTATGCTGGAAAGGGTAAAAACTCAAGCCAAAATGCAGGAATTGCTGTTTCTCCCAACTGGCCCCAGCGCTCAATTCATGCTGCCAGACCCACTGATAGCGGAGCAATAACTCTAAAGGATAATTGGAGAAGGTGTAGCCCAGTCCGAATCCGGCATCTGTCATCAGATGAGATTGGTGGATCACTGAAGGTAATTCAGTGGCGCCCCCTCTACCGACTACGTTTGGATGGTAAAAGCGATGCATATATCCACCTCCCGCCAATACCGTGGCATGGAATCCTGCCAGCAGGCCATAGCGATAGACCAGATCGGAGCTCAAAAAACTGAGTTGCTGCATGGTCTGCTGGTAGGAATATCCCAACTGTACGTTGACTTCGATATCCGAGCGGTCGTAGGCTTTGAGCATCCAGGCAGTACCCAGACTGACCCCGGGATTGATCGGAGCCTGAAAAACCTGGCCACTGTTAAGGCCTTGGGCGGCCTGAAAGAAGGTGAGGGTAATGGGTTGAGCAGGGCGGAGCTGTCCATAACTAAGGCCAAAGCTCAAAAGCCCGATGAGAAGGAGAAGGAAGCGTGCCATAATCATGAGGGTTTCCTGAACTTAGCAGAAATAATGATAGGGTTTCGGGTCAATCAGCATGAACCTGAATATCTGAGGAGTCAACCGGGAAATGGAGAGAATGATTATGGACAAGCGGGTCCACTCAGCAGGAGGTAATCGCCAGCATCTGTCAGTTGCAGGTCGCCGCTGTATTGGAGGATGTCATTGACGACAGCAAGCGATTTTTCCTTGAAGGCACCGGTGATTTTGTTGCAGCCTGCCAAAGCTGGATCTGCCAGACGGACTTCTTTATTCAGAAATCCACTCAGGGCATGGGCTACTTTATCCAGGGAAGTCCCTTCAAAAATTAATTCTGCGTTCTCGCTCCAGGCCTTAAACTGGTAATCTTCAAAGGTGCTTTCCTCTAAGGCTTTGGCCGTGGCCTCAAAATTCCCTTGTTCTCCCGGGGTAAGAATGAGGGCCTCTTCTCCGTGGGATAAGGAAACCTTGCCCGTAGCCACCCTCACTTCGATAGAGTGGTCGATAGATTCTTTGACGGAAAAAGAGGTGCCTAACACGGCTACCTGGGTTGCTCCGGCTTCGATACGGAAGGTTTTTTGGGGATTTTTGACCACTTGGAAAAAGCCTTCTCCTTCCAGTTTGACCGATCGGTCTGAAAGCCATTGAAGCTTACTGCCCCGGTTAAGCCAAACGCGGCTGCCATCTGGTAAGCTGAAGTCTGTGGCCTTCTCTAAGGCCAGATATTGATGGGAATTCGAACTTGTAGGGGCAAAAATGGTGTACAACAACACACTGCTCAGCGCTAGCACGACCACCGCGGCGGCGATCCGTCCCCATTTTGGAAAGGATCGCATGGGTTTTACGGTAGCACTTTTTTCCTCCGGGCTAATTTGGGCCAGAACCTTATTCCAGGCAGGCGCTACTTTGGGTTGGAAAGTATGGGGATGCTCATGAATGAGATCCCAGGTAGCAAAAGCTTCTTCAAAAGCAGCTTCGTTTTCCGGGGAGGCATCTACCCATCTGCGGAGATCAGCTTCTTCTTGTGAAGATGTCTCCCCAGCCAGGTATTTGGCTATCAACTCATCCATGCTTGAATCGCGCATTACGGGTAGCTTATCAGGTCAATTTACCAAGGAGACAGTTGAAAAACCAAGCCCCCCTATGCATGGATAAAAAAAATAAGCAAGACTGAGAGCTCAGCCTTGCTACTGGAAGGTGGAGGAAAGCTATTATCCTACCATCATGACCATGCTGTCTGGTTTTTCCACCATGTCGCAATACAAGCGACAAACCGACAAATACGCATGGCAGAGGACAGGAGGGAGGTTCTGAAAAGGCGAGCAAGCTTTCCGGATTGAAAGGGCAAAAGACATTTGGATTACAAAAAGGCTATGGTGTTTGAAAAGGGTTTCTATTTGTTAACTTTTCTGAAGTAACAACTCTTTGCTTGGAAAAAATATACGTTCGGAGAAAGCGGTTGGATTTAGGACGTGAATGGAAAAAATGTCCGCATGAGTTGCGGCTTTGGTCAATGTACGGAGTTGACACGACTTAGAACGATAAGTCTAATTGACGGACGGGCTTGTAAGTGCCTGAAAAGCAGGATTTTAAAAAATGGAGGTGCGGCCCTATTTTCTCAAGGGGGCCAGGGCTTTCCGCAGAATTGACAAGGCTTTCCCCATTTGATTTTCTACGGTTTTGGGCGAAATATCCAAATGATCGGCGATTTCCTGATAGGTCATGCCTTCAAAACGGGAGAGTTCAAACACCTGTCTGCACTTTGGCGGGAGTTCATCCAGGGCTTCCATGATGCGGCTTTGAATTTCTTCAGGCGTGGGCCCTCCTGCCTCCGCTTTGGTGGCTACTTGATTTTCCTGATAACCTTGATGGAGATTTTTCTCTCGCTTCTTTTTCTCAATAAGGTTGAAGCAGGCATTCCGGGTAGCGGTCAGCAGATAGGCCTTGAGGGAAGTAGAAGGTTGAAGGCTGTGCCTTTTTTGCCACAGTTTCACAAAAACCTCCTGCACCACATCTTCTGATTCTTCCTGCTTGCGCAACTTAGAAAAGGCAAAGCGGCAAAGATCAGAATAATAGTGCTGAAACAAGGCTTCAAGGCCGGTAGCCTGATCCTTTAGCATTGCTTCCCACCATTGTTGTTCTTTGCCTTCGAGGGACACGGAATCTGGATTGAAACGGGGGAGAAATCGGAGAGATTTCCCTCTATATGCAGATTTACGAAAAATTTGGGAATTGTAAGGGGGCTTTATTTCTTTTGCGATAGTTAGGTATGAAGGAAATCATCACGCTTCTCCGTCCCCACCAGTATGTCAAAAACCTCTTTCTCTTCTTCCCTGCATTTTTTGCGTTAAGGATCACAGAGATAGATGTTTGGCTTAAACTAGGCTTGGCCTTTGTGGCTTTTTCAGCTATCGCCAGTGCTGTCTATATCCTCAACGATTACCTGGATCGGAAAGCTGATGCCCAGCATCCGGTCAAAAAACATCGCCCCCTGGCCGCAGGAACCGTGAGTTCCACCACTGCCTTTCTGCTCATGTCCGGGCTGCTGATCTTTGGGCTCAGCATTTTTGCCTTCCTCAGCAAACAAGCCTTGTATTTGGTGACGGCTTACGTGGCGATGAATATCCTGTACAGCATCAAACTCAAACATATTCCTATCCTGGACATTTTTATCATTGCCCTGGGATTCGTGATTCGGATCGGCCTGGGCGCGGTATCGGTCGAGCGACAGATTCCGCTTTCAATGTGGATTGTATTGATGACCTTTTTGGGCGCTTTGTTCATTGCTTTGGCCAAACGTAGAGACGATGTCCGGTTGGCAGAAGAGGGCCTTCAGGTACGAAAATCTATTTCCGGTTATAATCTTCCTTTTATCAATGGGGCGATGATGATCATGGCTTCCGTTCTCATCGTGTCCTACATTTCTTATACCATTTCTCCAGAAGTACAGGCCCGCTTTGGGAGTAAGTACCTCTACATCTCGGTAGGTTTTGTCATCATGGGCCTCTTCCGCTATCTCCAGATCACCTTTGTGGAGGAACGCAGCGGCAGTCCAACCAAGATTTTGTTGAGCGATGTGTTTTTGCAGCTGACCATCATAGGCTGGCTGGGATTACTGTTCTGGCTCATCTATCTGGCCTAAAATTCTACGGTTTCCTACTTTTTCTTACATGCTTTCCGGTTCTCGTAGGGGCAGGCTAGCTTTCTTTTGTTTTATATGAAAGGAAGGGGGAAAACTCAACAAATGCCCGCTTTTGTGGATTTCGCAAGTTTGCCTGCCCTAAGGATACGTATCCTTAATAAAGATGCTTCTTATGGATTAAAATGCCCGGTGGTATGCAGCATCTGCCTGAAATGCCTCGTCATTAATATACCACCCTCACCACGCTGTCACCTATGAAACGATTGTCTACCCTCCTGCTTGGTTTATTCCTATTGGCTGCTAGTCAGTGGGGCTTCCATCCCCCGCATGCTGCGACCGCTTCACCCGCTAAGGTGAAAATCATGCTGGTAGGAAGCCACAACCTTCCTTATGATATGATGCGCAATCAGCGCCAAAAGGAGGCGGAGGTGCTGGTGCAGGGCTTGTCTCAATTCCGCCCTCATAAAATCGTGGTAAATGTACCCTTCCGCTCGCCCTGGGAAGAAGCCATGAATCAGAAATATCAGGCATTCCTGGCAGGCACCCATGCCCTGAACCGTAGTGAAGAAGAGCAGATCGGCTTTCGTCTGGCCAAAAGGATGGGCCTGGAACGGCTGGAAGGCATAGATTTATTTGGAGGATTTAACTTGGCGGAGCATCTGCGGGTGCTGGCCGCCTCAGGAGAAACGGTTCAAGCCCAAGAACTCTTGCAAAAAGGAAGAGGCATAGAGCAAGCCAAGCTCCTGCATGGAAACTCCCACAGCCTGGCTGATTTTTATACCTATCTCAACCAGCCGGAAAACCTGGCCTATGAGCATAGTCTGTACATTCGGGAATTGAGCCGCCTCAAAGGGGAAGACCGACAGGGTGGCGCTGATTTGCTGACCAACTGGTATGGCTACCACATGCAGCTCTTTAGTAACCTTACCCAAATTGCCGATCAGGCCGGGGAGCGGATCATGTTGATCGTCGATTCTAAATATATCCCTATCCTCAAGCAGTTGATTGAAGCGGATCCCCAACTTACTTACGTCAATCCCTTGCCCTTTTTGCTGGTGAATTAAGACGCCTTATTGTGGTTTGGCAAAAACCTGGGTCCAGTAGGAGTCCAGTTCTGCGGCTCCCATCTGGGTGTAGGAAGGGTCCATCATGTTTTTACAGTGACCTACACTGGATTTCCAGCCAGAAACTACCTCTTTGATCGAACCAAATCCCTGAGCAATATTTTCTCCTGCCACCTGGTAGGTATATCCCAGCGCTTGCAGGCGCCCGCCTACGTCCTTCCCATCCTTGCCTTCATGTTCCACGAAGTTGTTGACGACCATGTCGACCGTGTGGACCCTGGCCGCTTCAGTTAGCACATCCGACCAGCTAAGCGCAGGCACCGGAGACATCCAATCAGCGCCACATTGACAGCCTGCTACCCGAAGGGCATTGACTGATTCCAGCATATCTGGTACAGATTGGGCTTCTGGGAGGGGCACCGGTTCTTCACAGGAAGTAAGGAAGAAACTTCCGATCAGATACACCAGGACCAACTGAAGGCTACGGGTATTCATAAGCAAATGGTTAAAATCTATATCTTTACCCCTCAAAGGCCATTCCACAGGCAATCGTTTTTCAGACGATTCTTTACCAGGTATTGCTTGATGCTGATTGATCAAATTTCTATTGGTTCCCGAGATCGTTTTTGGGATGCACCCCTCAAAGTGTTGCTGGCTACCCTACTGATCTGCCTACTGGCCCCCATCAAAATTGACGTAGGGGGTATCAGTGATATTCCTATAACGCTACAATCCCTACTGGTGCTGCTGGTTCCTTTGATTTTGGGGCCCAAATTGGGCGGGATGGCGGTTGCGTTATATTTGGTAGCTGGAGCCGTAGGGTTACCTGTCTTTGCAGGCGGCAGCAGCGGGGTCGAAAAGCTGGTGGGACCTACCGCGGGATTTCTCTGTGGATTTCCCCTGGCGGCGGTGTTGGTGGGCTTGATGGCCCAGGGCAGGTGGGGACGTAGCTGGTGGGGCATTGCCGCCAGTCTCCTGAGTGGGCATGTGCTGATCCTGCTGTTGGGATTCGGTTGGCTGGGCCTGCAATCTACCTTTGAAACCATCCCTGAAAAAGTCCAACCTTTATTACCGGGCCTCTACCTCAAAGTAATTTTCGGGACCCTGCTCATGCTGGGCCTGAATGCCATCATGCGCATGGTGATTCGAAATCAGGATGAATGGGGTAAGGAAGTGGATGGATCAGACCCACCGGTCTAATGCCTCATACCTGCACTGGAAAGCTGATATCCAGGGTTTTTTCTACAGATTTTTGACTCAGGGAGGGAGGGGTCATCCGCAAGAGGGTATTGCGCAGTCCTACACTTACCGGATGGGTGAGCTGGGCGATTCTCCCAATCTGATAGGATTGATTGACAATCCGACGGGTCCGGTTTTGTCTCACCTTTTCAAAGGCTTGAAAAGCGGTAGGTACCTCGGCGTATTGAGCAAAACAATCTCTCAACACTACCGCATCCTCAATCGCCATACAGGCTCCTTGCCCCATATTCGGCGTGGTAGCATGGGCTGCATCTCCCAGCAAGAGAGCTTTCCCTTTAGCAAAATGCTTGAGCGGACGAAAATCTAAAATGTCATTCCACAGAATGCCTTTTTCCGGTTCGGCTGCCAAAACTTGTTGGATGGGATCGTGGTAGCCTTGATAGTTTTGCTGCATGGCCCTGAGGTCAAAAGCTGCCATGACCGGATCATCTTGGGGAGCATTTTTCGTAGCAAACCAATATACCCGATCATTTCCCAAGGGGACGATGCCAAAGCGACCCTGGGCTCCCCAGGTTTCCGTTACCAACTCCTGCGTAAAGCTGCCTTCCGGTAATTGAACGATGCCTCTCCAGCAGGTGTAGCCTCCATATCTAAGCGGGGTTTCTGGAAAAAGATGGCGACGTACCACCGAATGAATGCCGTCGGCTCCAATCAGGGCTTGTCCCTCCAGGCCGGTCCCATCTTCAAAATGTACCTGCACCCCAGTCCCGGTATCTTCGATCTGCTGGCAGCTTTTTCCAGTTAAGATGATCTCCGGGGGCAAAAGGCTCATCAATAATTCATGCAAGATACCCCGATCAATGGTAACCGTGGGGAAGGTATGGGCTTGTTTGGCATCCGGAAGGATGTTTTTTCCCAGAACCCGCCCACGTTGATCCAGGATATGAAAGCCTTTGACGGCATAGCCTCGCTCTTGGACCAGATGGTCTATATCCAGGGCTTGAAAGGCTTTCATGGCATTTTGGGCAAGAACCAGACCCGCTCCCAGTCCTTTTAATACCGGGACCCGTTCGCAGACAAGCACAGGAAGATTGAGCTTTCGCAGGGCAATGGCCGTGCAGAGACCGCCGATGCCGCCGCCGATGATCAGGATGGGAGAGTGTTGCATAGGTAGAAGTTGATTTGAAAAATTAGCTCATTTGGGCTAATTTAGTCACTATACTGATTACTCGCTAGATTTGTTGCGTGAAAACCAAGGAAAAAATTCTGCGTACGGCCCTCCGCCTTTACAATGCCCAGGGGACGGAGCAGGTGACCTCCCGACATATCGCGGCGGAGTTGGGGATTCAGGATGGGAACCTTCGCTACCATTTCCCCAAGCGGGCAGATTTGGTGGAAGCGCTCTACTTTCAACTGGTAGCCAGCTTTGACCAGAATTTCACCGAGCTCATGGGCCCGGCCCCTAGTTTAAGGCTGATGTATGACTTCCTGTATCAGACCTATAGTTTACTGTACCAATATCGGTTCCTCATGGTAGATTTTGCGGGCATTATGCGGCGCTACCCTAAGTTGAAAAATCATTTTTCGACCTTGATTCAGGGAAGAAAAATGCTGTATCAGCAGATTAGCACCCGCTTTGTCGCAGCAGGCTTGATTCACCCGCCCCGTCTGCCCAATGAGTACGAATGGCTGGCCGGTCGCCTGCAAATTTTGTCCGATTTCTGGTTGTCCAGTGCTGAAATCCTCTATGATGGACCGGAAAGCCAGAAGATAGACCACTACGTTCAATTGAGTTTAAGCGCCTTTCTTCCCTATCTGACCGGGCAAGGCCTGGAAGAATTTCAACAATTAACCGGAACTACGGGTTAAGCCAAGATGAAGCCTATTCTCCTCGTTCATGGCAATGGTGGTAGCCGGACACGTTTTGAGCCTTCCATCCCGATGCTGCAAGCTGCCTTGCCAAACAGCCGCATGTTTATCCCCTCCCTGAGTGGCTTCGATGGACGTCCCCTGCCCAAAAGTGACAATTACTGGGATGTTTTTATCCAGGAATTAAGTGAGACCGTGGAGCCGGAACGAGAGGCGGAATGGGTTTTATATGGTCATGGCATCGGGGGTTCCTTACTCATGGAATGGGGAGCCCGGGGCTTCCCATTGCAAGGCGGAGGGAAGCTTAAGGTCAGCAAGGTCATTTTGCACTCCATCATTGGGGCAGCCTTAGAGGTGCGATTTTTCCCGCAACTGATGAAAACCCGTCCCGTGCGTTGGTTGATGAAAAAAGCGATTGTATCACGCTTGCTGAGGCCTATTTGGATTCGGCGCTTGTTTCGTCATCCGGAAAATATTCCCTCAGCCTTAAGAAATCAGTTTTTCGAAGACTATCGAAGCTGTGATGCTTTTTCGGTCTTTTTTGATCTGATTGTACCGGAATGGTATCAGGCGGTACGCCCTTCCTTGCAGCAACTTCCGCTGATTTTTCTCTGGGGAGAGAAAGAGCGCATCCTCAAGGCAGAACACCTTCCGCTTTGGAAGCAGGATTTCCCGCAGGCACAATTTGAGGTAGTGCCCAGTTGGGACCACTTTCCCATGTTGGACGAGCCTGAGGACTTTGTTCGAAAATTTGTATTATTGGCTACCTCGAGATGAGCAAGTTTTCTCAGCTAGAACGCCTAAGGCAACACCGATTGCCGGTCCCCGCATTTGTAGGGGTCAGCTATGCTGATGTTCAAGCTGGAAAGTTGGAGGCCCTGGTTTCCGAGCTCTCATTTCCAGTAGCGGTACGCTCGACCTTCAGCCGCGAGGATGGCTCAGAAAAATCCTATGCAGGCGCTTTTCACACAGAACTACAGGTGTCTCGGGAAGCGTTAGCCAAAGCCGTTGAAAAAGTCTTTGCTTCCTATCCTTCCACCGAAGGGGAATCGGTCCTGATCCAGGAGATGGTTCAACCTACCTACAGTGGGGTACTCTTTGCCTTTCGGGACCGGGTGTGGAAGATGGAGTATATTGATGGCCTGGGAGAGGAATTGGTTTCGGGAAAAAAGACCCCTGACACCCTGCTTCTGCCCCGCTTTTCTCCGGCTGACAAGCGCTGGTCCCGGTGGTTTTCGATCTGGCAACCCTTTGGTAAGCAAGCCCAAAAACATCCGCTGATCCGTCCCTTTATTCATCTTTCGGTATATACTGGCGCAATTCTGGACGACTTGACCGGAGAAGCGCCACATGGGGTAGACATCGAATTTTGTGTGGCAGACGGGAAATTATATTTGCTCCAGGTCAGGCCCATCACTACCCCCGAAGAAGGCGAGGAAATCCTCACCTCCGCGAACCATCGGGAGATTTTGCCGGCCTTCCCCTCCCAGTTGATGACGGACCTCATTTCTTCCTGTCGCTACCATCTGTTTGCCTATTATCAGCGACTGGATCCTACGCTTACGGCCCGCTCCTTCATCGAAGTTTCGGCTGGCATGCCCTGGATCAACCTTTCTGCCTTATTGGATACCATGGTGCATTGGGGACTTCCCACTTCCCTGGTGTGTGATTCGGTGGGGGCGGAGGACTTTTACCAGGTTCGACCCAGGCCTTACCGGATTCTGCGCAAGTTTCCGGTGTTTTTTCGGGTGTTAAAGGAGCAAATATGGGTAGTAACCCGGACGCGAAGGTGGGTGAAAAAAACCCAACAGTCTTTGGCACAGGAAATTCAGCAACGGAGCATATTCTGGGAACAGGAACCGGCGATTGCTTTTCACAACTGGTTTACGAATCTCCAACTGATCTATGTGAACCTGGTTTCGTTGATGCAAGCCTTGACCGGGGCCATGTCAGGCCCGGTGAAACTGGTAGAAAAACTAGGCTTGCTGGCGCGGGTACAGGCTACCAGTGAAAGTACGCTCTACCTGGAAGCCTATAAGAATCTTTTGGCTGGAAAAGGAGCAGTGGCAGATTTTGTCGCTACCTATGGACATCGCGGTTTTTATGAGTCTGATATTGGCCAGACCCGCTTTGCGGAGTTTCAGGCCACGGACTGGGAAAAACTGCTGGGTAATCCGCCAGCCGAAGCCCGAAGCAAAAGCCTGTCTATTGGCTTGAATAGGTTCTGGGGGATATTGTTGTATCCCATGATTCGCTTGATTCACAGTCGGGAATGGTTGCGCAGTGAGTCCATGCGTTTCTTTCTGCTGCTCAGGCAGGAAATCCAGGCTGCCATGCACCTCAAAGAGGGCGATGCGCTTGATTTTTCTGCCTATCGCTCCGAAGAATTAGAAGCTTTTTTTAGCGGACATCTGACCCCAGACACCCTCCGGCAAATTGCCTATCCTCCTCAAAGCGGATGGGACATGGATACCTTCCTTTGGAATACCCTGGATCGTCGCTTACCCATGCAGGTATTGGCCAATCTGAAAGCAGGGGCTGAATCTTCTCAGGGTCTGGGCATCTATCCCGGGAAAGTCAAAGGCCAGATCTGGCGGGTTGATGCCGCAGCCCTGGGAAGCTTAGCAAAGCCGGATTTCCCGGTTACCATTCTCCTAACCGATTCCCTCGATCCGGGATGGGTGCCTTATTTTGTGCAGGTGGATGCGGTCTTGTCCAGGGTGGGAGGTATTCTTTCACATGCCTCTATTATTCTGCGTGAATCCCGAATTCCTTCCGTTACCCGCATGCCTCGTCATCTGGAGTTTGAGACCGGAGACTGGGTAGAAATGGACGGAAGAAGTGGGGAGGTAAAAGCTTCGACGCCTCCTAAAACCCTCTGATAGGTAAGCTTTCGGCGCGTTGCAGCCAGTTGTTAGCCGGATAATATGCCTGCTGGTCGATGATGTGTAAGGCATAGGCTTCCCGGGAACGATCCGAGCGGTTGATTTCGCTGTAGTGAGGAAGTAACCCATGCAGTAAAACCAAACTACCCGCAGGAACTGGCAGGGGAATGTAGCCCGTAGCAGGCATGGGTTGAGCATCCAATTCCTCAAAACGTGTTTCCAGCCCCTCCCGAAGAAAACGCTTTCGTAAGGGGGCTTTATGCCCACCGGGAAGGGCCCAAAGACAGCCATTTTCCAGATCCGTATCCTCCAGCGCAAACCAGAATCCCACCACCGTTATAGGATCTGTATAGAGAAAGCAGGCATCTTGATGAATGTTCACTGCTCCTCCAATTCGAGGCTGCTTGAATATGTACATAGATTGCAGAAGACCGGGTTGCTTGAAGGAAAGATCCCGTGCAATGCGGTCCCATTTTTCCTGATGAGAAAAGGCTTCAAAAACCGGATCTACATCGTGCAGGGCATGCCCGATTTTGTTGATATGATGGATATTCTCCGGCGGTTGGGTCCCCTCTTCCATAAAAACCCGGACTTTATCTCCTGACTCCAGGAAATAGGCATTGCTATGCTGCGTCTGGTTTTGGGTACTGAACTGGGCTTTATCCCAATCCGTTCTTAAAGAATTTCCTATCTCTAGTGCTCTTTTTCTCAGTTCAAAACAGATTTCTGCTGCAATAATTTTTTTTATCACGAGATATCCGTTATCGTGAAAAAATCGGACTTGATCATTACTCAGGAAGGGAAAATATGACATATTGGCCGTTGAATGATACGAAGAGGAAAAGGGAGTATTTTTATTCCTTTATCAAACGAAATATTACCTCAATATAAAAAAAAGGGGACAGGGTGAACTTTAGCAGAAAAAGAACCCTAAAGTCTCATAACTTCAAGTAAGGAAAATAGCACTACAGATATGGAAAGAAGACAGATATGGATGTGGCTTGTCCTGCCACTTCTATGTACCTCTCAGCTCCTCGGACAAAAAGTGGTTGACAAACGACCTCGAGTTCCTGATAATTTTGCCCAAATCAGTGTCTGCAGCCCCAAACATGTTTGGGTGAAAGGTCATTGGAAATGGAGCGAAGCCAAATCAACATATGTTTGGGTCCAGGGAAGATGCGTGAAAGCCAAAAAGAATCATGTCTATGAGGCTGGATTCTGGGCACGTAAGAATGAAGGATGGATTTGGATGCCTGGCGGATGGAAAAAGGTAAAATCTAGTTATCTGTCTAAAAAGTAGCCAGATTTTAACACCTTAACCTTATTCGTTCTGCTGCGTTCAATAACTTCTTTTCCTCACACTGCTACTCCCCTCATGGTGTAAATCCCGGAAGCTGATTGAGTTTTTGGGAAACTTGAATTATTGCCCCTGTGCAAGGAAAACATCGGGCATTTCCGTTAACTTTGCGACCTATGGAATTCAAACGTTACACCATAACTGCCGCCCTACCCTATGCCAACGGGCCTTTGCATATCGGACACATTGCAGGAGCCTACCTACCCGCGGATACCTATGTACGTTACCTCCGCCTGAAAGGGAAGGAGGTGGCCTTCATTTGTGGCAGCGATGAGCATGGCGCTGCGATCACCCTACGCGCCAAAAAAGAAGGAATCTCTCCTCAACAAATCGTTGACACTTATCATAACCTGATCCGGGATACCTTTGAGCGCTTTGGAATTTCATTTGATATCTACCATCGCACCACCGAACCCCTGCACCATAAAACCTCCCAGGAATTTTTTACCATTCTTCACGACAAAGGAGAATTTGTAGAAAAGGAAAGTGAGCAATACTTCGACGAAGAATACCAGCAGTTTCTGGCGGATCGCTATATCACCGGAACCTGCCCCAATTGCTCGTATGAAAGCGCTTATGGAGACCAATGTGAAAACTGTGGCATCTCCCTGAGCCCGACTGAACTGATCAATCCTATTTCTACTTTGAGTGGGAAGAAACCCGTGCTGCGGTCTACCCGGCACTGGTATCTGCCTTTGGATAAATACCAACCCTGGCTGGAACAATGGCTGCTGGAAGGCAAGAAAGGTCAGTGGAAAAACAATGTCTATGGCCAATGCAGTTCCTGGTTAAAAGAAGGCTTGCACCCACGTTCCATGACCCGGGATTTGGATTGGGGGGTGGATGTGCCCCTGGAGCATGCCGAAGGCAAAAAGCTTTACGTATGGTTGGATGCGCCTATTGGGTATATCTCCGCTACCAAAGAATGGGCCACGCAGCAGGGCAAGCAATGGGAAGACTACTGGCTGCAACAGGACAATCCCGAAGACAATAGCCGCTTAATTCATTTTATCGGCAAAGACAACATCGTTTTTCACTGTATCATTTTCCCCACCATTCTCAATGCCGTAGGAGGATATTTGTTGCCGGACAATGTGCCCGCCAATGAGTTCCTGAATCTGGAGGGACAAAAAATGTCTACCTCCCGGAATCACGCGGTTTGGGTGCATGAGTTCCTGGATGATTTTCCGGGAAAAAAGGACGTGTTGCGCTACGTCCTGGCTAGCATCATGCCTGAAAGTAAGGACAGTGATTTCACCTGGAAGGATTTTCAGGCCAAAAACAATAACGAACTGGCTGCTATTCTCGGTAATTTTGTCAACCGGGTCATCGTTCTGACCCGCAAATATTTTGATGGGCAAACCCCTGACCCCGGCGATCTGCCGCAAAGCCTGCCAGCGGCCCTGGAAGCCTTTCAGGAGATCCACGGTCAGATCGAAACGGTGGAGCAATCCATTGAGCAGTTTCGCTTTCGCGAAGCCCTGACCGCCTTCATGAATGTGGCCCGGGTAGGCAATAAATTCCTGACCGATCAGGAACCCTGGAAGAAATGGAAATCCGATCCAGAAGCAGTAAAGCCGATACTCTTTACCTGCATCCAGATCATCGCCCAAATGGGCGTTTTGGCAAAAATCTTCCTGCCAGAAACTTCCGAGCGGATTTTTGACCTCTTGCAAATAGATGGGAAATCCTGGGACTGGGGCAGCCTGGATGTAGAAGGCCTGGTGCCGGCTGGCCACCAGATTTATGCGGGCAAAGAGCCCAAAATTCTCTTTGAGCAAATTGAAGATGCGGCCATCGAAGCGCAGCTGGAAAAGCTATACGCTGCCAATCAACCGGTAAGTCCTTTTCCCCCACAAAAAGAGGAAGTGAGCTTTGATGATTTTCAGGCCATGGATATCCGGCTAGGGACCATTTTGGAAGCAGAAAAGGTGCCCAAAGCGGATAAGCTGCTCCAGTTTAAAGTGGATACGGGCGTGGATGTCCGGACCATCGTTTCTGGAGTCGCCAAATTCTTCAAACCTGAAGACTTGATCGGCAAGCAGGTTCCGGTACTGATGAACCTTAAACCCAGAAAAATTCGAGGGGTAGTTTCCCAGGGCATGATTCTTTTTGCAGAGGACAGCGAGGAAGTTTTGCATTTACTTGGACCAACCCAGGACGTGGAAAGCGGCTCCCCGATTAACTAAGAGCCTGTCTAAAAATATAGCGTAGGAAAAGCTTCTGTTCTGCCTTCCCCGGAGGATGGCCGTCAGCTTTTTTGCCTATGCTACCTAAACCATTCCACCATTTACCGGAAGACTTTCTCCATGTCATTTGGAGGGAGCAATACTTTAACCAGGAGCACCTTCTCACCCGAACCGGCGAACAGGTGCGGATTCTCCATCCCGGCATCCACAATCTCAACCAGGGGCCAGACTTTCTGAATGCCCAAATCGAGATTGATGGTATGCAGTGGCAGGGACAAGTGGAAATCCACTGGCGCAGTGAGGAATGGTACCAGCACAGTCACCATACCGATCCACACTACAACCCCACTATTTTACATGTGGTCTACCAGGGCGGCAAAAAACCCATTTTTCGGGAAGATCATACCAATGTGCTGGAGATGGAGCTAAAGGGCCGGATTGATCCTGAATTAGTGAAACGCTATCAAGCCCTGAAACTGGCTCAGACGCGTATCCCTTGCGAGGGCTTTTGGCCCGACCTGCAGATTTCCTGGTATCATGACTGGTGGGAAGAGTTAGGCCAGGAGAGATTACGGGCCAAAGCCTCTGCCATGAGGGCGCGCTTAGCTGAGGTTCAGTACGATTGGGAACAAGTCTTATGGGAAGCGCTGCTGAAGATGATGGGCGGTCCGGTGAATAAGGCCGTGTTTGGGGATTTGGCCGCACGCCTGCCTTATCGGATCGTGCGAAAAGCGGGCAAGGATGCCCAAACCCTGGAAGCCTTGATCTTTGGAGCAGGAGGATGGTTGGGAGCCGCGGAAATCCCAGAAGGCTACCCAGCAGCCTTACAGGCTACCTGGCAGCATTGGCAACATAAATTTCAACTGAACGGGAAAGCCCCTTTGCCCTTGCGATTTTCCCGCATGCGGCCGCCCCAGTTTCCCACCTTTCGGCTGTCTCAGACTGCTCAGATTGTAGCTGCCTGGCAACCTCTCAGCAAACTTCTGAATCCGGCCTATTGGGCATCCTGGCTAATCCAGGAAATCCCCACCTCTGCTTATTGGCATGCTCACAGTCGTTTTGGCGAATCCCGGGCAGGGAAGCCGATGTGCCTGGGACGGAAACAAAGAGAGGTCATGCTTTATAATGTTTATCTACCGCTGGCCCTGGCCTACCTGGGGGTGCATGGTGCCGATCAGCGGGAAGAGGAGATTTGGCAGTGGTTGAGCAAGCTGCCAGCGGAGGATAATCGCATTACGCGAAAATACGCTGGCCTGGGTGCTGGGCCTGAGCACAGTGGCCATTCTCAAGGGCTGATTCATCTATACAAGGCATATTGCCAGGAGAAAAAATGCTTGCATTGTCGTCTGGGTCTGCATGTATTGCCGGGCACGGGAGGAAGAGAAACAGGCTAAGGCGCTATTTTTTCAGGAAAAAATGGCAGACTTGCCGGATAATCACGAGATTTCGGGCCGCATTTTTACGATAATCTCTGGATACATGATTTTCATCCCGAACAAGCTGGCCTGGCTTTGCCTGGTTGCTAGCTTCCCTTTTTTCCTCCAAGCTCAATCCCCCGTAGCTGAAGGGGCCCAACTCCAAAAACTCGGAACCAATTATGGGGTCTTACAAAGCCCCGTAGCCGACCCCGCCGGGAACGTCTTTTTTACCGACTATAATACCAAGCGCATCTATAAATGGACCCTCAACGGGAAGATCGTACGGGTTAAGGGAGGCTTTCTGGGATGTAAAGGACTGGCTTTTGATCGTAAAGGTAACCTCGTGCTGTGCGAAACCAAAGGGGGACGAAAGTTATCCCTGGTGAATCCCAAAACCGGTGATTCGGAGGCCCTGCTCCGAGAATTCGAAGGCAAGCGTTTCAATAGTCCGGAAGATCTGTGGATTCACCAAAACAATGGCCTGTATTTTACCGATGGCAGACATGGGGATAAAGTGGGCTTACAAATGAAGGGCGAATACGTCTTTTACATGGACCCAAACCGGGACAGCGTGGTAGCCGTGATCACTGACCTGGCCCAGCCGTCGGGCATCATGGGCTCTGTCAAGCAGAAACTGCTCTATGTTTCAGATTATGAAAAAGGCCAGACCTACGTCTATAAAATCAATGCCGATGGCAGCTTGTCCAACCGCCGCGTATTTGCGGATATCGGGGCTTCGGGCATTGCGATCGATGATAAAAAGAACGTCTATTTGGCCCGAGACAAAGTATACGTCTACAACAGTCGCGGCAAATTGATTCACACCATCGCTGTCCCAGAGAAAGCCACCCATGTGGCCTTCGGAGGCGCGCATCAAAAAACCTTATTCATCACCGCTCAAAAAAGCCTCTACGCCCTGGAAATGAAATATCGGCGTCAGCAATATCGCTAGGCTTTCCATCCTTTTCTTTGAAAGCTGGTCTTTGGTCTGGTGGTCTTATGCAAATCTGTTGAATAGCCCAAAAATTCGTACATTTCAGCAAGGAGAATGATCATGAGTAGGTGTATCGCTATTTTCTTGTTTGCGCTGGCGGGGCTTACGGCTTGTCAAGGGCCTGGAGATGAACAAAAAATTCCAGACGAAAGGGTCATCGTCGCTCGCCTCCATGAGTCTGCCCAATTGGCCACAGTAGAGTATGTGCTGAATAAAGTGGTGATGGGCAAAAAGACCAATAGCCTTCTGGGCTTTACCATCGGTGAATCCAGCTTCCTGGCTGAAACCCAGGCCACCGTCAAAGCAGGAGTAGACCTTTCCAAACTGCAGCCGGAAGATGTCTCTACCATCGGACAGAGTATCATCGTCAAACTACCCCCTGTAGAAATCCTGAATTTTTCCTACCCCGCCGAGCGCTTTAAAATCAACAAAGAGTACACCCAGAATGACTGGTTTGCCGAAATCAGCCAGGACGAAATTGATCAGTTTTATCAGGAAGCCCAGCAGGCTATACGCAAGGACCTGGCCTGGATGGGCATTGAAGAAGCGGCTGAAAAAAAGACGCGCCGCTTCTTAGAAAACTTCCTGCTTCAGGCCGGCTATGAGGAAGTCTACATTGAGTTCCAAAAAGGGCCTACCCTGGAAAACCAACCCTTATCCCAGCCTGCCTTACCAAAATGAAAAAAAACTGGTGGACATATATTTGGTCAGGCCTGACCTTTTTACCCCGTGCGTTATGGGCGTTCATCAAGCGGGTGGGATATTTCACTTTTTTCATCCCTTTGCTCCTCCTGGGCGGCCTGATTTTCTGGTGGGTACAAACCGATATTGGACCATTGTTCTCTACCGAATTGACCGTAACCCCTACCCCTACGGTTATTCAGCAAGTCAATGATATTGGCGAATTGATCACCGCGGAGTTTTACGGGGAGGTGGTTCATAGCCTGGCCGAAAGCTACGAAGAAGAGGATTTGTTGGCGCTGCGCCTGACCTATGATAATGCCCGTAAGGCCTATATCCAGATCGTGAAAGAAAATCAAGGGCCTGGGGTTCCGGCGATCCATCAACGGCAAGCCAATGTGGATCGCTTTATGCGGACCCCGGCCGCTACTTATGATCGGGAATGGTTTCGGGTTTTGATGAATGTGTTGACGGAGCCGGACCAGCTCTTGGAGGAAATGCGGAGAATGGAATGGCCCATTTTTTTTCAGAAATACGAAAGCCAGGTCATTCAGCAAAAAAATGTCCGGCGTACCCAGATGAATGACGAGGCGCAACTCATTTATCTGGGCCGAGGCTTGGTAAAAGCAGGCTATGACCTGGCAGCTATGGACGCATCTCAGATCCAGCGAAAAGCAGATACTTTATACTTCATCGATCTAGACCCTCAAATCATCGACGCTGATATCAACCCATGGTTCGTCGCGCCGGAAAATCATCCGGAAGGGGGGATCAAAGGCTACGAGGTGTTACGGGAAGAGGGCTATCCCAAAGAACAGCAAGTCAAGCGGGTCAAACTGGGCTGCAAAAAGGACCTGATCAACGCCGCACTTGAACTAGAACTGTATCGCAAGGCGGAGAAAATAGCTGAAGAAACGCTTTTGGACTTTTTTCGGCTGTTGAAAGCCCCTGCAGATAGTAATTTGCAATATGTGGATATCCGCCCAACCCGCGAATTTGCGCGGGTGAGAGCCTATCTGGCCGATCAAAAGATAGATCGGGAAGAGGTCCGGGAAATCCGCCAATATGTAGCCACAGATTCGATTCCCCTCCCTCGACGGCAGCGCTTAAAGGAGCAATTGCTGGAAGAAGTATTTGGCCTCGAGCATACGGACGGCTGGTACCAGCTTAAACGGAGCTGGCAACCATAAAAAAACTGCGCCGATCCCTGGGGAAAGGCGCAGCCGCATGACAGCTGAAGTAAGTTTATTTCACCACCATTTTCCGAGCCGCATAATAGCCTTCGGCTTCCATGGCCAGCATATACGTACCAGCCGTAAGGTGGGTGACCTGATAGGTCAACTCGTGAACGCCCTGGGCCCGATCTTCATCTACCAGGGTGGTCAATTCTTTCCCTTGCATATCGAATAAGCCAATTTTCACATGGGAATGCTTGGCCAGGAAAAAGCGAACCAGGGTTTCGTCCTGTACCGGATTGGGGGTGTTGGGATACAGGGCGGGTTTCTGGCTGAAGTCCGGGTTGTCTATATCGGTAGCAAAATTGGGGTTGATGAGGTTGATATTGGGATCTCCGGTTCGGTTGTCAAAGGTGTAATCAATGGTGGGTTTGTCTGCGCCCATCCAATTTTCCAGCACATCAATGAATACGTCCCGATAATCATATTGCATCTTGAGATTGTTGCTGCTATCCAGGTCCGATAGATCTGGAGAGAGGCCGGTCATACCGCCATTCACGCCTTTACCAAAGACCAGCATAGGCGCTGCTTTCCCATGGTCTGTACCAAAACTTCCGTTGGAAGTAGGGCGTCGCCCAAATTCTGAAAAGGTCATGCTGAGCACCCGGTCTTCCAGCCCTAGCGCTTGCAGGTCATCCTGAAAGGCTTTCATGGCCGTGGAAAGATGGTACAGCAATGCCGCGTGGGCACCCATGGTCGGGTCATTAGACAGGGTCTGATCGTTATGGGTGTCGAAACGGCTAAGGCGGGTCAGGAAAACCTTGGTTTTGATGCCTCCTGCGAGCAGCCGCGCAATCAATTGAAGCTGCCAGGCTAGCTCATTGTCCTGGTAATTGGCAGGGGCGGTGCCGGAATAAGTGGTCGGATAGGTGACGGACGCGGAATTGGTGCCGCTTTCATAGACTGACTTCAAGCGGGCTGCGTAGTCGTTGGCTTGCTGCTCCAGTCCCATGAGATAGGATAATTCTTCTCCAAAGTGGGTCCCCTGTATGTTAGTGGGCAGGGCGCCCCCTACCCCATTGATCAGGTCAAAGAAGGCTACAGGATCTTCTACCGCAATGGCCGCTGGCACGCCACTGTCTCGCTGGAAACCAAAGGAGACCGCACCCCCTACCTCCAGGCCCACCGGATCAGGCATGTCCTGGCTGGGATGTCCCTCAGGGAAGTCTGGGAAAATGAATTCCAGGTAGCGGCCCATCCAGCCTGAGCTTTTGAACTCGTCATAGGAGCCTCCCCCAAACCAAATGTCCCGACCACGGAAGTGGGATTGATTGGTGTTGGGATAAGTGACCCCTTGCACGATGTTCATTTTGCCATCATCATAGAGGCTTTTGGCATCCGCCATATCAGGATGAAAAGCCGCTTGCTGATCGCTGGGCAAGGTGGTGTCTACGGGCAAGTAGGCCCGGCTACCTGTATCAGGAATGGCGATATTGGGCCGGAGGTTGACATACTCCGCGTAGGAGTTAAGCGGGATGATGGTATTGAGGCCATCATTTCCCCCATGAAGCTGTACCAGGATCAATACCCGGTCATTATCAGCGTTCATGGCAAATTTTTTCAAAAATTGGTTGGACATGGCCCGAACGGGAATCCCGTTCAACAGTAGAGGCGCAGCCGCCAGAGGTCCTATAGCAGAGAGAAAATCTCGTCTTTTCATTTTTATATGCTTAATCGAAGCATCAGGCTTCGGGAGTTAACCTAATTGATATTCTGGGGTTTGTAGCATGGCATTGATCAGGCCTTTGAGGCGGGAACGTACCTCACTCGCGTCTGAGGTAAGCTGGTAATCGAGCCACAACTGAGACCAGTATCCCAGGTCGAGGCCATCGACCAGGATATCCTTGGTGAAGTAATCCATGCGTTCGACCGGAAGGTCTATGGCAAATAAGTACTTGGCTAAATCCTGTACGAGTAGCACCGGATCAGAAATATCCTGGAAGTAGGTGGCATTCTCTACATAGGGCAGAGGGTCTAATTCATACCCCAGTGATCCTCCGACCAATTGGGTACCCTCCTGAAGGTTCTGAATAAATTTATAGCGGTAAGCAATGGTATTGGCACTGACCCAGTTTCGGTTGAAATTTGGTTCCTGGTGATAAGCCGGATAGCCAGCGGTCTCTATCGGCTCATAGGGAATCATGCCCATTGCTGGTAGGAAATGCCTGGCTCCCCGACTAAATGAGGTATAATGCGCTGACAACTGAGTGGCTGGGTCTGGTAAGTCTATCTCAAAGAAATTCAGGGTTTGGGTGAAAAGTTCCAGCGGAGACTTTAACAAGGCCCCAAAATGATGATCCCCTTCTGTCGTATCGTCGGCATCATAAAAATGCTCGCTTTGCAGCAGCTGTTCCAGTACCGGTTTTATCTGAAAATTTTGAGTAATAAAGGTCTGGGCAAGCGGCGCAATGATATCCTGCTCGATTTCGTCCGTGATGCGATAGTTGACAAAAAAGCGGTAGAGTTTTCGACAGATATTCTCTGCCGTTGCGGTTTGGTTAAAAATCATGTGGATAAGCTGTTCGGCCTCTCCACGAATGCCCGCTTCGGTATTGGTTCCCTGAATGAGGGTATTTTGGAAGGCAGCGGAAAACTGCTTGTCTCCGATATCATGTTGGTTGGGGATGCCCGCTCCGTTTACCCGCACCCGTCCAGCGGCCAGGCCTGTTTCCGGATCGATCGTTTGGTAAGATTCATCCACATTCCAGCCTGTCAGCACCCGCGCCGCAGCCTGCACGTCATCCTCGGTATAATTCGTATAATTTCCTTCCCCTATCTGTGGGCCTTTGCCGATGGAATAAAGCTCAAGCAGTTCCCGGGCATAATTTTCGTTGGGGCTGTTTTTGCGATTGGTCCTTCCATCCAGAAAGCGCAACATGGCATTGTCATAGGTCATCTTCACGGTCAGCTTGCGCCAGTCTCCAAAAGCATAATGGCGGAAGAGTTCTAACTGGTGGTAAACAGAAGCACTGATCCTTACTACCGAAAACTTGGAGGTGAAATGCGTATGAAGGAAAAATATCATTTTCTCCACCGCTGAAGTCTGGCTTTGCATCATATTGTGCATCCACCAGGCAGTCAGGTAGAGTCGATAGGTGCCCTGGGTAGTATTGTCGGTAAAAACCCAGGTCTGGTTGGTGCTGGGGTCTATAGGCGGAGTCGGGGCCGGCGGAGCCGTCAGAAGAAGGTTGGTGGCCTGGGTGACCGTCATATTGGCAAAATTTTCGATTTCTGCCTGTTTCGTGCCAAAGGTAGCCCTGCGTAGGAGATGAGCGGCCTTGGCGGTTCCCAGGGTACCACTTAAGGGAGTTAAGGATGCCATGCGAAATGCGGATTTAAGTGAAAATTGGACAAAAGCAGAGAGGGGTAAAATCCTCTCCAAAGAGCGACTTAACCATATCGCGTATCCTGTCCTCCTTATGAGAACAGGTTATGTATTTCATCATCTGGGAAATCCTCTGGTAGCACAGAGGAGAAAGGTCATTGATCCTTTCTCCTTTGACGCTGCATCAAGGCAAAGGTTTAATCTTGGCTACAGATTTTTTTTATCCAGGACCCATTACTCACTATCCTATGGCGAATGATCGATTGAGGAATGATCTTTTTTGACGGGAGACTACTTTTGAAAAAAACCATTTTACCTTTATGCACATGCGAAATCCGATTCTTTTTTTACTCTTCATAGCAGCCTCAAGCCTGGGGTGTCAGGTTCAGAAAAAAGTGGATGAAAATCCTCCTTCCCACGCTTATGAAATCTATCATCCTGAGTGGGGGCAGTTTTTTGATTCGGCCGAGGTGAGGGGGTGTTTTACCTATTATGATCCACAAACCCAGCAATGGCATAGTTATCAGCCAGCCCGGGTGGATTCCGTCTTTCCGCCTGCTTCCACTTATAAAATTCCCAACAGTCTCTTTAGTCTACATGCAGGCGCTATTCCTAATGCCGACCTGGTCTTGCCCTGGGATAGCGTTGAACGGCAGTTTGCCGGCTGGAACCGAGACCACAATATGCGAACGGCCTTTAAAAACTCAGCCGTATGGTTTTATCAGGAGATGGCCCGACGGATTGGGACGGAGCGCATGCAACAACTGGTGGATACCATCGGCTACGGGAACCAGAATATTGAGGGACAGGCAGACCTGTTTTGGTTGAATGGAGAGCTGCGGATTTCTCCCCGGCAGCAGGTGGAGTTTCTGGAAAGACTGTACAAAGAAACGCTTCCTTTTTCTGAAGAGCACATGAAGCTGGTCAAGGAAATCATGCTGATCGAAGAGGGGGATGGATATAAGTTGTATGGCAAAACCGGTATGACCTATGAAGTGGGTTGGCTGGTAGGTTGGCTTGAACACGACAAGGAGGTCGTTTTTTTTGCCCATAACCAGGACCTCATTGTAGAAGGCGACTCCAAGGCCCGGCATCTAATCCCCCGCCAGATTTTTCGTTCGTTGGCGTGGATGAAGTAAAAAAAACCTGCGGCCCGTAAATAAGGATGTCATCCCGGGATTTCAGCCGACCGTATGGAGGGGGAATACCAAAGGGACCTACAAGGCTGGAGGATCAATAAAAAGGAATTTATGGCAGGAAAATAGCAGCGAAGAGTGCTTCGCCCTCGTTATCTTCATGAAACAAAACTACTTGCCATCATGATCAAAAAAATCCTTTACCGAGGTGCCCTGGCTGCGATGCTTCTGATCAGTGTAACAGGCTGCCGACCCGACGCGCCAGAGGATGTGCTACAAAACTTCAGCCTGGTACTTAACTCTTCCGGTTATGCCCCGCTCAGTGCTTTGCTGAGGTTCAGTACGGTGGACCCTGTGACCCTGACGATACATGTAGAAGGAAAGCACGGGCCCGAGTCGGATGTAACCCATACCTACATTGAACCCGCACAATTCTGGTCCGTTCCGGTGCTGGGTTTATATGCAGACCATGCGAATCTGGTCACACTTACCGTTCGCAATACTGCCAATGAACTCCTGGCCCGAGAGGAAATCGTGCTGGAAACCGAACCTCTGATTGCGGACTTACCCGGCATAACGATTGATCAGAAGCACACCAATGGCCAAAACCAACTGTATCTGGTCAACTATTTTGGCTTTGCTCAGGGGGGAGACTTTAGCCCCCAGCGGCCCTTTATCTTTGACCAGTTCGGAGATATTCGATGGTATTTGGATTTTACGAATCATCCCTTCCTGAACACCCTCTTTTACGATAATGGCCTGACCATTTTGCAGAACGGAAACTTCATCATGGGAGATGTCAATACTGGGAGTCTGTACGAAATCAACTACGTAGGAGGCCTCATAGATACCTGGTCGCTCAATGGCTATGAGTTCCATCACCATGTGATTGAAAAGCCTAATGGAAACTTTCTGGTTACGGTAAGCGATCCAGCTAAGGCCACGGTAGAAGACGTGATCATTGAAATCAGTCGCCTGGGTAAAAGCATTGTGAATACCTGGGACCTGAACCAATCCCTGGATAATCAGCGCCGAGCCTGGCCCACGGATTTGGCGGACCTGGAAGAGGATTGGTTTCATGGCAATGGTTTGGCTTTTGATGAAAGCGATAATTCTATCATCGTCAGCGGGCGTACCCAGGGCGTGGTCAAGCTCAGCTCGAACAATGTGGTGCAATGGATCCTGGCCCCGCATCGGGAGTGGAATGAGCCGGGCGGCAAAGACTTGACCGCTTCCCTGCTTCAACCGCTGGATGCTGGCGGTAGCCCCATTACTGATGCGAGCGTGCTCGATGGGGCGACCCATCATCCCGACTTCGAATGGTCCTGGTACCAGCATTCTCCCATTATCCTTCCCGATGGCGACCTCATGCTCTTTGATAATGGAGATAACCGAAACTATACCGGCAATGAGTTGTACAGTCGGGCGGTTACCTATCGCATAGACGAAGCCAACAAGACCATCCAGCAGCGCTGGCAGTATGGAAAAGAAAAGGGCGAAGAGACCTATTCGCGGATCGTGTCTAAGGTGAATTATTATGAGGCGGACCAAAGCGTCCTCTTTACGCCGGGCGCGATCAACTTTCAGGGCCAGGTTCAAGGAAAATTAATCGAAGTGGGGTATCAGAGTAACCAAAAGCAGTTTGAGGCTACGGTGGTACCGCCGGACGCAGTGTTTAACATCAGCTTCCACAATGCTCGCCGGATCAGTTTTTACCCGTAAATCGAGGCCAAATACATAAGTCATCCCTATTTCTGAGTAAGCCAAGATTTCATCAAAAGGCGTTGGAGAGATTTAACCACCCACAAATATGTCACCCCGGAAAGACTTTGAGCGTTAGCGAAAAGACTTATCCGGGGTCTCCATGATTACAAAAGGATCGCAGAGACCTTCGACGATATAGC
>JBCBGC010000092.1:27645-31855 GCA_038527215.1 Bacteroidota bacterium
AGGAACTTCCGGGGTGACAAGACTATAGAAGGAGAGATGCTCCCATCAAAAGACTTCTTCAAACCCCAACCACCACCCACAAATATGTCACCCCGGAAAGGCTTTGAGCGTTAGCGAAAAGACTTATCCGGGGTCTCCATGATAACATAAGGATCGAAGAGACCTCCGACCATAGAAATGTCGGAGTCCTTGACCCAGATAGCTCCCCTCCTTACAGTCCGAAGAGCTTCCGGGGTGACGGAACTAGAGAAGAAATAAGCATTCACCTTCAGGAATAAAAAAGTCCTTTTCCTATCCGTCTCAAAAAGAAATGAGCCATCCCAAAATTCGGGATGACTCATATTTATGGGTAATTCAACGATTGTTACTTAAGCACCCGTTTCAAATCCTGATAAAGATGATAGAAATCAAAAGAATCAATCTCTGGCAGGTACAAATGAATAGATTCCTGCTTGAGTCGCTGAAAATATTGCGGTCGAAAAAACTTCGGTCCGTCCTTGATTACATAGTTCAGGATGAAAAACCGATAGACCTCTTTCAGAAAGAAAATGTCTTCTCCAAAGAGCGGATTCTCAAGTTGATAGTGGGTGAGGAAATGCTTGAATCTTGGCTCAAAAAAGCCGTGCGGCCAGTAGCTAAAATCTGCCCTGTCCCCTTCATGACTCACGATGCGGCTACAGAAGTAAAAATCGAACATGGCAGGCTCCATGCGGAACCAATCATAGTCCCAGCGGCTTTCAAACTGGAATTGCTCTTCCTCTCCTTTGATGGAGAAGTTGCCAATGTTCCAATCTATCAATAAAGGAATCCGGGTTCGGTGGTGATATCCCAGGCGATCCATTTCTTTGAGGAAGGTCTCACACTGCTCCATGAGATACTTTCGCTCTGAATCAAGCAGGGGGTATGGAGTAGCTTTTAAATCCAGGCTAACGTACAGATCCCGAATATCAGTCATGGCCGACTTTTGCAGCGGGGCCATTTTCTGGGAAAGAGGGAGGCTTTGTTGATGAAACTTGCCGATTTCACGGGCAAAAAAGCCCACCTGCTTCATGGTCAGGATTTTCGGTAAGGAAGAAGCAATGGGTTTTTCCTCATAAAAAATCACCCATTCGGGATTTCCGAAGTGAGAAAAAATCTGGTTTTCCTTTACCAGAGTATCAGCCAGGAAGCCTTGAAACTGGCTTCCTGCCAGGGCCTCGGACCATTGTCGAATTCGGATATGATCATCTATAAACTGCTCATACTCACCATAGGATGAGCATTTGGCAATCAAGGTGGACTGATCCTCAAAGGTCAGTCGGAACACCCGGTTCTGAGAAACTTTTGCGCTCAGTTCCTCCATTTGCCGGATGCCTTTGGAACCGTCAAAGGCTTGCCAGGCTTCCTGAAGCATCTGGACATGCCGATCTTGCAATGGGGCAATCATCATCTCGGGGAAAGCTTAATGCGCCACAAAAAAGGGACTAATAAAAATTATTGGTACCTAACAATATACGCATTTTTCCCTGAAAATTATACCCCCAGATAGGTCAATCCAAGGCCTGGTTTGCCATTGGGGCGCATAAAGCCATCTTCGAGGATGAAGCCTCCTTCCACCATATCCCTGGCGAGATCGAGGCTGCCATCCAGATCGATGAACCGGGTATGGGGACAGGAGAAAGCCACATGCAGGGCCGCCGTAATGCTAATGATGCTCTCATCATTGCAGCCCCACATCAGTTCGCATTCAGCGAAGCGAGCCGCCTCCGCAATACGCTGAGCCTGATAGATGCCGCCGCACTTCATGAGCTTGATATTGAAAATGCCACACATTTTGGGATCGGACACCCATTGGAAGGCGTGGTCTGCGGTGACCAGGGATTCGTCTGCAGCGATGGTCTTGCGGATTTCCCAATTCAGTCCACGGATGGCATCCTCCTCTCCCACAGGAAGGGGTTGTTCAACCAATTCAAGTTTGAGAGCCTGCGTTGCCTGATGAAAATGAACCAGATCAGCCGTTGTATATCCCTGATTGGCATCCACCCGAATCCCGATCTCAGCCCCAAATCTTTCGCGCAGCTTGATCAATCGCTCCAGATCTTCTTCGAGAGAGTGACCGAGTTTGACTTTAAGGATTTTGAATTGGCGGTCGATGTATTCCTGGGCTTCTTCCAGGGTATCGGCTACGTTCTTGATCCCAATGGTGATAGAGGTAGCCATCTTTTCGTGGTACTGTCCGAGGTAGGTCAGTAAGGGCACACCCAGGTGCTGCGCAAAGAGATCATGAAAAGCTAAATCCAAGGCAGCTTTGGCACCAGGGTTCTCTGGATAGGTTTCATGCAGGTCCTGACAGAGCCTTCGCAAATCGCGAACGTCCCTTCCGAGGAACTTTTCTACCCGATCAGGCGCCAGGGCAGCCATGCAGGCGTCCATGTCCTCCCCTACCACGTAGGGACTGGGGTTGGCAGCGCCCAACCCCAGGAGACCAGATTCGGTTTCTACTTCCAGAATACAGATTTCTACTGCGCTGACGGTTTTATAGGCGATAGTATAGGGGCGGGTGAGGTCCAGGGGGACCCGCTTAGCTTCAATACGGGTGATCTTCATGAGTTCTAACGCTGCTTAAGTTGGGTTTGAAGGGCAGTGATTAAAGGCTCCACGCCTTCTTCTACAGGCAGAGCAACCGGGATGCCAAGATCATCTTCATAGGCCGCTTGCAGGCGCTTGGCTTCGGCATGGTCTACCAGTTTGGTGTTGATGGCGATCCCGATGGTAGGCACCCCATAGAGTTTGATCAGCTCTACTTCGGTAGACAGTGGGGGAATTTTTCGTCCGGTATGATCCCAGCCTTTGTAATACACCCTTCCGGCAGGCGTAACCAGGATGACGGCGTCTGCCATGCCCGAAACCAGGAATTCAGAACCACAAGGTCCACTGGGATTTCTCAAGGCAGCTTGCCCTTCAATAAACATTACATCAGGCTTGGTTTCCTGATAGCACTGGTACATGGCATGTTCCAACTCTCCGGAGACAAAATCATTAAAGGTGGAGTCCAGGACAAAGCCGTATTGGCCTCCTTGTAGCCAGCCCGTCTGCCCGGTATAGATCATTTGGGCCTTGATGCCCGCTGCTTCACAGGCTTCCACCAGAAACTTAGCGGTAGTGCGCTTACCGACCGCACAATCCGTCCCCATCACTGCTACTTTCAGGCTAGGGACTTCGTCTATCCTGGCCGACCAAAAATGTAGGTCGTCTCGATCTTTGGGCTTCCGAACGTCGATCAGTTGCGCGCCATGCTGTTCGGCCAGGCTGACCAGTTCTGGGATTTCGCTCATGAATTCATGCATGCCGCTGACCAGGGAAATGCCCGCTTTTAGCGCGGTTTTGAGGTCAGGGTACCAATCTGGATTCATTTTTCCTCCCGCGTTGGCAATGCCAATGATGCAATAGTCGGGGGTCTGTCCGGTTTTATCCAGATAGCTTTGGATACTGGCAAAAAAGGGGATGCCAGCTGACTTTCCCTCCAGGACTACCCCCGCGTCTTTACCGACGTGGTTTTCGTCAATGATGCCTACAATGTTGTAGCGGCTGGAGCCTCTTACCAAGCCGTGGGAAGTTTTTGCTGCATTGGTATCAAATAACCCATGCGTGTACACAATGGCCGTTCCGTCCATGGAAATAAGGTTGCTTTTCGGATAGAAAGAAAACGAGGCCAGCAGGTTTTGCCGACCTTATAGCAGCAATATAGGAGTTTCCCGGAATTCTACCGCCAGGGAATAGCCAATACTATGCATCGCCAGTTGGGTGTCATCCTTACTGTGGGTAATCAATAGGTCCGTAGGATGGGCCACCATGAATTCCCGATAGGCGGAAACGAGGTGGCCAAAATGAATTTTGGTTTCGACAGATACTTCCGGGCGGTACTTCTGTAAGGCTTCAATCACCGACTGGGCGTACTGCTCGGGTCCGGCCAGGAGTTGCTCATGGATTTTGTTACGGGCCACCTCCGTATCTATATCCGGGATTTTTTCCACCGCTTTCATATAATACTCAAAGGTATCCTCGTCTTCAATGTGAATCAGAATCAGGGAACTTTCCCGCTGCAGAAACTTGAGCCCGTAATTTACTTGTAAGTGGGCGGCATAATCGTGTTCAGTAGCCACCATCACCGCGCCGGGTTTGTTGATCAGCGGTAAAGTTCCCTGATTCTGATTCACATTGAAGACGAGGA
>JBCBGC010000093.1:0-31627 GCA_038527215.1 Bacteroidota bacterium
CCGATCCCCTGGTTTTTAGTCCAGATACCACAGACCACCAAAACCTCTTACATGCCTACGAAATCTTCGATCTGCCCCTGGTGGCAGACTTAGCCGTACTCAGTGCCTGCCACAGTGGGGAAGGCCCCTGGGAAAATGGAGAAGGCTATATGAGCCTTTCCCGGGCCTTTCGCTATGCTGGATGTCCCAATATCGTGATGAGCCTTTGGCAGGCGGAAGATGCCGCCAGTCAGCAAATCATGCGAGAATTCTACGCGCACCTCAGCCAGGGCATGGCCAAGCATGAAGCCCTGCGGCAAGCCAAGTTGAATTATTTAGCCCACGGCCATCTGACGCATCCTTTTTTCTGGGCTGGCTACGTGATGGTAGGAGATGCGCAGGCCCTGCCTCAGACCTTCGCCTGGGAACAATGGGCCCTGGGGTTGGGCATGCTGTTGCTGGGCATCTTATTGGTGCTAGGGATTCGAAACCGACGGCTGACTGGGCGCAGGTCCCGAACTAGCTTTCATCCATCGGGAAAAAATCCAACAGGCGTATCCTGGATTTCCAGTCGGGGATAAGGATTTAATCCAGCTGGAGGGTGGCAATTTTCTGCCGAACCCAATCTGGGGAAGCAGTATTGGGAAAAGAAGCCCAATGCTGTTCGAAATGCTGAGCCTGTACATCTTCGCCCAATTGATAGCGTACCAGTAAGTTGCTTACCCGAATGAGATTTAAATAGAGCTTACGCTGGTAGTCGGAGATTTTTTTGTGGCGTTTCAGGTACACCTTAAAACTGCCTAACAGGTAATGCAACCCATCAAAGTCTTCCAACTCATAGTAGGTTTTGATCAACATGGTTTTGGCCCCCAATTGATAGAAGAGATTGGTGAACTCAACCGTAGCGATCAAGCGTAACACTTGCTTATAGGCACCCTGTGCCAACAGAAGGAAGGCTTTATTGTAGCGGTAGGCATTTTCCTGTACTTCTTCTGGTAGAAAGGATTGATACTGATTGATAAATTTCTCGGTCCAGCTAAATTCCTGGAGCCTCGATCCAATGGCCACCACATTTTTATAATGTGCTTCTGGTAGCTGGTTTTGCTGAAAAATGATCTTGTGCTCGATCAAGAGTTGGTACAACTCAAAAATCTCCCGGCGATAGGCCCCCTTGCCCGTATTCAACTGCTTGATGCAATAGTTAAGGGCAAAGTTATAGAGATGCTGTAGCTCATCCTGATCCAAAATATCCAGGCTTTCCGCCAATTCTGCTTTCAAGCGATGATAATGCGTCTCTTCAGCTGGCTGAGCCAAGGTGAGCAGCACCCATTGATATAAACGACCCAGACGTCCTTCTCCGTGGGTACTCAGCCTTTCTTCCATCAAGGCTGGAATCAACAACTGTCCCTCCAGAGAGGCGGCCTGCCGGCTGCGGTTGAGCCACTCGGCGGTATACCGGAGTTTTTTTGCGACATAAAAATCGTCCAGGGCTGCGATCAGTTGGGGAAGGTCATAGTTGGTATCCTGGCTGATGGGATCACATAAAAAACGCTGTTCCGTTAGGGCAAGCCGGCTAGCCAGGTCCTGGGTATTTCGGGGAGGCTGCTGGGTCCATTGGGTTTGCAGTTTTTTGCCGAGGCGGTCTCGCTCTTTGAGCAGGCCTCTTTCGTCCAGGGCTTCATGGAGGAGCAGCGCCGGATACACTCCTTTTTTTTCTCCCTGCACATAAGCCAGAAAGCCTTCGATCAGTTGGGTCAAGTCCGTAAGGAGATAGCGAATCCTGGCCGCAGAATAAGCTTCTGCCGGGAAAAGGTGTCTAAAACATACTTCCATGCTCAGCGCCTCATCCTGAAAGTCGGGAGCATAGGTTTTCAGCAAGTCCCAAAGGGCCTGAACCTGGGTATTTTTACAGAAAAAAGGGGATTTCAGGTAGACATCCAGCCTTTTCTGCTCCCAAAGGGTGAGGGACGTGAGCAAACGAAGCGTCTTACTGTCTTTCATGTGTCCGATAAGCAGAGGTGATACCATAATAAAATAGCTATTTTTTTCATTTTTTAAGCACTTTTATCTAAAAACTACTCCGATAAAACTGGATTTTTGTATTTGTGATCCCGTAGAAAAGCCTTCAGATTTGTATAAAGATTAAAACTTGGGTCATGTATAAAGCTTCAACCGTCCTACTTACTTGCCTGCTTAGTTTGCTTCTGTGTCCCCTGACTATGATGGGTCAGTCTGTCTTTACCAAGACTTATAAAGGCCGCATGCTGGGCCGTACCATTGAGATGTATGAAAACCAACTCATGATTGCTGGGAAAGTACCTGGCATGGGAGGCGGCGATTTCGTCATCGCACGCCTGGATACCATGGGTCAGGTTATTCGCAGCCTGGCCTTGCGGGCCCATGGGGAAAATGAACTGCGGTATATGCGGCCCCATCCTGAGGGAGGCTTTGTATTCCTCGGGGAATCAGTCTACCAGCAAGGACAGGCAGATTCTTCAGAAATTGTGGTCATTCGTATAGGGGAACAAGGAACCTTACGATGGGCCCGGGCCTTCCGTACCCAGGATGACCGTGGAGGGGTCAGTTCAGGCCTCGCGGTAGACAGTGCCGGAAACATCGCCTTTGCTGCGCTGACCTGTGCCCCCAATGCCAGCAGCACCCAACCCAATTATCAGGCTACGCTAGTGCTCCTGGATTCCCTTGGCAATAAGAAATGGGAGCGGCACCATCTCCTGAACAACACCAATGTCGCAGGAGATATCGTCAACATTAAATCCAATCTGCATTTCACTGCCGATGGGGATATGTTGGCGGGATGGAACTATCGCATCAGTGGGGTAGCTGGCATAGACTATGGGTTTGCCATCACTTCCTGGGATACGACTGGGGTAAATCAGTGGGCTAAAGACTTCCCTCACCGTCGCCTCTTCAGCATGGACCGCCGCCGGGGAGATAACAGCCTCGTACTCTATCTCCAGGATTCCACCAACCACATGGTCTTTGCTCGTCTGGACTCTGTAGGAGATGTCTTATGGGCACGCCAGGATATAAACCTCCCCAACAGTGCCATTGTGCGTCCAATCAGCATCAAATTGCGGGCGGGAGGCATGGCCTTTTTACGACAAAACAATCTCACTACCTGGGAATTTGATCCCAATCCTAGCCCTGAAATTCTCAAAACCCGCTCCTCTAATATTATCGTCCGGGATTTTGTCCACCGAGGCAATACCGCCTATTTGATTTCCTACAGAACTACCCAGAGTTATGATTTCGCCCGCCCCTATATCACCAAAGCCTATGTGGAACCGGTAGCTAACTGCTTTATGCAGCACCTGCAGCCTTCGGTCAGTGATTATGCACCCACCACCCTTCCCAGTGCCAATTTCCCTCTCTTGATGGCCACCAACGCCAGTTTGCAGGACTCTGCTTATCATCTGACGCCTGAAGTCCTCCTGGCGGATGATTCGACCATTTGTCAGGGAGATGGGCTGGTATGGCCCGGAGATGCTAACTCAGACGGGATCGCCAACGTGATCGACATCATTTACCTGGGATTAGGCTGGGGAAAATCAGGCCCGGCGCGGGTTAACCCCACCATTCAGTGGACCGGACAATTCGCCTTAGACTGGAATACCTTCTTCTTTAATGGGGCCAACATGAAACATGCCGACGGCAATGGAGATGGACACATCAACCGCCTGGACCTGTTTCCGATTCTGCTGAATTACGGCTCCATGCACAATAAAACTGATCAGAACGGGGCCATTACCGACCCGCCTATTTACCTGGAAATGCCTGCGGATAGTTTGCCAACGGGCCAGTTGATCTCCATCCCGGTCTTTTTGGGTGATTCTGCCCGACCTGTCATGGACCTCTTAGGCATGGGCTTCAAAGTCAGATATCACACCGCGCTGGTAGACTCCGGCACCATGACCTTTACGCCGGACGTGAACTGGATGGGGATCGATAGCGTGGATATCATGATGATTGAAAAGGATCTGCCTTTTAATGGAGAACTGGAAATCGGTCTCACCAAAATAGATCAACTAGCCGTTTCTGGATACGGTCGCATCGGAACCCTTTCCTTTGTTACCATCGACGACATAGCGGGTAAGGACTTCATCGCCGAAAAACTCAAACTGGAAATCCTGCCTTTGGGAGGCATCAATTTCGAGGAAGAACCTTTGGACTTCCACGGCTGTCCGGACTCCCTGGTCGTCTTCCAGAATACGGCCACCTCTTTACCAGAATTGATCAGCCACGAGCAAATTTCTCTCTATCCCAACCCGACGCAAGGAGCCCTGATGATTCAGGGACAGAACCTACAGATCGAGCGGATTGAGATCTATGATATGATGGGGCGCATGTTGGAATCCTTCCCGGTGAACGCTCCACAAACGACGCTTAATCTTCACCCTATGGCCCCGGCAGTGTATCTGATCAAAGGATACACTTCGGAGGGGCTTTTTGTCCGAAAAATTCAGCTCGTCCAACCAGAATAACTGCTTCCAGGAACGAAATATCGCGTATAGTTTATTTCATCATCGGACCGACGATCCCCAGATCGTCGGTTTTTATTTTGCCAATTTCGATGCTAAACTATTATTGAGTAGTAGAATAGTAGAGGAGGGATTGTCTAGTATAAAGAGGTTGATTTATTTAGTTTTATCGAAAAACGGAGTTACTACACTTATGAGACAGTTTACGCATATTTTCCTGCTTGGCCTGGGGTTGATCAGTTGGGGATGGCCTGCCCAAGCCCAGGAGGCAAGCATAGAAGAAAAAGTCCAGGCCCTGCTGAGCGAGATGACGGTGAAGGAAAAAGCCGGACAAATGGCGCAATTTTCCATCGATGTTATTTCCAAAGGCGTGCCCTATAATCTGGCGGAGCCCCATGCGCTGGTAGACAAGAAATTGCAAAAAGTCATCGGAGAGTTGGGCACAGGGTCCCTGCTCAATGTAGGTGGACATGCCTACAGCCGCGAGCATTGGTACGAAATCCACCAGGCTATCGACGCGGTGGTGCAAAAGACCCGCTTAAAAATTCCGGTCCTCTATGGCATCGATGCCATTCACGGGGCCAACTATACCCTGGATGCAACCTTGCTGCCTCAGCAATTGGCGCTGGCTGCTACCTGGGACCCTGAAATGGCGCGTCTGGCCGGAAAGATTACCGCCTATGAAACCCGCGCCAGTGGGATTCCATGGAATTTTTCCCCGGTGCTGGATGTGATGCGGCAGCCCCTTTGGTCCCGGGTGTTCGAAACCTTTGGGGAAGATGTGTATTTGGCCAAGCAAATGGGCGTAGCCATGGTACAAGGCTATGAAGGCGATGATATTTCTGATCCTTATCGGGTGGCTTCCTGTATGAAACATTTTTTGGGCTATTCTATGCCCTTTGCTGGCAAAGACCGTTCACCTGCCCACATGGGCATGATCGAGTTGCGCGAATATTTCCTCCCCACCTTCCAGGCGGCGGTCGATGCCGGAGCAAAAACCATCATGATCAACTCTGCTGAAATTGATGGCATTCCTGTTCATGCTAACCCTGACATCCTTACCGGCGTGTTGAGGGAAGAATTGGGCTTTAAAGGCGTTGCGGTTTCTGACTGGGAGGACATCATCCTCCTGGTCTCCCGCCATCGCGTGGCCGAGAACCACAAAGAAGCCATCAAGATGGCGGTAAACGCTGGCGTAGACATGAGCATGGTGCCTCTGGACCTGCGGTTTGTCCAGTTCCTGACCGAACTGATCGAAGAAGGGGAAATCCCCATGAGCCGCATTGACGAGGCGGTAGGTCGCATCCTGACCCTGAAAATGGAACTGGGCCTTTTTGAAAACATCGTGTATGATTTTGAAGAGTACCCGGAATTTGCGAGCGAATCTCATGCTCAGGCCGCCTATGAAGCCGCCCTGGCTTCCATGACCCTCTTGAAGAACGAGAAAAATACCTTGCCATTAGCTAAGTCTTCCAAGGTGCTTCTGACCGGCCCTGGTGCCCACTCTTTGGTGAGCCTCAACGGTCCCTGGAGCCGTACCTGGCAAGGAACCGATCCTTCCTACGATACGGAAGGAAAGCTCACGACCTACCAGGCTATTCAACAGAAAATAGGTGCGGAGAATGTGAGCTATGTGGAAGGAGCCAAGTGGAACGAAGCAGTGGACATAAAAGCGGCGGTAAAGGCCGCCCGTAAAGTTGACTACGTCATCGTATGTCTGGCGGAAATGCCTGCTACTGAGAAGCCGGGAGACATTCCTGACCTCAACTGGCCCGCGGCTCAGCAGGAGTTACTGGAAGCCATGATCGCCACCAAAAAACCAGTGATCCTGGTGCTGAATGAAGCCAGACCCCGCATCATTCATCCTTACATTCCTCAGGTAAAAGGGATCCTGCAAGCCTATCAGCCAGGACATGAAGGTGGTAGAGCGATTGCTTCGGTCTTGTTTGGCGACTACAACCCGGAAGGGAAGCTGCCTTACACCTACCATAGCTCTGCGAACTCCCTGATTCCTTATGACCGCAAAACCACCTCTGATATTTATATCGACTTTAGCTATAACGGTTTCCGGCCCAGCTATCCTTTTGGCTTTGGGTTGAGCTATACCACCTTCGCTTACAGCAACCTCAAACTCGATAAGGAAGAGCTTTGGGGGAATGAACCGATGACCATCACCGTGGATGTGAAAAATACCGGCAAGCGGGCGGGCAAGGAAGTGGTTCAGCTCTATGTGCGGGATCACGTGGCGAGCGTTACCCCTTCAGATCGTCGGTTGAGAGGATTTGACAAAATCAGCCTGGAGCCGGGAGAAAAGAAAACCGTGAGCTTCACGCTCTACCCGGAGGAACTGGCTTTTATCGGGAGAGATGAGACCTGGACGACAGAGTCTGGGACCTTTACGGTCTTTATTGGAGACAAAAAGGCCTCCTTCGAATACAAAAAATAAAGCCGGCGCTTAGGCGCTGGTCATCAACTTGCGTCGGTACTCCCTGAAGGCCACCTGGCCTTCGGGGGTGCAGATGCCTCTCAGGTAAGGCCAGAGAATATTGTCCAATAACTGCTGGGTAGGGGATTGTTGGAAGGTCTCCCGGTCGAATATGCTGCGCAGCAGCAGGGTGATGGTCTCTGCACACAGATTTTGGTCCATGCCCTGATAAAATATCCCTTCCTGAATTCCTTTTTGCAACAGATGCTTCGTTTGGTCAATCCCAAAAGCATCGTCGGCGTCCCATATTTCTGGGAAATAACGCGCCAGGTCGTTAAAGAAACGAGGATTGACTTTGCTCAGGCCCGTGATGGCCTGATGGTAAAACCTGATGAGCATGTCTGCCACATTCTCCGAAGCGAGGACCTGCTCATCAAAGGCTTTTTTGGTATTAGCTTTATACAGGTTGAAGCACTCGTACACCAACCCGGTTTTGTCCTCAAACAAAACATAGATCGTTTTGCTAGAAACATTGAGCTGTTTGGTAATCTGTCCGATGGTAACGGAACGGATTCCATGCTTGAGAAAGAGCTTAAGGGACTCCTTGATATAGAATTCTTTTTTCACCATGACTAGCGGATACATAATCCCATGCGTATCCGGTTGTGCGTTAAGGGTTTCTAATGAAAATACGGAAAAATGGCGGGAATTATTCTTTCCCTGAAGCCATCATGTTTTTCTGATCATGTTTACGGTAGACCGAATACATGGCCCGGCCCCTGGCTACCAGCTTTTTTTCATCCTCTTGCCAGGCTTCCATATCTGTAGCGATAATGCGGTTGCCCGATCGGACCAATTGACCGGTGACCACCAGGTCTGAAGGACGTGTACCTCTAAGATAATCTACCCGAATATCAATCGTAGCCAATTTGTCTTCCGGAGAAGTAATGGTCGTCATACCTACCGCTCCGCCTACAGAGTCCAGCGCTGTCGCGATGATTCCACCATGCCAGCGCCGACTCATGAAGTTGCCAATCACCTCTTCCCGGAAGGGAAAAAGCATTTTACAGTAGCCTTCTTCCAGTTCTAACACCTTTACTCCGAGGAATTTGTGTAGGGGAATGGCTTCCTCCAGCACTTGAATAGCAACCTCCTTAGCGACAATCATATGCGTAGATTTGAATCTATAAAATTATGGAAAATATGGGGATATTCAAATTTTCCTACGGTCACTTTGTCTGCTTGTACCCATACATTTCGTAAAACGCTTGAATAAGGGGCAGGAAAGATTTCGGCAAATAGGCCTGGGCGGATGTCCACATTTCCGCTGGAATTTCCTGGTAATAGGCCTCAGCTAAGGCTCCAGCCATGGAGGCAATCGTATCCGTATCACCTCCTAAGCTTACAGCCAGACGAATGATTTGCTCAAAATTTTCTCCTTCCAAAAAGGCGATGATGGCTTCTGGAACCGAGCCCTGGCAGCTTACGTCAAAGGTATAGTGCGGACGAATTTCCGCAACAGATCGGTTCAGATCATACCCAAACTGCTCCTCGATGCGCGCTTTGATTTGCGGTTTGTTGAACCCCTGCTTCCCCATCCAAACGCCTAAGGCTATGGCTTGGGCTCCTTTGATTCCTTCCGGGTGATTGTGGGTGATGGCGGCGCTTTTTTCAGCTTCTTGTAAGACCTCTACCTCTTTGGCAAAGGCAAAACCTACCGGACTTACCCGCATCGCTGACCCATTCCCCCAGCTATTGTAGGGGCCCTTTTTGATTCCTAGCATCCATTGCTTAAAGGTCCCTCCATACCCAGCCAAGGGGTGCGCCAGGGCAAATTTTTTCACCTCTTTTTCGTAGGACTCATCTTCAAGAATCGCAGCGGCAATAGCCACCGTTAGCACGGTATCATCGGTATATCGGCACGCTGGATCGAACAGGGTAAAATCAGTGCCTTTGTAGTTGTTTTTTTCAAAACGCGAGCCTACGATATCGCCTATGATTGCTCCTTTCATGCCCTACAACTGTTCGTATTCCTTTACCGTCAACGCATGTTCCACTTCCCCGGTATGCTTGATCTGTGCGGGTTCAAACAGCATCAGCCAGACTTCTTCCTTCGCAATGGGTTTGTGCTCCACTCCTCGGGGGACAATCAGCATTTCACCCGCTTTGACCACCCGGGTGCTGTCCCGGAATTGTAGTTCCAGTTCTCCTTTGATGATGAAAAAAAGCTCATCCTCGTTGGCATGGTCGTGCCAGACAAATTCGCCCTGGACTTTGGCAAGTTTGACGTGTTGACCATTGAGTTCGCCAATGATCTTGGGGCTCCAGTGGTCGGAAAAAAGGCCAAATTTTTCTTCCAGATTGATGACTTCCATCGCTTCAGTGGGTTTATCGATTATATTTGTGCGCGCCTGTTAAGGCCAGGCTGAATTTCGGGAAAAAAGCTGAGGGTAGAAGCATGGATATCATCTATTTTGTAGACCTGGCCGGGACCCTGGTCTTTGCCATCAGTGGGGTGCTGGCCGCCGCAGAGAAAAAGATGGACGTATTTGGGGCGTTTATCCTGGGATTGGTAACCGCCATAGGGGGAGGAACCCTGAGAGATGTGTTGATCGGACAGACACCGGTGGGCTGGATGAAGGATTTATCCTATCTGGGCCTGGTGATGTTGGCCCTACCGATTAGTTATTTTTTCAAGCCCTACATCCTTCGCCTCCGCAAAACCATGTTTTTGTTCGATACCATTGGCATCGGCTTGTTCACTATTTTGGGATTGGAAAAAACCCTCGGCCTGGGCCTTTCGCCTGTGATCGCAGTATTGATGGGTACGGTATCGGCCGTCTTTGGCGGGGTCGTACGGGACGTCCTGGCCAATGAAGTGCCGCTGATTTTTCGCAAAGAGATTTATGCTACAGCTTGTCTGATAGGCGGGGCTTGCTACTTAAGCTTGCAAACGGTCTTCGAAGCTCCTGCTTTCAATATGCTGGCGGCCATTGGGGTGATTGTGGTGATCCGGACTTTCGCAGTGCTGAGAAACTGGTCCTTGCCGAGGATAGGGGATTAACGCTTCCCCCTTCCCCGCAGCGAAATCAATTCCCGCTCAAAGCCTTTGGTCCGTAACCAATCCCTCAAGCCAATGCCGGTACCCGCATCCCAGGGCTGTACCTGATCTATGGGTACTTCTTTGAAGCCCTCCAGTTCAGAAGTGTCCAGGGCAATAGGTAAGTCTGGTGCAATCACATGATAGACGATCAGCAATTGGTTCATCCGGTAAAAGGGATACAAGCCAATCAGACCACCCATTTCCACGTCCAGCCCGATTTCTTCTTTTACTTCCCGCAAGACCCCTTCCTCCGTGGTTTCTCCCGCTTCCAGGAATCCCGTAACCAATCCATACCATCCTGGTGGCCAGCCGATGCTGCGTACGAGAACGACTTTGCCCGCTTTTTCCACGATGGCCGCTACCACGGGCGTAGGGTTGTTCCAGTCTATAAAGCCACAGCTTTTGTCAGGACACATCTTGCGTTCGCGATCGCCATGCATCTGGACTACCAGGGATTTGCCACACCAGGGGCAGAATTTCATTCGGGGGTTGAGCATAGAAAAAATCAGAGAGTTTGCTGAAGAGGGAACCGGAGAAGGCCTTAGTTGTTTACTTTTTCGTTGGCTGGTTGACGATCGGCCTCCGGTTGAGCTTTCTTAAGAATATTGCGGATTTGCTTGTGGTGGTGGTTGACATGGGTATGATAAAATCCTATCACCCGGCCCATGTCGATCCGACCTACGATCAAGTGGCGCAGCATGCCTTTGTTGAGTACTTCAATCGGGGTCTCTTCGGCTACTTTTTTCAGCTGCTGACGGAGTTTTTTCCAGTTAGCATCCAACTCATTCAATGGCGTTTCCGCGGGCACCTGAGAACTGAATGTAGGTGCTTTGAATTTGATGAAAGTCAAGCCCAGCTTATAATAGGTGGTGAAAAGCCAATATTTCACTTTAGCACTAAATCCTACCGGAGGAATCTTTTCCGGGGCCTGCAATTTTTTGGACCAGTAACCCAGACTCCCTTGCTCGGTCAGGATCAAGTGGGTAAGGATTTGGGCAATGGACCACTTGCCGGGGGCAGGAGGGGTATTGATGGTTTCGTGGGAATAGGCAGCTAACTCAGCCATGATGCCGAGCCTTTGCTGTTCGATTTTTTTGTAGGCCTTCGCGAGTTTTTCATTCATAGCGACGGTGATTTTTGCGTAGTAATAATTTCTTCCAGGGTTTGGGTAAAAATGGGCCAAAGGCTTTCCTGGTGTTTGCTGGAAAAAAGGCCGTGATGTCCGACCTTTCTGCCTTGCGCCATGTTTTGATCAATCAGGTGGCGTTTTTTCGGTGCTTGTGAAAACAGTTCCAGGAGTTGTTCCCGACCCCTTACCGTAGCGAGTTTGTCATCTTCAATCAGAAAAGCATGGATGGGCGCCGTGACTTTTTCATAATGGTTCACCGGGATCTCCTTGCCAAAGAATTTGTTCAGAAAGGTCTTGCTTTTGCTCCATCGTCCCCAGTCCAATCCTACTTCCGCTGGCAAGGGCTGACCCAGGCCAAACCATGGACTGGGAAAATAGCCCATGATGCGGGTACTAAGGGGCCCCATCACATGAAACAGTAGCCAAACCATGATGCGGCTAGGCCAGGTGATAAAGCGCCAGTTAGGACTGCCGGAAGCAATAAAAATATACCCATGGAGCTTTTCTGGCTGGTCATACATTCCAGAGATCATGCCGCCCATGCTATGGCCCATATGAATGTGTGGAACCGTGGGATACTGCTGGATCATCCAATCCCAGGCAGCCCCCAGGTCTTCTTGCCCCCATTGGAATTGCCGGGCATAAAATCCCTTCAACTTTGCTGGTGCGGAGCCTGCCACGCCCCGATAATCAAAGAGCAGGACCCCATATCCCTGTTGGGCGAGATAGGTGCTAAACTTGAGATAAAATTCCTTTTTAAATCCGGTTCCGCTCCCAAAGACAATCGCGCCCCTGGGGTTACCATGAGCCGGCAAATGAAGGGCGGAAAGGGGGTAGCCATCGCGGGCAGATATGGTAAAAGTTTCGGGAGTTGCCATAAATCCGGCTTAGGATTTCGGTGAAACAAAGGCTTGTGCTCCGCGCTCAAAAGCGGCGCGCACAAATCGGTTATCCTCGTATAGCTGGCTTAGGATCAGGCCACCTTCTATGTCTTGTAAAAAGTACTCGGCTTGCTGTCGGGCTTTTTCGCTTCCCAATACCGGCTCATACAAATGGGCCAGGGCTTCAATGCCGTCCTCGATATAGGCTTTCCAAACCGGCTTGATAAAGGCAAAATCCGGCTGGTGCACCAGTTCCAGAATCGTATTGGCCATCAGGCAGCCTCCTTTGCCGCCCAGCAGTACCTTCTCCAATTTGGCGACCACCCGTTCATATTTGCCGACTGGACTTTCGTCCTTCTCATAGGCGATGCTGTAGACCCTCTCCAAAAAATAGGTCCGAACGGACTCCAGCACTTCTTGCAGGATCTGTTGCTTGCCATCTGGGAAATAATAGTAGAAATGAGCCTTCTGAATCCCACAATGCCTGGCTAGTTGCCCGATGCTCGTAGCATGGTAACCTTGCTGGCGAAACAACTGTATGGCTTTGCCGAGGATTTCTGGTTTGGTGATTTTTTGTGCAGGCATCTTTATTGAACGGTCGTTAAAATAGGGTATTTCTCAAGGAAAATGCAAGCATGGTCGAAAAATTCTGCACAGAAGATCAAATCCTTGTAGTCAGGAGGAAATTCTTGCACAAATGAATATTTCGCTGCAATAATCATTTTTTTTGTTTAAATTTTGTACCTCATTTTTGCCCTAGTTCTTCCCTCCCATTATTTAGGCAGGGCATATGAGTTATGAAACGCTTTCTAAAGCGGAACTGCTAGAAATTCTCCTTGCTCAAGACCAAGAATTACTAAGGAACCACCAAGCCAACTCTGTTTCGTCAAACAGAGGAACAGGCTATTTCCCCGTAGACCCTAGCTGGTTGTTGGAAATAGTAGGGGATTCGATCTTTGTTTGGGAAACCCCAGGTAATACCCTGGTCTACCTAAAAGGTGAAATCGGCAAGGAGTTGGGCTACAAGCTTGAAGATTTGATGGTGGCTTTTAACCAACCTCATCAAAGCCCTTTTTCGGTCGGCGTCAGGGAAGCCATTACGCTTTGGCGGAAAAAATTGTTTAACTTAATCAAAGATGGAGGAACGGAATCCCAGGGTATCTTCAGCATTCCCAATACAGATGAACAGGTTTACAGCTATTCCTGTCATGTGAGAAAAATTGCAAAACCCTTAGACCGATCAGGCAGCTATTTACTGTGTCTGGCTAAGGGACTTACTTATCAGGAGGATTTGGTAACCTCCCTGGCTCTGGAAAAAAAATTGAATGGCCAGCATCAACGAGAGATCAAGCGAATGCTAAAGCTGATCACGGGAAGAGAAAAAAAGATGCTGGAACTCAAGGACGAAATCCACCGTCTAAAAACTGCTATAAATAAACTGGAGAAGGATTTGCGCTAGTTATGGAAAAACCCCTATATCCTCTCTTTGCTCCCAACGAAGGTGGGAACCCTGACTCGTCCTCCTCAAATGAACTTGAGGAACTGAAACGTCAAGTGGCCCACTTACAATCCCAATTGGCTTATTACCAGCAGGGTGAGGGATTATATCCTGACCTGTACCAACACTCGCCAGTGATGATGCTGGCCGTAGCGGTGGAAGATGGAAAACTGCTGGCCTGGAATCAGGCCTTTCGCAAAGCGCTTGGCTTTACGGAAGCGCAATTGAATGACCGGCAGATTTCGGATATACTCACCCCGGAAGCATCGGGAACCTGGAAGGCGGCCATCGAACACCTACAGTCTGGAGAAGCTATACACCAGCTACCCTTGCAGGTGCTGGCCCAGAACAAAATGCGCCTTTTGCTACGGGCTTCGGCCAATGTAAAACTGGATGAGGCAGGCAACCGACAAGCTTACCGCCTGATTTTCCAGACGGATACCACCGCTTTTTCTGGCTCTCAGGCTGAGCAGTTTGGAGGCTTCCCCGGTGCCTTGACCGGAGAAATCACCTCCCTGCAGGATGAAGGGATGCGGCTGGAAGAACTTCGGGCGGCCCTGCTCAATGTCATGGAAGACCTGCGCGAGGAACAAGCTAATCTGGCCAAAGCCGATGAACTGGCCGCCAAACTGAAGCGGTCCAACGAAGACCTCGAACAGTTTGCCTATCTGATTTCCCATGATTTGCAGGAACCTCTGCGGATGGTCACCAACTATCTTCAGCTGATTGAACGCAGGGCCAAGGATCGCCTGAAAAATGATGAGCTCGAGTTTCTCCATTTTGCAGTAGACGGTGCCAAACGGATGCGCGGGCTATTGGATGGCATTTTGGCCTATTCCCGGGTCAAGAGCCGGGCCAAGCCTTTTGTGGATACGGACTTGAATCAGACCTTTCATCATGTGAAGATGAATCTTAAACAACGGATTCAGGAATCCCAGGCGGTACTTTCGGTCCCGTCCTTCCCCACAGTGCAGGCAGATCCCTCCCAAATGGTACAGGTATTTCAAAACTTACTCAGCAATGCGCTGAAGTTTACCCGCGAAGGAGAGGCACCAGCGATCAGCTGGCAGGTGGAACGGCAGGAACAGTTCTTCCAGTTCTCTATCCAGGATCAGGGCATTGGCTTTGACGACCAGTACCAGGACCGGATTTTTGCCATGTTCCAACGACTCAACCACCGGGAAGAATATGAAGGAAACGGCATCGGCTTAGCGATCTGCCGGAACATCATCCAACGTCATGGAGGAGAAATATGGGCTGAAAGTGAGCCTGGCCAAGGAGCCACCTTTTATTTCACCTTGCCCATCGAACGCTTAGAAGGGGGAGAGGCTTAGCCAATCCCGGTGCCCCCCAGTCCCACCTGCTTTCTTTTGGCTGGTGGAAGAAGGTCTGACAACTGATTGATGGAAATCCGCAACAATTCATCATTGTTGTCATTAATGGCTTGCTGGCCCCGCTGGATGATTTTTTCCGCTTCCAAAGGATTGGTGAAAGGACCATAGGCGCCCATCACCATGGCCTGAAAGATAGACTTGATGTAGCTGGAGTCCTTCCAACGGATGCGCCAACTCAGGTTAGTCAGCCCATCGATGAGTTCCCGGATTTTGAGGGAACTATTGGTGGCGAGGATTTCTTTTTCCTGGCCCATCCAATCCTGAAAAGACTGCTGGTCAGTTTCCTGCACGGTGTAATTTTCCATTACAAATTCTAACCTCCGCTTGGTATCAAAGTACTCGGACTTGATCCGGATGATGAATTTGTCCCGGGTAATATCATCTACTTTCTGGGCAATTTTCCGTTTGCGGTCCTCAATCTGGAATTTTTCGTCCGTGACATCATCTGCCTTCATGGCTTTTACCTTGTCGGCCAGTTCCAGGATTTCATATTCCAGATCCACCAACTCCTGTGCCGCCTCAAAGTTGTCATTGAGCTCCGCTTCCGAAATCTCCAGCCGTATGGTCTCGGCCATGACCAGCAACTCATCGGCCAGGCGAGGAATATTCACCCTGCGTTGGGAAGGTGTAAATACATCCTCATACTCCTGGTCGGTCATCATGAGGTAGACATTGATGCTCAAATCCCTTGATTCGGACATTTCCAGGGTGATCTCTATGTCTGATCCTCGTACCAAATCCCGGTTGAGCTCATGCCCGCTTACCGTGATAAACCCGATTGGCTGGGCCGAGGCTGGGAAGGAAGTCCGGGGCGCTTCCACGATAGAAATGGTCAGCCGTTCATCAGAACCCTTGGCAATGGTTTTGGACATTTGCTTGATGAGGGTCCGGCGGAGCGGGAGGATGCTGTTTTTTTCAAAAACTACCTCTAACATGGTCGTTTCGTTCTCCACATCATCTATTTCCAGGCAGATGTCCTGGGGCAAGGGTTGCCCGACCACACTGTAGCGTCCCTGGGTAATTTCAATGAGGTCCAGACCGGTTTCAATTTCTTCGTTGGTTTCGGTGTAGACTTTCAGGCTAAACTGATTGAAGGCATCTTTCAACAAAGGCAGGTATTCTTTGATTTGCTCAATCAGGGGTTTTAGGCCGGTATCAAAGCCCCCATCCAGTCGGGTGATGCGGTAAAACAGGCCTGAGATGTTTCCTTTAAACCGAGCGGTAAAATATTCTGATTCTTCCTGGGTAGCCTTCTGATAGGCCATGTTGGCGTCCAGACCCGGTGCCCCTTTTGGCTTCCTGATTGAGCCGGTTTTCTTCTTTTTCCGGCGCTGGGTACCCGCATAATAGGCTGCCCCGACGGCCACGGCGGTGGTAGGGTCAATCTGGGTATTGACTGCGATCTTCAGTTCCTGCTCCACGGTCTCCCGTACATACGGAATATAGGTCGAACCACCCACCATCAGGACAAACTTCAGGTCATCCGCGGACAGTTGGTTTCGCTCCAGGATGCTGCTCATCATGTCGATGGTGCCCTGGATATATGGAGCCAGAAGGGCTTCAAAATCCTGGCGTTGCAGGCTGAAATAGATATCCAGTTCTGCGCCCGTATCATCCCGGGTTTCAAATTCTATATCCGCAGACTGGGCGGTAGACAGTTGTAATTTTGCCTCCTCCGCCAGGTAGATGAGCTTATAGTAAAGGCTGTTATATTTTCCCTGGGCTGAGCGCATTTCGTCCAGGAGGTTTTCGAAGCTCCCCTGACTTTCCAGATGGGGTACGATGATTTTTTCCACGATTTCCTGGTCAAAATCTGTCCCTCCCAGGAAGTTATTCCCTTCGTGGTCCAGCACAGTCATTTCGCCATCCTGAATGCGGACCAGGGCCACGTCAAAGGTACCTCCGCCCAGGTCGTAGACCAGCCATTGACCACTTTCAAAGCCCCCGGAGTCATCCTTATTGGCGTAGGCGAGGCTGGCGGCAATGGGTTCCTGCAGCAGTTTGACCTCTTCAAAGCCAGCCTGATAGCCAGCTTCCTTGGTGGCATTGGATTGGATGGTGTCAAAGGAGGCAGGGATGGTGACCACGGCTGCTTCCAGCGATTCCCCGGAATGGACAAAGGTTTTCAATTCCTTTAGGACATAAGCAGAAAGGTCTATGGGACTCAAGGATTCAGGAAGTCCATCGATTTGATAGGCCTCGGTGCTGCCCATTTTGCGCTTAAAACTTCCCACCACTTTGCCCGGGTCTTTCATCATGAATTCACGGGCTTTGTCTCCCACCAGGATTCTGCCTTTCCGAAAAGCTACGACAGAGGGTAGGGTGTCTTTCAACCCTTGTGGGTTCCGAAAGATATCTACTTTTCCCTGATCAAATTTTGCGATGGCGGAATTGGTGGTTCCCAGGTCTATACCGAAGTTTATCATAAGTCGTCGTTGTGCAGTGGATGGTTGAATAAAGGAAAAGGGGAATCAAGATGCAGCTTCCACAATGACCACGGCCCGTTGGACCAATTGTCGATAGCCATCTACTTCCTGATGAATAATCGGTTTGATGACTTCTGTAATGACGAGGCGGTCCGTGGCTTTTCCACTAATGCTGGCTTCACAATCGGTTCGGGTTTCATTATAGGCTTCCCCGAAAGGATCGTGATAGGCCAGCCCGAGTTCTTCGAGGCTGGCTTTTAGGCGGCGCAAATTTCTATCCAGTTTGCGACCTTCTGGCATGTGGCGGGCCTTTTTTTCGATTTCAAAAATCTGGTTGAGAATTTGTACAAGCTGAGTTTTCACGTGGGCAGATTCCATGTTTTCCTGCTGATAATACCTCTTTTTGGGTGGGAAAGTTACGATTGTGGTCAGGCTTTTGAAAAAGGATCCTCCGGTAGGTAAGATAAATGGAAAAAGGAAAGCCTGCCAGCGAAGGAAACTAAGTGCCTTATTCGTTTTTAACTATCCCGGAAAAATCTCAACTTATCAAGGTCCTACACGTAAGGCAAAAAAGCACTTTAGGATTCTATGAGCTATCAAAATCCATTCCGTCTCCTGCAAGCCTCGCCTGAAGAATTAGGCGAGGATGGACGGGCTTGGCTCAAAAGCAAGAAAAAGGAATGGTTGGCGGAGTTTGAACTAGCCGGCACCACCACCATTGAAGTTGGCGGCAAAGCCTGGGATAAGGATGGCTTGCTAAAGGTGCTGGACAAGCTCAATAATCCCGTGGAACTCGAAAAGGAAGTGGCCATCATGAAATGGCCGGAACTGGAACTTTTCCTCACCGCTGGTGATACCCGCTTGTTCAAGAATCCCCAATGGATAGAAAGATTTTCGGCCCTGGCCCTTTCCCAGCAGCACCAGACACATTTTGCCGAACAGTATGACCGCCTCCTGGCCCGGGCCTTTGAGAAAAAGGATCGGGTTATGATCTCTTTGCTAACCCGGCGGCCATTGCCCCTCGCGGCCCCCGTGCTGGCGCTCAGTTTCCGGAACAGCTACCGTTTTTTCTCCCGTCGTCTGGACAGCTTACAGGAAAAAAGAGAAGCTTGGGTTACCAAACCACTGCGGCTGCCCCAGGTCAGAAAAATCTTTCCCAACTGGGAACTGATGACCTTGTTTCGTTTGCCGGATTACTTTACCGATCTGGCCATCAAATACGGAAATTTTAGCCTGGAATTGATTGAGGCAACTGAGCAGGCCTTCGGGTCTGCCTATAACCCAGAAGCAGAACTCACCCTGCTCCAGCGCAAAGGAGCACCGCCCAGTGTCAGCATGCGGGCGCGTCAGATGGAGTCAGAATTGGATATTGAAGGGAAAAAACAGCGTTCTTCCAATCGCATCTGGGGGAATGTGGCTTTCTATTTTGTCCTCTTTGTCATCTCTATCAGCACCTGTGTCAACGCCAATAGAAATTTCAGCTCATCTTCCATGGACAATTTTACTTCGCCAGAAATTCACCAGGCGTTTCAGAAGGCACAAGAGAAATTTCGCCAGGAGCAGGAGGCTACCCTAATGGAGAGATGGGAGAAAAATCGGCAGGCGGCCACTGACTCGATTCTCAAAAAGTATTATTCCTTTGATTCCACCGCTATCGAGTCAATTCGACTAAAGCTCCAGGTGGGACTTCCGGCAAACCAGCCATAGGCCATTTTTGGGGATGGATGAGGCAATATTCCCAGCCAAAGCCATGAAGGATTTGTTGTTTGACCTGTAGCCAGCTGAGTTGATTTGGTTGAAAGCTGTTGGAGGCGTGCAGGGGCCCTTCTTCGAAAAGGTCTTCAATATCGGTTTCATACCCAATGGTCCCTCCCAAAGCTTCCCACTGCATCATTTGATCGGCCAGAAAGCGACGAAAATGAGGTTTGTCCCCTTCCTGGATTCCTTTGAGGCCCATTTGAGAAAAATCTTCTTTTCCTCCGAAAAACCAGAAATTGACTTTGGTGATCCAGGGAGAAAGTTCTGCCAAAAATAAGCGGGCTTTGCGCTTCCCGGATATGTCCATAGAAAGGCGGATATCCAGGGTGTGGACCTCCGGACTGTCTTCCTCTCCTTCTGCATATTGATGTAAGGCGGCTCTTAATTGGGATTCACTTTCTTCAATCCGAATGTCCCAGGGAGTTTGGGACAAGAGCGTTAACCAACGCTGGGCGTTGACCAACCGATGGCGTGGCGTCGGCACGAGTAAGCTTATTTCGTAATAGGGACCCCCTGATAACCAGGCCATGTTCACATTTACCTTTCAGCGAGGCAATTAGGCTTTTTCTTGGGGGAATTAAAAACCTGAGGAGGGGATTCCCCCAGAAATGTTAGAAAAGCGGGTCCTTAGCATAGGCTGAGGCTTAATCAGGGAGGAGATAGGCCGGATATCAACCAAGGAGGGAATGAAGGACGCTTTCCTCCCAGAGGCTTTCTCCAGAAAGCTCAAGGTGATCTGCTGGCAAGCCTATCCGGCCATATTTGGCAAAGGCTTCCCAGACATGCTCCAGGTACCAGGCGGGCTCCTTTCCCCAGCGGGTCTCTGCTTGTCGCCGCTGTAGAAAACTGACTTTTGAAAGGGTGATAAAAATGGCTTTGTCCCAAAAAGAGGAGAATTCGGTAGGGTAAAAAATAAAAATCCCCTCCAGGATGAGGGTTACTTTCTCCTGCCTGACCCGCTCCAACTGCGAACGCATTTTCGACCAATCATAGGCATCTGGATGGTCCCAATCGGGTTCTCCACGCACCAGGGGCATTTGGTCGACAGGCAAGGCAAAATCATCCATAGCCAGCAGGCGGACCTGATGCCCTTTTTTCACTAACTCCTGAAGCATCCAGGCGGCCAGGGTGCTCTTGCCTGATCTGCTGCAGCCGCCTATTCCGATGATCATAAGGAAGGGATTAGTTGGCAGAAATGGGATCTACCTGATAGTGGAAGAGGGAAAATTCAATCAGGAGGGTACCCCCGGAGCTACACAAAATTTCGTGGCGCCATTGCCCTTTTTCCAAGGGGGTCAACTCATCATAGCCCCAGGTGCCAATGCCAGTAGAGGCTTCATAGAACAAGGGTTCCGAGGAAGGAAAGTCGACCTGAAAGACTTGTACCCCGTGGTAGTGAATTCGGTAGGCGTGGGTTTCTTCTTTGTCCACCACAATCAATTCTACCATGGTGTGTCCGCCCTCGGTGTGCTGGTTGATCCATTTGTTGTCTCCATGCACCAGGCGGGTATTGATGGCCAGGAGTTTGCCATCATGAAGGTTGACCTCGAAGAAGAATTTCTGCTTGGCGGGGCTGAGGCGATTCTTTACGGCGTGTAATTGCAACCAATATCGCTCCAGATTCCGATCCCATTGCTGGGAACAAGCTTCGAAGGTTTCAGGAAATTGAAGCCCTCGCCAGAGTTCTTTGGTGAAAAATTGCATGTATGCCTGTAAATGCCTCCTCACAAAGTAGTGAATCTTCCTTAGGTGAGCAAAGATTTAATCCAGCCTAAGGTGCTCAATCAAATCCCGGGCCAGGAGGCCTGAGGGTCCTTTGCTTAGCACGGCCTGATCTCCGGCCAGACCATGGAAATACACCCCACTGGCGGCAGCCTGAAGGCTGTCCAGGCCTTTGCCAAGTAAGGCCCCAATGATTCCGCTCAGCACGTCCCCTGATCCAGCGGTAGCCATCCCGGGATTTCCCGTCCCATTCACGTAAGATACGCCAGCAGGACTGGCAATGATGGTGCCGGCCCCTTTGAGCACTACATGTACGCCCGCCTCATGAGCCAGCTTCTCTGCCCAGGAGAGTCTTTCTGCTTCAGCAGTAGCCATGCCGGTAAGCCGACTCATTTCTCCCGGGTGAGGGGTCAACACGCTAGATTCGGGCAGGGCTTTCAGGTGATCAGGATGTTGAGCCAGGATATTGAGGGCGTCTGCGTCCAGTAGGCTAGGCGGGAGTGATCCGCTTAATAATTCCAACAGGAAAGCTTCAGCCTCAGGTTCCGTGGTCATGCCCGGTCCGATGACCAGGGCGTGCTTGCCCTTAAGCGCCAGTCTGGCGAGCGGGAGGTCAGCTTTGGAGAGGGTAGGGGCTTGAGGGGAAGCGGTAGGGACAAAAATAGCCTCCGGGGCCAGATTTTGTAAGAGGCTACGGCAGGCAGCCGGAGCCATCACGCTCACCAGCCCTGCCCCGCTGCGCAGGGCGGCATAGGCCGTCAAGGCCACCGCCCCAGCGTAACGCTGGCTGCCCCCTATGATCAACACATGTCCCATGCTGCCTTTGTGGGCTTCCTGATCTCTGGCAGTAAGGGTAAAAGGGGGATGCCCCTGAGGCATCCAGTATCGCTGGATGTTCAATGCCTGCATGACCTGGGGCCACAGGCCTATATCCAACACATGCACCTGTCCACACTTGCCAGCCGCAGGATAAACTGCATGGCAGATTTTGGGGACTTGAAACGTAAAGGTATGATCCGCCCGGAGGACCGGGGAGATGAGCTGTCCATGATCTGCGCTTAGCCCGCTGGGCAAATCCACCGCAATGACTGGACCTGGATGGGCCTGACATTGAAGGATCAGGTCTGCGATGGGAGGACGCAAGGCTTGAGAGACCCCCGTTCCTAAGAGGGCATCAACCAGTATGGTCTGTTCCAACGGTCCCTCGCCCTGCATCTCCGCCAGGGATTCCGCTTGCCAGAGGTGGATAGGAATGTCCAGGGCGCGCAGGAGGTCATAATTGACCGCGGCATCTCCCTGGTATCTTTCCCGGGCGTGCGTAACCCAAGTATGTACCTGCCAGCCTTGTAGATGCAGCAAGCGGGCGATGACAAACCCATCTCCCCCGTTGTTGCCCGGCCCGCACAGGATGAGGGCCTTGCGGTGATCAGGATAATGGGCCAGAATTCCCTTGGTGGTCAAGCGGCCTGCCGACTCCATCAATACTATCCCAGGAAAACCATGGGCATGAATCTGAACCTCATCCGCCTGGCGGATTTGTTGGCTATTGCTAAGGAACATATGAGCTTATGAGTTGGATACCAGACCGGCATCACGCATGATCCAAAACGCGGTGTTGGCTATTTCTGCTCCATTTTGCATCAAACTAGGGAGGGGTACCCGCCGCTTCATGGCTTTTCCGTGATCCTTAAAAAAGATGGTGAAGGCTGCCCGGGATTCCCCCTTGACAGCAGCTTGATAATCAACTTTGTCAATGTCTTTTCTCAGGATCAAAGGCGCAATGGAGTTTTGGCGGTTGATAAAAAGGGCATACACGCTTAGGGCAACCGCCAAAAAGAAGAAAACTGCCAGGAACCAATTACCGATCCCAATGGCCACGAAGGAAGCAATTAAAAAAGCCAGACTACTGAGGACATAAAAGATGCTCACTCTCCGGATGCCTTTGCTGTAGAACCATCGGGAGAGTTGGCCAGCCAGACCATCCGTGTGGATTTCTATCCGATCAGAAAAAACCTGGCAATACCCATTGCGGGTAGGAAAAGATTTGGGGCCTTGCCTCATGGCATGCCTTATTGCTTGTTTTTATTCACCAGACTGTGGTAGGCTTCTACCAGATCTGCTTCACGAAAGAGTTTTCGCTTGATGATATACTTATCTTTTACGTTCCAACCCATCATATCCTCCGGAAATTGCTCATTTAACCCAAAGTCCCATTCGGATTCTAAAAAGAGGGATTCCTGATCTATGGGCTGGAATTCTCCATAGAAACTTTCGTCTCCAATATCAATCCAGTCCTCCTTCAATTTGATTTTCCGGAGATTTGAGTCTCCATAGAGGTCGGTCCAGATCAGATATTTGCTACGAGCAAGATTGATGAGTCCGCCATTTTCTACCAGGAAAGTTGCCTCTTCCATGATTTTTCCATCTTCATCTTTGATGATGATGCTGTGACGTCCCGGTTCTAACTGGATATGGCGATATTCTCCTCCTCTGAGGACATACTGTAACTCATCTATGGACACCACCAGGGTTTCTTCACTGGTATTATCCAAATCCACATTCCCTTCATCGCAGGCTACGAACCCCATGACTAGCAGGCAAAAAGGGAGCAAGAAAGACAGTCTCATAAGTTATTTTGCTTTGTGTCCTAGTAGTTAGTCCAGTACAGAGATGCATTTTAGGGGAAAAGGATGCTTTCTGCCTGGAGGGCTTTTCTGCTAGACAGCCATAAAGTTAACAGAAAGCATGGAAAATTGAAGGCTAGAAATGCGCTAAATTTTTGTGGCTACCAGGTTTTCTTCTCCAATTTTTTTCTTTACCTTTGCAGACCGATCGCAAGAATAGCAAGAAATCATGGCAAAGAAATCTAAAGCGAATAGACAACAGGTAATTCTGGAATGCACCGAGCACAAGGACTCCGGTCAGCCCGGTACTTCCCGCTACATTACCATGAAAAACCGCAAAAATACTCCTTCCAGAATGGAACTGCGTAAGTATAACCCCATTCTGAAGCGTCATACGATTCATAAAGAAATCAAGTAATCACCCCTCATATCATTAAATCATGGCAAAGAAAACCGTAGCAGGATATAGGGATAAAAGTAAAAGTAAAGGATTTACCAAGGTGATTCGCGCGGTAAAAAATCCTGAAACCGGAGCTTATACCTATAAGGAGGACGTCGTACCTACCGATATGGTACAGCAATTCCTGAAAGACAACAAATAGTCTAATCCGGAAATCGAAAAGAATAGCTGCCTTAGAGGCAGCTTTTTTTTTGCCCATTTGTTTCTTTTTCAGAAACCCGAACAAAAAGTCCAGAAATAAGCAAGGTCTGATTAACTTGTTCGTTATCCTCTGGTAGGTGAGCAAATCCTGGTCTCGTCTGCGGAGAAGAATCTATTCGCCTATGATGTCAACGTACCTTAAAATGGGCTGGGTATTGCTCGGCCTGGCGCTGGGAGGATTGGGCTTTCTACCAGCTACTACGATCACGATTTCCAGTCTTGCGGATGATGGTGCCGGCACGCTCCGTGAAGGACTCCGACAGTCCACCCCTGGGGATACCCTCCTTTTCGGATTAGCAGGAGCAGTCCTGCTGGATTCTGCACTGGAAACCCCAGCTCACCCAGTATGGGTCATCGGCCAAAGCCCTACCACGACCTGGCTCGATGGGCAAGGGAGCACGCGCCTGCTCGAAATTGGAGAAACCGATACCTTATATCTCGAAAATCTAGGCCTCACCAGAGGGAGCGCAGATACTTATTTCCCTCCCTACGGCGGTGCGGTGCTAAGTTTTGGCTTTTTATCGATGCGTGCTTGCTGGATTTATGGTAATCAAGCGGTTTTTGGCGGGGCAGTAGCCGTTGGCAAGGATGCCGGGGATACCCAGTTTTTCATGTTTGACTGCACCTTCAGTGATAACCGAGCCACCACACCTCCTCCGATCAATTTTTTCATCAATGTAGGGGGCGCCATTTTCATCGAAGGCCGGACCCAGGGAAAAGCAGATGTAAGGGCTCAGAATACTACTTTTTCCCGCAATGAAGCCGCGAAATTTGGTGGGGCAGTTTTTCTAATTGGAGATATTCTTGGAGGAACAGGCTTCCAGGCCCGTCACTGCACCTTTGCTGAAAACAAAGCAGCAGGCGGCGGGGGCATTGACAACAACAATTTTGGGGCTGTGGCGCTGCAAAATTCTCTGGTAGCGGGTAATATCTCGGTTGATGGAAAAACCGATGACCTCAGAGGCTTTATCAAATCGGATGGCAATAACCTGATCGGAAAAGTAGGCTCAGCTAATTTTGTAGCGGAAAGCGGAGACCTAGTAGACCAGAACGCCTACCTTTCCGGCCTGGCATTTAACCAGGGGCCGGTTCCTACCCACGCAGTCGCTTGTGGTAGCCCGGCTATCGCTAACAGCAGAGCCATTTATACCCTGCCCACCGATGCCCGGGGGGTAGCCCGGACCGGACAGGGGGACATTGGGGCTTTCCAGCTTTCTTTACCTACGGACCTTGCAGTAGATCAACTGGCTGATCAGGGAGGAGGCTCGCTTCGGCAAGCCATTTTTCTCGCCTGCCCCGGGGATACGCTGGACCTTTCTACCCTGAGTGGTCGCATCGCCCTGCAATCACCCCTGGTGATCGATAAGTCCTTGCACATTATAGGCAACGCCTTAACCCCGCTGATCCTGGACGGAGGAGATAGTATCCGGCTGGTTGAGGTAAGGTCCGGCGTAAAAGTCGAAATGAGTTGGATGACCTTCACTAAAGGGAAACCTGCCTTTCTGGGAGGAGGGGCGATCTTGAATAAAGGGGACCTGACCCTTCACCATGCTAGTTTTTATGGAAATCAGGCCGAGAGTGGGGGTGCTATTGCCAACTATGGCGATGGGGCTGTGGCGCGCTTAACGATCCGTAATTCCACCCTTTCCGGTAACCAGGCTTTGTGGTTAGATGGAGGGGCTATAGACCAGCGAAGCATTTCAGATTCGGTCTTCAGTTTTTTGGAACATTGTACGATTTACCTCAATCAGGCATCGAACAGAGGAGGTGGACTATATCACAGCGGAGACGGATTTTTTTCCATTAGAAATACCCTGATAGCCCAAAACCAGGCTCCCGAAGGCCCTGATGGCTATGGGGCCTTTTTATCCGCAGGACACAACCTGGTGCTCCGGCCAGCACAAATGACCGTGGGCTGGAACAGCAGTGACATTCTGGAACAAGCTCCCAAACTCGATCCTTTGGATGGCTATGGTGGGCCGAGCTTTACGCATCGCTTGCAAGCCGGGAGCCCCTGTATTGATCAAGGGGATAATGGCGGAATAGGCGAGACAGATCAGCGTGGGTTTACCCGCGTGATCGGGGCGCAAACAGATATTGGTGCCTTTGAATACGACCTCAATACCACGGTAGGGGAACAGCTGAATGCGGAAGAAGCGCGCCTTTTCCCTAATCCAGCCGGGAAACAATTGAACCTGGTAGCACCGGATTGGGGAGGGGAAACCCTTTCGGTAAGGGTCTTTACCCTACAAGGACAGCTGATTTACCAAAGTAGCTTGTCCCTCTCTCTAGCGGGTGAGGCGGTCCTTCCCTGGGTAGCCAACCTCCCAAGGGGCATATACGTGTTTCACTTTGAGGGGAATGGATCAAGCTGGCGGGAAAAAGTGCAGATAAACAGATGAACCTAAGGCAGATGATAGGCAAACCAGCATCATCCGCTGCTGAAAGAGATGATATGAAACGAAAACCACACATTTCAGGTGTTCCTGTCTTGCTCTTGCTCCTTATGGGGGTGCTAGCAGCCTGTCAGGCTGACCGCCTGAGAAACCTAAGCTGGCAATCAGAGGTCTTGTTGCCGATTGCGCAGACCGAAATTGGCCTGGAGCAATGGGTAGAAGACAGCGATTTACTTCAAACCGGGAGTGATAATGTCCTGCAATTGGTTTACCGGGATACCCTGGCCCAGACCTTTTTAGCAGACCTCGTTACTTTTCCGGATACAGGTTTATCCGTTTCGGTGAAACTGGATACCCTGACCCTGAGTTCCGATACCATTACCCAGGCATTGACCCTGGCGGATGTAGCCTATCAACTCATCGCCGATGGCAATATTCTGGGATATGCCTTGTTGCAAGGGCATGGGACCACCGTGGACTCTATTGGTCCTATCACCGGCTTGAGTTCCGGGAATATTGATATTGACGCCTCGGATTTCTTCCAGTTTGCGGAACTGAAGGGAGGCGAATTGGTGCTGGCGATTTCCAACCAGTTCCCGGTGGATATTGAAAATGTCATCCTGGAAATTCGGAACAAAAATATTCCGGGACCCCCCATCGTGGTTGATACCTTTCTCCTGGTGCCAACCGGGGCTACGGAAGAGCGTTCTTATGACCTCACCGGCCAAAGCATTGAAAGTGAACTGGTCGGAGAGCTGGTTAACATTGATGTTGCCAGAGGCGATACCATTTTGATCGATACCACGGATTTTGTGGAGGTAAAGCTGGTTGCTCAAAACCTGAAGGCCAAGACTGCCACGGCGGTTTTTCCCGCTCAAACCATCATTGATTCTGTCCGCTCCACTCTATATGAGTTCCAGGGAGAATTCAGCGATATCAGTTTGACAAAAATGGTGGTGAAATCAGGCAAAATGCAAGCCCAGGCCGTGAGCACGGTCGAAGACAGTATTTTGTTTGTGTACCAATTGGAATCTGCGGTAGGAAGTATGGGCGAAAAACCAGGCTTGAACCGCAAACTCCCCCCTGCCCCGCCGGGCGGCACCAGCGAATTTAGCTGGGAAGAGCAATTAGGAGGCTTTACGCTGGACTTAAGGGGACAAGGTGATGGCTTCAATACTTTATTGGAGCGGATCAAAGTAGAACTCCTGTACTCGGGGAACCTGGTAACCCTGACCGATGACGATTCCGTGACGGTTAATTTTGGCCTGGTGGACCTGGAGCCTACCTATGTGGAAGGCTATCTGGGCCAAACGCCTTTCCGACTGGAAGGGACGGCCGCCTTTGATTTTTTCGAACGTCTGGACGTGGCGCGCTTGCGCTTCCAGCGGCCCTCCGCCAAGCTCATCATCGAGAACAGCCTGGGATTGCCGGCCAGCTTATCTATCCGAGACCTTACGGGTAAAAACGATCAGAACGGCAAAGAGGTCAGATTATCCGGCTCCTCTACTGTGAGTGGTCCGATCGACCTGCAAAGTCCTTTATTGCCCGATACTAGCGGGAAAGCGGTTACCTATATTGGTTTTGATGACGAAAACAGTAACCTGGCCAATCTGTTGGAGGTCTTGCCTACCACCTTTACTTACGATATTGAGTTGCTTACCAATCCGCTCGGCAATACAGAAGCCTACGACAATTTTGGGACCGATGGCAGTGGGTTTGTCGCTATGTTGGACTTTGTGCTACCGCTGGAAGGGGTGGCAGAAAAACTGATTTTGCGCGATACCCTGGAAGTCGATTTCTCCGGTAATGCAGAAACCGAGGTGCCGGAAGCCTTGCTTCGCCTCATCACCGAAAATCCTTTCCCGATGCAGGCCCAATGGACGGCGCGCTTTGTAGACGATGTGGGCAACGAAGTTTGGACCCTGGCCGAAGATGCTTTATTGGAGGCTGGCATCCCCAATGCTGCGGGACTGGTCGAGCAACCTACCAAGAATATTTTTGAGCAAACAATTGATGAAAGTGATTGGGAAGCTTTGAGTATGACGGCCAAAAATATGATCGTAATATTTGAATTTGATACCCGCCCCTTTCAGGAGCCGGTGAGCATCTATACAAATTATAAACTGGGATTGACCCTGGTGGCACAATTGGGCATTGGTGTAAATGAGTCGGAATAACAGTGTAGCATGAATTTCCATTGGAAAAACTCTTCTATTTTCTCTCACGGGATTTTCTCCCTTTGTCTTTTACTTCTTTTACAGGTACCCCTCAAGCTGAAGGCCCAACTAGGCTTGTTGCAGGTCACCCATCCTGAGCTAATTACTGGCCAAAGTCTTCAACCTGCCATGCAGAATCAGCTGGTATCTGGCAGTTGGGCCGTGGGCTTTTCCGGATACTACGATCAGGCGAGTCGACCCTTTGCCCTGGGAGAATTACCCCTTTCTGATAACATCCTGGATGCAGGCGAAAAGGATCAAATCCTGGCCAGTATGGGAGAAAATAACCGCTTCAACCAGCATAGCGGCTTAGGAATGGTGGTGGCCACCAAAAGAGGCAAGCATGCCTTTAGCTTTCACTACCAAAGTCGGCAAGGCGCTTATCTGGGCTTTCAGAATCCCGCTTCCCTGGGACTTATTCTAAAAGGAAATGCGGCCTATGCAGGCCAGACTGTTACTGAAACGGAGATGGAGCTACAAACCGCCAATTGGCAAAATTTCGGTTTGAGCCACGGCATGGCCCTTTCCTCTGGGTTCCAATTTGGATATACCCTGAAGTTCATCCAAGGACAGAATTTGTCCCGCTTAGGACCGAGTAATTTTTCGCTTACCACTTCTGATCTGGGCGAAGAAATCCAGTTTAGGGGTGATTACGATGCCTTTACGGCTCGGACCTCCGTAGGGAGCAGCTGGGGCCTGGGCGTGGATGTCGGTCTGGCCTTTGAGGCTGGCCAGCAGTGGCGGGTGGAAGTAGCCATGCAAAACCTAGGCTTTATAACCTGGCAAGGCAACCGCAATGCCCATCAGTTTGACCTAACCTATGAAGGAGTCTGGTTATCAAACCTTGGCCAGATTAACAATGGCGGAGCCGAAGCTTTGTTTCCGACTGATAGCTTACGGGCCCTGATCATCCCCGATACCCAGCAAACCTCCCTGGAGCTTCCCATCGATCCGAGATTGCGGATGGCGTTTCGCTACAGCCTGGGAGAGCGGCAGGAAATTCATGCGGTGATCCATTATGGCTTTACCCGAAGTGGTCCCGGAGGAAATGGCCCGATGGCCGGACTGGTGTACACAGCGGAGGTCTCTCCTGTGCTGAAACTGGGAGCCTTGCTGAGCCTGGGGGGCGTAGAAAACTGGGGCTTTGGACTTTCTGCCGTAGGCAATGTTACGGTGGGCGAGCAAATTATCAGACCCTATCTCCAGGCCGACAATTTAGTAGGATTTATTGTTCCGACTTTAGGACAGGCTTCCCGTGTCAATGCTGGCCTAACCTGGCAGCTGAAATAGGCGCTTGATTTTTCCCCAAAACTCAATACTTATCCACGGCACTTGGTGAATGCCGGGGGCATTTCCGATCTTTATTCCCCTAAAAAATTTTCACCTACGATCTATCTCCTACCATGATTGATTTCTCCGAAGCGCGACTCACTACCCTGGCCGTTCACAAAGTTGGTAACAAAGTCAGGGACGAAGGGGTGATTGCCGCTGAGAGCCTGTTCGAGCTGGACGATGTGATGATGGAAGCCTTGCAGGAACATTTCCTGACCGCCTTTAAATCAGAGGAGTTCTTCAAATTTGAACATGAAGAAGGGCTGGAAGCTCACGAATTGAACAGTTTTTGCCGCAACATATTTACACAATCCCGGGATGCGTTTTTGGAGCAATCTAAACTCATCCTCATGCACCTCTATGGCGTTTCGGTCCATCCGCACATCAAATCCGGAGACGTATTCATCGCCCATTTCAGAGAATGCGAGATCGACGGCCAACCCCTGGAAGCCATTGGGATTTTCAAGACTGAGAACAAAGATACCTTTTTGAAAAGCCAGGTCTCCGCGGCAGAGGTAAAGCTCTCCCTGGAAGAAGGCACTCCTCTCAAGCGCATTGATAAAGGCTGTTTGGTCTTTAATACCTTCCAGGATGATGGCTACAGTATTCTGATGGTAGATCGTTCCAGCGAGGATACGCATTTCTGGCGGGAAGATTTCCTGCAGGTGAGCCGCATTCAGGACCAAAGCTATCAGACCCAGTCTTTTTTGCACATGACCAAGGAATTCTGCGAAGAGGTGTTGGCCCCGGAACATGATCGCAAAGAACAAGTAGTGTTCTTGAACCGCTCCCTTAACTATTTCGCGCAAAATCCAGAGCTAAACATGGAGGAATTCAAGAGGGAAGCCCTGGAAACCCCTTCCCAGCGGGAGGCCTTTGAGGATTACCGGCAGAGCTATGCAGAAAGCCTGGGAGATGGTGGATTCGAGGATGGATTTCCCATCTCAAAGTATGCGGTGCGAAGAATGAAAAGGGAGTTCAAAAGCCTCATTAGCCTCGATACCAATATTGAGATCCGCCTCAACACCCGTAATGTGCAGGAAGCTGCCGATTATATGGAGAAAGGCTTCGACCAGCAAAGAGGCATGCATTATTATAAAGTGTTTTTCTGGGAGGAGGAGTAGAGAGGGGAGAGGTGAGAGGTGAGAGGTGAGACCGCTTCGCTCAGAGACGAGAGACCGCTTCGCTGAGAGAAGAGAGACCGTAACCCTGGCTTCCAGCCGGGCATCACCCCACCGCGGATATCATCCGCGGAGAAACCCCCCGGGGTTCCCCGGTAGCCGCAGCTTGCAGCTGCGGAACAGATTGCTTGCGGAACCGCAGCACTGCTCAGCGCATGCTGGGCAACTTCCACAGCGAATGCTGTGCAATCTCCGCAGCGGATGCAATCCGCTGCTACCGCTGCTACCGGAATCCTATGGCGGCTCCTGTTTCGGCAGCTTGCCGCTGCTGCCCAAAATCCCAGAACCAGCCGCTGATTCCCACCATCCGTAACCCTGGCTTCCAGCCGGGCATCATCCCACCGCGGATATCATCCGCGGAGAAACCCCCCAGGTTCCCCGGTAGCCGCTGCTTGCAGCTGCG
>JBCBGC010000094.1:0-31643 GCA_038527215.1 Bacteroidota bacterium
CCTCAACCGCCTCTCTTTTCTTTTGGGGTAAGGCCGGGATAAAGCTTATGCTTTGGTTTTTGAGCATGGTTACAGGAACCGTAACGATGACCCGATGAGCAGTAAAAACCTCTCGATCGGTGGTGATGTTGATCAGCTCGCCAGTGTAATCTATGTTATTGACAACCTGCTTATACTGAATGAGTTCTGCAATGCCAGGCAAAATATATTGCTCATAAAAGTCAAGCCAGGAGGAATTGGTAAACCTTAAATCGCCTTTAGTAAGCTGCATCTTTTTAAGATTCATTTTTTCTCCGGTTTCCGCATCCAGACAATAGTCCACCTCAAAATCATACGCCGTGGTTTGGACATCTATTTTGACGGCGTCATTATCCACGATGTCGGCTAACACAGGCTCCGTGGTATGCAACCATTCTGCCCCCAGAGGAATGGTAAAATCTGTAAAGCCTTTCAGGGATTCAATCCGACCTCCATAGGTCTCGGCGGCTTCTAATACGGTCACCTCCACGCCTTTTCTTTTTAATAAATAGGCGGCGGTTAACCCGGCTGCGCCAGCCCCTATGATCACTACTTTTTCATCTGGCTGGAGGAGGCTTTCCCCAGCAGCGGAACCGCTCTCCTTAAGGATGCCACAACTACCCAATAAAGGGCTTCCTATCCCCAGCAGGGCGCACATTTTCAGGAATTCACTTCTTTGCATGGTATTACTTTTTGTCATCCCCATTCATCATAGCTGCCCTTTTCGTCCCAGGGCGGAGGAGGGCTTAATTGAATGAGACCTGTGCAAAGTAATGGTCCGCGTGCTGAAGTCGTTGTCCAATCAGGACAAAATTAAAGGGGCGCAGAAATTCCTACGGTGGCCCCGTAGGACCATCGGTTTTCCGCCCAGAAATCCGTGGCCTTTAAGGTATGCCCCAGCAATCCTTCAATCACCAGGAAGAGTTTGGGGGTAATCGCATATTCATATCCGAGGCTGTAGCGGAGAATGCCCACATTTCTCCGATCATAATCCAGGTTGACCCGATTGGGTTCCACCGTAAAAACCGGGTAGCCATAAAACCGAAACCCAGGTTGGATGTAAGCGGTCAGGTTGTGTTTCTTGAAGACCTGCCTATATCCAACGCCAATAATTAACTCTGAGAAGGTCGTTCTGCCGGTGAAGGAGACCGTTGAGTCAATGGGATACTCCAAGTTCATATCCGAGTTAAAGGCATCAAAGTTTATCCTGAAAATAAAATTTGAGATATCACGGTATTCGATAGAGGTTTGAGTCATCAATCCGCCCGAAAGCTCACTGGTCCCATGGGCCACGAATCCCATTTGAATCGCAGGCATGAAAGTTCGTTCAAGATCGCTTTCGAGCGTGTTTTCATTTTGTCCCTTCATCCAAAAGGGCATGCACGAGAAGAAGGTCAGGCAAAAAACAGCCTGCTTGATAATGGGACAAATATTCGACAGTATCATAATGAAAAAGGGATTTTCCCCAGAATGCCTGGTAGGACAAAAGTATCGCTAGTTTTGAAAAATAGCTTGTTCAATCAGCACTTTATTCCAGGAAAATGGCCCCCTATTGGAGGGTAATACTCCACATACCTATTGTTTAGCTGCCTCCCCTTTGGCGAATCGGTATGAATGGGTGAGAATAAGCTTGGCTACCTCCATTTCAGCCGCGTTGCGAGGTGCGTACAGCATAATGATATTAGGGGGTAGAAAACCTCTTTTACTCAAGGGATGCCACTCTCCCCAACCTTTTTGAATGACCATTTCGGCTTCTTCCTGCGGTAAGCCGAGGTGCAGACTGTAATCAGGATGGGGATGAAAATGGGCAAACTCACTTCCTACCATAAAGGCGTTACAGCTTTCGCAAGTATGCCCTTCGGCCAGACACATGGCCACAGCCCCTGGCACCGATACCCCACTGGGTTTTCGCTCGATATGGGCCAAAGAAAAAGCCCATTCCATGAGCGGATCAATGGTGGATCGATCTGCAGGTTGTTGCGTGAGCTGCGTATGCGGATTCGTAGAAGTGGTTCGGGGCCGTTCTCCTTCCCTGTGGGGAATTTCACTTAGGCTAAGTTGAGGATTCATAGCGTTGTTTTTAAGGGCTGGAAACAACAGGAGTTTCAGCGTCAGGCCACCGACTAATAAGCTCATACCTATCCAACTTGCAAGCTTGAATTTCATCATTTTTTAAAGCCTACTCCCAATGTTCTGCTACAAGTTTAGCTATCTTTACTATACGATTTGCATGAGTTCTACAAAGTAGTGTAACTATATTCCAGTATAGTATGTCTTCATCCGAGGAGTATATTGAAATCCAATCCGTCATGGATGCCTTAGATATCATAGGCGGAAAGTGGAAGTTCCCGATTATTTATAGCCTTTGTACCAGCACCAAACGCTTTAATGAGCTACAAAAAGATCTGAACGGCATCTCTCCGAGGGCGCTTTCCAATGCCCTCAAGGATTTAGAAATCAATGGCCTGATTTCCCGGAAGGCTTTCCCAACCGTTCCCGTAACGGTAGAATATAGCCTAACGGAATATGGAGAGGAATTGCGGCCCGTGCTCCTGGCCATTCAAACCTGGGGGAAAAACCATCGGAAGAAGATCTTTGGGCAGGATTAAAAGATGCAGAGGGCGCTCAAGAAAAAAACTGCTTGCCACTCCCATCCTATTGCGATCCGAGCGCTATCTAGCTTCATTTCAACTTGTCTGCAGGCGGTGTATTGCCTTTATCAGCCCCAGCCTGATTTACCTGTATGAGGTGATCAGTAATGGCAGCGCGGTAGGATCGGGCAATCGGAATCTCGGTAGCGTCTCTAAGGACGAGTTGATTGCGCTCAATTTTTTGAATGGCAGTAGAAGCGACTACGTAGGATTTGTGGGTACGAATAAAACCCGTTTGGGGAATGATGCTGAGAAAATGCTTCATGGTCATCCGGGTAACAACCCGATGATCCCCCTGATAAATAAACAGCAGATTCCCATCAGAGCGAGCGTAATGAATATCCTTAAAATCTACCCTTACCCAATCATGCCCGTCCTTTACAAAGGTAAAAGTATCATCTGGCTGAGCATGTTGAAGGCCTGCCTGAGCCAAGGCTCGCTTACAAGCACTGGCAAAGCGCGCAAAGGGAATCGGTTTCAGGAGGTAATCCAGCGCCTGTAATTCAAAGCCCTCCAGGGCATAATTTTCATAAGCCGTAGTGAAGATGAATCTGGCAGAAGAAAGTCCCTTCATGGTGCGCATAAATTCCGTACCCAGCATTTCAGGCATCTCTATATCGAGAAAAATGAGATCTACAGGGTTTCGCTGTAACCAATCAATCGCTTTGAGGGGATTGGTAAAGGTTTTTTCTAAGGAAATAAACGGCAGCTTACCCGCATGCTTGGTGATCACCTTTAGCGCAGGAGCTTCATCATCTATGGCTATGGCCTTCAGCATCATGGGAAGGGGGTTAGGGGGAACTTCACAAACAAACTATAGGTATCGACTGACTGCTGCTCCGCCAACTCGTAACGGTGTTGGTAGAGACGGTCCAAGCGTTGACGGGTATTGCTGATCCCTGTTCCATTTCCGTCCGGTCGAGGCCTGGTAGGTTTACTATTTTCTACGCGCAGGCACAGATATTCATCCTCTACGGCCATGCTAATTTTGATAAAAAAGCCTGGGCCATCATGTACACCATGCACAAATGCATTTTCCACGAAAGGAATCAACAGCAAGGGAGGCAATCCAAGCGACGGGAAATTATCCAACAGACTTACCTGCACCGCCGCTTGTTGGGTAGGGCTCAGCCGCGCTTTTTGTAAATGAATATACCGCCCCAGAAAATCCCCTTCTTCCTGCAGCGAGACAAGGGCCTGCTTAGCATGGGTAAAAGAGTAACGTAGCAAGCCTGATAGCTCTGCGATCAGCGTGGCCAGTTCTTCCTGATCCCGTTCTAGTGCCTCACTGTAGATAGTATTCAAGGTGTTGAACAAAAAATGGGGGTGAAGTTGGGCCTTAAGGTTGTGGAGTTCTGCTTCCGTTTTGTCCTGCTCCAACTCGGCTCGTTTTCTGCGGACTTCCGGTTGATCGATCGCCAGGGTGATGATGGCAATCAGCAACATGCATAATAGGCTGACAAACCAATTTTCAATGACCACTTCAGCTGCATAGGCATTTAGAAATTGAAAGCCTTCAAATAGTACCCACCAAAAAATCAACAACCAGCTATAGTAAGTCCAAGGCGGACCAGATTGCCTGCTGACCATCCGCCGAAAGAGCAAGCGATGGTTGAGCCAGGCTGCCCCAAGGATCAGGGTCAGTAGAAACACGTAGCCTAGCAACCACCTGATGAACCCCCCCAGGTCGGCACTGCCATCTGCGGCGTAGGGGACCAACCCTACCTGCCAACAGTACAGCCAATACCCTAATAAGATCAGGCTGATCACGCCAAAAAGAGGCAGAGATTGCTTAGTCCAGGGTACGATTGGCGCGCGCATCAAAGGTAAGTTTAGATTGGATTTGATTGAATTCGGTTTTGCTGCGTTCATTGAGAAAAAGGGCCGTGCCAAGGAAGTCATAATCTACTCCTGCTTCCACGTAGTATTGCTGCCCTGCTTCTACTTTCAGTTGGTATTTCTTCTCATAAATTGCCCAGGCAGGTCGACCATCCGTGCGTATTTCGTAGGTCCCCGGGGGTAGATTCAACCAAAAATAGCTTGCGGATCGGAATTCTGAAACCAGTTTTACCTCATCTACCCAACAGGCAAAACGTCCGTTATAAAACTCTGGCTTTCGATAGAACCAGATGGTCGCATAATCCCTCTGCTTAGCAGGAGCAGGCTCCCCCTCTTGCCCCTTGACCGCCACAGGCACTATCAGGCTGAGGAAAAGGATATAAATGATGATCTTGGTTTTCATCTGCGGAACTGCTGTCTTTTGGGGAAAAGATAAATAGAACCGCTCATATAAAAATATTGCACCCGATCCATAGGGCCATTGGACAGCTCTCCTGATGCTAATACCCAGGACCTGGTGGGCAAGCCACTGACAAACCCAAACCGTATATCCTGGTCTGTTCCTAAAAATATGGAGCGAGGATAATCGAGCTTCCAGGTGATGGCTGCGTGGAAAGCACCTTGAACATGAAAAAAGTTGGGTAAACTTCTGCTTCCTTTGGGTAGCGGACGGACCGCATGTTGAAAATCAAAGTCTCCCTCGATACGCTCCACTATTTCCACGCTACCTAGTTGAAAGGACATGCCTGCATGAAGATAGACGCTTTCAAAGCGACGCCCCCAAATCTTATGTCCCAGTAATAAGTGAGCCGTATATTTTTTTTCCTTCAATGACAAGAGGGTGTCAGCGGCCAGCCTTATATCATCGGTATCCGTCGCACTAAGGGGCAGGTCCAGGTTCATTTCCACCCGCAACCGATCCTTAAATAATAAACCTCCGCCAAGTACGGCGAACTCGCTGATATTTAGGTAGTCAAACCCTAGCTCCTCGTAAACGTTGCGCATGCCCCGGTATCCGGTGGATAACCTCAGGCTGGTGCCACCCGAAATAAAGAGTTGCCAGTCCCGGGCCGATTGAGTAGAATCTGGAATTTCGGTTAGCAATTGCGCTTGGGTACAGGGTAGCCAAAAAAAGGAGGATAAAAGCAGCATCAATAGTGGTCTCATCATAAGGTTTTCGATTTCTTTTGTCCCAAAAACGCAAATAAAACCGACTTAGATTTGGCTTTATGACCACTGAGAGTACTTATGTGATGAACGGTAAGCATGGTGTGATTTGGAGATAAGGGCAATGTTAGGCAAAGGCATTTTTCGCCTACAGCGGATCAAAGCGCGCCAGGCAAAGGAAACCCCGCTCTACTCCCCTGCCCTGCTCCTTTCGGGCGGCTGATAGGGTGCTCGTTTTCTTCTTTCAATATGGCAATCCCCTATTCACGGTTTTTGCTCCATTATTTCTTGTTGCTTCCTCGCAGAAGGCTGCCCAGTCTCCACAAAAGTGGTCAGGTCATCCAGTAAACCGGGATAAAGTTTGCTAAAGGCCATTTTCATGGGAATCTGCATCAGCGTCCCGATGACCGGAATGACTTCAATGCGGGGCCCTAAGACGAGTTCTGTCTGGGTAGGAGAAAGCGGCTTGAGCGTCCAGGTGCTGACGACGGACCGCACAAAGAAGGGCAAGCCCTTTACCGAAAATTCGAGCACATGGTTCTCATCGTCTATTTTGGTGATGGTGTCCATAAGCTTTCCCGTTTCGGTATGGCAGACACGGTCAAAATCCTCAGCTTCGGTCCCTTTTCTACACATAGAGGTGCCAAAAGCCCATTCGTGGGAGTTGTGGAACTCCTCCACGATAAATTTCCAGACCTCTTCAATGGGTTTGTTGATTTGGGTGTCAAATTTTAAGTCAATCATGTCATTCGTATTGTTTGGAATGAATGTTCATTCCAAAATGTAAGAAAATTTTTTACGTCTTAATCCCATCCCAAACCATTTGAATCTGATTTTGGCTGGATGAGGCTTTCTTTGGGGGCTTTGAAAAATATCCTCTTAGGTAGGAAGAAATAGCCCCGCCAATAAAGGTCAGCAATTCATCCACCTCAAGGGGTTTGATGATCCTTTCCTCCTGACCCTTTTTCAATAGCATGACCACCATTTCTACGGTTTTCCTGCCTTGGGTTTTGTTTTCCTGGCTGATCATAGGAGAGGCCTCCATCTGTTCTAAAAATCTAAAATACAGGGGGTTATCTACATGAAAACCAATCAGAACCTGCATATAATGCTCAAACTGCGTTTTGATGGGTTTGTGGACATCAACCGCCAGGAACACCGATTCTTCCTTTTCCTTGATCAGGAGATAAATCTCATTGATCAATTGTTCCTTGTTGGGAAAGTAGTTATAGATGGTTCCCATGCCCGTACCGGCTGCTTTCGCAATGGCAGACATAGGCGTATTATGAACTCCCTTTTCTACGAGCAGTTCCAGGGCCGCTTGCATGATGGCTTCTTGCTTATTCACTTTACAAAGGTAGCAAAATTGGAATGAACATTCCAAGGCTAAGGCCATTTTAAAAAAAGCGCTGTCCCGGATTAGGTTTGAATAATCCTATTCGCCTCTCTCAGTCCCGTCTCCATGGCACCATGTACATATCCATGCCATTTGAAGGAGGTGGCTTCCCCAGCAAATAGGATGTTCCCATGTGGTTCAAACATCTCTCCAACCATGGCCTCGGTGGTGCCCACTGGGATGTATGAGTAGGAACCTTTGCTGTAAGGATCACCATACCAGGCTGAATGCATGAAATGCTCAATTTCTATTTCCTTTCCCGGGAAAGCCTTATGGAATACCTCCTGCCAGTGTTTTTTGATTTTTTCTTCCTCCTTGAGTTCAACCCATTTTCCACTCTCCCCAATGTGGAAGGCAATGAGAATAGGTTCATCTGTGTAGGCGTGATAATTGAATACTATGCCTGAATTCTTGAGCTTTTCCTTTTGGAAGGCTAGGAAGTGCGGATTCCCTTTCCAGAATTTATCTGAAAATTTCATGACGACTTTATTAAAGATGCCCATCTGCATCTTTTCAAAAGCCTGTTTTTTTGCAGGCGGAAGCTCCGGGCTGAGCTTTATATCCCCTTTTTGCAATAAGGAAATGGGCACGGTCAAAAGGACATAATCGCCCTCGAAAATTCCCTGATCAGTGGTCAGACGCACCCGTTTATCCAGATCTTCGATTTCCAATACCTTGTGGTTTAGCTTAAGGTCGATTCCTTTTAATAAATGATGAATCATTTGATCGTATCCATTCAATACCAGTTGTTCATCCTCTTTTAAGTCCGGGTCTTGCAGCACGTAGCCTCTCCCTGAAACATATTGATTATCAGCTGCCACACTGGCCGCATTGCCCAATTTGATGATATCTACATAAGCCTTTTTCTTTGCCGAAAGGCTGTCGTAGTCCATGACCTGATCAACTGCTTCTCCCCAGGAAATGTCCGGTAGGCTTAGGTCCCGTTCTTCAAAAAACGTAGTTAATTTTTTGCTTGCTTTTAGGCTGGAAAGTCCCATCCCTAATAGGCCCATTCGGTCCCCGGCCTTATCAAATAACCGGACCTTGTTGTAAGCGGTAGGGGCGGTCTGTATGTCAAGTTCTTGTTTATATTTCCAGCCAAGATGGCCGGGATAAGAAGCATAGCTGATCCAGTTCGCCCCTAATTCAAGGGTTTTTCCCCAATCCCGGTTGGTGTGGATGCGCCCTCCTATTCGATTTCTGGCCTCAAGGATGGTTACCTCATGGCCCGCATTTTTTAAGGTTCTGGCTGCCATGGCTCCTGCGGCTCCAGCACCCACGATAAGGACTTTTCGGGAATCAGCTTGTGTGAGGGGAAGCGTATAGACGGATAATAACAGGCCTTGGGCCAGGATGGCATTTGATTTAAGGAAATCTCTTCTCTTCATTGCGGGTTGCATAATTCAAAAGGTAGGGTGATTCCCTCCCTCTCATTAAGCTAAGGAAAATCCTTAAAGAAGACAGCTAAGCACCAGCTGCTAATTCCTCATTACCTCTTTAACCCGCTGCTTGCTCTCTCTCATTGAGTTGAATAGCGTTCCCCGCTCTGCAAAATGGTATAGGGAATATCCACCTGCATCGCCAACTGCTCAAATTCGGCCGGATCTACGGTATTAAAGGTGAACATATCATAATGGCAAGGAATCACCATTTTAGCCTGAGTCATTTTTGTCAGTTTGACCGCCTCAGCCGCATTGAGGTTTCCGGCTACCCTTCTTTCAGGTTTATGGCCATTGATGGGAAGGATCAACAAATCCAGGTCAAAAGGCTCCAGAGCCTCAAGGATTTCTTGTCGCCATAGGGTGTCTCCACTATGATAAACCGTCCAGGGTCCAAATTGAAAGACGTAGCCCATGAACTTGCATTGGCCTTTTTCATCCCGTTCCAATTCATTGTGGGCCGCAGGAATTCCGGTTACGTTAAATCCCGCGACTTCTACGGTTTGGCCATCATTGAGCCCGATGCCAAAATCAGGAGTCTGTTGTATGCGCTGGTTAACAAAAGCCCGGTTAGCTTCTGGGAAGATCATCTGCATATGAGGATTGGCCTTGATCAAGGGGATCAGGGTATCTCCATCCAAATGATCGGTATGATTATGACTGGAAGTAAGCAGGTCGATAAAATCCAAGGCTTCCGGCTGGATCACCAGCTCGGTCATGCGCACATGTGGTTTATCCGTCTCGGCATACTTATGGGTGAGCGAGTCAGACAGATAGGGATCAATCAAAAGATGCTTTCCCTGCCATTGCAACAAATATCCGCTTTGTCCCAGCCACCACAGATGAAAGCGGGAATTATCTGAGCGGGCGGCATGAATATCAGCTAATAAATCCTGGTCTTTTTGAAAGGCTTGAATCAGGGGCATGGAAAAATTAATCAACTGAATCAGGGGAATTAAAGGTCTTTTCTCGCTTCCAGGGCACCTGCCACCATATTTTGTAATTTGAGTTTGGCGGCCCAGCGGGCGGTTTGGCTTAAGCCACAATCAGGGGCTAAGGACAATCTATCCGGCGAGACATATTGCAAGCATAAGGCAACGCGCTCCTTGATGTCCTCCACCGTTTCGATATAGTAGCTCTTGACATCTACTACCCCAACGGCCACATCCATTTTTGCGCCTATCTGCTCGATGGCTTCAATCTCAGCAAATTCCCGATTGGCCATTTCTACATGGATTTCGTCCACCTTAAATTCCAGAAAATCCGGGAACATGGGGGCCATTTTCCGATAACCCACCGCATGACCTTTGTAATTCCCAAAGCACAAATGGGTAGAAAGCCGGGTCTTGCCATACACGGATTCTACCGTCCGGTTAAAGATATCTACGAATCTTTTGGTATCTGACTTATAGGCATAGCAGCTCATGGAAGGCTCATCCACCGTGATTTCCTGGCAGCCGGCTTCCACCAGGTTCTCCAGTTCCTTTCTGACGATGGGAATCAGGGCTTCCGTAATGGCATAGCGGTCCGGATATTCCGCATTCGGTAAGAGGCGACCACTTAGAGTAAAAGGTCCCGGCACACTTGCTTTCAAAACCGGTCCTTCTGGAGCTAAATGCTGAAGCTGCAGAAACTCCTCCACCACGCCCAATCCATTTGGCGCACTTAAGGTATGGACAATCTGATGTTTGCCTCGCTGGTCATGGGCAGGCGGGCCCCATTTTCGATTGACGATTTTGTTTTGCTCGATGCCCTTGAGGAACCCGTAAAAAGAAAGGTTAAAATCAAAGCGGGTCTGCTCTCCGTCGGTGATTACATCCAGACCAGCCGCTACCTGATCGTGAATGGCTGCTACGACAGCGTCCTGCTGCATTTCTTTGATGTCCGCCAGGCCAAATTCCGAGAGGTTGCCCGTAGCAAATTCCAGCCAGGCAGGAAAGGGATAACTTCCGATAACGGTGGTGCGAATAGGGTGATCTTGCATGAAGTTGACTGCTTGCTTAAGGTTAAAAAACAGGTTATTAGACGTACTTAGTCCCGTCCTACATTTTCGTAGAGTTTTGCCATCCGATGGGCATGCTCATCATAGGCACTTTCAAATAAATCGACGGCCCTTTCCTTCCCCACGACCGAGGCAGCGGTTAAGACCTTCGGAGGCTGCCCGGCTTCGGTGAGTCTTTGGGCGACTTCTGCCTTGATGCTGTTGATAATCATAGCCCCGCCCACCGTAGAGCCCGGCGAAACGGGGGTGTCCAATCCCGGAAGATAGACCATGGCATCGCCAATGGGAGCGCCGGTATCCAGCACCAAATCCGAAAAATCCTGCAATTTTTTCCCATCAGCTCTTTTGCTACTGCTTTTTTCCGAATGCCTGCGGGAAATCAGGGAAACCACTTTAAGGCCTTTTTTCTGGAACTCCTCGGCCATTTCCACTGGAACCAAACTCGTCCCGCTGGAAGAAATGACCAGGGCACTGTCCGTGGCCTTGAGGTCAAAATTCCGTTGGATTCTGGCGGCGAAACCAGAGACATTTTCCAGGAACATGGCTTGTCGCTGCCCATTGGCTCCGATGACCATGTTGTGAAAGGTTAGAGAGAGTTCTACGATGGGATTAAAGCCCGGAAAAGAACCATAGCGGGGCCACATTTCCTCCACCATGATCCGGCTATGCCCCGAACCAAAAAGATGGACCATTCTCCCTTGTAAAATCGTTTCCGCAAACCAGTCAGCGGCTCGTTGAATCTGGCCTGCCTGCTCGCCAATGATCCCGATAATCTGTTGACAATTAGCCAAATATTGCTCAGTAGGTGTCATTCATGTTGATTAAGTGTGATGGGAAGGTCCCTCGATAGCGCGGGCTTTTTCTCTTGCAAAACTAGCTGCTCCCACGGCACCCGCAAAGGCCGTAAAGTGAGCTTTGACAATGGGGGTTGGCTGATCTCCGGGCCGCCATTCGAATAAGTCCATAAAAGTTGCCAAAGGCTGGAATAAAGCCTCCTCCGCCTGGATAATCCCTCCACTAAGAATGATCAGTTCAGGGGACAGAATATTGATCAAAGAGCTGATCCCGGTGGCCAGATTTTTGATGGATTCCAGCCAAACCAGGCTAGCCCAGGCGTCCCCTTTTTTATACCCCTCGACCAATTCATAGGTGCTTTTGAAGCGGCCTTTGGATCGCTCCGAAACGGTGGCGTTGCCGATGGCCATTTCCAGGGTGCCGGGTAGGTTGACGATGCCCGCCTCTCCAAAAGGATGCTGTGAAAGGTGTCCCAGATGCCCAGCCCGGTTGAGCCAGCCTTTGTATAACTTCCGATCGATGATGATGGCCCCCCCTACCCCGGTGCCAAGGGTGAGCAGGACCAGATGTTGCTTACCTATTCCAGCCCCGAATTGATGCTCTGCCATCATGGCGGCATTGGCGTCATTGAGGACATAGACCTGCGTTTCTGCTAAGTATTCCCCCCAGTTCAAATGCTCCAGTCCCTGCAACCTGCCCGGCATATAGGCGATCGATTGATGCTGCGCATCGGGAAGCCCAGGGGCGCAGATGCCAATCGGAATATTTGCTTTTCCTTTGGGTTTGAGTTCTGACACGACTGCTTTTATCCCTTCTTTCCAGGAGAAAACGGCTGCCTTTCCTTCATCCTGGGTTTCTCTGATAAGTTGATTCAGGATAGTCCCGTCGTGTTGCATCAACACTCCTTTGATCATGGTCCCTCCTAAATCAATTCCTATAGAAACCGGTATCTTCCTGCTAATCATTTCAAGTGTAGGTAAAAGCCTTTTTTGCGCTTGGGTGGTCGTTTAATGGTGCGGCTTGGATTTTTATTTTTCCTTCCATTGGCCTTCGCTCACGGCCCATCCCCCATCCACGGAGATTACTTGCCCCGTCGTAAAACGGGCGTGATCTGATAAAAAATAACAGGCCAGTTGATTGAGATCTTCCGGCTGCCCAATCCGTCCCCCATCCAAAGGTTGTTTGGAATGGATATAATGCATGATTTCTTCGTTTTCCTGGGCCCGCTGAGACATTTCAGTGAGCACCAGAGCCGGAGCCAGGACGTTGATGCGGATATTGTGGGCAGCGTAATACGAAGCCAGGGATTGAGACAGGCCAATAATGGCCGCTTTGGCGGCTGTGTAAGCGTGGGTATAGAAAAAGCGGGGGGCCGGCGAATACCCAAGCACCGAGCTGACATTGAGAATGCTGCCAGGAGTTTGGTGGGCGAGAAAGTGCTGCACGGCTGCCTGATTGGACAACATGACCGAAGTCAGGTTGAGGTCCAGGGTCTTTTTCCAGCCCTTTAAACTTAGCTCATGCAAGGGTCCATCTCCCCATTTTCTGCCACTGCCCCCCGCCACATGAAATAAGCCATCAAAGCTCCCACATTCCGCTACGCATTTTTCTATGGCTAGCTGCGCCGTGCCTTCTACCCTGGCATCCAGGCACAGACTCCACCCCCGCCCTTGAAATTCCGCTTCAGCTCGAACGCAAGAAGCCTCATCAAGGCCCGTAACCACCACATGGGCTCCCTGTTCCAGGAAAGCCTGAGCCGCAGAAAGGCCAATTCCGCTGGTGCCGCCTATGATCACGATATTCTTGCCCTGAAGCATGCCTTGGGTATGGTCCATCTTGGGTGAATTTATAAGGACCAGGGTTTATCGCCTGCCTGATAGGGAATGCAAGGCTTAAATTCGCCAGGGACCGGCAGGTAATTCCGCGCCTGCGTCATGCCTATTTCCGAGCTAAAATAACCCGAGATCGCCAGACCCTTGAGCAAATCAAAGTAATGAGGATCAGGATCTGATACGCCTTCATTTTCTTCCTGATAGGCAATAGCTTCTGCCTGTATCGATTCCAGGAAAGCCAGCTTTTTGTCCGGCTCAAGGTCTTCAAAAGCGTCCTCATATAGCTGGAAAGCCCGTAGGTCCAGCTCATTGATCCCCTTCACAAAAATGACTTGAGATTCGGTTTCCATGCAATCCTGATACATCAGCAGGATATAAGCGCCTACCCCAGCAGCTTTAGCGCCCGGAGTATCTTTTGATTCGGGCAAAATGGTCTCCGCCAGTTCATCTAAAAAAGAGATATCGGACTCGTCCAAGGTGGTTCTCAGCTTGGGCTCATAGGTGCAGCCCTGCACCAGGAACATAGAGGGGAGTAAGGCAATGGTTCCCCCGCCTAACAATAATCTCTGACCAAATTCTTTTCGCTTCATTTCAAGTTCATTTTTTTGAGTTCACCGACTGCAAAATCAACGGCTCTGGCCGTAATAGCCATATAGGTCAGGGAGGGATTCTGACAGGCACTGGAAGTCATGCAGGCTCCATCGGTTACAAATACATTTTCAGCACCCCACACCTGATTGTGTGGATTCAGGACGGAGGTTTTGGGGCTACGCCCCATACGAGCGGTGCCCATTTCATGGATGTTCAACCCAAAATTCCTTTGGTCATTGATGCCTTTTACATTCTTGAAGTTCAACCTTTCCAACATCTCTACCCCCGATTCGATGATGTCCTTGACCATGGCCTGTTCATTTTCCTTATACTCCGCATCTATCACCAATTGCGGGATGCCCCATTCATCGGTTTCAGTCGGGCTCAGACTGACCTGGTTATCATGATAAGGCAGGCATTCTCCCATGCCGCGCATGGTAAATTCCCAGGGGCCTAGCGAGGTCAAATCGTCTTTCAGGGATTTGCCAATGGCAGTTTCGCTCAGCTTGGATCCAGCTTGACGCCCAGCCCCAGAAGCATAGGCATAGCCTCTTTTGAAAGAGGTTTGCTGATCCCGCCCTACATTTCTAAAACGGGCCAAATAGACCCCGGTGGGCCGTCTTCCCTGATAATATTTATCTTTGAAGCCATCAAATTCACCTGATACCACACCGTCATAATTATGGTCCATCAGGTTGTGCCCCAGTTCTCCTGAATCATTTCCTAAGCCGTTGGGAAAACGGCGGGATTTGGAGTTCATCAAGATCAAGGTGGAATTCAGGGTTGAGGCGTTGACAAAAATGACTTTGGCAAAGTAGTCCCTCACTTCCTTGGTGTTGGCATCTATGACCCGGACGCCGGTCGCCTTATTTTTTTCGTCATCAAAAATAATAGAATGCACCACCGAGAAGGGGTGAATGGTCAGCTTACCCGTCTTCTCAGCCGCAGGTAGCGAAGCCGAATTGCTGCTGAAGTAGGCACCATAGGGACAGCCCCGGGAACAGAGGCTGCGATATTGGCAAGGGCCGCGGCCATTGTGCACCTGGGTCACATTGGCAGTCCGGGAAATCACCAGGTGGCGATCCTTATAATGTCTGGTCAATTGTTCTTTCACATGCTTTTCCAGGCAGTTCATTTCCATCGGTGGCAAAAACTCCCCATCGGGAATCACATCCAGCCCATCTTTATTGCCGCTAATGCCCGCAAATTTTTCTACATAGCTGTACCAGGGCGCAATGTCTTTATAGCGAATCGGCCAATCGACCGCAATGCCTTCTTTGGCGTTGGCTTCAAAGTCAAGGTCGCTCCACCGCTGGGTCCAGCGGGCCCACATCAGGGATTTGCCACCAACCTGATAGCCCCGAATCCAATCGAAAGGTTTTTCCTGGATATAGGGATGCTCCTGGTCTTTCACGAAAAAGTGTTCCGTCGCTTCGTTAAAGGCATAACAGCGGCTGATCACCGGATTTTCGTCCTGGACTTTCTGCGGGATGGCGCCTCTGTGTTTAAAATCCCAGCTGTTCTTAAAAGCGGTAGGATAATCCTTGACATGCTCGACCATGCGGCCCCGCTCCAGGACCAGGGTTTTCAGCCCTTTTTCACACAGTTCCTTGGCGGCGATGCCGCCACTTATGCCGGAACCCACCACGATGGCATCATAGGTAGTGCTCTGGGTGCCTTTGCCGTTTATGTTGATATCACTCATAGTTTGCTATGCTCTGGAAGTATTGCTGATCAAAAACTGAAGTCTTCTAGCCTTCTGCCTGGGTAACTTTCTTGGAAATTTTTCCAGTGGCCTTATGCTTCAGCATCAGGGCTACGTCTCCATTGGGCAGAATTTCCTCCTTGATCAGATAATGGTCCTCATCATATGACTTCCATTGTTTTTGGCTTGCTCCCGGTTCATCTCCCCGCCAATCTTCCAGGACTACGGGTTCCCAGGCTTTGGTTTCGGCAGACTTAAAGGCTGCATCTAAAATAGCGTTGACTACATAGCCATCATAGAAAGTTTCCAGCGGTTCCCGGCCTTCTTCTATGGCCGAAAACATGTCGGTAAACATGTGAGGATAGCCCAACTCATGGGCCTCATCCCCCACCGGAAACAGCCATCCGGTACTTGATTCAGCCTTTTCTGCGACATAGCCCTCACTGCCCTGCCCGGTGGTGAACATTTCAAAGCCGGTGCGCAGAAAGCTATTCAACCAAATGGTCCCCTCTGTCCCCATCACTTCATCCCGCAGATCCATGCCGCCCCGAAAGGTCCAGCTCACCTCAAACTGACCAATGGCTCCATCGGCATACTTGACCAGACCGATGGCATGGTCTTCCGCCTCAATCGGATGTACCTGGGTATCCGCCCAGCACATCACCTCTATAGGTTTGGTATTTTTCCCGATAAAATTCCGACTGATTTCTACACAGTGACAGCCCAAATCAACAATGGCTCCTCCTCCGGATATTTCTTTGTCCCAAAACCAATCACTATGCGGACCCGGATGAGTTTCCCGAGATTTGGCCCAAAGCACCCGGCCGATATCGCCCCTTTTCACACGCTCCAGGGATTTCAAAAATTTCGGGGTATAGCATAAGTCCTCCAGGTAACCGCCAAAAATGCCGGCTTCTTCTACGGCATCCAGCATGCGCTTGGCTTCGGCAGCATTTCGTCCTAAGGGTTTGGTGCAAAGCACGTGCTTTTTCGCAGCCACACAGGCCATGACCGCGGCTTCGTGCAGATGATTGGGCAGGGCAATCAAGACTACCTCGACTTCCGGATGGGCAATCGCCTCTTCCATCGAAGTGCGGTAATGCGGCAGGCCGTAATCTTCGGCAAATCGTTGGGCATTTTCGCCACTGCGCGAATACACCATGACTACCCGATCTATGCGGCGCTGGGCATGAAGAGATTCTAAATAGAAGCGGGCAATGAAGCCCGAACCAAGCATGGCAATTTTCATAGGGACTATGTTAGGGTTGAGGGTATGGGCTTACCAGCCAAAGGTTTCCTGGACAAACTCTCGGCTTTTTTTCCAGTCTTCTTTCAGTTCATAGGTTGGCGTAAAATCATTGGGGAAAGCCAGTTCTATGCCGGCACTGCCCCGAAAGCCTTTAGCTTTTAAGGCCTCGGCCATCGGCTTAAAGTCTGTATCTCCCTGGCCGACATATTCTGACCAGGTGCCGTCTTGGTACTGGTCCCGGATATGAAGGTAAACGATTTGCTCTCCATAGGTCTGGATAAATTCCACTGGATCAACGCCTCCCCGAATGAGCCAGTTCAAGTCAGGGCCTAGCTTGAAATCAGGCAGGCGCGCCAGGGTGCCTTTCAGGTCATGCAGATCATTTTCTACCTCATAGGTATGGTTATGCAGGTTGGCTTCGATGCCATGATCGGCACAGATTTTCCGCACTTCGATCAAGAGCTCAGCCTGGGCATCTAGTTCGCTCTCCGTTTTGAGGGCACCTGGTTTTGCGCCGACGGAGATGCCAAAGGTTTTGCCGCCCACTTTCCCAAGTCTGGGTATCACAAGCTGGAGGTCATCCAGGATGGCTTGATGCTGCGCTTTGTCCCACATCCCAAAGCCTACGCCATAGGAAGAGCCAGAAACCGGGACACCGTATTGCTGGGAGAGTTTCGTCAATCGCTCTACCGCATCATCATAGCGCAATACCGACTCCATCAGTTCCAGTCCATCAATGCCTGCATAGCTTAAATCACTGAAAATGGTCTCCAATGCTGGAGTAGCGTCCCAATCGGGCGGAAATTTACTGGCATAAACCCAGAGGTGCGCACAGATGGGAATCTTGGTAGCAGGGGAAGCGCAGCTGGTGGATGATAAGATAAAACTCGGAAGCAATACCGATCCAGCAGCCAAGGCACTGGATTTCCGGATGAATGATCGTCTGTTTAAGACGTCTCTTCGTTTTTTCATCTCGCGAGCGGTTAGTAGGTAGTTTCAGGCCTATTAAAGGTAGGAAACTCAACTTGTATATACAAGTTGAAAGGGGAAATTCAGAAAGCCCGTTTCCTCCTAAAGAATTGTGTTTCCTACAAGTAATAGCTATTGCGAATCGGGTATTTGGCGGTGTTGCAGATCAAGCGGCCATAGAGGTTTAGGCCGGGTTTACTGGTGCGAAATCTCACCGCAATATTGAGGATGGGACTGCCTTCATCCATGTGCAGCATATCGGCCAATTCCTGACTAGCCACCTCAGCCCGAAGTTCATGTTCTACGCCTTTGATTTCGATCAGGTATTGCTGGCTGAGCGTTTTAAAAAAAGAACCCTCCACAAACTTCTCCGCATCCACCAATTCCAGGGCCTGGCTGGAATACCAATTATCCTCAATCACCACGGGCGCGCCTTCGATATGGCGAATCCGCTGAAAATACACGCAGGGATACTGTTGTTCCTCTTCGGTCAAGGGAAACTCAATAGCGGCATCCCAAGCCATGAGCTGGGGTTTTTGGCTAATGGTGGTGGTTACCTCATAATCCGTGGCCCCAGAAAATCCGCGGACTGTGAGCAAGCCCAAAGACTTACTCCTTTCGATCACCCGGCTGCCCCGACCATGTTCTTTCTGGATATAACCCTCTTTGATCAGTTCATCCAGGGCCTTTCTGACCGTACCCCGGGTAGTCTGGAACTGCGCACAGATGTCATGCTCCGAAGGCAGAAAACTGTCCTGCTGGAATTCCCCTACCTGAATCCGCTCCTTAAAATACTGTTGGATTTGCTGATATTTTTTGAGGCGGTCCAAAGGAATTGGGTTGGTACTACGTGAGGTTTTATAGGCTTAAAGTAAGGATAAAAGGGTGAAATAAAGAATGGGAATAATGGTTGATGCAGAGAAGCACGCAACAATCAATTTTATTTTTCCCACTGAAATCTACCTCTTCCCCACCTTCCCTCCAAAATCCGCCACCGCCCGATCGAAAATATGGACAAAGGCCTTTACATCCTTGGTAATACGGCTAAGCATAATCGCGCCTTCAATAGCAGCGAACAAATATTGAGCTTCTTCCCTGGGGTTAAAATCGGCCATAAAAAAGCCCTGGCCCTGGCCTTCAACTAGAGTCTGCGCTATGGTATCAATCACTTCCTTTACTGAAGCCTGGGTCAGTTGCCGGAAGCTTTCATCGGTATCGTCCATTTCAATGGCGGTATTCAGCAAAGGGCAGCCGCCGGGGATACTGGGGTTGAGGGCCGATTTTTTATAGTTTCGGAGAAAAGCGGTGAGTCTTTCCTGGGGATTTAGACCCTCCTTCACCGCAAAATTGCTTTTGATCAGCACCTCATAGTTGTGCTGAAAAGCAGCTTTGGCCAGGTCCAGCTTGGTATCAAAATGCCGGTAAATCCCGCCCATCTGAAAACCCGTGGCCTCTACCAGCATTTGCATTTTGGTACCTGCATAACCATGCACATTAAATACCGCCGCGGATTTTGCGATGATCTCCTGCTTGGTTCGGGCTGCGTTTCGGGTGCTTCGTTTCATTGTTGCTAAGGCTTTGGTCAAATATAAGAAAGTATTTGCTCTCTTATAATTTTTCCTTACTTTTAGGGAGCAACTACTCCTTAACAGGACAAAAACTACTTACTTGGCGCCCATCTGCTACCTATCGGTCTTGTGTTATCTGTTACATGCTCTAGGCAAAACAGAGCGAATTCTGACCGGGACAAAAGGCGCTATCACCTACTACCGCGGGATATGAAAAAAATTAACTGCCTTGTCCAGGAACATAAGTTTTCCAAAGCTGAAATCCGGGCCATAGAAGCGGGCTTTAAAGCGCTTTACCGTGAGCACTATAGCGAGGAGAAAGTGCGGGTTTTCTGGATGGTTTTTCCCGAAGGATCGGCCTATGCGGAACGCAAACCCTCCAATGGCACCATCATCCTGATCGAGGCAAACGAGGATATAACGCAGGAAAAAAGAGAGGAACTGATGTGGTTGTATTCTCAGTTTTTGTTCGAAAACTATCAGGTTTCCCCCCTTGATACCGTGATTACCGTGGCCAACTCCTCCTGGGTCGAACGCTTTTTTGCGGCCCAGCAGAAGCGGGTGCATGCCCGTTATCGCCGCTGGATTACTTTCCGGACCATGCTCACGGCCATGACCTCCAAAATGACCCACGGATTCCTCCGATTAAGGGTCAAATATTAGCCTTACTCCCACTCCTAAACGATTCAACCGATGCCTCTATATAGCCTAACTTCTCCTAAACACCTCTCTTCCGGAACCAAACAACAATTAGTAGATTTATTTACCGATGCGCATTGTAGCATCATGGTCGCGCCGGAGCAATTTGTGCATGTGGTCTTTTTTGAAGGCATTCCGATTTTGGAAAACAAAAGCCTGTACATCCATGCCAATGTCAGGTTGGGCAGGTCCCAAAGCCAGATAGATCGGGTGTGCGATGCCTTTAAGACCGGATGCGCGCGCATCCTTCAGGTCTCAGAAGCTCAGATTCACATCAACCTCATGGAGATTGACGGAAAATGGGCCATGGAAGGTGGGTTTGTGATGCCGAGTCCAGGGGAAGAAGATGCCTGGATGGAGCAAGTTACCAAGGCCCTGGCGGATAGGGACAATCAACCTGCTTAACATCGGACGTCATCTCACATAACACCAAATAGATGCATAGGGAAAGAAGTTACTGGGGCTGGGGCTACACGGATTTTGAAGCACCACAAGAAACGCTGGCCCACTTCAAAAATGCCATTCAGGCCACGCTCCAGATTAAGGAATTCGATCCTTATCAGCCGAAAGCGGTGGATGAATTAAGCTTAAGAGCCCCCCGCTTCAGCTTACCTTCAGGATTAGCGACGCTTTGCTCCTCCAGTAATTATGACCGGGCCCGGCATACCTATGGCAAAGCCTTCAGGGATATCTTAAGAGGAGTCCAGGGTCATTTTCCCAATCCACCCGATTACGTGGCTTTTCCCAAAACCGAAGCGGACATTAGCCAACTGATGAAATTTGCTGGGGAACATGGCGTGTCCTTGATTCCTGTGGGCGGAGGAAGCAGCGTATGTGGGGGCATTGAACCTACGCGTAATGCTCGCTACGCAGGGGTGATTTCTGTCAACATGCGGCACTTTGATCAGATTCTGGAGGTAGACAAAACCTCCCGGTCAGCCCATATTCAAGGTGGCATGTATGGCCCGGCTTTGGAAGCGGGGCTCAAACCCCATGGTTTGACCTTGCGTCATTTTCCCCAAAGTTTTGAATTCTCTACCCTGGGAGGTTGGATTGCTACGCGGGCCGGGGGACACTTTGCCACCTTGTACACCCATATTGATGAGTTTGTACAAAGCGTCAACATGGTTACGCCTTCCGGAACAATATCTTCCAGAAGATTGCCGGGTTCAGGGGCAGGCCCCAGCGAGGAGCGCTTCTACACCGGTTCGGAAGGCATCATGGGCATCATTACTTCAGCCTGGATGCGCTTACAGGATATCCCAACCTTCAAGAAAACCATCACGGTTGAATTTCCGGGCTTCAAAGCGGGGGCGGAGGCCGTGAGAGCCTTGTCTCAATCAGGCCTAAACCCTTCCAATGCCCGACTGGTCGATGCCACCGAAGCCTTTATCAATGGCTTGGGCAATGGCCAATCCACCGTATTGATCCTGGGTTTTGAATCCCATCAGCGGGATGTGAGCTATTGGATGAAAGAGGCTCTGACTATATGCAGTCAACATGGTGGTAGCTATGATGAAAAGCGTCTATCGGAAGACAAGCGCAGCGCCAAAGGAGATGCCTGGAAAAAGTCCTTTTTATTGATTCCCTACCTGAGAGACGAACTCATTCGGCTAGGCATCGTGGTAGAAACCTTTGAAACCGCCATTACCTGGGATCAGTTCCCTAATTTTTACAAAAAGGTAAAAGCCGCTGCCCAGGAAGCCATTAACAAATATTGTGGTTTGGGTATCGTAACCTGCAGGTTCACGCATATTTATCCCGATGGTCCGGCGCCTTATTTTTCCGTGGTAGCCAAAGGGGAAAAAGGCAAACAATTGGAACAATGGGACCAGATTAAACAGGAAGTTTCGCAGGCGATCATCGCGCATGGCGGGACCATTACCCATCATCATGCGGTAGGCAAGGATCATCGCCCATTTTATACCCAGCAACACACGCCGATTTTTGGAAAAATGCTGAAAGCAGCCAAAGAAGCCGTAGATCCGAAATGGATCATGAACCCCGGGGTACTCCTGCCAGAGTAGCCACAAGTTTGAACCAAACTATTTTATACCTACTACTACTCACTACATGAAGGATTTTAAAGGCAAAACGGCCTGGATCACCGGCGCTTCCGATGGCATTGGAAAGGAGTTGGCCAAACAATTGGCCGAGGCGGGAGCCCGCATTATCCTCACGGCCCGGAGTGTCGAGAAATTGCACGCGGTCAAAGACCAGTTAGTGGGAGAGGGGCATCTCGTCGCCCCCCTGGATTTATTGCATTCGGAGGAGATTCCGAAAACCGTAGACAAGGTCCTTTCCCAAGTGGATGCCATCGACATCCTGGTCAACAATGCAGGGGTTTCTCAACGATCCCTGGTCAAGGATACCCAACCAGCAGTTGACCGAAAAATCATGGAACTCAACCATTTTGCCGTGGTGATCCTAACCAAGGCCGTGCTGCCCCACATGATGGCCCAAAAAAGCGGATTAATTATAGCCGTCAGCAGCGTAGCGGGAAAAATAGGCACCCCTATGCGGTCGGCTTACTGTGCGGCCAAGCATGCGGTCATTGGATTTATGGACTCCCTGCGAGCCGAGGTACATGCTGACAATATCCGCGTCATGGTAGTCATGCCCGGCTCTACCCAAACCAATATTTCTGCTAATGCCCTGGAAGGAGACGGCCAACCACACAATGTCACCGATCCATTAATTGCCAACGGCATTCCGGTTGAGGAATGTGTCCGTAAAATCATCCGCGGAATCCAAAAAGAAACGCCAGAATTATTGATCGCCAAAGGCAAAGAAAAAATGGCGGTCCAGGCCAGACGTTTTTTCCCGAGCCTCTTGTTTAACATGATGACCCGGCTCCAGGCCACATAAATCCCATATTGTATAAGCTGTTTGTGTATCTTATAAAAAAGTCTCTCACAATGGAAAATATAAAAGTCAAACCGGAGGTAGATGTACATGCTATCCAACAGGCCTTTACTGCGCTACAAAAAAATCAGTACGCCCTGGGGAACACCACGGTGGCAGAACGGAAAGCCAAACTGACCAAGCTGCATAAAACCATCCTGGAATATCGTCCTCGGATCAAAGAAGCCCTGTACAATGATTATCGAAAACATCCCAGTGAGGTAGACCTAACGGAAATTTATCCCATCACCAGCGAGATCAAGCATGCCAAAAAGAAGCTAAGAGCCTGGATGGCCAATCGGCGCGTATCTACGCCCCTCGCCCTCTTGGGATCAAGTTCCTATATCAAGTATGAACCGAAAGGCGTTGTCCTGGTGGTGTCTCCCTGGAACTTTCCCTTTAACCTGACTTTTGGGCCTTTCATTAGCGCTATTGCTGCGGGAAATGCTGTAGTGGTCAAGCCCTCCGAGCATACGCCACATTCCAGCGCTTTGATTAAGGAAATTATTGAGCAGGTATTTGACGAAAATGAGGCAGTGGTGATAGAAGGAGGCGTTGAGGTCGCCCAGGAAGTCCTGAAATTACCCTTCAACCATACCTTCTTTACCGGGGCGCCTAGCATCGGGAAAATTGTCATGGCTGCTGCGGCCAAACATCTTACTTCGGTTACCCTGGAACTGGGTGGCAAGTCCCCCACGATTGTTGATGAGACTGCAAATGTTGACCTGGCTGCCAAAAGGATCGCCTGGGGAAAATTTGTCAATAACGGGCAGGTATGTATTGCCCCTGATTATGTCTTTGTGCACCAATCTTTGGCTGAGAAATTCATTGCAGCGGTAAAAAAATATGTCCATCAATATTACACCGAGAACCCCACGCAGGAATCTTCCTACTCCAGAATGGTCAATCAAAATCATTTCCAGCGGGTAAAGTCGCTGGTTGAGGATGCCATAGACCATGGAGCCGTGGTGGAATTAGGGAATCAATTCGATGATGCCCAGGATTACATTTCTCCTACCGTCATGACCAATGTACCGAATGAGAGCGAACTGATGAAGGAGGAAATCTTCGGCCCGGTGATGCCCGTGCATACCTTTCAGGACCTATCGGAAGTGATAGAAGAGGTCAATTCCCGGGAAAAACCTTTAGCCCTCTACATTTATAGCAAAAGCAGAAAAAACATCCAGTATGTGTTGAACAATACCCGGGCTGGAGGAAGCTGTATTAACCATAATGCGGTGCACTTTTTTAACAATAGCTTACCTTTTGGAGGGTCTAACAATAGCGGTATCGGGAAAGGGCACGGATATGACGGTTTCAAAGCTTTTTCCAATGATAGAGCAGTCTTGAATCAGCATATCCCCAATGCCCTGGATATGCTAAGCCCGCCTTACAATGATTTCAAACAAAAGCTCATTGATTTAACGATTAAATGGTTTTAAGCTCCCTCTCTCATTAGCCTGTTTTTTTTACTACCGAGGATTCTACTACTATGCAACATCAATTTGATTATATCATCATCGGAGCTGGCTCCGCTGGCTGCGTCATGGCGAATCGTTTAAGTGCCGATCCCCAAAATAAGGTCCTCTTATTGGAAGCCGGGGGAAAAGACAATAAACAAGATGTCAAGGTTCCGGCCGCTTTCCCCAAGCTCATTACTTCCAAGGTGGATTACGGCTTGCGCACCGTTCCCATGGAGAGCATGAAGGACCGGGAATTATTGCTGCCCCGTGGCAAAATGCTGGGCGGTAGCAGTAGCATCAACGCGATGATTTACATCCGAGGGCACAAGCAGGATTATGAGGAATGGAGCGCCTTGGGCAACCAGGGCTGGTCTTATGAGGAGGTCCTCCCCTATTTTAAAAAAGCCGAAAACCAGGAAATCATCGACGATGAATTTCATGGCAAAGGAGGGCCCTTGAACGTGACCAACCGGAAGTATACCAATCCTTTATCGGATGTATTTGTAGAAGCAGGACAGGAATTAGGTTACCCGAAAAATGATGATTTTAATGGGGCCAAACAGGAGGGTTTTGGCTACTATCAGGTAACCAACAAAAACGCTGAACGCTGTAGTGCAGCGCATGGATATTTGCATCCCGTGGCTAAACGTCCTAACCTGACGGTTGAAATCAACGCGAAGGTTGAACGCATCCTCATCGAAGAGGGAACCGCCACAGGGGTGATATATCACCAGAACGGAAGTTCTCACGAAGCCAGGGCGGCCAAAGAAATAGTGCTCAGTGCCGGGGCTTATCACAGCCCGCAGATCTTGAATCTGTCAGGCATTGGGAATGGAGATGACTTGAAAAAACTGGGAATCCCCGTGGTGAAACACCTGCCGGGCGTAGGGCAGAACCTACAAGATCACATGGTGTTCTTCGCCATTTTTCATTCTAGTTTTAAAGGCTCCCTGGATTCGGCGGAAAATTTCCCGGTCGTGTTCAAAAACCTCTTCAATTACCTGCTGTTCAAGCAAGGGCCTTTCTGCAGCAACATCGGAGAAGCAGGCGCTTTTGTAAAATCTTCGCCCGATCAGCCCGCCAATGATATTCAGTACCATTTTGGGCCGAATTATTTTGTGGAGCATGGGTTAGAAAATCCGAAGAAAGGAAACGGCTATTCCATCGGTGGAAAAGTCCTGAATCCCAGCAGCAAAGGCACGGTTAAATTAAGCTCAGCTAATTTCCAGGCTGCCCCGCTGATTGACCATAATTATATGAGCACAGAGGATGATGTGCAGCGGTCAATCTGGGGATATAAGTTGGCCCAAAAGCTAGGCGAAACCCAGGCTTTCCAGCCTTATCGAACGGGCCTGTATATGCCGGAGAAATCCCCCGCTAGCGATGAAGAAATTGTGGAATTTATCCGGGCGACCGGCCAAACGCTTTACCATCCCACCAGCACCTGTAAAATGGGCCAGGATGAGATGGCCGTGGTGGACCATGAATTAATGGTGCATGGCATCCAACATCTCCGGGTGGTCGATGCTTCCATCATGCCGAACGTAACCCGCGGCAATACCAATGCTCCGACCATCATGATCGCCGAGAAGGCAGCAGACATGATGTTAGCACATGCCCGGGAGATGGCCAATCAAAAGGAGAAGGTGGCGGGAATGTGATATTCCTTTTTACCTCGAACTCAGCGCGCCAACCATTGGAGCAATTCCTGATCAAATAGCTCAGGTTGCTCCAACTGGGGCGTATGCCCACTTTTTTCAAATATCCGCATGCTTAAATCCTTAAAGTGGGGTCTTAGCGGCTCCCAGGTATATGCAGGAGGCACCAAATAATCATAGCGCCCCAGGGCCAGGAAAACGGGCTTGTGGAAATCCGCCAGGCCCTGGGTAATATCAATCCTTCTGAAAACCCCGCCCCACATATAATTGAACATGTCCATGTTCAGTTCCACGCCTTCCCATAGATAGGAAGCGTCAAAATGAGGATCGTACCAGGCCCGAGGTCCGCTGCGGACATAAGCCTGGTTAAAGGCCTCCCCAGGAGATAGTTCCGCCAGTTCTGCATCGGTCAGTCGTCGCAGATTATCTTCCATGACTTTTTTACGTTCCGGATCTACCGACTCATGCCAGGTCTGCTCGATTAATTTCTCCCCCTCCAAACTCAGATTAGGGGCAATGCCAATCATAACCACATGGGTCACCTGCTCGGGATACGTTTTAGCATATTCCAGGGCCATATAGGAATGCCCCGAATGGCCTATGACCACAATCTTACCGAGCTGTAATTGTTGGCGAGCGCGTTCCATATCCGTTACGATTTTTTCCAGGGTAAAGTCGGTGGTATCCACTTTTCCATCGAAAGCCGCAAATCCCCGATGATCAAGGAATACCAGTTTCAGGTGTTTTCTTAAGTTCTGAGAAAAAGCCCTGGCATAGTATGTGGCGCTGCCGATGACCAGGGCAGGTTGCCCCTCCCCTTCTACCGAATACCTCAATCGGAATTGATCAGCCTGAATGATGCCTTCCACCTTGTTAGCTTGCGCCTGCAGGGGCACCGGATGCAGCATGCATACAAGCAAAAAGAGGGATATCGTCGCTATTTGGAGCCTGATTCGTTTCATAAAACCTAAGATACGGGAGCAAGCTTGTAAAACACCAGACCTATGGAAAGGAAGGCCCGCAGGATCATGTTTCCCCTGGGAAGGAATCCATGCTAGCTTGCTATTTTAAGGTTGTGTTTGGTCATTTTTGCAATTATGTTGCATTTTTCAGAATTCGGTTTATTCGCAACTTCGCGTTCATGATGAAGCATTCCTTTGATGTTGCGCGTTGATTGATTTACCAGAAACATACCAGCAGATGAATACCTTGTTCCTTAGCCGACCCACCCAACCACCCATAGCCAAGCCGCTCCTCATGATCCTGGTTCTGATCATGGCCGTCCCTGCCCTCCTCCATGCCCAGAAAGAATCTCTTTCGTTTCAAGACCTCCGGTATTGGCGTACCCATGCCGTGAGCTTATCCGACAACGGAGCATGGTATACCAAACTCTACAGCCTTTCGGATCAGTCGAAAGCAGAAAAGGACAGCCTAACCGAACAAGCCTTTCAGGCCTTTTATCAGGAAGAAAATCAAACGGATATCCTGTATATCTGTAGTACCACTGAGGGGGTTAAGTACCAAATAAAAGATGGCAGCAAGCCTACATTTTCCGCCAATTCAGATTGGATTGCCTATCAGATTAAGCCTGAAGCTGAGAAAGAAGCCAAGGGCAAAAAAGATAAGCAGAAGACCTTCATAGAACTGAGACACCTCTCAAGCGACTTCACGGTACGCTATGAATCTGGTGCTTCTTATCGCTTTTTGGAAGAGCGTAATTACTTCCTTACTGCTGACAAAAACAGCCTCTTGATTTATGACCTCGATAAGCGGAAGGAGCATTACATAGGAGACCTGGGAGAATACCTGATCGACAAGCAATCCCCCTACATCGCTTATACCATCGCCTCGGAAGATAAGCGCGGAAACGGGATCTATCTATATGATCCGGAGACCATGACTACCCGAGCCCTCCAAACCGGTCCCTTCACCTATGGGAAGCTGGCCTGGAACCATGAAAAAAATGCCCTGGCAGCCTACCAATATGCCCAAGAGAAGGACAAGCCTGACTATGCCAAGGCGAGCATCCTGGTGGTCAACGGTATTGATACAAATGACCCTGCATCCACGACCTACCCTTCTGAAGAGCTGGAAGGGCTTCCTGAAAACATGGTGCTGGCCGTCAAAAGCAATGCCATCAGTTGGAGTAAGGAGGGGAACCGCCTTTTTGTATCCATCAAAAAACACGATCCAGAAAATCAGCAAAAAGAAAAAAAGGCAGCAAAGGCAGATTCATCAACTGTCCAGATATGGCATTGGAAAGACAAAAAGCTCCTCTCTGAACGCATCATGGAATATGAGCGGAAGAAGGATGAAAGCTATGAAGCGATTTTATTCAGGGACAGTAAAAAGCTCATGCCTGTTACCGGAGAAGCCCTGCAGAAGTTGATTCGTAGCAAGGGCACAGATAGCTGGGCGATAGGGACTGATAACCGCAAGTACATTTCAGACTGGGATATCGAAAGGAACGACCTTTACAGAATTGACCTGAGGACGGGGGACAAACAACTGATTCGGGAAGGCCATGCCGGATATTGGTTTAACCCCAATGTAGAAATATCACCGAATGGCGAAAAAGCGATTCTCTGGGATGGAGAACATTATGCCTATTACGACTTTGCCACAGCTAGCTTGAAACCCCTTTCTTCAGCCTTAGCGGTATCCTTTGTAGATGAGGAGTTCGACCGCTTTGGTCCCAGCCCGAATTACGGTTTTGTTGGCTGGGTGAAAGAACAGGAAGCCGTCCTGGTCAATCATAAACATGATATATGGCTGTTAGACCTGGCGGACCCTTCCCTTTCCCGGAAGCTTACCGCCAAGGGTGCCTCGGAGGATGCGATTCGCTTCCGATGGGATGACTTCCGTTTTGCCAGCGAAACTGAGATAGAAGACCGCTATCTCGACCTGGCTAAGCCTCATTTTTTATATGCATTTAATACGCAAACTAAATATGCGGGCTTTTATCAGCTTCATAAAGGCAAGTTGAAAGAGCTCATCTATAAACCTGCTTCTTTTTATGGTTCGTGGAGAGGCTATAACATCTTGAAAAGCAAAACATCTGAGACCATTATTTATGAAATGGGAGATTATGAACACGCTCCTGAGGCCTATCTGAGCAGGCTGGATTTTTCCAAACCTCAACAACTCACTCACACCAATCCTCAACAGGAAAAGTTCAAATGGGGGAAGCGCATCTTGATCGATTATACGAACGACGATGGTGTGCCCTTGCAAGGGGTGTTGAGCATTCCGGAGGGATACAAAAAAGGGCAGAAACTGCCCATGATGGTGTATTCTTATGAAAAATACTCCTGGAGAATGTATCGCTATGCCAGTCCCTACCTTTCTGGGGCCAGCCTTCCCGAAATGTTGTACGTTTCTGATGGCTACCTCTTCCTTCAGCCTGATATCCACTTTAATGTTGGCACGCCTCACTCTGACATGCATGAATGCATAGATGCGGCCATCGAGAAGGTCATTGAATTGGGCTATGTAGATGAGGACAAAATAGGCTATGAAGGATTTAGTTTTGGCGGCCACTGTGGGATGTATATGTCTACCCAGGAAAACAGATTCGCAGCGATCGCGGCAGGTGCCGGGGTAAGCAACCTGGTTCAAGGATTCAACATTGATATCGTGAGGGATGGGAGCAACGAACAGGATTACTACATGACCGGGCAGGGAAGACTTGGCACCGATCCTACCTCCAATATTGACATGTACGTTTCAGAATCACCTGTTTTCAATGCCCAGACCATGAATACGCCTTTGCTCCTTTTTCATGGCACCACGGACAAAGTAGTCCAATGGGAGCACTCCTTCGGCTTCTACAGCATCTTACGCTATCTGAAGAAGCCAGTAGTTTTTCTGTCCTACCTAGATGAAGGACATGGCTTGCGAAAAGAAGCAAACCGCATAGATATTCAACGGCGCTTGAAAGCCTACTTTGACCACTATTTAAAGGATGGCGAGGCCGAGAAATGGATGCTGGAGGAACTGCCCTATATTCCAGAAGAAGCGCCCAAAAAGAAAGACCAAAAGTCCCTTCCTAAGTGGAAATAAAGAAGTAAAAAGCTTACCGGGAACATTTTTGGAAGCCGGCTTTTAAGAAAAAACCCTACCATCATGAAAATAAGCCTTTGGGGAATCCTCCTGCTGTTTGTTTTGTTCTCTTGCCGACAGAAACCACAGCAAGCCCAGCAACAGCCCTCGGCACAGCCCAAATATACCCCAGGGCACTATGTAGCAGTTGGCCCTTTTTACGAGCTGGCTGAAATCAAATACCTGGATGAGCCTGGCCTGAAGGGGGTTAATAAACGCTACTTCTGGCGCACGTTAGAGCCCGAACAGGGCGCCTATGATTTCTCCTACATTGAAGAAGACCTTGCCTATTGCGCCGCCCAGGGTAAACAGTTGGTGGTTTTTCTCTGTGACCGGGCCTGGTGGAAAAAAGGCGCCATGCCAGCTTATCTGAAGGAACAGGAATGGAAACATGAAGGAGGAGGCTTTAGCCCCATCCGCTGGCATCCCCGCTTTATCGAACGCTTCCTCGCTCTGGGTAAGGCATTGGCTGCACGCTTTGACAGCCATCCCAACTTCGAAGGTATTGCCTTACAGGAAACCTCCCTGGACTTGCCTGAAAAAGTCCTCGCTCAATATGACTTTAGCCCACAGAAATACCAGCAAGCCCTCCGTACTTTCATGGAAACCTTCTCCTCTGCCTTTGCAAGCAGCAATGTGTTTTGGTACCAAAATGGCATTCAAGGGAGCAATCAATTGATCCGTGAGATCGCTGATTCCATCTCCCATAGAGAGAACATCATCATGGGCGGGCCAGACATTTTGCCCCATAGACGGTGGCTGCGCCATACCTACAAAATCTACGGTGACTACCAAGGCAAAATCAAGCTCTTCTGCTCTGCCCAGGACGATTCTTATCACCACCATAAAAACGACCTTCGCCTGTCAGAAAAAGAACCCATACACGAAGAAGGCTACCTGAGCATGGAAGACATCTTTCTGTACGGAAGAGATCAGATGTATGTCAATTACCTTTTCTGGAACTACTATTATGAAGAGGCGGAAGGCGTGGATGAGGGCGGCTGGTCCTTTGACGATGCCATAGAGGTGGTACGAAAATATCCGAGCTTTAGGCCGGCGGAGTGAGCCCCTTGATCTTCCCGTTACGATTGCCTGGTTCAAAAGGGAAAAAACCGATAGCTATTGGCCTTTTGGATAATACCTTACGATAAATATCCTGGTGGAATTGCTGATGCAAAAAATCGTGCTGATCTGGGGTTATATAACTCAGATTCGCCATCGATAAACGCTTGGCACCCAGAAGAAAGTTTAGTAAGTTTTGAAAAATATTCCACAAGCCTAGCCTATGAATCGTGAACAAGCCCTTACCTATATTGACACCTACCTCAAGGGCCTGCAGGCTTCCTATCTTTCTGACGAAAATCTCCCCTTATTTAGAGAATCTATCAAGCTGATCCGGGTGAAATCAAAGGATACCCTGATCATGCCAGGTGAAATATGTAAGCACCTCTACCTGGTGATTGAAGGAGGCTTTGTGTGTAGGTATATCCATGAAAAGACGGGCCTACCCAACACTATCAATTTTTATTTGACAGACCTCCACCCTATCATGGCCACGGTGGATAGCTTTTTCACCCAGACCCCTACCCATTGCGAG
>JBCBGC010000095.1:0-31642 GCA_038527215.1 Bacteroidota bacterium
AAGCAACATCCCTGTTTCGGAGACCGGCGAGATAAATGCCATCCCGGAACATGATTCACATCAGTGTAAAAACGGCCCTCAGCGGCCATTTTGTCCGAAAAAATATGAGCCTGGGAAAAAAAGTAGCCGACATCCGCAAAGATTACCTGCAAGGCAGCCTGGATTTGGATCAGGTAGCCGCAGATCCGTTTGCCCAATTTGAGGATTGGTTTGAAGCAGCGGTGAAGTCAGAAGTGATCGAACCGAATGCTATGACCCTGGCCACGGTCAGGGAGGGTCGCCCCTCGGCCCGGATTGTGTTGCTTAAGGGTTTCGACGAACGGGGCTTTGTCTTCTTCACCAACTACCGCAGCCGCAAAGGACAGGAAATGGCTGACAATCCCATGGCGGCCCTGACGTTTTTTTGGCCGGAGTTGGAGCGGCAGGTGCGGATTGAAGGCAGCATTAGCCTGGCTAGTGCGGAGGAATCGGACACTTATTACCACAGCCGGGGCCGAGGCAGTCGCATTGGGGCCTGGGCGTCTCCGCAGAGTGAGGAGCTGCCGGATCGGGATACGCTGGAAAAAAGTGTAGCCGCCATTGAAGCCCGCTTTGCCGGAGAGGAAAGCATTCCCCGCCCGGAATTCTGGGGTGGGTATCGTTTGGCACCGGATTACGTGGAATTTTGGCAGGGAAGGAAAAGCCGGCTACATGACCGCATCGTGTACACACGAGGCGCAGGAGGCTGGGGGACCAAGCGGATAGCGCCCTAGTCGGCGCGTTTTTCTTTACCCAAAAACAAACCGCCCAAATACAATAAGTAAATAAGCTGGCCTGCTACCATGACGGCACCGGCTACCCCAAAGGCTTGTACGGTGGCCAGGGCTGTCCATTGCGTTCCGGCCCACACCAGGACGACTAATCGGACCAGGAGCAGGGCGAGGTTGAAATACAGGAAGACCTTCAACTTGCGCCGCACATCAACTAAAAAGGAGAGTGGTCCCGCCATAAAGGCAAAAAACATCCACGGCATCAGCCAGCGCGCATATATGCCGGCTTCCCGCCAGGGCTCGCCCAGGACCCAGGCAAAGAGGTCCGGCCCCCACCACATGATCACCAGCAAAAAGGGTAAAGCCAACACCAGTAATTGTAAGAAGGTGCGCCGGGTCAGGCTGCGCAAGGCTGCGGGGCTTTCTTCCCAGGCCCGGCTGGCTTGCTGATAAAAGACCTGCCCGATGGACATGCCTACCAGGGCGGAAGGGATGTTGAGGATTTTTTCGGCTTTGGTGAAAAGGCCGTTGACGGAGGCGCTATAGTAGCCCGGCAGCAGGAAAAAGGGGAGGTAGCGGGAGGTATTGTTGGCCCAGGTGCTGAGGATGGCGTAGCGCGGAAAATCCTCATAGGCTTTGGAGGTCGCGCTCAGGTTCTGCTTTCCGCGCGGAAAAGGCTGGCGATAATAAAGCAAGGCGGTCAGGAAATAAGCAGCCTGCCCTGCTACATAACCCATGATGAGTCCGGAAAAATGGTCCTCCTGTAAGCCAAGGATGATGCTCAGGCCTATGGTTACGCTGGTCCTCGTCACTTTGGCGGCGGAGATGATGGCATAGCGTTTTTGTCGGTTGAGGGCAAAAATCAGGGCCTGGCTCTGCCCTTCCAGCCACAGGCTCAGCGGCCATAACATATGCCAGCCTTGCAATTCTTCCCACTGAAAAAGAGGCAGCAGCACTTCCTCCAAAGCCCACAGGACTAATAGCAAGCCGCCGGTGATGGCCCAACAAATGCGCTGGCTCAGGCGAAGGAGTTGGGAGGCGGACTGATCTTCCGAAGGCAGGACGATGCTAACTTCATAGCCTCCATTGACGAGGACCTGGAGGACAAATACCACCGCCAGATAGGTGCCAAACCATCCGTAGGAATCCAGCAGGTACAACCGACTCAGGACCGGCAAAGCCAACACACTCAAGGCCTGCGCCAAGGCTGCCCCGGTAGCCAGGGTGAGCACATGTTGCCAAAAGGTACGGAATTGGGTACGAGCGTCGGACATGAAATGGTTTGAAGGGGCAAATTACAGCTTTCCCGGCCATTTGGGAGGAGAAAAGCGCGGATATCTCACCTGTTAAAGGCGGCCTTGCCGTAGGAGCTGACGCAGAACCGGGACCAGGGATTGGTCGATGGGAAAGGTAAAATCTTCAGGTTCCAGGTCAATAAGGGATATTTTTCGGAAAATCTGCTGATCGTTTTCTGGGGTGGGAAAATCGAACCTTTTGGCGGTCATGGGCACTTTCAAAGGATGGGAAATAGAGACGGAAAAATATACACACAGCACCTCATCATCCTCGTTAAAGGCGGAAACTTGCAGGAAAGGGTTGATATAGATCACTTCTCCGACCGTGATTTCCTGGCCCAATTCTTCCATCCATTCTCGTTTGAGGGCGGCTTCCAGGCCTTCTCCAAATTTCACCCCGCCCCCGGGAAGTTTGGTCATTTTGATGCCAAATCGAATTTCATCCGTTACAAGTAGGACGCCCTGCTCCACCAAAACTCCGTATACCCGAACATTGAATCTTTTCATATGCGACAACTTGCTTATTTTTGCGCCAAATTCCTTACGATGAAATATTTTTTCAGTATCTGGTTGTTTGTCTGCTCCTTGAGTGTGTCCCTATGGGCCCAAGAGACGCCTCCCGCCCAGGATAGTCTCCCCGCAGACACCCTTACGCTTCCTTCCGAACTGGATGAAGCGGTTGAGTTTGATAACCTGCCAGTAGATGAGTCCAGTATCTTTAACCTGATTTTTACCAGAGGGTTTATGATGACCGGGACTCTGGCCGCAGAAAATCAGGCTGACTCGGTTCCCTTGAATGGAGGCTCCTCTGGTTCTTTCCAACTTCACGCTGGCATTAAGATTCCGATTTATAGAAATAGGGTGGGCTTACGGCTTTCGCCGGGTATTTCCTGGACGAATATCGTCTACAATCAGTTGGAGGGAAAAACCTTCCCTACGCTGGTGGCAGATAGCCTCCCTACCTTCAGCCTGGAAAAGCATGGGCAAACCCATGTGAGTTTGCCGCTGGGGGTCTATGTGAATATTACCACCGATGAGGATGGGGATCCAGTCTGGTTTCTGGAAGCGGGAGGATATCTCCGCTATATGATGGCCGCCAGTTATAAGGTAAAATACGAGGAGAACGGCTTACAAATCAAAGAAAAGGCCCGGGGCCTGCATACCCTCTCTGACCCGGAATTCAACCGCCTGTCCTATGGCTTATATGCCCGGCTAGGCTATAAGTGGTTCTCCGCTTATGCCAATATGCGCCTGACCGAGGTATTCGACGAGTTCACCAATGACGCCTTCAACCCCAGACAAAACGGCACGTTCAAAAACCCCATTATTCCTCCGATAGAGGTAGGGTTTTCGATTTTCATCTTTTAAAAGCTATTGGAAAGGGAGGGCCTACAGGTTTGGGGGATCGCCTTTGAGCGGATCAATCCCATCCACTTTCGGTTGCTCAGGGACTTCTTTGGCCAAAGAATCCAACAGGGGTTGGGCTTCTTTTTCTAATTCGCTGGCCTGTTCAGCGTCTTCAGCCTTGATCGCGTCTTCTACTTGTTGGCGCTGGTCTGCTTCCTGATTGCTTTCTCCGCAACTCATCAAGAGGCAACCACCGAGAAAAAAAACAAATCCGAATTTTCGTAACATAGCCGAATCAATTATCTAAAGCATCTGGGGAGCAAATATAAGCGATTATAGCGGGTCCAAAGATTTTTTTTCAGTTAAACTATGCGTAATCTCCAAAATTATCGCATTTTTGTTCTGCTTGGATAAGCCTACTATTTGCTTTGGCTGACAAACATAACCTTGTCGTAGCAATGCTGAAACGATCATCTACTATTTCTACCGGGGCCATTGCCCTTTTACTTGTGATCGGGATTTTTTCCTGTAAACAAGAAACCATTGACCTCCTTCCTCCTGATGAGGGCCCGGCCATCACCATCGTCGCTCCTTCGAATACCAATCTTCTGCGGCAAAAAAGTCAACCCTTCACGGTAACTTTTCAGATGGCTGATAACGAAGACCTGCGGCTCCTCAGAATCACCGGAGAAGTCTATAATGAAAGAGATTCCCTGATTGGCAATAACTTTCAGGCCCCTGATGTGGACGTGAGTGGGACCACTGCCATGGTGGACTATACGGACGTAGTGCCTTCTACCACCAAGTCCTATTATAAAGTGAAGTACACCTGCTATGCGATTGACAGCAAAGGAGATTTTGCTTCTACCTTCTTTTGGGTAAGTGTATTGCCTGATCCAGGAGAGCCTTCGCCTTTCATCGTATTGGAATACGAAAATGATTCCATCTTCAACAATAAGCACAGTGGAAGATATGCCTTCAACTTTACCGCCCGGGCTCAATTACCCCTGAGTGGAAGTGGCAACGAACTGGACTTTGACATCAAAGAAAATTCCGGAACGGCTCAGCTGATCTTCAAGCCGCGCCTGATTTCTCCCAACAACCAACTGCTGGGACAGGACAGCGTGTTTGTGTTCACGGACGCCTCTCGCTTCAACTATGAAGAGGCGACTTACACCACCTTGTATGAGGCTTTCTTTAGCGATCCTGCACCTTATGCAGAGACGCCTGAGCTGCAAGTGGGCCAGTACATCATCGTACGCCTGACCAAAGCGCCTCAGCCTCAGTTCGCGATCATGAAGATCAATGGTATCCTGGATGATGGCGCGGGTATTCAGATCGATGACCGGATTTACTTTGACTACAAAGTAACCAGTCAGCAATAACAAGACTATACGCATTTATGAATACGGAGGCTGTCTGATTTAGACAGCCTCTCTCTTTTATCTATGAAACAGGTCTGGCGTTTTCTGCAACATCTGAGGCGGTCCCGAAGCATCTATCGGGTACATTCCCCTTTTGTGTTTGAATTTTGTCAGCAGGTATTACCTCACCGAAATTCTCCTGCGGGGAAGAAAATCGCCGGGATTCGCAAAGCCTATCTGCGGGACAGCCGGGAAGTCGAAGTGGTGGATTTTGGGGCGGGTCAGCGAAAAAGCGGTAACAAACCCAGCCATCGCAAGCTGAAGGAGTTGGTAAAAAGCGCTGCACGCCCAGCCAGACAGGGAGAGCTGCTGCACCGCATCTGTCAACACTATAAACCCCAACGCTGCCTCGAACTCGGTACGCAGGTGGGACTGGGGACGCTTTATCAGGCCAGTGCGGTCCCGCAAAGTGAATTTATCACCCTGGAAGGGGCTCCTGCTCTGGCGGCGGAAGCCCGGAAAAATTTCCGGGAATGGCCCCTCAAAGTGTCGGTCCTGGAAGGGCCTTTTGTCCACAGCTTAGGAGAGCAATTAGACCTGGCAGCCTATCGCCCGGATTATGTCTTTCTGGACGGGCATCACACCTATGAAGCTACTTTGGATTACGTGAGAAAAATCCTGCCCCATATGCCGACAGGAGGCATGCTGATCCTGGATGATATTCACTGGTCTGCGGGCATGGAAAAAGCCTGGGCAGAAATTTGTGCCATGGAGGAGATTCCGCTCACGGTAGACTTGTTTTTCCTGGGCATCTGCTTTCTCCGGCCCCGCCAGGCCAAGGAGCATTTTAGTCTTCGTTTTTTTTAGTCCTAATCCTCTTTCTCATCATGGACATCAGCACCCATATCATTGAACTCAAAACCGAGGGCTATACGCAGATGCTTGACATCAGCGATGAGGTACGGGCCATCTTGCGCGTCAGTCCCTTACAAGAAGGGCAGGCTTGCGTCTTTGGCATAGGTTCCACGACTGGCATCACGACGGTGGAGTATGAACCCGGATTGGCCCAAAAGGATGTGAAGGAAATGCTGGAGGAAATGGCGCCTTATCGAAAAAACTACGCCCACAATCAGACCTGGGGAGATGATAATGAGAATTCCCATTTACGGTCTTTTATGGTGGGTACGTCTTTTAATGTCCCTTTTGTCAAGGGAGAATTGGTGTTGGGCATGTGGCAACAGATTGTGTTTGTGGATTTCGATACGCGGCCCAGGGAGCGGAAGGTGGTGGTGCAACTGATGGGCAAGTAGGCGGGCTAAGCCTGCTCCAACCATTTTTGGATTTTCCGTAGGTCCTGATGCTGTCGGTGTTCATCCGGCAGGTAGGAGGCAAAAAGCGGGGTGCTGCTTTCCTGGCCTTGCCATTCCAGGCGAAAGACTTCCTGGCCGGATCTTCTGACTTTTTTGTCTAAGCGGATTTCTCCCGTTTCGCTCCAAGACTTGCGACTCAGGGTCTGCGCGGCCTGGAACAGCTTTTTCTCCCGCCAGGCGATATCTTGTTTTTTTCGGTCAAAAACTACCCAGCGGTTCGGCACCTTGAAGGCATAGAAGCTTGCGGCCAGGATCGCTACCAATAAACCAATGGGCGTAGTCAGGCGTTCGAGGCTAGGCTGATACAAAGTATGAAGCCCATACCAGCGGATAGAAAAAATCGCGAGTAGAAGACCAGCTCCTGCCGCAGCTAACAAACCTGTTTTTAACAACCAGCGATTTTCCAGAACCCACAGCTGGTCTGGGCCTTTTTCTTTAATCTCCATCCAGGCTTATTTTCTCACGGCTTTGGCTTCTTTCAACAGCGCCATGTCTACGTTATCAGAAGTAATGCGGGAATAGTTGCCCTTTCCTTTGTCAGCGAGGGTTCCCAGCTGCTCGATTTTGTAGCCGGCGAGCTTACCAAATGAGAAGACGGAAAGACAGACCTCGCTGGAAGCGTTTCGCTCAACGATGTTGTATAGATCGGGTACATCGAAGAAGCCATCAGTGGCCAGGATAATGCGGTTGTTTCCCCCACTGATATACAGGTCCTCAGCCAGGCGGTAGGCTTTGCGTAAGGCGAGTTTCCCTTTGGTCGCGCCTCCTGAACGCAGGTTTTCGATGGCATCAAGAATATAGGCTTTACGGGCTGCGGAAACCCCTTCCACCACTACGCGAGCCTCACCAGAATATACAATGATGGAAATCTGGTCTTCCTGCCGCATATGCTCCAGGAGTTTTCGCAAGGCGTTTTTGAGCACCGGGAGCTTATCCGCATAGTTCATCGAAGCCGAGACATCCAATAGCAAAATGAGGTTATTCTCAGCTACCCCATTGAAATCATAGGGATCCTCCGGTTTTTCCACCTGGCTAACCTTAGGGTCTTTGATGGCCGGGGTGCTAACATTGGGTTTATCTGGTCTTTTATTGATGCCCGTAATGGCCGGGGTCGGATCCGGTTTGGGTTCCGGTTTAGGCTCGGGTTTTATTTCTGGTCTGGGTGGTTCAGGTTTTACCACTGCCAGAGGAGGTGCAGCCTGAGGTTTTCCAAGGAGGAAATTGGCGGTATAGGTTTCATCGTAGCTTTTTTTCGCTACCACAATCCGCTTCTTTTTCTTTTTATATCCATCTACAATGGCTACCAGGTCATACACCTTCGCGCCATTTTTCACCGGGAAGGAGAATTTTCCGGAGCCATTGGTCTTCATGGTTTTGACCACCCGTCCGGTGTAAGCATCCATCACAACTACGCTAGAAGACAGCCCTCGCCAGCTGCTGCTGTCTCGTACAGAACCGCGAATGAGGTGAGTAATGGTAGGTAATTCGGGTTTAATGGCAGGATCAGCTTCCCGGAGGTCCGCAAAAAAGATATTGCCATCCCGGACAAAATAGGCTTCATTGCCGTCTGCGGTGAGGATCAGGCCGTAGTCATCTTTTTCGGTATTAAAGGGAGCCCCTACGTTGACCACATTGCCAAAGGTGCCATCGCTATTCAAGGTGGCTTTAAAAATATCCAGGCCGCCAAATCCTCCATAGCCATCCGATGCAAAGTAGAGGGTTTTGCCATCGGGAGCGAGGAATACGGAACGCTCATCGCCAGAAGTGCTAATGGGCAGTTTTTTACAGTAGGTCCATCCGTATCGCGTCTTCTTGCTCATGTAGATGTCCATATTGGCATCATAATCAGGACCAGCAGCTACAATGAACTTTTTCTGGTCAGCTGAAATGGTCATGCCGTCCGTAGCGGAGATCATGCGAAAGAATTCGGTAATACCTCCCCCCAGGCCTTCCATTTTCCCCCACTCAGACCCCTGACGTGTGGTCTTATAGTAAGGTCCTCCTGTGCGGTTCCACAAGAGGTTCCAACTCTGGAAATAGACGGTACGACCATTGGCCGTGATGTTGGGTTCGTCTTCTCCCTGATTGGTGTTGATGCCATAAGGCATGACGCGGGGGCGCTGCCACTTGCCATTGACTTTGCGGGCGTACCAAATGTCTCCATCGTAGACCGAGTCCTGCTGGTATTCCATGTAGATTTTGGACCAGGGTTGTCCTCCTCTCATGGACATAAAAAAGAGGTAATTGCCATCTGGGGTAACCGAAAGATTGGTTTCTCTGAATTGAGAATTCAAAATGGGAAGCTCCCGGATTTTGATGCGATCCTTGTGGTCCAGAATAGTGGCCTTTCTGCCGGAAGGTTGGGCCTGCAGGTTCTGAAGCCCAAGGCTGGCCAACAGGCAGCACATGATAGAGATGGTAACAATCTTATTCATTGTCATTCTTGTAGGAGAACAAACAATCCGCTTAGTAATTCTTTTCTTACATCTAGAACGTGCGTCTGAGCAGGAAGTTTTAGCGCCTGTTTAAAAATTTTTCTTCCGGTGAATACTTGTTTTTTGAGAACCTGATTTCACACTTTTCCTTCGCCATAGTAGGCTATATTTCAGGAAAATCCTCCTCAGAATTCCAAAATTCGGTTTATTCCCCGCTAAGGCTCACCCTTTAAACAGGCATTTATTTTCCAACCTACCCATAAAATAATGCTTACAGGACTTTCAGGAAGCATGGTTGAAGGGTAAAGGGATAAAATTAGCTATTTTCCTGCCTTATAACCAGCCTATTAACGTTATCATAACACTTTCTCATGGTCTTGGCAATCTGGCTCTTCTCCCTCCACCTTTTGGTCAGCCTGATGATGACGGGGGTCATCTGGTTTGTGCAAATCGTTCACTATCCTTTATTCAGACGGGTAGGAGATGAACATTTCACCGCCTATGAAGCCGCTCATACGCAACGGACGGGCTGGTTGGTGGCGCCCTTGATGCTGGCAGAGCTAGGTAGTGGAATCGCGCTCCACTGGACGGAGATGTGGGAAGGATGGAATGCTTTCATCTGGGCCAACAGTCTTTTGTTGGCTGGCATCTGGTTGTGCACTTTTTTCATCCAAGTCCCTTTGCACGGCGCGCTCCTGGAGGCGCGGAACGCAAGAGCGATCGATCGACTGGTCTGGACCAACTGGATTCGAAGCTTTCTCTGGTCCGCCAGAGCAGGGATTTTGGTGTATATTGCCAGTCAGCAAATGATATCCATAGCGTGAGTAATTCTTCCCGTATGCTTGGAGTGATTCCTGCCCGATATGCGTCCACCCGCTTTCCGGGTAAACCGCTGGTGGATATCCGGGGAAAAAGTATGATCCAAAGGGTCTATGAGCGTTGTCTGCAAGCGGAAACGCTTGCAGCGGTAACGGTCGCCACGGATGATCAGCGAATTTTTGAGCATGTCCAGGCCTTTGGCGGGGAGGTATGCATGACCCGAAGTGATCATCGCACTGGTACGGATCGGGTGAGTGAAGTAGCGAGAACCCAGTCTGACTTTACGCACTATCTCAATATTCAGGGAGATGAACCGCTGATCTCTCCCGATCATATCGATGCCCTGGCCAGGCAATTCGTGCAATACCCATCTTGCGAGATTGCGACCTTGGTTTGTCCTTTCGAGGATGCGGCCCGCATCCCCCTGCCTCAGACGGTCAAAGTAGTGGTTTCTCAGCAAGGGGAAGCTCTGTATTTTAGTCGCTCCCCGATTCCCTTTCTGCGGCAGGCAGATCCTGCCCTAACATACTGGCAGCATCTGGGTATTTATGGCTTCAGTCGGGATATGTTGAGGCGCATTCCGGACTTAGGTCCTTCCTTGCTGGAACATGCAGAATCCCTGGAACAGTTGCGTTGGTTGGACCACGGATTCCGCATCCGGGTGGCCCAGGTCAAGGAGGCAGGAATAGCCATCGATACGCCCGAAGATTTGGCCTATTTACTGGCCCATTGGCCCGAATAAACCCTCAGAGCGGAAAGAAATTCCAGCTTTTCTAAATAATCAATCAGGCATTTGCATGTAAAGCGCCAATTTTACAACTTGGATGCTGTTTGACTTTGAACCTGAAATGATACAGACCCTACTATTTTGGTTGTTTGCCCTACTGGGAATTGCAGGCGCACTCGGTCTGATTTTCAACCGAAATCCTATCTATGCAGCCCTCTCCCTGATCCTAAATTTTTTTAGTATCGCAGGTCTCTATTTGTCTCTGGGAGCAGAGTTTTTAGCAGCCATCCAGATTCTGGTTTATGCCGGGGCGATCATGGTATTGTTCCTCTTTGTGATCATGCTGCTGAATTTGCAGGATGAAAAGGGCGTCCTCAACTTTGATGCCCGCCGGGGCCTGGCTTTTTTATTAGGACTGGCCTTCGTTGCTGAAATGATTTTTGTCTTTCAGGATTTTTCCACCCAAGTCTACGCCCTGCCTTCCAATTGCACCGAATACATCGCCTTAGATAACCACCAATACCAGTGTGTGGATACCGATGAGATATATACCCTTTTACCCGAAGATTTTGCTTTTGGTAAGGTTGAGCCCATTGGCAACGCACTGATGACGGAATATTTATTCCCCTTTGAGATGATCTCGGTCATCTTGCTGGTGGCCCTGGTTGGGGCGATTGTAGTCGCCAGAAAACATACCTACAACTAATTTTTACCCGCCGCGAGGAGCTAACACGAAAAACATGGAACAAGTCCTTACGCCCAATATCTTTTCATATCTAGCCGTAAGCGCAATCCTGTTTGCCCTGGGTACGATAGGCGTGATGACCCGTAGAAATGGAATTGTGGTGTTCATGTGTATTGAGTTGATGCTCAATTCTGTCAACCTGGCCCTGGTAGCTTTTTCCCGTATGCAGGGAGACTCTGCTGGTTCTATGTTGGTATTCTTCGTGATGTGTGTTGCTGCAGCGGAAGCGGTAGTAGGTCTGGCCGTCATCATTGCATTGTTTCGAAATAAACTTGATATAGATATTAACAACGTCAATATCTTCAAGTGGTAAGGCTTTAATTCCCAACAGGGTATGGACTACCTGAACCCCTTTATAATTCTGCTTCCTTTCCTTGGTGCTGTGGCCATCGGGCTGACAGGCTTCCTAAATGAAGGATTTCGTAAGCAGGAAAAGTTAATCGGCATTCTGGCCACTTCGGCGGTTGCCATCCCCTTTTTCTTAATCCTCTACGCCTTTCTGACTTTTGAGGCTGATCCGACTGACCCGGAGGCGCATTTTGTCCGCCTCTTTACCTGGATCGAAACCTCAAAATTCACCATTAACTTCGATTACCATCTGGACCAGCTTTCGCTGCTGATGGGCATGATCGTGACCGGCATTGGCTCCCTGATCCATATTTACTCGATCGGGTATATGCACGGGGACAAAGGCTACTATAAGTTTTTTGCCTACCTCAACCTTTTCATCTTCGCCATGAATAACCTCATCCTGGGGGACAATATGGTGGTGATGTTTCTGGGATGGGAAGGCGTTGGGCTCTGTTCTTATCTCTTGATTGGGTTCTGGTTTGAGGATATGGCTAAAGCGCAGGCTGCGCAGAAAGCCTTCATCGCCAACCGGATTGGTGATTTTGCCCTGATCGTAGCCATGCTGATGATCTTTAACCAGATTGGCGCACTGGACTTTCTGTCCATCAATGCCGCGGTGGCGGATGGTTCTTTTGGTGATAATACCTTCTGGATTGCCCTGCTGGTCTTCATTGCCGCTACCGGTAAATCCGCTCAGATTCCGCTTTTTGTCTGGTTGCCTGATGCGATGGCTGGTCCTACGCCTGTATCCGCCTTGATCCACGCAGCCACCATGGTTACCTCCGGTATTTATCTGATCACCCGGATACATCCCCTATTCATGGCTTCGCCTGAGGTGATGGCCATCATCGTCGTGGTAGCAGGCTTGACGGCCCTGATGGCGGCCTTTATAGCCATTGCCCAAAACGATATCAAAGGAGTGCTGGCCTATTCAACGGTTTCCCAGTTGGGCTTTATGTTTATGGCGCTGGGAGCAGGTGCCTATACGACCGCGATTTTCCACGTGATGACGCACGCTTTTTTCAAAGCCTGTCTCTTCCTGGGTTCCGGCTCGGTCATTCACGCCATGGAGCACATGCATACGGTCGACGACCCGCAAGATATACGAACGATGGGGGGCTTGAAAAAATACATGCCCAGCACACGGAATACTTTCCTGATCTCTACGCTCGCGATTTCGGGCATCATCCCGCTCTCGGGCTTTTTCTCCAAAGACGAAATTCTGGCCTCCCTCTTCCTTTTTGATGTAGAGTGGTTCAGTCTCTATAAAGTGGTCTGGTTCTTCGGCATGTTTACCGCCTTGCTGACGGCCTTCTATATGACCCGGGTATATTTCCTGACTTTTGAAGGCAAGGAGCGCTTCCCGGATACCAAGCATCCCCACGAAAGTCCTTCTATCATGACCCTTCCGCTCTGGATTCTGGCGGTCCTGGCTGCAGTAGGAGGTTTCCTTGGTTTGCCCTACATCATCGACCACGGGCATTATAACTGGATTGATCATGTCTGGTTAAGCGGCGTGATTACCAATAATCCTGCTATTCATGCCAATGCCACGATAGGCAAAGAGGCTTTCTTAATCGGGCTTTCTACCATTGTAGCCATCGGCATGGTGATGTTTGCCTGGAGATTCTACAAGGCGCACGATCTGGCCGGAGATGAGAGAGTCAAAGGCTTCTTTGGTCGGCTGTATCACCAGATGGAGGGTAAATTCTTTGTCGACGAGATTTATAACAAATACATCATTCATCCTTTTGTCTGGGCAGGTAAAAACCTGGTCCTTTGGTTCGATGAGAATATTGTAGATGGTTTTGTAAACGGAACCGCCAATGTGGTTACCAACGTGGGAGATGTCTTTAAGCGCCTGCAATCCGGGCTGGTTTCCAACTATGTCTTGTTGGTATCGGTAGGGGTGGTGGTCATCCTGACCTACCTGATCTTCGGCTAAAGCTCGCAATCTATACAGACCGCCGGTGAGAAAATGATTTTCCCACCGGCGGTCTTTTGTTTATTTTTGCGCCAAACTATTCGCCGCCCAGATCGTTGAACGAATAAAGGAAACCGAGACTTATGAACATTGGGATCGTTTGCTATCCTACTTATGGCGGAAGCGGAGTGGTAGCTACTGAGCTAGGCAAAGCCCTGGCACTCAGAGGACACAACATCCACTTCATCACGTACAGTCGCCCTATTCGCCTGGGGCTTTTTATGGAAAATATCTTTTTCCATGAGGTCCGTACGGAAGATTACCCCCTTTTCGAATTTATCCCCTATGAATCTGCCCTGGCTAGTACCATGGTAGATGTGGCCCGATATCACAATCTGGATCTGTTTCACGTGCACTATGCCGTACCTCATGCTTCTGTGGCCTTTTTGGCCCGGAAAATCCTGGCAGATTATGACCTGGATATCCCCGTGGTTACGACTTTGCATGGTACAGATATCACCCTGGTAGGCAAAAATAAAGCCTATGAGCCTGTGGTGAGTTTCTCCATCGACCAAAGTAATGGGGTGACGGCCGTATCAGAGTACTTGAAAAAGGCCACCATAGACAACTTCCCCATCAAGAACGACATAGAGGTGATCCACAACTTCGTGGATACCGAACGCTTCAAGCGTCAGGACAAGGACCATTTTCGAAAGATGATTACCGGGAATGGGGAAAAAATCCTCATCCACACCTCCAACTTTCGCAAGGTAAAGCGTATAGGAGATGTGCTGGAAATCTTTGCCCAGGTAAGAGCAGAATTACCTGCACGCCTGCTCATGGTAGGAGATGGTCCGGAACGGAGTCGGGCGGAATCTATGTGCCGGGAAATGAGCCTCTGCCAGGATATTTCTTTCCTGGGGAGCCAAAATGCCGTGGAAGAAATCTATTCCATCGGCGATCTTTTCCTGATTCCTTCGGGCAACGAGAGTTTTGGTCTGGCGGCCCTGGAAGCCATGGCCTGTAGCGTACCGGTGATCTCTTCAGAGGCAGGTGGCCTACCGGAACTGGTCTTAGATGGGGTAACCGGTTATACCAGCCCGATTGGGGATGTGCAAAAAATGGGGCAAGATGCCCTGCGCCTGCTCAAGGATGATGAGATGTGGAATACTTTCTCTAAAAACGCGCGGGAACACGCAGAAAAATTTTCTCTCAGCCAGATTGTGCCTAAGTACGAATCTTACTACGCTTCCATCTTAGAAGGCTCACCCTCAGTGGTATAGCCTTTTATCGGATTTTCCGTATAGTATAGGACAAACACAGATGAGAGGCTTTTTGAAGGGAACTACCAAGCAGTTCGATGTTGGAAGTTTGTGACAGCGTAGTGGATTATCTCATCTAAACGATATATTTTGGCATTATGACGTTCTTATATTGGGTATTTGGCATATTCTTCACGATTTACGTAGTCTTTCGCCTCTTTGGGCGACAGATTCTGCGTCTCAGTATGCAACGCCTGGTCAAAAAGCTGGCCCAGAACATGGAAAAGCAGGCCATGCAATACGAGCGCAATTACAGCAATAGCCATTACCAGGAAAACGTTTATGTGGATCAGGACATCAAAGTTTCTGCCCCCAAAGAAGAACAGAAAACGCACGTTAGTTCCGACGACATTGCGGAGGACATCGAGTTTGAGGAAATAAAGGAATGACCCCGCTGCTACTACACCCCAACGCCAAAATCAACTTAGGACTTTTTATTAAGGGAAAAAGGGCAGATGGATACCATTTGCTGGAAACCCTCTATTTCCCGGTAGCTGCCCTGCAAGACGAGCTCCGGCTCATCCCACGTGAGGAAGCCGGATGTCAACTCGAACTAGATGGCAGTCCCCTCGAAGGAGACCCCGCAGAAAACCTGGTCGTCCAGGCATATCGTAAGCTACAAGCGGTCAAACCAGCCCTTCCCGGCGTCCATATTCAACTGACCAAACATATTCCTTCCGGGGCTGGCCTTGGCGGAGGTTCCTCGGACGCAGCTTTCACCCTGACCGGACTGAATGAGCTATTCTCCCTGGGCATGAGCCGGGACGAACTGGCTGCCATCGGGGCTCAGTTAGGCGCAGATGTGCCTTTTTTCATCTACAATCGCCCACTCCTGGCCAAGGGAATCGGGACCGATTTCGAGGAAATAACGCTGGACTTTCCCTATCGCATTGAGATCGTGCCTTCCGCTATCCATTCCTCCACCATCGCAGCCTATAAAGCCCTGGATTACCGGGATTGTGATCCGAATCGCGACCTCAAGACCATCCTGCAACAGCCCATCGAAACCTGGCCAGAACAACTGGACAATGACCTGGAAAAGCCCATTTTCGCCCTCTATCCTGAATTAGCGGAAGGGAAAAAGGCCCTCTATGAGCGAGGCGCCCTCTATGCGGCCATGTCTGGGAGTGGGAGTGCCTTGTTTGGGGTGTTTGAGGAGTAACTCATCGGTTTCTAACCTTCTCCATTCCCCTGCCGTATGAGAAAGCTCACCCTTAACCTATTATCATCATGGGCGATTTTTAATCCCTCTCTAAAAAAATCAAAAAAGAGTCATCCCTTAATTTAGGATGGCTCCTTTTTTTTCAGCGCTATTTTTTCAAAGGAATTCCAGCATAGGAAGATTCAACGGCTCCTCCTTCCTTTCATCATTCGTCTTCCATTCGCGCATTCGTGGCCTAAAGCCTTAGATTCCTCCCCAGGAGAGAATTCCCAAAGGGATTTTTCTACCCCATAGGCAAGTACTCCCAAGGCGATGATGGGGACAAAAATATCTTCCTGCTCAAGTTTCTGAGCAACTTTCTGGTTTTTCCTAAAAAATGCTATGAGGATATTGGTGTCGAGGAGATAAGTCCTACCACTCATTCAGGTCTACTTGGTTAAAAGCCTCATCGATGGCAGACTCCATTTCCTTCAGGGAAGGAGGATCTATGCTGCCAGCCCATTTCAGCAATGCTTGTTTATTGGATGTTGGATGAGGATTTTCTAGAGAAATGAGGGTCTTGATATACGAGAGTACCCGCGTTTGTTGAGATTTGTTCAACAATCGCAGATAGTCCATGATACGTGACTCCGTTTCTTTATTGACCATGAAGTATCATTTTATTTAAAGGGAAGATACCGATTTTTTCTTCAACGCTATTTTTTATCGAACGTATTCCAGCATAGGAAGATTCAACGGCTCCTCCGTCCTTCCATATTCGTCTTCCATTCGCGCATTCGTGGCTCAAAGCCTTAGATTCCTCCCAGGAGGGTATTCCCCCGGGGAATTGTTCCAAAACAAAGCGGAGATTACGCAAGTTTTGAGGGAGTTCGTCCTGATTCTTTGGGAGAAAAACTCTAATTTTATTTCCGCAAAATCATATCGCATGAAATATCATTTGCTGTTTATTGCTTGCTGGATAGGAGGGCTCAGTGGCTTGTTCGCTCAAAGTGGGTACAAAGTGGACCTGGAAGTAGAAGGGTTCACCGAAGCGGAAGCCTATTTAGCCTACTACTTCGGAGACAAACAATACATTAAGGATACCACAGCGGTTAAAGACGGAAAATTCACCTTTGCCGGAGAAGAAGCCCTGGACGGGGGAATCTATCTGGTGGTCCTGCCTCCAGATAACCAATACTTCGAATTGGTCCTGGATAAAGACCAGCACTTTTCCGCCCAGACCAAATTAGGCGATTTTGTCCCTAGCATGAAGATCAAAGGCTGTAGGGAGAATGAAGAGTTTTACCGCGACATCCAATTCTTAGGGGAGCAGCGAACCAAAGCCACCGAATGGCAACAAAAGAAAAAGGAAGCGGCTCCTGGCTCGCCCGAACTGGCTGCGGCTGAAAAAGCGATTGCGGATATTGACAAAACCGTACAAGCTCATCGGGAAGCCTTCCAAAAGCGTAACCCAGATCTCTTGTACACCAAAGTGCTTCAGAGCATGCAAGAGCCCCAGCTAGGTCAGGCCCCCGAAGGACTCTCGCCTGAGGAAGCCCAGCAATGGCAGTTTTTTGAATACCGTAAACACTACTTTGATAACATAGACCTGGCTGACGATCGGCTGTTGCGCACGCCGATTTTGTACAATAAGGTCAATACCTTTATCGAAAAACTGACCTACCAGATGCCGGATTCCCTCTGTCAATCCGTGGACTATGTGGTCGGGCAGATGGAAAGCAACCCGGATGTCTTTCAGTTTTTCGTGGTCAACCTGCTCAACAAATACGCCAAGTCAAAAGTGATGGGCATGGACGCGGTCTATGTCTGCATGGTGGAAAAATACTATATGTCTGGTAAGGCCTTTTGGAGTGATTCGGCTCAGGTGGCAAAAATGACGGAGCGTGCCCTGGCCATCAGCCCTACCATCGTAGGAAGAGTTGCCCCCAATTTTCGGGTACAGGATAGCAAAGACAACTGGCAGCACTTACATGGGCTGACCGGCGATTATGTCATTCTCTATTTTTGGGATTACGACTGTGGTCATTGCAAAAAGGTAACCCCCAAACTGGCTGAAGCCTATCAGGCATACAAGGATAAAAAAGTAGACTTCTTTGCCCTCAGCATCAATGGAGATGTCGGGGTCTGGAAAGAAAAGATCGCGGAATACGGGATGGAAGATGCCATCAATGTACAGGATCATTACCGCAAGTCGGGATTTGATGCCATGTATGATGTCCGCTCCACGCCTCGTATCTTTATCCTGGATAAAGACAAAAAAATTCTGGCTAAGCAGATCAGCGTAGAGACCCTGCAAGAGGTGCTCAACCGCGAACTGGGCCTGGCCCCTCCCCCTTCTGCTGAGGAGGAAGAGGAAGCTGAAAGTGGCAAAAAATAACCTGACAAAAACCGATGCTCATGAAGCCTAAATATATGCTGACTTTTATTTCCCGCCTGTGGATGGCCGCCCTGGCGCTGGCCATGTTGCCGGCCTGCCAATCTGGGGAAGCAGCCCAAACTGCCGCTCCGGCTACTACAGAGGCCGTGGCTACCCCTACCGGAACCATCCTGCCTGGTGACAAGGATCACCGGATTGAAATCACGGTCAAAAATTTTACCGGAGACAAAGCCTACCTCGCGCACTATTTTGGAACTTCTAACCGCCTAGTTGATTCCACGGCCGTTAGCAATGGGAAAGTCGTCTTCGAAGGAGACCAACCACTGGACCGGGGCATGTATTTGCTGATTCTGCCCCCACGCAATACTTACTTTGATTTCATCGTAGACGCAGACCAGCATTTTAGCCTGGAAACGGATACCGCTGATTTCATCAGCAATATGAAAGTAGATGGCTCAGAAGAAAATGATGTCTTCTATGGAGATATGCACTTCATGGGGCCTTTGCAGCAGGAGCGGACCGAACTCCTGACCGAGTTCCGCACCCCTGAAACCCCCGATGCCCGTAAGGAAGCCATCCGTACCCGTTTTACCGAAATGGACGGGCTGGTGATGAACCACCGAAACGAGATGTTCCAGAATAATCCCAACTCTTTCTATACCAAGTTCCTCCAAGCCATGATGCCCCCTCAGCCTCCGGCAGAAAAGCCCGAAGGAGCCGGCGAATTCTGGCAGTGGTTTTATATCCGGGATCACTTCTTTGACAAAATTGATCTGAGCGATGATCGCATGCTGCGCTCCCAGGCCCTGGGTGCCAAAGTGGAAGAATACCTGGACAAATACACCTTGCAAGCCCCTGATTCCATCATCAAATCCATTGACCTGATCGTCAATAAGGCCAAATCTAACGATGATGTTTTCCAGTATGTAGTGCCCACCCTCCTGAATAAATATGGGGTAGAATCCAAAGTGATGGGCATGGACGCAGTCTTTGTGAGCATGGTAGAAAAATACTACCTCAGCGGGGAAGCCTGGTGGGCTGATTCCTCCATGCTGGCGGAAATGGAAGAAAGAGCCCGCGCCCTTTCACCTAACCTGATCGGACGTCCTGCCCCGGATTTCGTGGCTTATGGCATGAATGGAGAAAACCTCAGCCTGCATGGTGTAAAGGGAAAATATACCATCCTTTATTTCTGGGACTACGACTGTGGGCATTGCAAAACGGTAACCCCGAAGCTGGGTGAGCTCTATCCCAAGTACAAAGCCATGGAGGTAGCTCTCTTTGCGGTGAGCATCAACGGAAATGAAGAAGAGTGGAAAACTAAAGTAGCTGAATATGGTATTGGTGCGGGCATCAATGTGCAGGATCACTACCGTCGTTCAGGCTTTGATGGCATGTATGACGTGCGCTCTACCCCTCGGATTTTTCTGCTGGATAAAGACAAGGTCATCCGATATAAGCAGATTTCGGTAGAGCAGCTGGAAGAAATTCTCGACCGTGAGTTGGGGCTGGTTACAGATGAAGAAACAGAAACCGCAGCAGGCGACTAGACTTCGCTCGCTCAAGATATTGGCCAGTCCGGGAAACGGGCTGGCCTTTTTCGTTTGTAAGGCCATGGGATTTCCTTTGCCAGAGCAGCGAGGACAGGCCCCCGGCCTGTTTTTCCCTTCCATCTGGCAAATCGCGAATTACAGGAGGTTTTTTTGCACAATAGCAACCAATCACGTAAAAGGTCTGTTTTTTGCAGTAGTAGAGGGTAGCCTCGTAAACACGATTGCATGAAAACTATTTCCTCCATACTCCTCACCTGCCTTTTTCCCTTCCAGATAAGCTTCGCCCAAGCTGGCTATGAAATTCAGCTTCAGGTTCAGGGACAGGAAGACGGCATGGCTTATCTGGGCTATTATTTCGGAGATAATACCCTGTTGGAGGATTCTACCATGATGGTAGATGGGCGATGCGTGTTCAAAGGCGAAAAGACCCTGGACCAGGGCATGTACCTGGTGGCCCTGCCTAACCAGCGTGGGCATTTTGACCTGATGGTCGGAGAAGATCAGCAATTCTCTCTCTCCACGGCTTCCACAGACCTCATGGGCCAGATGGATGTCAAAGGTTCCACCGAAAACATGTACTTCTATACCGACCTGGGATTTGTCTCTCAAATGCGGCAGGAATCGGTTCAACTGGAGCAGGCTATGCAAGAGGCCGCCGGGGACTCCACCCGCATCCAGGAATTACAAGCCGCCCGCGCCAAACTGGATGAAGCGGTTGCCAGCTTCCGGAAAGACCTGAGAGAAAAGCATGAGGAGTTGTTTTTCACCACTTTCCTGAATGCCATTGAAGAACCACAGGTACCTGATGCGCCCGAAGGAGCCGATGCCTACTGGCAATTTTACTATTACCGGACCCACTTTTTTGACCAACTGGACCTCGCAGACGACCGCCTCCTGCGGACCCCCATCCTGCACACCAAGGTCATGAATTACCTGGACCGACTTACTCCTCAGGTGGTAGATTCCATCATTGCGGCCGTAGATTATATCATTGAAAAATCAGCCTCCAATCCAACTACCTTCCGATATTTTGTCTCCACCCTCTTCAACAAATACAACGAATCCAAGCAGATGGGCATGGAAAGCGTGGTGGTTCATCTGGGCACCAAATATTACCTGTCCGGTCGTGCAGATTGGGCTGATGAGGAATACCTGACCCAGTTAAGACGCTACCTGCGAAGACTGGACGGCAACCTGATTGGAGACAAAGGGGGAAATTTTGCCATCGAGGACCTCCTGGGGAATATGCAGAGTGTCTACGGGATTGAAGCAGATTATCTCATCCTCTACTTCTGGAGTTATGACTGTGGAACCTGCAAAACCATGACCCCCAAACTCGGGAAATTGCTCCCACCTTATCTGGAAAAAGGCGTAAAACTATTCACCATCAATACTTCGGGGACCCTGGAGGAATGGGAGGAAAAACTTCTCTCCTATAACTTACCGGGCATCCACGTTTCCGATCCCGCTCGAAAATCCGGTTTCGACCAAGTATATGACGTCCCTTCCACCCCGACTATTTATATCCTAGACCGGGAGAAGATCATTCGGTATAAGCATATCAGTGTGGACCAGATACCGGATATCCTGGACTATGAATTAGGGAAAAAAAGCGACGACTAGCTTATTTTGTGAGCGTTACCACGCACTCATCTTTGACCTGCGTCCCACTTCCTAAAGGAGATTCGTATTCTGCGATGTAGGTAATGGTCAGGGTATTGCCACTGATTTTTCCCGTACCGCTAATGTTGTACTGACCACAGTAGGGGCCGGGTTCCAGGACAAAATTCTCGCTGTCGGTAATCTCCACCTCCATGGTGATGGGCTCCCCATTGGCGCAAAGGTAAGAGCCGAAGTTGGTGAGCAGCATGATTTCATCGTCCACATTAGAAGCCTGAACGGACATGCTGTAAGCCCCCGTATTACAGCCCGTAGTGGCGGCTTGGTATACGCCAGCCAGTCGCTCAGCGGTCCGCAGGTTACAACTGCCATCCGTCGCCAGCTCATATCCAGGTTCGCATTGGCAGGCTTCTTCCGCACAAATACCATGATCCCCGCAATCCACTTCGCAGGCATCACTTTTACAACTTTGGAGACTAAACATCAGGCCCGTCAGCAGGACTAGCGGAAGGTGTCTGAGGGATAAGGCAGCAATAGAGTTCATAACAATAGGCTTGTGGAGCGGGCATTCTCAGGCCTTCAAGTTACAAAATCATCGGAGAGTCCGGCAGGATTATTTTTCCAGGGTGGCCGTACAGTTATCCTCCTTGGCAATCCCGTCCGCATCGTAGGTAACCTTGAAGGTGAGGCTGATGGTATTGCCCTGCAATTCCCCACCCCCAGAAAAGGTGTAGGCAATCTGCCCGCTGCAATCAATGGTCTGCTCAGCAATGGTCAGGCTGGTCCCTTCCACCTCAGCCAGGACCTGGATTCGGCCTCCGGGACAGTCGTAGTCGCCCAGATCGTTCAGATAAATCTGGCGGCTTTGCCCCTGCACCTGCTCGATTCCTACCTGATGATTGGCAGTCGTCACAAAACAGCCGCCATACACCACTTCATAGGTTCCCAGGAAATTGGCCAGGGCAAAGGTCTGGCAGGAGTCGCCTTCAAAGCCAGGCTGACACTCACAGGTTCCCAAGCCCACGCAGGAACCACCATTGAGGCAGGTTACGGTTTCGCAGGGATCTTCTTCGCAGGCCATAAAGCTCAGGCTGAGCAAAAATATGAGGGCGGTCCAGGAAAGGAGTTTCATGCTATGTATGGATTGGTACCAATAAGAGGAGGGAGCCTTCAGACTCCCTCCTAATTTCTTGAAAAGCCGCGTCTTTTCGTAGGAAAAATTGCGATCCTTTATGACAAGCCTGCATTTACAGGGCAATTCCGATCGAAAAACCCGTCCGGACGATGGGCATAGCAAAGGAGCCCCGAAAGTTCAGGCCCTGGTTGGTGATGAAGTTGGGCAGTTCATCCACATTATAACTCACGTTCAACTCTTCCAGGATGCGGTTCAGGATGTCGGTATAGGTTTGTTCGGTAAAAGACTCGTCAAATATTTCCAGCCGGAAGGGCGCAAAGCCAAAACCTACCCCCGCATAAATGTCGAGGGCGATGCGGTCTCCAAACAGAAATTGGTAGCCAATACTGCCCGCTGGCCCGATCACCTGTAGCGCAGCCGTAGCTTCCGTATCTATTTCCAGGCCTTGAATATTGGTTCGGTAAGGCAGCTTGATGGCGTGGCGGGAATAGCGCAAAGCAGCGTCCAGATGAAAGCCGCGAGGTGCCCCCAAAGATTTTATGGGATAAAACCGAATAAAAGGCGTTAGGGCCACTTTCTGATAGGTCCCGTCAAACACAAAATTACTCGCATCAGGATTATCCAGGATGAGATTTTGCACAATCCCGCTGCCGGGAATGTTGCGACTAGGGGTAATGCCCACGCCCAGACCGATGGAAAACTGATCGCTCAGCACCCCTTCATAGAAAACGTTTATATGCTGACTGGGCAGGTTGGGGATATTAATCTTAATCACCGAGCGCTGCGCCAAGGCAGTCTGCCCCACCAGCAATAGGCCCATAAACAGGGGTAATATGGAATACTTCAAGGATTTCATGAATAATGATTTTTGGTGTGTTGTCGTCAGGTAAATATACCATCATAACGCAAAAGGCCTAAAGGGTAGACAAAATTGGTGGGGGGAATGTACAAGCGTGTCGGCAAAGGGGACAAATGCGTTAGGCAGCAGCTACGAATGCGCAAGAAACGGGTTGGTTTGGGTCAAGAATGGCCCCAAATTGCTAATATGAAACATACAGACACCCTCAATTATCAGCGCATAGAAGCAGCCATCCATTATTTGGTTCTGCATGCTAAAGACCAGCCTAGCCTGGAAGAAGTTGCCGAGAAAGTTCATTTAAGCGCGTTTCATTTCCAGCGGCTGTTCACCGACTGGGCAGGCATCAGTCCCAAGGCCTTTTTACAATACCTCACTGCCCAGGCGCTAAAGGACCGTCTCCAGGAGGATGCAAACCTACAGGTCGCTGCTGAAGCGGTGGGGCTTTCCAGTTCCAGCCGGGTCCACGACCTGATGTTGAAAATGGAAGGGGTAACGCCGGATGCTTATCGAAAAATGGGGCAAAGCCTCCACATGCAATTTGGGTGGGCCGAAAGTCCTTTCGGTCTCACGCTGGTGGCCCAGGCAGAAAAAGGATTGTGTTGGCTGGCCTTCGTTCCCTCTGGTCAGGAAGCAGAAGCCTTGCAGGAGATGCAGGCTTACTGGGCAGGAGCGCATTGGGAAGAAGCTCCTGAGATGGCAGCTCAAAAAATCACAGAGATTTTTTCCACTCCGGATCAAGCCACCGCCCCCCTCAAACTGTGGTTGAAAGGCACGCAATTTCAACTCAAAGTCTGGGAGGCGCTTTTGAGGGTACCCTTCGGTGAACTCTGTACTTATCAGGATCTGGCTCAGGCCATCCATCAGCCAAAAGCCAGCCGAGCGGTAGGCAGTGCAGTGGGAAAAAACCATCTGGCTTACCTTATCCCCTGCCACCGGGTCATTCGGAAACAGGGTATATTGGGGCATTATCGGTGGGGCGCCCAGAAAAAGCCCATGATGTTGGGCTGGGAAGCTAATCAGGTGCAGCTCAAAGCAGCAACTTAAGATGGGCAAAACGTGCCTTCAGAGCCGGAATCAGCTCTGCCTGCCAGGGATTATCCCGCAAGTCCAGCAATTCCAGTTTCGGTAGCTCCGGGAAATTCTCCAGATGCTTTAACTCATTCCCCCGTAAATTCAGCTTTTTGAGTGCCAACAAGCCTTGCAAATCCGGCAGGACCGGTAGGCCGTTTGCGCTCAGGTCCAGTTCTTCCAGCGTACGAAGCTGGTTCAGGCCCTCCAAAGCCTCCAATCTCATGGCCTTTTTCATGCTTAGGTTTTTCAGGTGGACAAAAGCCGGGAGGTGCAGCTTGCCCTGAAAGCGGTTGAGGGAAAGGTGAAGATGTTCTAGTTGGGGTAATCCTCCCAAACTCTCCAGGGCCTCGGCGCTGGTGAGGGTCAGGTGGAGCGCCCTTAGGCGTGGCAGGGCATGCAGAACTTGCCAATTGTCAATAAAAAGCCCTCTCACAAAAAGCGTATGTAATTGGGTCAGCGGCCTGAGGGCCTCCAAATTACGCCAACGCCGATTTCCCGAAAGATTGAGCCACTGTAACTGAGGAAGGGGCGTCAACTGTAGGGTATCTGAAAGATAATTATGGGCCAGGTTCAACCATCGTAGCTGCAGAAAACGCGTTTGAGGGGAAAAACTCTCCAACTCATTGTAGGACAAATTCAGGCTTTCCAGAGCCCTAAGGGCAGGAAAGTCCTCCACATCGTAGAGGGCATTCTGGCTAAGGTTTAGCGTTTGCAGCATCGGTAACTTAGCCAGGGCAGGCAATTCCTCCAGGGCGTGCCCCGCGACCGAGAGCTCCTTTAGCTGGGAAAATCCTTCCATTTGGTCCAGCTTTTGCAACTTTTCCTGCTGAAAAGCCTCGGTTAGTTCATAGTCCAGGTCAAGTCCCTCCACAGCATGAGGGGGGATGTCTTTCAGGAATTGATTTAATAAGTCTTTCAACCTTTTGTTCTTTCTTTGTATCTTTTACCAGCAAGGAAAGGAATTTCCCCTACAATCAAAATTTCAGTCTCCGTCACATATGAAAAGTAAGAAACCAGAAAACCCCTTCGAGATCGTAGAAGTTGAAGTCTTTGACGATGACTTTGAGGCGGCGAGTCAGGACAGTGGCTTTGATTCGGAGGCTGCCGTAAGCATACCTAATCAGGAGCGTTCCTACGAAGAGGGCTATGAGGATGAGCAAAGCTATCAGCGTCGACGTCGGCGTCGCTCAGCCCCCGTCACCCGCAAAACCCGCAAGAATAAATATGGTTGGGCTTTCTTTGTGAGCAGCATGTTTATTGGGGTAGGCCTTACTGCTTCCATGGGGCATCCCTTACCTTTATTCCTGGGTATGGGCGTAGGCTTTTTGTTTTTCGTAGATCCCATCTATGAAAAAGTGATGGAGAAAATCGAGAATCTCTAACCCAAGACTTTTCTTTGTACTGATATCTCCCGGAAAGACGTATATTCGCAGGGTTTTAATCACCCTGCTATGAAACTACTTGACGGAAAAATCACCCTGGTTACAGGGGCCACTCGTGGGATCGGCCGGTCCATTGCCCTGGCGTATGCAGCCCAGGGAGCTACGGTTACTTTTACCTATCGCTCATCAGTTGAGAAAGCTCAATCTTTAGAAGAAGAATTGACCGCCCTGGGCGTGGAAGCCAAGGGTTTTCAGTCCGATGCGGCTGATTTTGCCTCCACCCAGCAGGTTATTGAGCAAATTCTCGAAACCTATGGTCAACTTGACGTCATCGTCAATAACGCAGGAATCACCAAGGACAACCTCCTGCTCCGGATGAATGAGGAGCAGTGGGATCAAGTGATCAAGACCAACCTGGATTCCGTATTCTATACCACTAAATCCGCCCTCCGCGCCATGATGAAAAAGCGCTCGGGCTGTATCATCAATATTAGTTCTGTCGTAGGGCTCCAGGGCAACGCTGGCCAGGCCAACTATGCTGCTTCCAAAGCAGGCATGATCGGCTTTACCAAGTCTATTGCTAAGGAAGTCGGCAGTCGTAACATCCGCGCAAACGTGGTAGCTCCAGGCTTTATCGCTACGGAAATGACCGATGCGCTGCCCGAGAAAGAATTGGAGACTTGGTTACAGGGCATCCCTTTGAAGCGCGCGGGCAAACCGGAAGAAGTAGCGGATCTTTGCGTGTTCCTGGCTTCAGATATGGCCTCTTACATCACCGGACAGGTTTTCAACGTGGACGGAGGCATGGTCATGGCCTAAACTTTGCCGGGCTTTTTAGGGTAGTGGCCGAAAAAAGCAGGGGAAATTGCGACTTCAGCATCTCGTAACGGTATTTTCCGTAAGTTTAAGCGTATGCTTCGGAAAGGAGGATTCTTGTGCGCTCCTTTCATCCCCAAATGGTAGTGGAGTACATGGATCTTAGTTTTGCTTATTCTCCTTTTCTCATTTTCCTGATTGTAGCGGCAGCAGCAGCTATTAGTTATTGGATGTACCGGCAAAGTCAGGCTTTGCTCCCTCCCTTGACGCGCTGGCTCCTGACGATCTTTCGCTTCGTGGTGCTGACCCTGATTGGCATCTTATTGCTACAACCAACCCTCGTCTTTAAACAAAGCATTGCCTATCCTCCCATCATTGCTCTCCTGCAAGACAATACAGAAAGCCTGGTGGTACAGCGGGATTCGCAATTTGTGAGGGAAGCCTATCCGCAACTATTAAAGGATTTTCAGGCCGCTTTTGGGGATGAAGACATACAGGTAGATACCTACACCTTCAGCGATGGGCTGGCATCCGGAGAGCTGGATTCGCTGACTTTTGACCAAACCGGGACCAACCTGGGCCAATCTCTTCGAAGCCTGGACCGCCTCTATCAAAATCAGCATCTCAAAGGCGTAGTCTTGCTTTCAGATGGCATTTCCACCGCCGGAATTAACCCAATTTATGCCATAGAAGGCAGCAGCACCCCTATCCATACCGTCCTGATTGGAGATACGACCGTTCAGCAAGACGTGCAGATCAGAGAGGTGTTGTTCAATGAAATTGCCTACCTGAAAAATGAAATGCCCATCCGGGTCAACGTTCAGGCCACCGGTTACGACCAGGCCAATGTAGTAGTTACCCTTCGGGATGAGGAGAAAGTGCTGGCCCGTGAGAACCTCCGACTAGGCAGGAACCAAACCCAAGGCCGGGTCGATTTTTTTGTAGAACCCCAGGAAGCGGGGCAGCAATCTTACCAAATCAGTGTCAGTAGGCTGGAGGACGAAATCAGTTACCGGAATAACTATCGCCGGATTTTTGTCAATGTCCTGGAGACCCGGGTAAAAATCGCCGTGTTTGCCGGCGCGCCCCACCCAGACCTGGGAGCCTTACGTAAGGCTTTTGAGCGAGAGGATAGCTATGAGGTTTCTGAATTTATCCTAAGAGATAATCAGACCTACTATGACAATCCGAACAACTTCAACCTCGAAGACTTCGATCTCTTTATCCTGCATAATTTCCCTCATTCCAGTGCCGATCAGGCCATGGTAGCGAAATTGGTAGAGGAGATCAATACGAATAAAAAACCCGTCATCTTCATGGTGGGGATGTTTGCCGATATGCGGACCATGCAGCCGCTCTACCCTTATATGGCACTGAGTCCTACCAGTTTCAATCCCCGCTCTCAGGAAGTGATCCTGAACTTTAAGCGGGATTATCGCAATCACTCCACCTTTACCTTTGCGGATAGCTGGATCCAGTGGGTGAATACTTCTCCGCCCATGTTCCGCAACCAGTCCATCTGGAAAGCGAAACCAACCGCGGAAGTTTTTGCCACAGTCAAAATCAAGAACATTCCCCTCAACTATCCTTCTTATGCCCTCCAGAGTCATTTGGGAAGGAAAAATATGGTGTTGATTGGGGAGAATTTCTGGCGCATGCGGGCCCACGCCTATACGGAAAATGGCGATTTTGAGTCCTTCGACGCCTGGCTGTTCAACAACATTAAGTGGCTGATTGTCTCCGATGATAAGCGGAAATTCAAAGTAAATCCGACCAAAAGGCTCTTTGTAGGCAGCGATCCCGTCTCTTTTACCGGGCAGGCCTATGATGACAGTTACAATCCGCTCAGCGGAGTCGACATCAAACTCAGCCTTAAAGGTCCAGATCAAAAGGAAACCGATTATTACCTAAACGAGTCCGGACAGGGACGATACTTCCTGGAAGTGGGAACCTTGCCAGAGGGCACCTATTCTTTTCAGGCGGTAGGCCGAAAAAATGAAACCCGGGTAGGGGAAGACAGGGGGCAGTTCTCAGTGGGGGAATCCAATATTGAGCATTTACAACTCCAGGCCGACCGGGAGTTATTGGAACAAATCGCCTTGCGGACAGAAGGCAGCTTCCAATATGCCCGCGACTTACCCGCCCTGGCTGAAGCCCTGAAAACCCGGCCCGATATGAAGCCGAAACTAGATAGCCAACGGACCCGCTCTCCTTTTCACCATTTTGGTTGGTTATTGCTGCTATTCCTCCTCCTCTTGTCGGTGGAATGGGTGATCCGAAAATGGTACAGCATGATTTAGGGTAAGAGGGCCAGCTTGTCCTGAAATCCTAAGAGGGCAGGCCCTCCTCCCGTATGAACGACCAAGATGTTCCCACGTAGCTCATGGCGAGCCGCTTGATGCCGGGCCGTCAGCAATAATTTCCCCGTATAAACCGGATCTACAAAAAAGCCTTCTTCCCGTGCAATGCTGCGGCAAGCTTGGAGCACTTCCTGGTTCACTTTTCCGAAAGCCGGAGCGATCACAGAGTGATAGAGGCTGGGGGCTTGGTAGGCGGGTTGGGACCCCAGCCAGGCTTCCCACCATTGAGAAAAAATCTCCATCCGCGCCTGAAAGTAGGCTTCATCCTCTGCCATCATGACGACGTGAACCTGAGCCGATATCCCTAGCCAGGCTAATCCCAGAACCAAGGCACCAGCGGTCAGGGCCGTGCCTGAATCAATAAACACATGATCGAACGCCAAGCCGGATGCCTGTTGATTGCGCCAGATATCCAGGGCCAGGCTAGCCGCTCCCGGCAGCGCGGGGGCACAACTGCCTCCTTCGGGTACCACATAGGTTTCCGCAGGAAGTTGTTGCCGAACCCAGCTTTCCGCCTCCGCCCATGTATCCACCTGAATTTCCTGCCAGGTTTCTACCGGATGAAGCAAGCTTAACAGCAGCGCATTCCCTTTCAAGGGGGAGATGGCTTTGCGTTTGACAAAAATCTCTGATGAGATTTTTCTTTCCTTCAGGAGTTGGCTGAAGCTATATAAATGATTGGAATAGGCCCCTCCGATCAGGGCCACTTCGCGGTAGCCCGCTTGTTCCAGCCAGGGGAGAAGCGAGGCATACTTGCGCCTTTTACATCCGGATATCCCAAAACCAGATTCATCTTCTCTTTTGATCCACCATTGTGGCCCTTTCTCTGGTCCTGCTTGGAGGCGGTGGACCCGACTGGTTGACAAAAGGGCTGCATCGCAGCCGGAAGCTATGGCTTCCTGAAATAATTTAAGTGATGAAGCTTGCAAGTCGGGGCTTGTTTCGGGCCGTAGAAAGGTAAAGTTAGGCAATTCCCTCTTGAGATTGCTTTGACCCTCCAATTTTGTCTATCTTTATCGCCGTTAGCGGTATAACTTATGACATTAATTTCCTCTATTTCCGGTGTTCGGGGTACGATTGGTGGCGCCGTAGGCGACAACCTCACCCCCGTTGACATCGTAAATTTTACCTCTGCTTTTGGTACCTGGCTCAGTTTAAAAAAGGCTAACGCAAGTCGCGTAGTCATTGGTCGTGATGCCCGTCCTTCGGGCGCCATGGTGCACCAGTTGGTCACCGGAACCCTGGTTGCTCTGGGGTTTGAGGTCATCGACCTGGGGCTCTCCACCACTCCTACCGTAGAAATGGCGGTTCCCGAATATGAAGCGGCGGGTGGGATCATCCTGACTGCCTCTCATAATCCCGTAGAATGGAACGCCCTTAAGCTCCTGAATCACCGGGGAGAATTTGTCACCAAAAAGGATGGCATGGAAATCCTCGAAATTCTTGAAAATCAGTATTATCGTTTTAGCGAGGTCCGGCAGTTAGGGTCTATCAAAAGGGTAGAAGACTTCGATGCTGTCCATATCCGGAAAATTCTGGAACTAAACCTGGTTGATCGCTATGCCATCGAAAAAGCCGATTTGAAGGTGGTCGTAGATGGGGTCAACAGCACAGGGGGTATTTTTGTCCCCATGATGCTAGACGCTTTGGGCGTAAAAAATGTCGTGCAACTCAATTGCGAGCCTACCGGATGGTTTAGTCATAATCCAGAACCTCTGAAGAAAAATCTCCAGGAAATTTGCGATTACATCGCCCAAAACGGAGCTGACCTTGGCATCGCGGTAGATCCCGATGTAGATCGCTTAGTCCTGATTGACAATAAAGGGGAACTCTTCGGTGAAGAATATACCCTGGTCGCGGTAGCCGATTACGTGTTGCAACACTCCAAAAGTGCCGTCGTATCCAACCTTTCTTCCAGCAGAGCCTTAAGAGATGTGGCTGAAAGACATGGATGTCGCCACTATGCTTCCGCAGTGGGAGAAGTCAATGTGACGGAAATCATGAAGCGAACCGATGCGCTGATTGGCGGAGAAGGCAACGGCGGGATCATCTATCCTGAGCTTCACTATGGACGTGATGCCCTGGTTGGCATAGCCCTCTTCCTTTCCCATCTGGTAAAAAGTGGGTTAGACTGCGCAGGGCTGAGAGCTACTTACCCTGATTATTTCATGTCTAAGCAAAAGGTACAAGTGGCTCAGGGCATGGACCTTGACGGTATCCTGGCGGCTTTCAAAGCCCGCTATGCAGAGGAGGAAATCAATGACATTGACGGTGTCAAAGTTGATTTCGCCGAATCCTGGGTGCACGTTCGCCGTTCCAATACAGAACCCATCATTCGGATTTATACCGAAGCCAAAAGCCAGGAAGAAGCGGATGCGCTGGCGGCCCGGGTGATGGACGAATTGAAAGCGATTGCCTAAGCCTTAGGGCTTCAGATGATATATGAAGCAGGGCTGTCTCGGATGAGGCAGCCCTGCTTCTTTTTTGACCGGGTCGGCGCTTCCCGCCCCGTCGGCAAGATGTGGGGCAGTGCCCCCCGTAACGCTGGCTTCCAGCCGGCAAGAAGTGGGGCGGTGCCCCGTAGCGCTGGCTTCCAGCCGGCAAGAAGTGGGGCGGTGCCCCGTAGCGCTGGCTTCCAGCCGGCAAGGGGTGGGAAGGACTATTGGCACCGAATGGCATTCGGTGGCTCAGGCAGTGACCGGCTGGAAGCCGGTGGTACGGACCTTGGCCAGTGGTACGGGCAGGCACCGGCTTCCAGCCGGCACGATGTGGGGCGGTGCCCCCGTAACACCGGCTTCCAGCCGGTCACTGCTCATACCACCGAATGTCATCCGGTGCCAATAGTCCTTCCCTCCCCTT
>JBCBGC010000096.1:0-31314 GCA_038527215.1 Bacteroidota bacterium
GTACAAAGCTATGGGTATAAGGGTGGCTCATGGTGCAATGGAACGAGCTTGAGCCTCGATATCATCACCTGAGATAGGAGTAACGCTTCCATCAAGCACCGCCTCATAGCGTCTGGCTAGCTCAGCCTTCCACTCATCTTCGCTCATCTCTGGCAAAGGTGGCAAGGGAATGCTGCTGGCTGTCTTCTCTCTCACTTGTGCTAAGGCTGCTTCAGCAATCACCCACAATTCAGCCAGGCTCAAGCTAGAAAATTGCTCAACGATGCTTTTGGTTTTCTTCGTCATAAGCCTAGTATACGGAAAAATTACCGGAAGGGTAAATGGATGGGTTGAATTCTATTTCTTCCGAAGTGCCTCAGATGCATTCTTGATCAATTCAGAGCAACGTTCATTTCTCCCCTGAATACTTTCCAATGTCCCTACGTATAAAACGTCTGAATTGTTCCAGTCTCCACGCTGAACTTATCATAAACCCCATCGAACATTGGCGCTTTTTCGTAAATTAACGTCAGTTTGATACTGCTCATTCATGGCAAAACAACCTTATAAAGATCTATTTTATGAAAAAGAAGGCTCCCAAACAGAATTGGTAAGGGGAAAGAATCACTTGTTGATGATTGGTATCGACCAATATCAGCATCTGGGTAAGCTTGCCAATGCGGTGAGAGATGCGTGCGCAGTAAAACAAGTTTTGCTGGATAAGTATTGCTTTGAAGAGACCGAGACTACCGAAGTATATGATCTGAAGGCTACTCGCAGAGGGATTATGCAGACCTTGCGGCGAAGCATCACTACCACTAAAGCAGAAGATAATCTTCTGGTTTATTTTTCGGGGCATGGGCATTATGATGAGCAAATCAAAGAAGGGTACTGGGTACCAGTGGACGCTGAATTCAGCGAAATCGATGACTATGTTTCCTATTCTTTTCTGACCAAGATCATTCAAGCCATCCCAGCTCGTCATTGTGTATTTATCGTTGATAGCTGCTATTCTGGCGCGGCGCTGGTACGTAAACGTGATCCAAGCCATAAACGCCTGGAACGCGATCCCTCGCGATGGTTACTGGCCTCAGGACGAAACGAAGTGGTACCCGATGGAATTGCTGGTGAACATAGCCCCTTTGCCGATAAGTTGATTGACATTCTGGGCCGCTATGCCTTGGATGGCCTGCGCATGGGTACACTGGTGGAAAAGCTTACCACAGCAGTAACCTATAACTCCTCTCAAACCCCCATTGGGAGGCCCCTTTTTAATGTGGGGGATCAGGGAGGTGAGTTTATTTTTCGACCCAAACGAAATCAGGAAGCGGATTACCAATTGGCCCAGACCGCAGGGACGTCTAATGCACTACAAGAATTAGAAATCCAGGAGGCTATTAATAAGGCCAAGTTGAAAGTGGAAGGACTGCAAGCGATTGTAAAACAAAAAGTGGAACCAGCGCCTCAGGAGAAGAAAGTCCAAAAGAACAAAACACTTGTGCAGCATCCCTGGTATCACCATCAAGCCCTGGAGTGGATCGGAATAGCCATTCCCGCCCTTCTTTTAATGATATGGGGAATTTCCGGGTTAGTAGGAGAAAAGGCTGAAGCTGAATCCACTCAGCCCCCACAATCTATTGCCCAAAATACCCATGGTGATAGTATACAATCGCTTACTCTAGAACCAATGGTCAAAGAATCGGGCGATGAGAGACCAGACGTAATTATCCAGTTGAAAAGTCAAGGGTATAAAATCCTGGAACCTTGGGAGTCTGAACGGGCAGTCTACCATGCCCCAAATGGACAAATGGGCTTACTTGACCGGCGAGGCAATCGCCTGGGTGGCACCTATGACAAGGTAGAAGACTTGGCATATGGCTTTGCTGTTTTCCACCAAAACAAGCTTCGTGGCTACCTCAAACTTTCAACTGGAACAGAAGTAATCAAAGCCCAATACGCCAGAGCCTGGCCCTTCGGTCCCAATGGTTTAGCAAAAGTCAAGGGCCAAGGTGGTAAAACCTTCTATATAAACCCCTTGGGTGAATGTGTCCAAAACTGCGAAACCGATCTCCCAATTCCTTTACCTAAGATGATCCGGATCGCTGGCGGGACCTTTCAGATGGGAGACACGGTGGAAGATGATGAAAAACCCATTCATCCTGTTACTGTCTCCACCTTCTATCTAGCGGAAACCGAACTAAGCTTTGCGCAGTACGACTTTTACTGTGAACAAACAGGACGTAAAATGCCTAATGACGAAGGCTGGGGCCGAGACAACCGCCCGGTCATCAATGTTTCCTGGGACGATGCCCAATCCTATATTCAGTGGCTCAATGCTCAACCAGGACAATCCGGTTGGCGGCTCCCCACTGAAGCGGAGTGGGAATATGCCGCTGGCGGAGGGGCTTCGGTCCGTACCCAGTGGGCGGGAACCGATAGTGAGAGATATCTTGGGAATTATGCAATATATAACACTAACAAAACCAGTAGCGTTAAGAGTAAGCGAGTGCATGGGGAGTTGTATGACATGAGCGGCAATGTCAGGGAATGGTGTCTGGACTGGTATGGAAGGGATTATTATGTTGATAGCCCTGCTTCCAATCCACAGGGGCCTTCGACTGGCACTGAACGGGTCCTGCGCGGGGGTGGTTGGAGCAGCTACGCCGACAAATGTCGGGTCGCCAGCCGTAGAGGCCACTGGCCTGACTACAGGATAAGGAACATCGGTTTCCGCCTGGCCCGGTCTCTTTAATTTTTAGTTTTTTGGCTTCTTGCCTTTTATCCTTTTAGTGTGCCAGGGGCTGAATTTACGGTACACTAGTTCAGGCATATATATGCTATGTGCGTAGCATATATATGCTGTAAAGACCAGGTGGCTGATGTTTCATTATTTTTGAAAGGAGGTTTTTGGCTGGATATGATTGGTCTTTTCACCGCCATCAGTCTTTTGAAGCCTTATATCTCTTTAGCTAAATTGTAAATGAGTTTTGGAAGATTGTTTTAAAGGTTGAATTCCATCTTTTATCCAATCTGGCGAGGCAAATCCGAGACCTGTATTATTTAATATGATATAAATTATTGATTATTAGGCGAGTAAATAAATAGTTCGAGTCCCGTCCGGACCGCCAACAAAACGAGAGAAAAGAAGTGTGAAAACACTTCTTTTTTTGTTTTTAGGAGTGGGGATCATGTAGGATTTATCAGGGTGCAGGTTTTTCAGCATAAGTTATTGAGGCTCATTAAGTTTAGATATTAACCGGCTATTTGCCATTTGAAGATCCTTCTCCAGTTTTAGGATTGATTTTCGGATGCTAGCTACTTCTATTTTCTTTCGTTCACCCTCATTTACCTCTTTATCCTTTTTTATGAGTTGAATATACTGCCACTCTCTCATCAGGACATACGTTATTAAAAAAAGGGTTGATACAGCAGGTACTACCTTCTCTGTGTAAAAGTCATTACCTAGAAGGAGTAAAACTGTTAAGGATAGGGCAGAGAAACCGATTAATAGAAATACCCCATTTAGCTGTTTTTTCAGGAGTTGAATGAGGTGTTCAAAAGGTTGTTCTTGGTCTCTCATTCTCCACAACATATTTCCAAATGCCATGCCTGCCACCAGCCAAATACCAATAATACCTATGGCCCAGCTGGTTCTTGACTGAGAGACGCTGTGAATGGCAAACATCTGGCTAGCTAGAAAAAGATACGGGATTAGGCTATCCAAAAAGTTGGGTACCCAACGTGAGATTTGAGTATTCCGGAAATATTCAATCCAAATAATCAATAGAATAATGAAGGTAGATAGTATCATAAACCATTCAAACACATCGAATTTAGCGATGTCTGGAAGAACAAGATAGAACATGTATGCAGCTACAATAGGCTGAATCATCGAGATAAGACCAGTATAGTAAGAGCTAAGGGAGTTAGAGAAGGTTTCTTTAAGATTTTGTCTTTTCATCATCTGGGTTGGATATTGTTCAGTATATTTTAAGGGACGAAAAGGTTCACAGCTTGAAAAAAATTACTAGGCTTATTAATACGAAAATATTTAGCAAATGTTGCGTGAATTGTTAGATATACTAAAATAATTAGTAATTTTGGGCTTGCTTTATATAAGGCAAATTCCCCAACAAATGGTAAGAATTGAGGCGATCGAATAGTTCCAAGGGACGTTAGGATTAATTTCATTCACAAGTCGTAGAACCATTACTTTATTAATCCTTATGCTTGGGCGTGTTTGCAATTTTTCGCGGGTCTTTATATTCTGAGATGGTCGAGTAAATCCGGACACTAAATTACCTAACTTAGTGTCAATCATGGGTAAGAACAGCAAATTCCCCAAACGTCGTCGTAATCGTAAGTACGACACAGAATTCAAGACAAATGCGTTGCGCTTAGTGGCTTCCGGTCGTAGTGTAGCCTCTGTTGCTTCATCCCTGGGTATAGACAAGAGCCTGCTCTATGCCTGGCGTCGTCAGGCCCATCCTCTTTCGGAGGAGGAAGAAGCAGAATTGCAGGAGATAGATCAGCTTCGTAAACGGGTCTTGGAGCTAGAGCAAGAGCGTGATATCCTAAAAAAAGCCTTGGCCATTTTCAGCCGCAAGACCAGCGATTGATGTATGGCCTTATTAAGCAGTTATCTGCAGATTATCCGGTTTCAGTTCTTTGCAAGGTATTGGCTATTTCAAGGAGCTCTTACTATGATTTTGTAGGAGGCAGAAGCCATCAGTTGTCTGCTCATGATCTGCTCTTGATGGATCAGGTTGAGGCCATCTTTGTGGATCACCAAGGAAGATATGGCAGTCGCAGGATTTGTGTAGAACTCCATAGCAAGGGCTTTGTCGTTGGTAGAGCCAAGGTCAGCAGCCTGATGCGCAAGCTTTCTCTCAAGGCCATTCAAGCTAAATCCTATGTTCCCAAAACTACCCAGGATGATCCATCGAGGGCCAGAGCGCCCAATTTGCTCCTCGATAGAGAACCGCTAGTCAGTCAGCTAAGGGAAGTAATTGTGGGAGACATTACCTACTGGCCTTGTCGCTCGGGTTGGCTGTATCTGGCTGTTTGGATGGATCTATGCAGTCGTAGGATTTTGGGATGGAAACTGGCCGATCATATGAGGGCACAACTAGTGGTTGAGGCTTTTCAAAAGGTATGGGACCATGGAGATCTACTCCCAGGAGCTATTATACACTCAGATGGGGGAAGTCAGTATAAGTCCCACGACTTCAAGGCTTTGATAGAGCAAAACCAATGTCAGCAGAGTATGACTCGAAAAGAGAATCATTATGACAATGCTTTCATCGAATCTTTATTTAGCAGATTGAAAGCTGAAATGATGGGAGTTTACCCTCAATCTAATAGCTTCAAAGAAGCTCAGATAAGGCTCTTTGACTATATTGAGGGTTATTACAACACCAGAAGGAGGCATTCATCCCTTGGCTATCTCAGTCCGGTGAACTTCGAAAGAATGCTGCTCAAGAGAAAGGAAATCCTTTTGTCAGATAAGCCCCGCCTTTTGTGAGGGCTTATCCGAAAAAAGGATAAAATCAACCAAATTAATGGGTCAAGTAAGTGACTCACTCTACTGTCCGGATAATGTAGACCACCTCATTCATAGTTCCAATAATGCTATAGCTAGTCACGGTTTTTTGAATAAATACAAGCTATTCAGTCCATATTCACGATCGACAAAACCAATGAAAGGCCCCAGCATTCGCCTTATCCCACCATTCACAGGGCAACCATCAGCTCCTCGGCAGGCCTGCCAAAGTATAGGGTAAATAATCTTAAAAGGGGGGAATGGGCTTTGCGCGACAGATATCCTTGAATAACTGTCGCTAGGTGCGTTTTTTTCTACCTAAGAAAGACTACCTGAATGCTAATGAAAAAAAAGAACCCCTCCCGCAAGGTGCAGGAGAGGCGAAACTGCTAGTAAGGAAGCTCTTTAGGGTGGTTAAAACCAGTGTTTTTTTAAAGAATGTTCCTCACTGAGAACAACAACACTAACAGATTAATATTCACACTAAAAAATCTGTGTTAAATTTTGGGGAGAAGGGTTTTGCTTTCGTGATCGTGTTTTCTTTGGCTAATATTTCTTTAATAAAAGTAGCGGATTAACGCATGTTCTTTTTATCATCTTAGTGGTGCTAGCCTATCAGTTTGAGAAGTCGCGGGTATGTAGAAATAACAATCCTCAACATAATGCTTGTTCACTTGAGGGAGATTAGGATCTTTCTAGCGTGGTGCTTGATCAAAGCAATGTTATAGGTAGGCTTGACGTGCTCGCGCGGAAACAGGTAAACAATAACTAAGGAGTTGGAATCGGGGGATGCAGAAAAATAAGCCTGCTCATTAGTATCAAAAATTAGATTTCTAATACACCGAGCAGGCTTCAACATACAATTGTTCCCCCATAATTATATTGACTCTAAGCAACGTGGATTTTTTTTCAAAAAAGTATCAACCAAGGTGAACAAACCTATCACTTCAAGTAAAAAGCGAGAAATCACGGCTAAACGGGAAATCATCCTGGCAAAAAATAACCCCTACCTGCAAAGGGTAGGGGCGAAATACGTAGAGAAAAGCCTCAATAAGAAGCAGAATGTGCGAGATATGTAGAGGCTTGGCTGGAGTAGCAAAAAGCGGAACGATAAACAGGGTTCAGCAGGTGATTTTATACCTGAGTTCATAGCCATTTTTTTGCCATTTCGGCTAGGAGCATTTTGCTGGTAGTAAAACTTAGAAATATAAGGAAGCCAAATTTATCAAAGAGGGGTTGCCAGACTATCATGGCATAAAAGTGGATAAAAGGATTGATAATGAGCCTACTACCTTATACTGGTGGTAAAGTCTCTCTTTCGATAGAATCCATTTTCAGGCTGTAAGTAAATAGTTGATATTTTCCTACCCCCCATAGGATATTATTGTAAAGACTCGGCCTCCTACTTTTATGCTGTAAACAAATTTTACAGGCTAAGCACTTTTCATTTGTAGCAGTCGCAACCATTCGCAAAACCAACTAAAGCCCATTAGTAAAATTTGGAGCTGATTTTGATCTGGAGACAAAAGCCAATTTTTGGTAGGGGATATCATGGAGGTTGGTATCCCCTCAGCTCCCTTTTCCACCAGATAAGATTCAAACTTTTCCACGGCCGTTTACATTCGGAGCTTTGGCAGAGAATAAGCAGGATGTTGGGGTTTTGAGGATGATTTTCATGAGGCATGGTGTACTATAGCCATGGAAATTGGCTAAATCAGCTTGCAGAAGAACAAGTATTCCCCTGAAGAAAAAGTCGTGGCCAGGCGCACAGATCGTCAGTTTATGGGCAAAACTGTTCACTATGATATAACTGAGTACCTAGTTAGATAGTTCGGTTTTAGGATATTTCTATACTATTGCCTTGAAGTTTTTAGGAGAAAAGTTTCTCCGCCTCCTTCCCAGATACTTCCAAAAACCCAAACCTAAATCATTTTCCCGTATTGTCTTTTCCCTGTAGGGAGGGCTGGAATTTTGTGAAGAATATTAAATGATGAACGTTTGTCCTGTCTGTCTTTCTCCTTTGTTTCTCAAACTCCTGGATAAAAAGCAAATCCTCTCGAGTTTTCAATCTAAGCTGCACACTCATGTGAGGTTTTTTTTATGGCTATCCTTTTTCATTGCTCCTTTTGCTCAATTACATGCTCAAATCTCTTCCGTAAAGAGCGGCCGCTGGAATGATCCGACTACCTGGAGTTCTGCCAGCGTTCCGGGACCCTCTGACGTAGTGATGATCAGTTCAGGGACCACTGTCCGCCTGATTGGAGATATGGAGGCCGAAAAGGTCATGGTTTCTGGTACCCTGGTGCCTCCAACGGTTCATGACACTTTCCATTTGCGAACCAAACTCATCATGGTCCATCATGGAGGAAGAATCATTGTGGGGCTCCCCATGAACCCGTATAAAGGGAAAGGAACCTTCACCTTAATAGGAGATGATCCCCAGGTTAATATGCACCCATCGATGGGTTCAAAGTTTCTGGGCATCATGGGCGGCGGTGAACTTCAACTGCATGGTAAGCCTAAGATGAGTTGGACCCAACTCGGGGGAACCGCTATGCCTGGTGCGAATCGCCTGGTCTTGAAAGAGCCCGTAGACTGGGAGGTCGGAGACCAAATTGTGATTGCCTCTACGGATTATGACATGAATCACGCAGAAGTGCGCACCATTACCCAGCTCAATCTGGATAAAAAAATCCTTACCCTCGACCAACCCCTCACATACAAACACTTTGGCAAACTCCAAACCTACACCCGTCAGGATGACGCTTCCCTGACCTGGACCCTGGATGAAAGAGCTGAGGTTGGCTTACTTTCACACAATGTAAAAATCCAGGGCGATGAAGCCAGTGAAGTAGCCGGTTTCGGTGGCCATACCATGGCTATGCCCGGTGCCGTAGCCAATGCCAGCTACATTGAACTCACGCGCATGGGACAAAAAGGTAAGTTAGGGAGATATCCCTGGCATTGGCATCGCCTGGGAAATGGCGGTAGTGGTATGGCCGTTAAAGGCTCAAGTGTTCACCGGACCTACAACCGGGCTTTTACCATCCACTCTACTAATAATGTACGCTTAGAAAATAATGTGGCTTATGACAACCTCGGTCACGCTTATTTCCTGGAAGACGGGAATGAAGAAAATAATGAATTAATTGGGAACCTTGGCCTCGTAACCCGGCGTCCTAAGCGGGATGATGCCCTTTTGCCTTCAGACTTAACGTTGACCCGAAATGCCAGTGGTCCGGCGACCTTTTGGATCACCAATCCCAATAATAAGGTAAACTATAATCATGCTGCTGGTTCAGACGGCTCTGGGATTTGGCTTTCCCCCCATCAAAACATTAACAGTGAATCCTATGTCCCAGGCTTGAATCCCAATAACCTGCCCCTTCCTGCGGGTAACCTGGACCATAATGTGACCCATTCCAGCCATCATGGCTTTGCCATTGGAGCTTCCGTTAATCCCGGGGACTCTAGCCAAAACATTAACCCAAATCTGAACTATCACGCTGGAAATAATCCCGTATTTAAACACATTACCTCCTATAAGAATAAAATGGCCACCTATATACGGGTGACCCCTGGGAAGACCGCTTATCTGGAGGATTTTATCATTGCAGATAACTTTAAAGGAGATGCCTCTACCTGGCGTTCTGATTTTAACCGCTTTTTATGGGTAGGAGGCTCTGAAAATGCAGAACCTATTCCTCGTATGCCAAGAGGGGCCATTACCGTAGGGGCACCCAACGGATTTGGCCATTTGCACACCATATATGATGGACCGATTTGGGTGAAAAACTCCTATTTCGCAGGGACAGAGCATCCTGGAATCAGTTTATTTGACCAGTGGGGGGCAACCTTGAAGTATACCGGGCATACCTTCGAAAACACCACTATTGCCTCCTCTTCCTATAATGTCAGATACAGGGATTGGGAACCCCCTATTTGGGCAAATGCCATCGTGTACGATGTAGATGGGAAACTCATGGGCAATCCCATGACCGCTATTCATCAGGATTTGCCCATCCTGAATACGCCGCAAAGCCAAAGAATCAGCCCGGGATTTTCGGGTATGAAAAGCCCGCACCGCTATAGTTATGTAGAAGTCTACCATCAGAATATTCCTTCTCCCCAAAATGGGGTGCTGGTTCGATCGGACGGGGCTACCCAGACGGGAGGTACCCAGGTTATTGGCGGATTTGGGATGGAACCTATTTTGTCCGACTCCTTTATTTATACCCTGGTTTATGATAAATATTTGACCAATGTGGTTCGCTTGGAACATCATAGTATGAGTGCAGGCGAGTCTTCCATCATTGGCATCGCGGGCGTACCCCCTACTACGAAGGTTATCTCTTCGAGTGATAACTTTTTTATTTTGGCTGGGCCAGAATTACCCAAGCTAAATAGCCTGGCCGCTCTAAAAGCTTCCACAGTTAGTGCCTGGGCGCTGGTTAATCAGGTTGCTTACATAAAGTATATTGCTCCTGCTGGCAAGGATTACACAAAACCAGGTCTGGTCAAGCGGATCCGTCTTTGTCTTACGGGAGACTGTAATGACCAGCAGGTGTTCCCTCAGACCTATGGAGACTGTATGACAGCCAAGCCAGAATGGAGGCTAAATGGAGGCCCTTGGAAACAAGATTTAGAAGTGAATTCCTGTGAAGGCGGTTTGCTGGAATTCCGAATGACGGGTAATACTTTGAAAAAAGTAAAGGTGTGTGGGCCACACGGAAAAGTGTTCGAAAGTCAGGGACCTATGGCGGCTACTGTTTTGGAGCAAAGCCTTTCCCTAAAAATGCAAGGCAATTATTCGATTTATGCAGAAGATCAGAGCGGCTGCGTTTATGCTAAAAACTTAAGGGTAAAAACTACGGTGGTCGAGACTTGTGAAGCAAATGTAGATGAGGAAGGCTGGAAGACATTGCTGGACTGTAGCCTAACTGTTTGTGAGGGCGCCCAAGTTCAATTGAGTATCAATCCCAACGTTAGATCAGTCAACTGGACCGGTCCCGGAAACTTTCAAGCTACCAATACCAATGTCATAAACCTCGGGACGGTTACTTCCGCTCAAGCAGGTACCTATGTAGCCACCATGACTCACAACAGCTGTACCATTGCCAAGGAGATCGAGCTAAAGGTAGATGAGCCGCCCACTTTGGTTGCTGAAACCAAACTGAATAGTGCTTGGTGGTGGAACCGTTTAAGTGAACCGAAAATTAACACTACTGTGGGTGATCGCCTGATCTTGCGGATGCTCCCCTGGTCTAATGAGGTGAATTGGACGGGACCCGGTGGAAATCAGTGGAGTGGGAAGTCTGAGATCCTCATAGAGGGAATTAATCAAGCACAGGCGGGAACTTACACAGTGAACTTGATGAAAGGGGCTTGCCAAGCTACCCATAGTGTAGAAGTATTGGTAGATACCCTAAACATTGAACCCATGGTCATGCATAATGTAAATGACCAGGGATGGAAAAGAGGGACGGATATCCTCGTGAAATTGGGGGACAAAGTTGAAGTTGGACTGGATCGGGATATGAACGGTACGCCTGACTGTAGGGAACAGGAAGTAAGTAATCCACCCATTAATTCCCCAGATCTAAAAAGAAAAGTTCCAAAGCTTACGGCCAAAGCCTCTAGTACCGTTCATGGAATCTTTTTCCAAGCCGGACATGCGGTGGATGGCAAGCTAAATACCAACTGGACCAGTAGGGTAAGAAACCAAGCCAACCAACCAGAGCATATAGCTGTAGGCTTTGCTTTGGAGCATGTAAATTACCTGAACATCTTACCTCGATACCTTAATACCAGTGCCGGGCTTCAGGCCTTTGGCTTTCCAGTGGATTTTGAAATCCAGGTGTTTAAAAATGGTAACTGGGAAGTGGTTAAGCAGGTTCAAAACTATACTAGACCAACAGGAGGCTGGGTAACTATTCCTTTTGACAAAGTGGTGGCGACAGATAGCCTGCGCATTACTGCCACCCGTTTAGGACCAGATACCAAAGCGGGTAAGTATATCTTTGGGCTAGCTGAAATGCAACTCGGGTTTGATTACGAGATATTCAAAAACCAGGGGCAAGCCCTGGAATATGGGATGATAGATCCCTATGATCCGAGACCCGCGATGCCGGCTGGTATGCCTGCTCTCATGCCGGAACCCCTAAGAGATCCGCAAATCATGCAAGGCCCTGATGGCTATTACTACCTCACGGGTACGATCCTGGGAGAGAAAAGCCGGGATTTCATGACCTATAATGAGGGCATTAAGCTCTGGCGATCCAAAGATTTCAAGGAATGGGAAGAACTAGGGCTGGTTTGGGATCTCGATAATACCCAAGGCTGGCAAAGCAACTATTATTTGTATCCTAAGAATGGAGGTACTCCCAAAGTGATCCCTCATAACGAGTATACGAAAGATCTTGAGCAGGATTATCATATACGGAGGGCCGTATGGGCTCCTGAGGTTCACTACGTGCCTTCTCAGAATACCTGGTTTTTACTGGCCTGTATGAACCACAACATTGGTGCTGGTCCTCGTATAGGTCACAATCAGCATGGGGGTACTTTTATGCTCAAGAGTGTTTCAGGTAAACCGGAAGGTCCTTATGTGGATGTACATCCCCAGGGACCGCTTACGGGCGGCATCGATGCGAACTTATTTGTAGATGATGACCAAACCCCCTATTTCGTGTTTGGTGCCAATAGCATTGCCAAGCTAAAGGCCGATTATTCTGGCTTGGCCGAACAGCCCTGGAATTTAAATATTCAAGGATTTCCCCAAAAAGGCCCGGTAGTCAAGGAAGGGGCATTTCTTTTTAAACGAAATGGCGTTTATCATCTGGCGACCAGTATGTTTGCTTTTCGAAGTGATAGTGCCGTGCTACAAACCTATGCGGGCACGCAGGTCCGAAAGGGTAAATGGGCATCCTATGATGCCATCGTCTGCAGTTCAAGCAGCCTGACCGGCCAGTTTGGTCCGTATTATCCTGCCATTCAGGGCGGAGCCCACGGAAACTTCTTTAAGGATGATCAGGGTAAATGGTGGGGCACGGGATTTTTGCCGGGCATGAAGACGCGATTGGTCAGGATGAAGTGGCGTTACGGTAGGATCATGGTTGATCAACAAGGCACCGTGGCAGCAAATGCCCACCGAAGAAATCAGTATAAGGTCACCTGGCTGGGGAACTGGGCTAGAAAATCCACCGATTGCAGTGAAATTTTGGTAAGGAGCTATATTAATTATCGGATGATGGGAAGATATGATTACCATTTTTCTGATAAGCATGGGAACCAGGCTTCCACTCCTCTAACCATTAGTACCGGAAGGCCAGTGAGGGCGGCTGTATTATTGCAAGGAGCCTGGCGTGAAGACACAATGGCTCAGGATTTATTGCCTTTCTTGCCCTCTACCCAGCCTTATAACCAGCAACCCTGGACCTATGCTGGAGACATCCGACTTACAGCAGACAAAAGTGAATATGTTGATTGGGTCTTGGTTCAACTACGAGATCGAAGAAGGCCTGCCAGAATTCTTTCTCAAACCGCAGCCTTGGTGGATAAGAACGGCTTAATTTGGAATGCCAAAGGGGGGAGAGATTTGTATATGTGGGGACCAACGCCAGACTCTGCCTTTGTGGCCGTACTTCACCGAAACCATCTGCCCGTGATGACGCAATCTCCCGTTTCCCTAAACCAGGTTCCGTTGGTTGATTTCCGTAATCCCCTCAGAGCTTGCTACGGGAACCAAGCCCGAAGGATTAAGGATGGCAAGGCCTTTATGTGGGCTGGAGATGCCAATGCGGATGGCGTGATCAATGCCTACGATTTGAACTGGGGCTGGCGGACGAATAATGGTCAGACCTTACCCTACCATCGCATGAAAGCTGATTTTAACCTGGATGGGGTGTTCAATGCGATTGATAAAAATAGGTTATGGCGACCCAATAATTCAAAATCTACTGCGGTGCCGAAATAAGGCTGATCGCTCTCAGAAAAGACGTCTGCTCCATGTGGGGCAGACGTCTTATCCATACGAAAAGATGCTTTTTTCTGCTTTGTCACTCTTGGCAGGCCAGCATAGATGAACAGCCCTATCTGCCCTTTATGAACCGTTCACAGATGAAATTCGGCATATTGACCTGCATGCTTTTGCTTGCGGGTCAGTATGCCTTACATGCTTCAGATTCCACCCAGACTTTCATGTTGGGCGTTAATCTGGAATCCATTTGGCATCACGAGCAACAGGGGAAAGGCTACTTTGAAAATGGCCTCCCTAAATCTGCCTTGCAGAGTCTAAAAGAACAAGGAGCGAATACGGTGAGAATCATCGTGAAGATGCCCCCATTTCCTTCTCCTGGTGGGAATCCCCTTGACTGGGGAAGCCAGGTCAAGGCTATCCAAAAAATGCAGGAAGCGAAAATCCTGGGGCTTACCACGATTTTATCCCTGACCTTTACTGATCTCATTCATGCCGATTCCTTCCCCAATGATAATGTCATTCCTACCATGTGGAAACCGGATCAGTTTGATTCCCTTGTCCTGGGGAACCTGGTGGAAACCTATGTCAAAGACTTCCTTCAGAAACTAAAAGACTCCAGCCTTGTACCTGACATAGTAGTGATCGGAAATGAAACCTCCAGTGAGTTTTTACATCCAGATATTCCTCAACCTTACCAAAGCTATGAGCGAACCGCTTATTTGCTCAGTCGGGGAATTGATGCTGCAAAGGACTTTTTTACCCTGAATACCTGGCCTACTAAAATTGCCATTCATTTGCTCAGTGTCAATGGCATGGGGTGGATGGTAAAATGGTGGTTAGAACATTTTACCCAACTGGGGATTTCCAATCAATATGATTATTTATCGATTAGCTTTTCTCCTCACCAAGCTGAGACTACTCCTTTTGCTGATTGGACACAACTGGTGAATTTTGTCAAAGGATACGGGAAGGAGTTTTTTGTTATGGAAATCAACACAGACTGGACTTCTGGAGGCTATGATGCTACCCCTGAAGCTTTTAATACCATTCCAGGCCATGCGGATGCCCATCACGTAGATAATTTTTTTGTTCCTTCAGCAGACGCGCAAAAAAACTATCTCATTAAAACGGCTCATCTGCTCAAAGATGCCGGAGCGATAGGCATGATATATTGGGGTGGGGGATGGGTAGGCTCTGACCAATATTTTATTCCCACCTCCTCCCCAGGCTCTACCTGGGAGATACGGACCCTTTGGGATAGCCAATACGAAGTACATCGAGGCTTGTCCCATTATCGCCTATTTGAGACTCGGGATAACTATCAAGCTACGGATATAGATGGAGATGGGCTGACCAATGACCTGGAAATGGTGCTGGGGCGGGAGCCCTTTTATGAAGGAGATTTTGGGGACGAGTTTGATACCCTTCTCACCTACGGGAACTGGAGTTTTGGAGGGGGCGGTACGTATCAATGGAATGGAGGCGAACTGGTGGCGAACCCGGCTAGCAGTTCCTACATGATCTATGATGACCTAAGTATGGATGTACATGCGGTAAGGCATCTCCTGATCAAAGAGCATACTGCTCTGATGCAACCCATCTCTGTGATCTGGTTTGCCACCGATGGGAGCCAGGGATTTATCACTTCCAAAGTGTATGCCGCAAAAGGGGCGACCATTCATCATTTTGATCTCCTGGCACATCCCCAACTAGCGCATAAAGTAATCTCCTCTTTCATGTTCCTCCTGAGCTATGCTGGCGGGCAAGAGATCCGGTGGGATTGGATGAGGGCTGCTACGAAAGATACGGACGGGGACGGGCTGGAAGATTTGCTGGAAGAATATGTGTATAAAAGATCTGCTGATGACCCTAATGATTTTGGATTTTATTTTCCCAGTCAAGTCCCGGTACAGGATCGAATAGTGGTGGTGCATGCCAAGTCTTATAGCCTGGATAGTCAGGGGTTCGCGGTTAAAGGAGGACCGCTTCCTACAAAAATTGAGATACAAGGGCTGGAATTGTTGGGGAAGGCTATCCCTAAGATCATGGTTAAATTCCAAGGTGCACATCCCGGTAACCCTAGTTTGTCATATTCGGGACCCATGCGCGATACCATCGTTTTGGCACCATCGGAATTATGGCCAGATGGAAAAGGTAATTGGTATGTATTGTTTGACTTACAGCATCCTCAGTGGTTAAATGGCAAAAATCATCGACTCATCCTCACATTGGATGATCAGGAAGATCAATTGACCAGCATAGCCTATATCGCCCATCGGCCAGATACGGATCAAGATGGGATGACTGATGATCGGGAATTGAAGTTGAACCGGGACCCGGAGGAGGTTATAGATTTCGGATTCGACTTTGACTTATACGGGGATATCATGGGATGGGAACCAGATAACATGAATGGATACTATGTCGGGACTACGGTATTGGATTTAACCTTAAAGCCTGGGCTTTTTAGTCTATCGAAATCAGGCCTATCCATCCCTCTGGCCCCGATTAACGCATTCCATATCAAACATATGGGCATGATAGATGAGCTCAGGCTGACGTTTGCTGATGATAGTTCCGCAAGCATTCAGGGAGATTCTATCGGACAGGAAGGAGGCTACCAGATTAGCCGCTTTGAGGTTGGCAGTTTTCAGGCTAAAAAGCTGGTGGGATTGGCAGTCCTGGCTACGTCTACCTCCTCGCAAAGCCTTAGTATAGATTGGATTAAGCATAGCAGTACGCGGATTAAAGTGAAGGCTTATCTCGAGGGTCCCTGGGATCAAAGCACGATGAAAAATGACCTAAAACCTAATTTACCCTTAGCCCAGCCCTATCATCTGGGTCCATGGGATTATGCGGGGATGGAATCGGTGGAAAGCCATCGCGATGAGGTGGTGGATTGGGTGCTGGTTAGCTTAAGAGATCCTTCCGATCCGGAGACCGTTTTGGCAGAGCGGGCTGCCCTCCTTCATCGGGATGGGAACATCTGGGGAACCTCCGAAATTCAAGGCTTGGTTTTTCCTGACCTGGGGGTAGACACGGCCTATGTTGTGCTGCATCACCGGAACCATCTACCCCTCATGAGTGCTTCCCCCATCGCCTTGGGAAGTTTGTTTTATCAAACGCTGGATTTTTCTGACCCTGTTACCAGCGTCTATGGCGATCACGCACGGAAAATTATTCAGGGGCGGGCCATGATGTGGGCTGGAGATGCCAATGGCGATGGGGTGATAAACGCGATAGATTTAAATGGAGACTGGCGAGTATTTAACGGACAAATAGTACCATACGAACACATGCGAGCAGATTTTAATTTAGATGGAATCATAAATCTTATGGACAAAGAGGCCTTTTGGCGAATCAATAATTCCCGCGCCTCCTCTGTGCCTAAGTAACGATCATCGCTACTTTCAATGAAGCCCTGTTCCTATCCGGAACGGGCTTTTGTATACATACCCTTTTCTGATTCCCGCCTTGCTCCCGGCCTTTTCTTCCGACTAATCAGCTGGCGAGCGCCTCTTACGATCGATAAGATAATCTCATAGGTTGAACTGATAGGCTCGTTACCCCAAAACGATATGTTTTGAGGCGTGACTATTTCTACTTTTGGTGTAAGAAAAAACGAAAAACTGACCTCTTTCACCAGGAAAAACAACCATCTCTATCAAACCCAAATTAATTGAATGTGTCCCAATCCAGGGATGCTTCTGACATCATTTTCATCTTCTAAGTCAACATTCATGTTTGGGATTTTCCGTCTCATTTGCTCATTATCTGCTCAATTACGCTTAGCCTTTTCTCCTTCCTCTCGGTTTCGCCTATTGATATCCCTCATAGCAGTAGGAGGATCTTGTGTACAGCTATCCGCTCAACCTCAGTTTTACAACCTGACCATCCAGAATCCGCTGGTCTCAAACAATGAGGTTTGTTTTGAGCTGCTGATCAGTTTTGATCAAGCAGGAAAACTGGGAAGTAGCAACCTGGTATTTGATTACGATGAAAATGTCCTGGGCATGCCCACTTTGGCTGCTACCAACCTTTCTCCGGCACCCTATTACCAGGCAACCACCCTAAGTACGCCCAGACCTGGGAGGGTATCCATCAATATCGAGTTGAGTTCTCCTGGATTTGGAGATCAAATCCCTGGTGGTGGGGCTACTGCTCATCTCTTAACGCAAGTTTGTTTTACTAAACTTTCCAATACGCAAGGCTCCGACCTGGACTGGTTTATCAACGGTACGGTTGGTACCGTCATCTATTTGGACGATGAGTCAACTTTGTTGCAGGAAGGTACGATTACCAATTTGGAGCATCCCTCGGTCTTTCCGGTGGATTGGCTGGATTTTTCAGGTTATATGCGAGGAAAAGATGCGGTGCTGGACTGGAGTACGGCTTTAGAATTGAATAACCTGTACTTCGACATAGAAAGGTCTGCTGATGGAGTCATGTTTCAGCGCATTACCCAGGTGCCCAGCCAGGGCAACAGTCAGACGATACAAACTTATCAAGCCCTTGATCAAACCCTGCACAATGTTGGGGCCCAGGAGGTTTTCTACCGCCTTCGCCAGGTAGATATCGATGGTGGCTATTCCTATAGCCCTACCATCAATCTGTCTTTGGATGACTTAGGAGTCCACCTGTTATTGACGCCATATTCAACGCCCTTTACCGACTATCTGGAAATAGGGGTACAAAGGCCGGAGAAAAAAAGAATTTCGCTTGAGGTGTTTAATCAGATCGGACAGCACATGGGTTCCTATCCGGTTCAGGAAGGAAGCGATAAGGTACATATTCCGACAGCTTCCTGGTCTCCAGGCATCTATCACGTACAGGCCACCTATGAAAATCATCAGGCCAGGGTCTCCGTGAATAAAAAATAAGCATACTGCTAAGCATAAGTATGGAATGGAAACATGAGTCATCCCGAACTTTGGGATGACTCATATTTGTTTAATCATTTTTTGAGAAGGATAGGAAAGGGCCTTTTTTCTTACTCTAGGCGAAGTTTTCCTTCTTTTCTAGCCCTGTCCCCCTGGGAGTTGCTCCGACTTAAAGGAGGTGAGCTGTCCGACTCAAGGAGTCCGACAGCAATATCCTGGAAGGTCTCTGCGATCCGTATGTAATCATGGAGACCCCGGATAAGGCATTTTCCCTACCGGTCAAATACCTTTCCGGGGTGACATATTTGAGGGTAGTTGTGGGATTTTAGTAGCTACCCTGCACTCATGATGACCTCATCCATCTTCTCCCTCTTTGTCCCCCCGGAAGCTCCTCTGACTGTAAGTAGGGGAGCTATCCGGGGTCTCTCGCACCAGTACCGTTCTCTGCTGAGTGAGCCTACAGGTAGGGAGGTGTATCAAAATTCGGGACGACTCATGTTTTTTCTGCCATCCAGGTTTTCTGATGGATTAACTAGTTCTTAAAGAAGCCAGTAATTCAGAAGGATATTTTCCGTATCGCTTTTTAAAATTTCGGGAAAAGTTCTTTTCCGCCTTAAAGCCAACGGAGTGGGCTACTTGTTTTACAGAAGTGTAAGGATTCCTTTCTAACAGAAGACGAGCCCGCTTAAACCGCATGTCCTGAATGTATTGCATGGGGGTTCGGCCGGTCAGAGACTTGACCCTTCTGTGAAGATGAGGGATAGACACGCACATGACATCGGCTAAATCCACCAGCTGAAGCTCATTATTTTCGAGTAAGGAAGCCACCTCAGTGCTAAGTTTCTGTAGCCATTCACCGTCAAAAGTAGATAAACCAGCCTGGGCACTAGGTCCAGTGGCGGTCATATCATCAAGTTGCTGATGGGCGGCTTGTTCCCTTACGATTTCCAGTAGGTATTCAATGCGCAGGATGAGTTCTTCACCCGTAAATGGTTTGCTCAGATAATCCGCCTTCACATTTTCCAAGGCCAGAATTTTAGACTTATAGTCTTCCCGCGCGGTAAGAACCAAAAAGGGTATTTTATGCCATTGCTCCTCTTTCCGCAAATGACGGACTAAATTCCAACCATCCATTTCCGGCATCATTAAATCTGTAATCAATAAATCAGGCAGTTCCTCGGTTTGGAGATAGCGTAAGGCGGCTAATCCATTTGGGACACAGTGAAACCTGAAGTATGGAGCCAGGATTTCCCCAACAAAATGGGATAGCTCTACATGATCTTCCACGACCAAAATCAGCGGTAAATCTGGCGAGCCTATTTCCCTGGTCTGGGTGATCGGGGAAATACTTAGCGGTGAATAAAGGGTCGATATTTCTTCTTTCGGCAGAGGAAGAGGAGGGGAGTCGTGGGAAATAAGCTCGACGGGAAGAGAAAGATGAAAGACAGATCCTTTTGAAGGGGTCGTTTCCACCGTGATCGATCCACCAAGCAGACGCAGGTAGTCTCGGGTAATGGCCAGACCTATGCCGCTGCCTCCTTCGTGATGGTCTGGGTTCCCTCCTTGAAAAAAGGGTTCAAAAATATGAGGTAAATCCTGATCGGAAATCCCCCTTCCAGTATCGGAAATCAAGGCCTGTAAGTATCCCTCCGGACTAAGACTTACCTGAAATAATATGTGGCCCCCTTTTTTATTAAATCTTGTGGCGTTGGAAAGTAAGTTCTGGAGGATACTTTGGAGCTTATACTGGTCCGTTCGAATGAGGGTTCCTTCCGCAATATCGAGGGCTAAGTCGAACTGAATTTCCTGGAATTCTGCTTGGGGCCTCAAGGATGCTGTGATATCCATAAGGAAGGGGTGCAATAAAAAGTCAGTATCTGCCTTCCACAACTCCTCCTTTTCCATGGTTTCAACATGAAGCATTTGGTTGAGCAGACTGAGGGTCTTTTTACAATTTTTCAGGGTAGTATGCAGAAGGGCCGCATCCCGCTGATTGGGCTTACTTTCCTTTAGGATTTTATGGACTGGGCCATATACCAGGGTTAAGGGGGTTCTCAGTTCATGGGCGAGGTTTTGAAAGAAGCTGCTTTTTTTCTGATCAAGGGAGGAAAGCCGGTGACGCTGGGCCTCAATTTCCATTTTTTGATTCCCTATTTTAACGTTCAATAATTTCTGCCGGAAGGTGAAAATGCCCAACACAGAAAGGAGGAATAGCGTGCCAAAAAGCAGCCATAAACGATTGGTTTTGGTGCTTTCTTCTAATTCGATCTCCCGGGATAAGCGGTCGATGCGCGCTTCCTTAAGTTTGATTTGATAGGCCATCTCCAGGTCATAAAGTTGGCGTTGCCTGGTCTTTGCCTGGACCTCTCCTCGCTTCATGGCCCATATTCTTTGATAGGTAATGGCCTCTTGGAAATTTTCCAGCTTTTCATGAGCCAAGAAAAGAATGGCTGCCAGATCACCAATCAGGTTGGGGGTGAGGCCAGAGGAATCGGCGAATTGCGGCTCCACCCTTTGAATAGCTCGCTGATAGCGATGTTGGGCAAGGAGAATAGCCCCAATATCGTAGATGTTTTGGGCCACCCCGTAAGGCTGTTTGCGTTCCTGATTAAGGCTCAACACCTTCTGATAATAGATTAAGGCCTGATTATAGCGGTTAAAACTTCTGTAAAGCAGGCCCAGGGCCTCGTATGCCACGATTTTTTCGGCGGCTTGTAATCCCGCTAAGTCTTCTGACCGGAGCTGTCGCTCTAGTTCCTTTAGCGTTTCCTCATGTTGGGAGTCAAAAGCATAGAGCTTGATTCCCTCTGCTAAGGCAAATATCCGCGTGATTTGGTCAAAAGAAGAGCGGCCGAGGTTAAGCGCCTGATATCCATAATAATGGCCCAAACTATCTTCATTGAGCAAGGCGTAGACCCCTCTGATTTCTGCCAGATAAGTCACCCACCTCAAGGTGTCTTGGCTATGCTGGGCCAGATCTACCCCCAATTGCAATAATTTGATCTCTGCCTGGAACAATTCCCGTTGGTTTAGCTCCTTTTTTAACGCTTCTATGGCATAGTTACCCAGAAGAGAAAAATTAAGTTGTTTTGAAAGTGAAATGGTTTGACCAAAAAGACTAAGCAGGCTATCTGCACTTAGGCCCTCCCCAAGTTGTTTAAAGGCTTGATTGAGGGAATGCCATATTTGAACCGTATCATTTGGGTTGGCAGGCGGCTGGATCGTATCCAGAATGGCCTCCAGATCAGCTTTAGGAATATGAGGATTGCGCAATAGCTCGTGAAACATCTGCAACTGTTCCAGTTGGCTAAGCTTGGGCCCAAAACGCTGCTGGTATACCCTGACTGTGCTATCAATAGGGCTTTGGTAAGCCTGAGACCAGGCCGAAGGTATAGAAAGCAGCCATAATCCCATACATAGAAGGACTTTCCTGATGAAAAAAGAACGAAGAGGAAGTAGGGAAAAGCGCATTATTTAATAATCGGAATTTTTGGATTTGGTTCGAATATGGGGATTTTATCGGTCAAAAAATGAGGTCCGTGTACATATCATAGGGCAGTGATATTTTCATTAACCAAGATAGATACTTTCGTACCCCTGGAGGGCAAAGATTGATATGAAAGTATTATTGGGTAATCGTAATTTTCAGGCAGTGTTTAATTTTTGAATGCTCATTCAAACATAAATATGCCTGAGCTAGTCTTGATCATAATTGGCCTCATTTCCATGGGCCTCTTTCTTATTAGCCTCAAACAGATTCGGAAGGAAAAGCCGATGATCCCCGCTAAACCGCGAATCGATAAGGGATTGCCGCTTTCTGGTATACATACATCTGATCAGGAGGAGGGGCAGCCTTCTTTATATTGGCAGCAGTATATGATCAGGATGTTGATCCATCATCTGTTCCTCAATGCCTATACAGATAAGTTATTCGCCGTCTGGCAGAAAGACGTACAACGACATAGTATTGAGAACTTGATCAATACTCAGCGGAAATGGGAAAAGGAGTACCGGAAACGAGGCGTAGATTGGCAGAACATCTACCAGTTAACTGATCAATTTTTTCCGGGATTTCTGCCATATTTGGAAAAGGAATTTCCTCAACTCTCAGAAACGGATATTCGCCAGTGCCTCCTGTTTAGATATGGGTTTTCCTATAAGGAGACGGGACAATTGCTGGGACTCAGTGAAAGTGGAATTGAAGGGGCCCGATATCGAATTCTACGCAAAATGGAACTGCCTAAAGGCTCAAACCTGATTTTTTACCTTAAATCGATCCCTTAGCAGGGACATGTTTTTATCCTAAGCATGCTTTCCTCCATCTTGATCCAGAAACTCTGAGGGATATTTACCAAATCGTTTTCTGAAGTTTCTGGAAAAGTGTTTTTCTGCTTTAAATCCCACCGAATAGGCCACCTTTTTTACGGAGGTATACGGATCCTCCTCCAAAAGAAATTTGGCATGCTTGAACCGTAAGTCCTGAACAAATTGCATAGGCGTGAGGCCGGTCATCGCTTTGACCTTACGATGTAAATGAGGGATCGAAATACACATTTCCTCTGCAATATCGATGAGCTTTAAATCAAAGCTTGGCAGTAATTCCATTACCACCTCGTGCAATTTACCTAACCAGATTTCATCTGGAGAAATAATATCTTTTTTCACTTTGGGCGGGCTAGCCTGCTCTTCCCCGTATGCTTGAGTATATTCATCCCGGTCAGCCTGCTGTTGAAGGAGGTTTTCAATTTTTAGTAATAATTCCTCAGGATCGAAAGGCTTAGTCAAATAATCATTGATGCCTTTTTGCAGAGACCGTAAGCGTCCTTTGGCATCCCTTCTCGCCGTGAGGATAATGATCGGGATTAATTTCCAGCTGAGGTGTGCTTTGAGCCTGTCAACGAACTGCCAGCCATCTAGCTCAGGCATCATCAGGTCTGTGAGGATCAGGTCAACCTTCAGGCCTTCTTCCAACAGCTTGAGGGCACGCTGTCCATCTGGGGCATGAACGACGGTATAATAGGGACTGGTGATGTCCCTGATAAATTGGAATAGGTCTTCATGGTCCTCTACAATGAGGAGGGTTTGTAATTCCTCTTCGCCCTTGAAGGGAAGTGCATGAGTGGCCAGCACCGGGGCAGCAGAAATAGCCGCGTCTACAAGCGCGCTTGCTTCCGCTGTCGTCTTTGGAGCCAGGTTTTGTTTGGACAGGGATATGGGAAAACGAACCGTAAACTCACTGCCCTGTTGCCATTCACTGGCTACCTCAATGGTGCCCCCCATCACATCGATATAGTGTTTGACCAGAGCAAGGCCTATCCCGGTCCCTTCTTCTTGTTTGCTGAGCCGGTCTACCCGATAAAATTGGTCAAAAATATGGGGCAGGGCGGAAGAGGGGATCCCTCTCCCGGTATCTTTTACCTTGAGTTGAAGGCTAGTATTTTCTAAGATTGTGGCAGAGAGGGTAATATGGTCGCCCTCCTCACTATATTTTATGGCATTGGATAGCAAGTTATGAAGAACGGACTGGGTCTTATTGACATCTATGTCTACCAGCACATCTTCCTCGATATCGAGCTCTCCCTGAAAAGAGATCCCTTGAGCGCGAGCCAAGGAGGCAAACTGCACCTCTATCGATCGTAGGAACTCCTTGAGCTTAAGCGTCTTGTTAAAGGGTTGTAAGTGCCCTTGGTCCACTTGTCCCAGATGTAGAAGTTGGTTTAGCAGGTTGATGGAGTAAGAACTCTGGTCCGAAATGGTTTGGAGCAAATCCTGATCCTTAGCCGATAGCTGGTTGCTCTTTTGCAGTTCTTTGATCGGCCCGTAGATCAGAGAAAGAGGAGTCCGTAGTTCGTGGGAGATGTTTTGAAAAAAACGCGACTTTTTGGTGTCTAACTCCTCCAGGCGTCCAGCTTGCTGCTTTATTTGAGTGTATTGTTCCCTGATACGGGTGGTAAGTTGTTTTTGCTTGAGAAAGAAGAATAACAGCACGGTCAAAAGAACGATCACCCCGATAATCAGGTACCTCATCCTGGTTTTCTCCGTTTGTTTCAATTGGGTTTCCACTTCCAAGGCGGAGATTTCTGCTTCCTTTAAGGAGGATTGGAATTTCACTTCCGATTGAGCCAGGAGCGCTCTTCGATCTGAAAGGCGTAGGGTGTCTTCCAGAGATACCCAGGCTTTTTGATAGTGTAAAGCCTTTTGATAGTCCCCCTTAGCCTCATAAATAATGCCCAACCAACGATTAATGCGACTTTCGATAGAGGTGTTTCCGGTTCCGGCTAAGTGTTCGATAGCTTCTTCCCCTACTTCAATGGCCTGATCCCATTCGTTGGAAAGATAATGCAGCACCATGATTTTAAAGGAAAAAATAGCCTGATCCAGCACGGAATAATGTTTTCTGGCGATTTCCAGAGACTTATAATTATAGGTCAGGGCCAATTGATTGTCCTCCAGCCAATTGGCGATTTGGGCGATGGACTGGTATGATAGACCTCGATAATTATGGGGGAGGGCTTCCAGGTCTTCTTGCAGAATGGCCGCGATGATTTCCCGACCTTTTTCCACCCCTTCCTCAGGTCTGTAAGCTGTGCCACGTGCGTTGAGGGCGATAATTCTGGTGTCTGGAGAACTCGCTTGAATGCCCAATTCGTAAGCATCGATCAAATACTGATTCGCTTTTTCCAGGTCTCCCAAACTTGCATAATTTATGCCTATGGCTAATAGGGAAGTGGTCCAGAAGGAGGTATCTTTCCTGGTTTTTGCCCATCTAGCCGTAAATTGATTCAACGCAATTGCTTCTTCAGATAGTTGCCTGGCCTTGACCAGGTCCAGCACTTTTTTCGTAATCTCTTTAAATTGAGCTGGCGAGGGTAGGGATTGGGCTTGTTGGAGCGCTTCTGAAAAATGGACTTTCGCTTTTCCATAAGATTGGGTCTCCAGCAGCACCTGCTTACCCTTGGTGAGCGAAAACCATATAAAAGCCGAATCAGACAACTCTTCCTGCACCAAAGTGGAGAGTTGGTCCATGCAGGAGTTCAGATAATCACCAGAAGGAGTTTGGTCGAGTAAGGACCAGATAAAACGCGCATATGCCACCGCATTATTTGTAGAGCTACCAGGGATTTTCATGCCTTCTGGAAGGCTATCAGTGTGGGTTACAACCCGGGTGACTTGGCTGAGAGCTGCAAAATGGAAGTACCCCAATAAGGAAAGGGCACAAATGAATCTTTTCATTTGAAACGTGTTGTTGTTCTTCCTTATGCAGCAAAATGAAGTAACGAAGATATCGGGTAAAATGGAACCCCTTGTCCCTGAAATTGGGTTCGGATTACTCTCAATAAGGGTATTTGATATTTAGGTGTACCCTCTCAGATATTTTCATTAACCACATGGGACGGTGATGCGGATCTCCTTTGTATTTCATTAGGCAAGCGCTTTCGAATAGTGAAAATTAGCAAGCCTTAAATCAGAAAACCCGGTCTTTGGCTAGTCCTTGATTTTTGTCAAAATATAACCTCTTCCCTCATGCTTTTCTTCTCAAAAAATTAGAAACTCGTAATATTACCCATAAAGCCAAAAGGGCTGAATAGGGGGAAAAAATAGGGGTAATCAGCATAAAAAATACCTCTTGAAAATAGGTTGGCGGGGGATGCTGAGCATGTTGCTAGGGAAGTAATCCGATGGATAAAAGGGGCTGTAGTGGGCGAAAATCTCCTTACATGCATAGAAATATTCCCATAGCCTCCTCGCTGCAATTGCTCGAGCTACGCTTTTAATTGGTTGAAGTTTTGTGGGTCCCCAAGCATTGAGTGGGACAGGAATATTTATCAACAATCGAATTTTAACCAATAGCTTTTCATGATTCAGATGATCAAGCGAGCTTTCTTTACGGTCGGCATATTGGGCCTGGGGATTTCCCTTTCAGTAGTAAAGGCTCAAAATACCGGGATTGGTACCACCAATCCAACCAATACCTTGCACATAAAACCAGATACCAGTCTTGCTAATCCGGATCCCATTCGTATTGAAAACCTCCGATTTTACTCCAGTGGGGCAGATTCTGCTTTATTGGTCTGTGATCCAGCTACAGGCATCGTCCGGTATATGAGCCTCTCTTCTTTCGTATCAGGAGACGGAGAGTGGTCCAATGTAACAGGCAACGCTATTTACGCCAATCGGGCCTGGGCCAATGGGAATCCCATCGTGATCACGGGTGATGGAAAATTAGGGATCGGAACCACTGCTCCTAGTTCCCGATTGGAGATCGAGGGTACGACTAAGGTCAAAAAAACGGGCACTGCACAGTTACAGGTAATAAACCCGGATACTACGGATAACCTCAATCCGGCTGAAATTGTCTTTTATCGAACTGCTGTAGCTAATAATCAAAAGTCAGCCGTAGGCGTAGGGGGTACAGCGCGTGATTTTTTCATTTGGCATAATGGGAAGGACCGGATGAATATCATAGAGGATGGGAATGTCGGTATCAATACCAAATCGCCTACGGCCAAACTGGACGTCAATGGAACTTTTAGGGTGCGATATATTGACCAAGCCACAGCTGAAGACTCTGCTTTTTTGGTGGTGAATCCTAGCGACGGAACTGTCCATTTCAAGAATGCCTCAGAGGTAGCAGGCGGAAGTTCCCCTTGGGAAATGGTGGATACTTCTGCAACCGCCTACACCTATCTCCAAGAGTTAAATAACGCACAATCCGAAGGGGACTATGTTCGTTTTAGGACTTCTGGCGGCGGGGATTTAGAAATCTTTGATGTGGCTGGCACTAGCTGGCAACGGCAGGCTAAGATTTATGGCCACGGCATGGAGCTGAATACCTGGAACACCCCCTGGGCGCCTAATTTTAATTTTCGCCGATCTAATGGTAGCTCAGGGAACGCCACTAGCTTGAGCCAGGGAAATCCGGTGGGAGAGCTAAACTTTCATGCGCAAAATGATACCTGGAGCAATAATGGGTTTTTGCAGCTTCAGACCAAAGTAGATACCACCGGCAACTGGGCCTTGAGCGGAAACAATATGCCCTTAGACTTTCTCGTCAAAGCCAAACGACAAAACAGTGGAGCGGAAACTAATTTGATCGTTAAAGCCAACGGAAATGTGGGGGTCGGGACCACTAATCCCGATGCAAAGTTGGAGGTTCAAGGTCAAGGTAAAATTGTAAAAGATGGAGTCAAGCAATTAATGATTATTAATCCAGATCCAACCGATAATCCTGAAACTGCGGAGATTGCTTTTCAACGGGTAGCCGTAGCCAATAGCCAAAAATCTGCAGTAGGGGTAGGAGGGACTGGACGCGACTTTTTCATTTCCCATAATGGAATAGATAGAATTAATATCGATCAAGACGGTCATGTAGGGATCGGCAACCTCAATCCAGAGTATTTACTGGACGCTCCTGACAGTAGCCGGGTAGGTCAAAACCTGTTGCATGAAAACATGGAGCTGAACTACTTCGGGAGCGGAAACCGTTTTTCCTATCTGGATTTCCACACCCAGGATTCCTCTGACTATGATGCACGAATCATCAAACGCCCTGGGGCAGCCGGACGGATGTTCATCGTAAATAAAGGCGGAGGCAATCTTACGCTAAACACCGATGCGCCAGGAGACCAGATGATTATTGATGGTGGAACGGGCAATGTAGGCATAGGGGTAGGAGGAGCGTCGGAAAAACTAGACGTAAATGGTGGGCTAAGGGTCAGAACTATTCCGTTGGCGGAAACCAATGACACTTCAGTGCTCGTTACTGATCCGGCTACCGGGGTGGTGCGATATATGAATATCGGTGATCTGTCTTCGCCTGGTTCGGATGTTTCCTCTGTTTGGTTCGGTTCAGATGATAATGCAGGGGCGAATACGCTTGGAGAAAGCATCTACCACAATGGGCGAGTAGGACTTGGGGTTACGAATCCCACGGTAAAACTTGATGTTAATGGCTCGTTGAAAGTTAGTAATATCCCGACTGCCACTGCGGGCGATGATTGGGTGTTAGTAACCAATCCTACTGCAGGGCTCGTAACACGCGTAGAGATGTCCTCCCTTGGTGGAGAATGGGCCAAGGTTGGTGGTAATACCGTTTATGCCAGTGAGGCCTGGTCCAATGGAAAGCCCGTGGTCGTGACCGATAATGGACGGTTAGGCGTAGGAACCACCACCCCTAATGTACCCCTTGAAATTAATGGGGAGACTTGGGTCAGTAAATCAGGCAATGGTCAATTAAGGATATTCAACCCCAACACCAGCGATAATTTAGATCCTGCTGAAATTGTATTTGATCGCTCTCAAGTAGCTGGTACCCAACGTTCGGCTATTGGCGTTGGGGGTACTGCTCGGGATTTTTTCATCTGGCACAATGGCGCGGATCGTTTAACCATAGACGAGGCAGGTCGAGTAGGTATAGGTAAAGATGATCCTACCGAAAACCTGCACGTGGGTGAAAATGTCCGCATTGATCAGAACCTCTACATAAACCGGAACGGTAGCAATTCGTATCCCGGTAGGGGTAATTCACAAACAGGTTTGAGTGTAGTGGGTAATTCTGAGGGGGCTAGCCTATCCATCTCCCTTGATGCAGCGGGCGATCCTGTAAACGTCAATCGAAATTCCAATGGAAATGTCATTGGATTCTATCAAAACGGGACTTATCAGGGTGGGATAGCCGTTAATGGTTCTACGGTGGCCTATAACACTACCTCTGATGTCAGGCTCAAAGAGAATATCCAGGCTACCCAGTTTGGCTTAGGGGACCTGATGAAACTGAATGTAGTGGATTACAATTTCATTGCCGATCAGAACAAAACACCGCTTACCGGCTTCCTCGCTCAAGAACTGGCCAACATTTTCCCTCAAGCAGTGAAAGAAGGGGGAGATAATCCCGAAACCGATCCTTGGGCCGTGGATCATAGCAAGCTGGTGCCCTTGCTGGTAAAAGCCCTCCAGGATCAGCAGAAGCAAATCGACGCCTTGAAGGCAACGATAGAAGCCATGAAATAAGGGCTACCCTAAAAGAATTACATTTTCTTTATGCAAGTCTGAGAGGGGCCACATACCGATGGAAGGCGTGGCCCCTCCATTTTTTCCAGAACGTTAATCATCATGTCAAATAGAAATAAATTTTCCCTCTCAACCGGGGTGAGCCAGAAAACATGGCGGTGGGGTGGGGGAACCCTACTGGCCCTGGCTGCCGCCTATGCTTTATTCTCCTTAAATTCCGATTGGACAAATGGAGGAACCCTCATGATCAAGGGGACCCAGATGAATTATTATGGCCACAATTTTATCAACTTGTCAAATGGCAGCTTCTCCAATCAAGGGATCGTCCATTTTCAAGGCAATATCGTCAATGATGGGACCATGGACTGTCAAGGATGTCCCTCTGGTAACCAATTGTTAAATAATGCGGGGGGCAATCAGCAGAGTATTTCCGGAAATAATCCCATTACCTGGCATGGCGCAGAACTCGATAATCCCGGAGGCCTGGTCCTGGCCAATGAACTAAGGATTCAAAATGCCTTTGTATTCCAACAAGGTATGATTACCACGAACCGCTCCAATCCTGATGAATTTTTACATATACTGGATGGCGGAATTGTGTCAAATCAAAGTAATGATAAACACGTAGATGGATACATGGGCAAAACCGGCAGTGCAAGCTTTACCTTTCCGGTGGGGGACGGAACCAAACTGGCTCCGGTTGGCATTGAGGGAAATCAGCCCACCGACTTTTTTAAAGCGGCCTATTTTTCGGAGGATGCCTCCCTGGCTTCTTTTCCTTCCGGAGCCCCCTTTACCCGCAACGCCACGGATACAGATATTTCCTATGTCCATGGGGAGGAATATTGGGACGTAGATGGGCGTGCACTCACCCAGCTAACCTTGTATTGGGATCAGACAAGTAACCTGGCCTCCTGGGTACAGTCCCTTGATTCGGTAATAGTCTCTGGTTGGGATGGAAGCCAATGGATAAACCTGGGACAGGCTGCCTATACGGGAAATCTTTCCTCTGGCACCCTAACCAGTCAATATGTGGTTCCTGATGACTATTACGCTTATACCCTGGCCAAAGAAAATCCTCAGGTTTTCCCGGTAGAGTGGCTGGATTTTCAGGTCGAAAGAAAAGGGACAGATGCCGAACTGCGCTGGAGCACGGCCAGAGAAATGAATGCAGATTTTTTTGAAGTGCAATTATCACAGGATGGTCAGGAGTTTGAAAACCGAGGGTCTGTCATGGCTACCGGAAATTCTAATCAGGTAGAAACCTATGCTTTTACCGATCAAAGCATTCCTAGTGTAGCTTCTTTGTTTTATCGCCTGCGTCAGGTGGACCAGGACGGACAATTTGATTTCTCCGATATGGTAGAATTAAAGTTAGCGGAGGATATTATGCAATTTAATATGTACCCCAATCCGGTCCAGGACCAACTCAATATCCTGATAGGGAGATCTACCGAAGAATTATATCAAGTGAGTATTACCAATCTGGCCGGGCAGGAGTTATACACACGTACCTACCAGGGCAATCATCATGTAAAAATTCCGGTTGCTAGCTGGGCCGAAGGAAATTATATCGTGTCATTGAAAGGAGTAGGCAAAACCCTCTCAAAAAAATTAATCGTTAACCGCTAGGCTTACGATTCATGAATCTTTTGGTAATTGTTTAACAGTGTTTCTAACAAAGCGGTAAAACGCTTGATTAGGAAAAAGTGCCCCCCAGTTATGCTGAGGGGTTTTTTTATGGGAGGATTTTTGTTTCTACTTTTTTGTTACCCCGGAAGCTCCTCCGACTGAAAGGGGGTGAGCTATTTGGGGCAGGGACTCCGACATTCCTATCGTCGGAGGACATTGCGATTTTTATGCGATCATGGAGACCCCGGATAAGTCATTTTCCCTATCGGTCAAATGTCTTTCCGGGGTGACAT
>JBCBGC010000097.1:0-31085 GCA_038527215.1 Bacteroidota bacterium
ATACGAGGGCCGAAAAAATTGATCATGAAAATGGGCACGATGCAAGCAGGAGCCAGTTTTTGGTGATTACCCTGATTTGCTCCATCCTGTTTGCCTTTCTAAAAAACTATACGCCCCGGGTCTTCTTCGACAATCAACGCCTGGTGCTGATTTTAGTAACCATTCTGTTGACGGTAGGGGCGATGGTCATCAGCGCAAAACTGATTGGCATTGCTGAGAAAATGGCGGACATTCTGGGCCCCAATGTCAACCTGAGCTATATATACCTGGCTCCTGCTTGCATCGTGCCCATTTTCATGATCAATTTTTTCGGCCCTCGTATAGCCTATATGGCCAACCTGGTGGTGGCGCTGCTGGGCGGGATTTTGATTCAGCAGGGGCTTGAGTTTGTATTTGTGCAAATCATGGCTGGCACCCTGGCGGTCTACAGCTTGAGAAACCTCAGAGAGCGGGAGGAGTTCTTCCTGACGCTTCTCTTGATCTTCCTGGCCTATTGTGTGTCCTACATCGCTTTCAACTTATACAGTAAAGGAGGCTGGGCTGAAATAAATTACCGCACCATCTTGTTGTTTGGCATCAACATGGTGTTTACCGTGATCGGCTACAACTTTATTTACCTCTTCGAGCAGGTTTTTGGGGCTACCTCTGACCTCAGTTTATTGGAGTTGCTGGATACGAATCATCCTTTGTTGAAGGAAATGCACCGAAAGGCTCCCGGGACTTTTCAGCACTCAACCCAGGTGGCGAATATTGCAGAGTCCGTGATCAACGAAATCGGGGGGAATGCTTTACTGATCCATGTAGCCGCTCTATATCACGATGTGGGGAAAATGGCCCATCCTGGCTACTTTATAGAGAATATGTCGGAAGAAGGGAAAAAGGCTAATCCGCATTTGAAAATCCCTCCGGAAGAAAGTGCCCGCATCATCATCGGACATGTCAAGGAAGGGGTGGAACTGGCCAAAAAGCACCATCTTCCCAAAGAAATCATCCATTTTGTCGAAACCCACCATGGAACGACCCGGGTAGAATATTTTTACCGGATGTGGTTAGAAAATGGCGGGAATCCTGAAGAGGGCGATGCCCTTTTTAGATATCCTGGCCCACGACCCTTCACCAAAGAAATGGCGGTGCTGATGATCTCTGATTCTATGGAAGCGGCCGCCCGGTCCATTCCGCATCCTACCCCGGAGAAAATTGAAATGATGGTGAACAAAATCCTGGATTTCAAGATCAAGGATGGGCAGTTGGATGACTCAAATCTCACTTTCCGGGACATCAGTAATATTCGGAAAATTGTGGTTCAGCAGTTGCTGAGTATTCACCATGCCCGGATAGAATATCCGGATACACCAGAAGAATTGGTTCCTGAGACTGAGACTTAATCTCAGGAAGCGGGGGAGTTATTTCCCATCCAGACTTTGAGGTTGTCCTTCATTTTCTCCCATTTTATCCGATCCATGGCTGTCTTTCGACGGAGCTTTTTGAAGGCTTTTTCGTCTATCTCTTCCCAGGCTTCTACATCATAGTGGTGGTGTCCCAGGGGTTCAAATCCAGGCTCGGTATGTGCCTGAGAAAATCGATTCCAGGGACAGACCTCCTGGCATATATCGCAGCCATAGACCCAACCTTCGGTGGCTTCCCGATAAGCATCTGGCATATTTTCCCGGAGCTCAATGGTGAGATAAGAAATGCACTTTTGCGCATCGATCTGGTAAGGAGTCAGGGCATCGGTGGGGCAAGCGTCCAGGCAACGGGTACAGGTTCCGCAATAATCTTTGATTGGGGCATCATAGGCCAGTTCCAGGTCCAGGATGATTTCGCCAATAAAAAAGTAAGAGCCTTTTTGGGGAGTGATGAGGTTGGTGTGCTTGCCGATCCAGCCCAGGCCGCTCTTTTTAGCCCAGGCCTTGTCCATCACGGGCGCTGAATCCACGAAGACCCTCCCAGCCACCTCGCTCCCTACCCAGGCCTGAATGTCCCGGAACAGCTCATATAATTTCTTTTTGAGGACTTTATGATAGTCCTGCCCCCAGGCATAGCGGGAGATTTTGGGCTGGTTAGCTGGCAGGTTTGGCTCAGCCGGATAATAATTATGAATCAGGCTGATCACTGATTTAGCCCCCTCTACCAATAATCTCGGATCAAGCCTTTTGTCAAAATGATTTTCCATGTAGGACATTTTGCCATGTAGGCCTTGATTTAGCCATTTTTCCAGGTCAAAGGCTTCCTCTTCCAGAAACTCAGCCTGGGAAATCCCGACCATATCAAAGCCCTGCCGCAATCCTTCGGACTTGATTTGTTGGCTAAGTTGGATGATGTCCATGTTATGAATTTAGCAGAGAGTGAAATGGTTTTCAAAGAGTATTTTCTGTAAATTTGAAACAATTTATTTTGCCCTTCGAAATACGTACATGGTGAAAAAAGGCGCGATCGTTCTCTCCTTGTTCTTCTTCTTGTTTGATTCCCTGTCAGCCCAGAAACGCCTGGCCTCTGATTTTCCCGGCTCCCGGGATGGCTTGGCTGCTATGCTGCAATATATCATTCAAGCCTCACCAAAGGAAAGAAAAGCCTTGAATGAATCTCTCAAACCTGATTTGGAGGATTGCCAGGCGGTATTTACCCCCGATGTGGCCCAGAAGATCTTCCGCTATCAAAAGAAACTCAACCGCACGGCCCGCATCGTTATTCGGCCGTTGATGAATAAACAAACAGATTATCTCCTTTGGGGTAGCAATTCGCATGGACTTTCCGTCTATGAAGGTGAAGCCCGATATTTTCCTGGAGGATATAAAGAAATCTCCCACTATCTACAGGATAACTTTGTCTTTTATCGGGTGAAATTTATTGAGCCCGGGCGCAAATTAGGGAGTGCCTATGACATGCTGGTTTACATTGATGGAAACTGGCGCCTGATTCACCGACCCTGGGCTGCCCTGGTAGAACATAAACCGCTCACGTTGGATTGACGCAGCTGCTCCGATCCTGCGATTAGGGTGAAGCTAGTTAAACTTGTCCCAACCCATATGATGAAATTTTTTTCCTTAAAGCGTTTCAGGCTCCTGGCTTTGATAACGCTGACGATGAGCTGTGCCCAGGTGCAGGCGCAGAAGCGGGCTGAAAAGAAGGCTGAGAAAAAGGCCGAGAAGGCCGAGAAAAAAGCCGAGAAGGCACAGCGGAGACCTATCGTATTTAATGATGGCAAAATAAATGTGGCCTACTTCGGGGGGCATTTGGTCCATCCGGGAGTCAGTGTTCGATATGAAAAGGCCCTCAAAGCCTGGCCCTCGAAAAGGCGACCTGAAAAGCGCCATAAGCAATGGCTCATCAGTGGACAGGCCGCCACTTTTGTCCATCCCCACCAAAATGCCTATGCCATAGCCACGGCTGGCATCCTGTACCGTAAAACCGGGGCCAAAGGCTGGCGCAAAGAAGTAGGCTTAGACCTGGGACTGATACGTTCCACGCATTTACAGGCTACCCTGGGCGTAGATGAGGGCGAAATCTATCAGCGAACCCTGGCTGGTCAGTGGGGAAACTGGTCAGCGCTTTATCTTGGTCTGGGGCGAATCCAGTATCTCCGAAAAAAAACCATGGTTACGGCCTGGCATGCTCGATTCTACCTGGCTGCTCAAACCCCCTATAACCATGCTTATTCCCTCCATCCCATGCTCAGCCTGGGCATAGACCTTCCTCAGCCTGTTGCTCGCCCTTAAGTGCTTTTGATATGAAACATACATTCCTACCGATCATATTTCTGTTGCTTACCTTTTTCCTCAGTTGTAAGCCTGATGCCCCCTTTGTGGAGCGTTTTTTCTTTGAACATGATGGGGCCCGACTGGCCGTTCAGGTGGATGGGAACCTCTCTTCCAACGTCATGATTTTATTCTTGCATGGAGGTCCTGGAGGCAATGGCTATGAGTATAACCAGGGGAAATACACCCAATTGCTGGAAGAGCAGTATGCCATGGTATATCTCGACCAGCGCGGACAGGGGTCTTCCCAGGGTCGGTACAGTGGCGATGATATCACGCTGCAGCAGTTTTCGGATGATATTGATGGCCTGGTGGACTTGCTGAAACTGCGGTATGGAACAGAAAAGAAAATCTTTCTGGCCGGGCACAGTTGGGGCGGCACGACCGGAACCCACTGCCTGCTGCATACCCCGATCCAGTCAAAACTGGCCGGCTGGATAGAGATGAGTGGGGCACATGATATTCCTTTGATCAATCGCTCAGCCATCGAAATGTTCCTAACCATCGGTCAGGCGGAAATAGATCAGGGCAATAATGTGGAAGATTGGCAGGAAATAGTAGACTTTGCCAACCGGGTAGACACCCTTAATATCACGGAGGATCAAGGTGGGGTGATCAACGGGTTTGGCTTTCGGGCAGAAGGCCTGGTCGTTCGCCTGGAAGGGAGACCGGTTGCTGAAGTGGCTTCAGACCGCTTCCTCATCTCGCCTATTGCGCCCCTTACCGGATTGGTGGCGGGTCAGATGACTTCCGGGCAAATCCTGGAGGAGACCGAACAAACCAGTCTCACTGATCGTCTTTCGGAGGTCACGATTCCCACCCTTTTGTTATGGGGAAAATACGATTTCGTCGTCCCGCCGCGCCTGGGTCAAACCGCTTTAAACGAAATTGGCACAGCTGACAAGTCTTTGGTTATCTTTGAGGAATCTGGTCATAGTCCCATGAGTAATGAACCAGAAGCCTTTGTACAGGCCATCATCGACTTTGTCGAGGCGTATCGTTGACAATTGATCATCCGAAAATGAAAACCCATCGATTTTCCTTCCTGAACCGGGACGGCTTAGCCCTTTCGGCCATCATTGATTTTCCCGTAGGTGAAAAACCGCGTGCCTTTGCCATTTTTGCCCATTGCTTTACCTGCGGCAAAAACCTCAAGGGAGAGCGTAACATTAGTTTGGCCATGACCCAGGAGGGATTGGCCGTGTTTCGCTTTGATTTCACCGGCATAGGGGAAAGTGAAGGGGAATTTAGCGATACCAATTTTTCTACCAATGTTCAGGACATCGTGGACGCTGCCAATTACCTGGCGGAACATTATAAAGCCCCTCAATTAATCGTCGGTCATTCCCTGGGAGGAGCAGCTGTGTTATATGCTGCGAGCTTCATTCCTTCCTTACGAGCGGTAGCGACCATTGCTGCGCCTGCCTCTCCGGACCATGTGCAGCATCTTTTTGGGGCGATGCAGCAGCGCATCAACACAGAAGGCGAGGCGCAGGTGATGATAGCCGGCAGACCTTTTACCATCCGAAAGCACTTCCTGGAAGATATAAAAGGGGTGGATTTGGCGGAAAAAATCCAGGAATTGAAAAAGCCGCTATTGGTCATGCATTCTCCACAGGATCAGGTAGTAGAGATTGAAAATGCCAAAAAGATCTACCTTGAGGCCTGGCATCCCAAGAGTTTCCTTTCTTTGGATGGGGCGGATCATTTGCTACTCAGGAAAGCGGATTCGCGCTATGCTGGCAACATGATCGCCAATTGGGCCAGTCGGTACCTGGAGGAGGAGGAAAAGGAGCCTTTGCTTACGGATAAGCAAGCGGTTGTGCGCACTGGGCCTGGCAGCTATACCACTGAAATCAGGACGGGCAAGCACAATTTGCTGGCGGATGAACCCGAAAGAGTAGGAGGGGACGATTTAGGCCCTTCTCCCTACGATCTACTTTTGGCTTCTCTGGGAACCTGCACCTCCATGACCTTGCGCATGTACGCAGATCGGAAAAAATGGCCTTTGCAAGAAGTAAGGGTTCACCTTGAGCATTACAAAGACTATCCAGAGGATGCCGGACATATGGATGATCCAAAGAGTAAGCTGGATCATATCGAACGGGAGGTGGAATTAGAGGGGCCGTTGGACGAAGAACAGCGTGCCCGCTTATTGGAAATAGCCGACCGCTGTCCGGTACACCGGACGCTGCATAGTGAAATTGTCGTGAAAACGAAGTTGAGGGAAGGCTGAGCCTCACTCGATGTCGATCTTGATGGAGCGCTTGCGCCCTTTTTTGTCCAGGAGAAAACGCTCTCTGTACAATTGATAGGCAGCTTCTCCCACATCTTTGAGGTAGACATAATTGAATCCGCCGCCAAAAACCGCGCCTAAGCCTGGTACCAGGCCTACCGCTTTTTTGGTGATGGTTCGCTCTATGATTTCCTTGATAATGATTTTGGATACAAAGCTGGTGGCACCTCTGCCAATCTGCTTGGTGGCGAAGTCTCCGCCCATCTCTCCGTAAATGCCGGATTCGCGGCCAGCTTCAAAGTCTTTCAACTCAGCCAGGGATCGTTGCTTTTGAACCGTGTCAGAGGCCGTAGCGACCTTGAAGACCCGCATCATGTACTCCATTTCAAAGGCTTTGTCCCGATCGGTCGCGTCTGACGCATTCAGGTCGAAGCCATAGGTCAGAGAAACATGATAGATTTGACGTAAGGAAAGCAGGAAAAGGGTAGGAATATCGGCAATGAGGCCAGGCCAGCCCACCAATCCGGTACCCACTCCGCTGAGGGCACCGACCCGGGTATTTTGCTCAATAAATTTTTCTGACACGTGATCCAGGTCATGAATACTGGCTTTTTTCAGATCTGGAATGGCGAAGGCATCTATTTCAAATTCCCTGGCTGCTTCCAGGACATCCGTTTGATTCACGGTCCATTGAGAAGCATCCTGGATTTTTTCTACTACTTTTTCGGTTAGCCCTGAAGTAGACCCTTTTACATCCTCTGGAATGAACTTAGAGGTCAGCCATGAAATGGGTTTACTGACAAAATCCGTGGCCCGGTTCAGAAAACTGGGGCTTTGACCCTTCCATTTTGCTATTTCGTCAAGGATCTTATTCTCAGATGCATTTAGTTTTGCCATGTGGGCGCGTTTTGATTTTTTTCTTCCTTATTTTACCTGCCTTTTACCAATAAGGTTTAACCTAAAGATAATAATTGTATGCGATTTGGTACCAAAGCCATTCATGCTGGAGTTCAACCTGATCCCACAACCGGAGCCATCATGACCCCTATTTACCAGACCAGTACCTATGTACAGGCTGCGCCGGGCGATCATAAGGGATTTGAGTATTCCAGGACCCATAACCCCACCCGGACTGCGCTGGAACATTCACTGGCTGCCCTGGAAAACGGGCAATATGGCTTGTGCTTTGCTTCTGGTATGGCCGCTGAAGACGCGGTCATCAAGCTCCTTCAACCTGGAGATGAAGTCATCTCTACCAATGATCTGTATGGCGGTTCGTTCCGCATGTTTACCAAAATTTTTCAGCCCCTCGGAATCAAGTTCCACTTCGTGGATATGCAGGACCTTGATCAGATAGCTGCTAAAATCAATGACCGCACCAAACTCCTATGGTTGGAAACCCCAACCAATCCGCTGCTCAATGTGCTGGATATTCGAGCAATTAGCAAGATGGCCAAGGAGCATGGAATCATGACGGCGGTTGACAATACGTTCTCTTCCCCTTATTTACAAAATCCCCTTGATCTGGGGGCAGATATCGTTACCCATTCCATTACCAAGTTCATCAATGGACACTCTGATGTGGTGATGGGCGCCATCATCGTGAAAGATGCGGAACTGAATGAGCGCCTGCGCTTTATCCAGAACTCATGCGGCGCTACGCCCGGACCCCAGGATTCATTCCTGGTATTGAGGGGGATCAAGACCCTGCACCTGCGCATGCGGCAACACGCGGCGAATGGACGGGCCGTGGCTGAATTCCTGGAAGGACATGCCAAGGTCGGGAAGGTTTACTGGCCAGGCCTGGAAAGCCATCAGGGACACGAAATTGCCAAAAGCCAAATGCGGGACTTTGGGGGCATGATGTCCTTTACCCTGAAGGAGGATAAAATGGAGAACGCCCTCAAGGTGTTGAGTGGAACGCATCTGTTTTCTCTGGCTGAAAGCCTCGGAGGAGTAGAGTCCTTGATTGGACACCCTGCTTCTATGACCCATGCATCTATTCCTAAGGAAGAGCGGGAGAAATCCGGCTTAAAGGATACTTTGATCCGACTTTCCGTGGGCGTGGAGGATGCAGAAGATTTGATAGCGGACCTTGATGCCGCGTTGGGTAAGCTCTAATGGGCCCTGAAAAAAGTATGCCCCCGGAAGCGTATACTTCTCGGGGGCTTTTTTTATTAAATCTCTTCAGCGGATTCTCTGAACTATTTTCTGGTTAACCGATAGCGCAGACCCGCCATGATCCAGCGGTCTGGCATTTTCGCCCCCAGGATATCGGCATACTGGGTATTGGTCAGGTTGTGGACCTGGAAGAACATCGACAGGCTGGGTTTGATGAAATAGGCTCCGGTGAGGTCCAGGACAAAGTAGCTGGGCACCAGTTCGGCATTGATACCGGCGGCCTCTTCTGAATCCCGGTTTTTGTACAAACCAACAATCCCCAGATTGAACTTAGGATGAACCAACTGGAGATTCCCATTGGCCAGATGTCCGGCGTGGTTGGCAATGTATTTAGAAAGGGCTCCGGCAGGATTGGTGGAGTTGATGCGGCTGTAGCCCACCAGGGCCCTCAGGCTTAAGTCGTCCTTTAGGGGGAAAGTCCCCTGGATTTCCACATCAAAACCGTAGGTATTTACTTGCTCGAGATTTTGCGCGTAAAAATAATCTTCGCCTGCCGCCAGGTTTCCATTGTTGGAGATGCTATCGGCATTGGTGAGGATGTAATCAATCATATTTGACCCTGCGCGGTAGAAGAGGGTGCTGGAAATTCTCAATCCTTTTACGGGAAACAGATCAGTTCCCACTTCATAGGTCCAGGCTCTTTCTGCGAGTAAGTCTGGATTCCCTAAGCTGCGACCCGGTGTCAGGGCGGGAATCAAGTTAGAGACAAAACGCTCGGTAAAATCTCCGGCCCGGATGCTTTTGCCTGCCATGCCTCTCAGGAGCCAACCTGGCTGCCGGAAACTTACACTCAACTGAGGAAGAACCTCAACACCGTAATTCTGATCCGCATCCAGGCGGAGGCTGGGGGTCAGGCTGAGCGCTTCAGTGGGCTGATAGGCACCCACCACAAAGACGCCCGCATGCAAGGCTTCATGATTTCCCCGGTCGGTAGACTCTATGCTGCGTCGGTCTCCCTGTAGGCCTGTATTCAGGCTGAGCTGATCATTGATTTTCCAGGTTTTGGTGAGTTGGGCATTGAGAAAACCGGTGGTGTGGATATTCGCTGGAAATGCCGGGTTGAATTGAAAGCTGTCCGTTCCGGTGCGATAGGAGATGTCAAAGGCAAAGGGGCCTCCTTCACCTTCGTGCGAAAGTCTGAGCTGGGTCCAGAATTGTCCGGTTTGTTCACGGGATTCATCGAAGGTGGAGCGGGTGTAGAAATACTGAGCATTAAAGGTCCGCTGGTCGAAAGCTGTTTTCCAACGCAGGTGCCAGTCATTCCCCATATGCAGGCCCAGATTAGCGGAGAGGGTTCGGATGTCGAAGTCATTGTTTCGATCTGTGGGCAAAAGCTGGCCCTCGGCTTTGTTCACCTGAATGCCGATGCCTGATTGAATTTTTTCTCCAAAGGATTGCAGCCCTAATTGTCCTTGCAGGAGCCCAAATTGTCCCGCACCAGCTTCGGCGATGCCTTCCAGCCTGGGGTTATCTCCCTGATCGGCAAAGGCTTTGCTGATGATATGGATCAGCCCTCCTACCGCGTCAGGACCATACATGGCAGCTGCCGGCCCTTTCAAGACCTCAATACGCTCAATTTGATGCATGGGGATGGGGATCGCATGATTGAAATGCCCCGTAAGCGGATCGTTGACCCGCATGCCGTCGATGAGCACCAGCACATTGGAAAAGCTACTGCCGCGCATGATGATATCTCCCTGCGCGCCGAAGGCACTCCGGCTTTGGATTTCAATGCCGGGAAGAAAGCGTAATAGTTCATCCAGCGAATGGGCTGGAAGCCGGGCAATATCGTCTGCTTGCAGGATGGTTATGTGTCTTCCGGTCTGGCTGATAGATTGGGGAACTCTGAGGCTCTGGATATTGATGGTATCCATGGCATACTGTCCTTTTTCCTGGCCAAAAGCCTGAAAAAGACTGCTCATCAGTAACCCAAATGTAAGCATCCAATTTCTCATGTAGTCGTGTTAAAAATTTTGAAGCCACGATGTTAGAGGAAATTTGGAAAGCTTCCTACTTGGATTTTTACAAAAATAAAGTTAGACCTCCAGATAAAAATGTTCCGCCTTCAGACCCTCGGCTGAAACCAGGATTTTTCCCATAGTAATGGGTAAGCTAAATCGACGTTTTCCGGCACTTCCAGGATTGAAATACCAGACGTTCTCCTTTTGTTCTAAAAAAGGCTTGTGGGAATGCCCAAAGAGGACCATGTCCACCCCTGCACTAGGAGGATCGATGGCAAGATCAGCCAGGATGTGTTGGAGGAAAAATGTATAGCCTCCGATCTCCTTCCACTCAGTCAAGGGAAGAGCCTGAGCCCAGGGCGCTTTATCAATGTTACCACGAACGGTAGTCAAAGGGGCCAGCTTAGCCAGAGAATCGAGAATCATCGGGTGTCCTACATCTCCGAGATGGAAAATGTAATCACTGCCTTGCAATAGCTCCAGGGCTTCTGGCCTGAGCAGGCCATGGGTATCTGAAATGACCCCTATATGGATGGGTTTCATGCTAAGCTTTAACGAGCATAGCGCCATAGGAGTAGCCTCCGCCAAATACGGTCAGCACCACGAGGTCTCCTTTTTCCAATTCGGTTTGCTTCTGGGCCAGTCCGATGGCACAACCAGCAGAGCCGGTATTGCCCAGATGTTCAATGTTGGAAACGAGTTTTTCTTCAGGTAGCTCCAATTGACCGGCTACATTTACACTGATCCGGCGGTTGGCTTGGTGGGGGATGAAAAATTTCAAATCACCGATGGTATAGCCGTGCTTTTGGACCATGTCCCGGCTTACCTGCGTCATGTACTGGCAGGCGTGAATGAAGACATCCCGACCATGAGGCATCTGAATACCGCCATCTCTAGGCCTCAATACTACGCCTTCAATGCCTTTGCCCATTGTCGCGGCTCCGGCAGTCTTGAGATCAATCACTTCCAGATCGCTATCCTGAACCCGTTCTTTGGAGAAATAGAGGCAGGCAGCGCCGTCTCCCCAGAGATGCCCGGCTACGGGATCGCTCTCGTTGGCATAGAGAGTGTTGTGCTCGGAAACCACCACCAGCGCCTTTTCGGCTTTTCCCATCGCAAAATATCCTTCTACTACTTCTATGGCATTGAGGAGGGAAGAGCAAGCAGAGGAAATGTACAAGGCCTGAACATCTTCCAGGTTCAGGCGATGTTGGACCACGTGGGCAATGGTGGCTACGGTGTCATAAGGACTGTATCCAGCCCCTACGATTAAATCTAATTCTTCAATAGGGTAGGGAACTCGATCCAGACAACTTTCCACCGCAGCAATAGCCATGGTATGAGAGTTTTCTTCTTCTCCGGCCCGTCGTCTTTCTTTGATGCCGGTACGGCTTTCAATCCAATCATGTGTCAGCCCGTTAATGGGCTCGAAATAACTGTTGGGAACCACCCGGCTGGGCAAATAATGACCAATGGTATTGATATACATTGAGGACCTTTAGTTACGAGAAATCCTGCCAAACATAGTAAAAGTTTGACTTCATGTCATGGAATTTTTCGAAAATTTATATTTTCCAATCTAGGCATATAGGCCTAAATGCCGAAAGGAATACGCAGGGAGGGTTTGGGCCATTTGGCCTAATTTTCGATGCTGTAAAAAAGCAAGAATAGAAGAGGGTGGGAAGTATAACTGCTTGATAAGCAGATGCTAAGATTAATTTTCTCTTAGCTGGTCAGTGTCGCTATCGTACGAAAAGTAAAAGTTGTTGGAATTTGTTTCTTCTGAATAATCGAAGAAATAAACTGATATGCCTGCCAGGGAGGATCGTTCAGGAACATGGACTAAAATTAACTCGGCCAGCTTGTTTGCGGCTCTTCTCACCCCCTTATAGTTTGTATCGAGTAACAAGCGCGATTCGGAAATATTGATATAGATGCCCCAACTGTCAAAATCAGCCTCAGCGTGATAGGATTGATCCGTCGTGCCCAGGTAAATAGATTTAGCCTTTAAGGCCTTTAGGTACGCCTCCAAAATGTATACCTCCTCGGTTAGGGGGATGTTTAACTCATATTCGATACCGGTTTCAGGCGTCTGCGGGCCGACCCCACAAGCGGAATTCAAACATAAGGTTAGGATACTCAGGAAGCCAAAGATGTATTTACGCATGGAGTCAGAATCTGCCCTGAATATAAAGAAAAAGGAGGAAGCCAGCGGCTTCCTCCCCTCATCTCCTTTCGCTACCTTCAGCGGATTTTCATCAGTTTATAGTACTGCACAGACGCTGAAGAAAGGACCTTGATGACATAAAGGCCTTTTTCTACATCGTGCCCCGTTTCGTAAGTAATCGTCCCTTGTTGAAAGTGTTTGTACACAGTAGCGGGAATTTTTTCCCCATTGGCCCTGTATAATTCCAGTTTGAGGTCTTGATCCTCGGTCCGCAGGCTAAAAGTGTTGAGGTACGTAGCCTGTGGAGCCTCTTCTGGGGTGGGCACTACCGATTCCTCCTTTTCAGAGGGAATAGGGTCGACAGAAACAGGTCCTCCAAAGCAAAGCGTCGCAAAGGCAACCCCTAGGAGTATGATAAAAATGCCATGTTTCATTTGTGGCAAATGTGTTAGGGATTTGCATTAGGTTCACCCAAAATGCAGCCAAAATTGTGCTAAAAGAAAGGCTCCTGAGGTTGAAAGTTAGATAATCTGAATATGTAGCTTAAAAGGTCGGAGGTCTTTGATCAAGGACGAAAAATAAGGGGTGATTTTCGTTTTTGGTGCATGTAAGATTTCGGATAATCCGGTTGCCGCTTAAGGCCAGTCTATCACTACCGGAGGATTCACCACCTGGTAAGAAAGGTCTACTACGCTGGCATTGACATATAAGGTTCCGTTTTGAGAAAGCTGGCCATAGGCCTCGTGGATATGACCGAAAAGATGCAAACGAGGCCGAATCCGGGCTACTGCCTTTCCTAATTCTTCACAACCCGCATAAACGTTTCGGAAGGTGAGGTCGAGCATGTGATGTGGCGGCCCGTGGGTGATAAGGATGTCAGTATTGGCGGGAATCTTGTCCCAATATGTTTTGATTTCTTCCCCACGCTGTCGATTGAAGGCCCAATCGAAGAACCAGGGCGTGATAGGAGACCCATAGATATGCAGCCCCCCAATCTCTACGGATTCATCTTCCAGGTAGGTACAGGAATCCGGAATCATGGCCCGAAAGGCTTCCCGATCCTTCTCGGCCAGGAAATCATGGTTCCCGGCTATCAGCACTTTATGGGGATGCGGCTGAGCCTCAAACCAATCAAAAAAAGGGGCTAATTCTTCCCGGGTCCCTCGCTTGCTCAAATCGCCTGCATGGAGCAAGAGATCCCCTTCCGGAATAACCAGGCGGTCCTGTTGGCCGTGGGTATCAGAAATACAAACTATGCGCATGTGCTACTGAATAAATCGTACTTCCGTTATGAGTCCTTCTTCAACGGTATAGATGGCGATGGCTTTCAAAACTTTTCCTTCGGGAAGGCCGCTTACCCGCTCCTGATCTATGACCACATTCCCTTGTACCATGCGGTTGACCAGCTCGCAGTGCAAGTCAGGCAGAGCCTCGAACATGCCACTGTAATTCTTCCTCATGGTCTCCCGTCCCGTGTAGAATTCCTGATTGGGGAAGCCATACACCTTAACCTCTGGATGATAGCAAGCTACGAAAGCATCGATGTCCCTGGCGTTATAAGCATTCAGCTGTCGTTGGGCCAGGGCTTCTGCATCCTGACGGATCAGGTCAGCTTGTTGGAATTCCTGGCCGTTTTTTAGGATCAGGAAGGGATGCTGTAGCGAGGATAGGCTGTCCAGGGGATTGGTGGACAAAAAGACCAGGTCGGCCGTTTTTCCCTCGGAAACCGTGCCCCATTCATCTTCTTGTCCCAGCATGCGAGCGGCATTCAGGCTGGAAGCCTTGAGTAATTCCCAAGGGCTCATCCCTGCATCAGCCATAGCTGATAGTTCCGAGTAAAAAGAAGAGGCATGCAGGGTGCCTATATTTCCTGCATCCGTGCCCGTAACCACATTCACGCCTGCATCTACCAGTTTTTTTAGGTTTTTTTTCATCAGCGGCTGCTTGCTCGGAAAACGCTGACTGCTTTTCAGGAGGTTTCGCATATAAGTAGGGACGATGCCTTCCGGAAGGTGCCTGATATCCATGAGACTTCCCAGTACAAAAGGCTCGGCCAATCGGAAATCTGCGGCCGTGAAACCAGGCTCCCGTTTGAAAGGAACCATATAATTGTCTCCCACGATGAGCGTGGGAATATAGCTTACCTTTTTTTCCTTCAATAGCTCGATAAAATCATCTCCAATTTCCCGGTCATCCACACTATGGACGAGGATATCTGCGCCGGCTTCTACCGCTAAGCGGGCGGTTTTTAGCTGGGTGGCATGCACCGCTACCGGAATGTGATGCGCATGGCTTTCTTCAATCGTGGCCTGGACAATGGGGAGATTTTGTTCCGCCGTTTGATCCCCGGTAACGATGTACCAAATTTTGATGAAGTCAGGCTTAAGGGGTAGCTGTTTCCGAACCAGGGCTCGGGCTTCCTCTGGACCGCTTACTTTGATTATCGGAGAATCTTCTATTTGAAAGGCAGCGGGCTGATAAGTAGAAATAAGGGGTCCGGTAACATATAGGGTGGGAGAGGCGGCCAGAGTATCGCTCTGGGTCCTTAAGTCGTAATTAGTCATCGGACCTCCTACATCGCACACGCGGGTCAGACCGGCGGCCAGGTAGCGTTGATAGAGGTCTGGAGCCATCGCCAATAGCTCCTTTCTTTCTTGCTCATAAGGCTGGATGGCCCGAAAGTCAAAGGCGTCTGGCCGGGTGTAAAGTCCTCCTGACTGGAAAAAATGTACATGAGCATCTACCAAGCCTGGAATCACCCATCGGCCCTCCATATCTTTGACGATGTCCCCTTCCCCGGCTTTGAATTTTTTCATCGCCTGCACCGCTTGAATGTTGCCTCCTTCCAGGGTGATGGCTTGATCCTGCAAAGTTTCGAACGACTCCACATCCAACACATGCACATTGATGTAAGTGGTGGTTTGAGCCGGGAGACGACAAAGCATCCCGGAAAGAACCAGGAGGGAAAGAAAGCTAAAGGTGCGCATGGCGAGAGGAGCGTTAGGGATTTGCGATAAGTTCGTATACTAAAAGAACCTTCAAAAGATGGGCATCTTCTCCCTTTTCAACCCTGCGAACCTGCCGCTGAAGGGCATGCTCCACCTCAGAGGTAAACGGATACATTTTGTAGTAGGACCAGGAGGAAAATTGATGGCTTGCCCAGGCCAATACCTGAGCTTGCTGACCGGGTGAACTGGTCAAAATATCCAGGGCGTAGGCTCGGATTTCTACGTGGGCCCTAAAGGGAGCGGGCCAGGGTAATAAGAAAAGCAAAAAGCCCAGGGACCAGAGGCCAAGCCAGGGAAAAGAAAAGACGCCCACGGCCAGAATTTGGGGGAAGAGGTAGCCTAACATGAAAACAGGCTTGGTAAATCGCTCCTGGTCTAACATATGGACCATTTCATGGGCGAGGGTCCGCATCGCTGAGGCTTCATGTTGCTGAACATAGGCTCGGCTAGGCAGATAGATGGTTTGGCCGATGACCGTGGTAAAACGGGTCAGGAAATCCGGGCAGAACCACCAGACCAGCAGATTGAGGACCTGCATTTCCCAGGCCTCGTTTTTATATCGGATGGTAAAAGGAACCAGGCGTTGAAGTTCCTGCTCCAGTTGTTCAAATTTTGTCATGAAAGCTGTCTAACTGACTCCCCGTCTGGCGCGCTGAACATGAAAAAGGGTCATGGGTTGTTGTTTGCCCCGAAGATTGATTTCCCCGATTTCCTGGCTGGTGAAATGCATGCCTTGCGGCAACTGGTCTAGAAGACTCTGGGATACCAGGAGATTTACCTGATACCGATTGCACATGCCCTCGATGCGAGAGGTGGTATTTAGTACCTCCCCGGAGAACACTAACTCTTTTTTGACGGTGCCCACCATGCCTGAAGTCACTTTCCCGCAATGCAGACCCGCTTTAAATTCCGGATTGAGTTGATACTTCTCCTGATAGGAACTGCTCAGGAGCTTCATTTTGTCTACTATAGAGAAAAAGCAGTTGAGGCAATTGGCTTGTGAAAGCCCATCCTCCAGGGGCCAGCTAATGACCACTTCATCCCCTACATATTGATAGATTTCTCCTGCGTGAGAAACGATGGAATCGGATATATCTCCAAAAAAATCGTTGAGGAGGCTGAAGTACTTTACATGTCCCAGTCGCTCAGCGATTTCAGTGGAAGATTTGATGTCCAGAAACATAAAGACCCGACTTACTTCTTCAGCAATCAGGTCCTGAGAAAAATCTACGGGTTCCAGGGCATTCTGGATTTTACTTTGCTTGTAGGCGCTGGCCAGGGTATCCAGCAGTTTTTCATTATCCCAGGGCTTGGTGATAAAGTCTGTCGCTCCATCCTTCATGGCCTGGATGGCCAGGTCTATATCCCCATAAGCGGTCATTAGGACTACACTGGATTCGGGAGAAACCTGGCGAATGGTTCGCAACCATTGGAAGCCCTCTTTCCCACTGGTAGCCCCGATGGAAAAGTTCATATCCAACAGGATTACCTGGAAGTGTTTCTGATTCAGCAGATGGGTGATTTTCTGAGGCGTTGACTCAGTCACTACCTCAAAAAAATGCTTACGCAGGAGGATACGTAGGGTCGTCAGAATACCTTCGTCGTCGTCAATAATTAAAATCCTTCCGAAGCGGCTGGGCATAGGTTTAGTGACTTATCCTCATTTCGTACGAATACCTTGCCTTTAAGATACCATCAATGATGCCATTTAGCAAGGTGGCCCTTAATTGATGATCTTTATCCAGGGATATGGATCAGTACCACCTTTGAACCATTTTCCCATGCCAGAAGCTGGCCGATAAAGGTATTGATAATCGAAGGCCTGAAAATCAGATCGTTGATGGCAATGGATCAGGGGTTCGTCGGTATGGATTCCCAATTGAGTAAGGTAATCCATCTTGGTTTGTTGGGCTTTTTCAATTTCTCGATCCTGATAAATAGGACTGTCCAGAATGTGAATTTCTCCTCCGGAGACTACATAATGACGCGCTCTATTGATCAAGGATGCAAGGTTGGGGAAATATTCAATGGTGGCGGCGAGGATAATGGTTTGAAAATATTCAGCCGGAAATAAATCCTTGAAAGGGTCTCCCATCCCAAATTTGAGTTTGGGATGCACCAATACCCTGGCCGCTTGCTCCAAAGAGGCCTGATGCCGGTCTACCCCCCAGCATTCAACATCGAGTTGCCTGGCGATGGAGTGGATTAACCAACCCATGCCACAGCCGATTTCTAAAATAGAGCCTTTGGGTCCTTGCTTGCGTAGGTATTTTAGCAACCTTTCCTGCGACCTTTTTCGGCTTTCCCACTCCTGCCGGTGCAGGTTATAAAAGAAGGTTTCTGGAAACTCCTTTACCTCTGCATCAGAGTAAACCCGGTTCTCCTTCAGTCTGATTTTTTGGTAAAGATTTTCCTGTGGAGAAGAGACGGAGGAGAGTTGAAATACTCCCTGTTCCACAGATAATTGAGACAAGTTCATAGCGTACGGGAAAAACTGGGCGGTAAAATAGGCATTTTAATTACTGGCAACAGGGATATGGAAAAGAAGTTAGGGTGCTTTGCCCCTGGGCTTTCCACCGGAGTTGCCAGCCGTCAGCGTCTTTTTTCAAACTATCCCCCACCGAAAACTCCCTGAGCGGGGTCTCTTCATTGACGCAATCACACATCCTGATGATCTGGCCACTGGAGAGTTGAATGGAAAAGTTACAGGACTCCTGGGCGATTTGCTGAATGGTGTCGGCAAAACCCAGGGGAACGGCTTCCTTTTCCAGCCAGGCCCTGCATCTGTCCAGTTGAGGCTTTTTGTAAATAAACCAGTAGGGTAGGACGGTTAGGATACAAATAGCCCCAAGAATGATGCTGGCGTAGCCCATGTAATAGGTGATCCTTCGAATCAGGGGTGTATGTTTGATCATAGCAAAGAGCAAAATCTCCTTCAAGTTAAGGAAAAATACGGCTTCCCTCGAAGAGATGAAGGGGGGCACAGAATTTGGTGAAAAAAAAGTGTATTCCTAGCTGCTTTTGATGTATTATTGAACTCGTGGATAGTCAGGTACCTACCTACGATAAATCATTTTCACTTCATTACCTCGTTGCAAAAAATCACACATGAATCAGACCCTGTACCCACTGACTTTTGAGACCTTGTTTAAAGAAAAACTCTGGGGCGGCCAGAAGATCAAAACCGTCCTGGGAAAGGACTATGGAGAGCTGGCCAACTGTGGAGAAACTTGGGAGATATCAGGCGTGCCCGGCAATATTTCTGTGGTCAGAAACGGCCCGCTGGCAGGGAAGAATTTGGTAGAATTGATTCAAACCTACAAAGGGGCCCTTTTGGGCGAGCGGGTATATGCCAGGTATGGAGAAGAGTTCCCCTTATTGGTCAAATTTATCGATGCTAATCAGGACCTTTCTATCCAGGTTCACCCGGATGATGAATTGGCTCGTAAGCGCCACAATTCTTTCGGAAAAACCGAGATGTGGTACATCTTCCAGGCTGATGAAGGCTCAAAGCTTATCACTGGATTCAATCAGGAATTAGATAAAGAAACCTACCTGGAGTACTTCGAATCCGGGCGGCTGATGGATATCCTGAATCAGGAAAGCGTAGAAAACGACGATGTGTATTTTCTGCCGGCCGGCCGGGTTCACACCATTGGCAAGGGTTTATTACTGGCGGAAATCCAGCAAACTTCAGATGTTACCTATCGGATTTACGATTTCGATCGCAAGGATGCTGAGGGCAATACCCGCGAGCTGCATGTGGAAGAAGCCCTGGACGCGATTGATTATAAGCACTATGATCAATACAAAACCCTCTACGCTCAGAAACAAAATGAGGCCTCACATATCGTAACCTCTCCTTACTTTACCACCAATCGACTCAATTATACTGAGTCCGTGGTACGGAACTATGCGGAGCTAGATTCCTTTGTAATTCTGGTCTGTGTAGGTGGAGGCCTGACGGTAAAATCCCCTTCTGGGGAGATTGCCATGAAGCTGGGAGAAGCCATGCTGATCCCTGCATCCGTGCAAGAAGTGAGCTTGATTCCTGATGGCTCCTTTAAACTGCTTGAATCATATGTTCCTCAAAATTAAAGACATAGATTACTGTGAATCGTTAGCTCGCTTCGGCGGGCTTTTTTTTTGAATAACTCCTTCGTTTTTAAAGGGATAGGCAAAAAAGGCATAGGAAATGGTAGGATGCCATTCGATAGTTTGTATATTACTTAAGATAAAAATACACACTCACATGCCTGAAGAACCCCTACAACCAAACGCTGGAGCAAATCCGGGGGACGCTGAGCTTGCTCATGAAAAACGCCAGACTGATTTGCTGAATCAGATCAAACGACTACTCTCTGACCGCAAAAAGGTTGAGGAGGAGGATGATGAAGAAAACTGGACCAGCAATATTCTTACTGGCTTGCTGATCCTGGGCTTGCTGATTGGAGCCTTCTTTCTCATTAGACCCATTTTCGATAAGAAACCCGTAGACCCTGCTTATGCCAAAGTGGAGGGCATCAAACGCATGAAGGAACTTACCTTGGTGCGACACCATTATGAAACCATCATTCCGATCCGGAAGAAGGCCAAAAATGAGGAAGATAGAGATTTGCAAGTCTTGCTGATGGCACCTTGCCAGGTCAACGGATTCATTGACTTACGGGATATGAGATTTGATGTGCTTGAGGATTCCCTGATCCAGGTTACCCTGCCGCAAGCCGAAATCAATGAGCCTTGGATTGGCATCACGCAAACCAAAGAATATACCTTCCGGAAGAATATTTGGAAGCGGATGGGCGAGAAGATGAACCGAAAAGCCTTTAACTATCTGGCGGCCTATGATCAAATCCGCATGGCCATTGATAGTACCCGGAGAGAGGTGGCCAGAAAGGCTATCATGAATGGCATTCTGGAGGATACGGAAGAAAAAGCAGAAGATTATATCCGGAATATGGTCAATAATTTTGGGTATAGGGTAGAATTTATCCAACCGGAAGAACCTACCTTTGCCCTTCCTGATAGTCTGGGGATCGATCAGTACTACCAACAAATCATGCAGGAAGCCAATCCGCGCAAACGCAGGCAGTTGGAAAGCCGCTTTCTACGCAATGTTTCTCGTATTTCTCGTCTCGTAAACTAATCCAGACATGTTAGGCATTTGGCAAATCATTGTAAGTTTCTTTCGCTGGGTTGGGGTACGAAATATCCTCCTGGTGATCCTGGGCCTGGCCCTTTTCTCCATCGTCCGCGGACGTCTCAAAGTGGATGAAGAGGCCCGCATGCCCATTACTTCCTTGTTCAAAAAAGTAGAATATGTAGAGGAGCTGAAATTGGTCACCTTCTACTATGAAGAAATTGTGGCCATCGGTACATCCGAGCGCTTGCAAGCCCTGGTCTTCGCGGCAGAGGATGAAGTGGATAATGCCCGTCGCGAGCTCATTAATGCGGAATTTAACCGGGACAATGCCCGAACCGCTTTAGAGGTGGCGATCCGCAAGCATGAGGCCACGGATACTACCTTGAGCCGGATTGAATTAGAGTATAGTGCCGCCAGAGATTCTTTTGAAAAATATGACTTCCGGAACTACAGGCTCTTTGGCAATCTTCGGGAAAAGAAAGAAGCTGGTAAGATTGAACGCAAGCCGGTGGAGAAGGATTTCAAACGGATTCGCAAAATTATGGAAGAAGATGATACGGTCTTCGGGAGCAAAGCGCGCTTCCATTACCGGGTGTGGGTGAATGCGAATCGTCCGGGTAATGTGGGGCAGAATCCACAGATCATTGCGCTGGTAAAATTATTGAATGAGAAACGGGATTCCTTTATGAAGGAGCGGGATGAGGCCAAAGTGGTCCTCAGTAAAATGGAGGATGAAATGTCCAAAACCCGCCGTAAATATAAGCGTCAGTTGAACGAAGCTACCCGGGATTACCGTTCGGCGGAGGACGCGGTTGAAAAAGCCGAATTATCCCTCAAAAACAAAAAAGAAGAATTGGTAGAAGCCCAGCAGGAACTGGATGGCCTGGAAGGGGAACCTTTACCGAGTCTGCTGTTTGTGGTGTCCGCTGAAGTATCGGGCAAAGTGGACCTGGCCCAATTAGATTATGAAATTGAAACCCAGGATTCTTTGACGATCAAACGCATGCCTGTCCCTTATCCTGACTCTGTCAATATCCGCATGTCTGAGACTAAGCGGTTTTTGACGGAAGGCACGGACTTCCGCCTAACCCAGGCGGAAGAAGGCCTTTATTATAAAGTCTACCAACAGATCAAAGATGCCTTGGAAGAGACCAAAGGGGTAGTGCTGAAAAAGGCCCTGGAAACAGGTCTGATGGAAGAAACAGAGGAGATGGCCCTGGATTATGTCCGAGATGTAGCCCGCTCTATGGGGTACCGAATCGGCTTTCCTGCTTCGGGCCTTTCGGATGATCAGGAGCGGAATATACTGGTCGTCGAGAACGACTCTATAGATGAGATCACCAGTCAGGTAGTACAAAAACTGGACTCTATCCAAAAAGAAAGCCAGGAAGGGGAGGCCATTGACGGAGAATAAAGCACCTTGATAGAGACGCTATTTGGGGGGAATTGGCAGAGTATATGGACCGGCTGGCAGAAAAGCACGTTTAAACGCTGATCTGCCCTGCTATATTCGCGCAAAGCTGCGCGGAAAATGAAGTATGTCCTCTCTCTTTCTTCCTGTCTATGTTGGATCTGCCTCTTAGGGATCAACTCCTCTTTATGGGGGCAGGATCGCCCCTTTCCTATCGAACAACTGCCGATTCAGGCAGTATTTACCGACCAGCCAATCGTGCTAGATGGGAAACTGGACGAGGAAGTGTGGAAGCAGGCTGGGGAAGCCAAAGATTTTCATCAATATTTTCCGGATGACAAAAGCCTGGCCAATGACCAGACGGAGGTTCGATTCACCTACAATGAAGACTTTCTGTATGTCGCGATTATTTGTCATTCACCAGATGACCAATACATGATCACCTCCCTGCGCAGGGATTTTCGTGGCTCTAATAATGACGGAGTAACCCTGGTATTTGATCCCTTCCTAGACCAAACCAATGCCTTCTTCTTCGGCTTGACGCCCTTTGGAGTGATGCGGGAAGGCCTCATCTTTAATGGAGGTAACGACCGCCGAGACTTCTCCGGTTCCTGGGACAATAAATGGTACGCTGAGTCCAAAGTGTATGACAAATACTGGATTGGTGAGATCGCCATCCCTTTCAAGACCCTGCGTTTCAAGGAGGGCAGCAAAAAATGGAAGTTCAACGCTTACCGGATCGATACGCACGAGAACGAACGGTCCAGCTGGACACATATCCCAAGAAACCAGAATGTATTCTCCCTGGCTTTTATGGGGGACCTGGTTTTTGAAAAACCCCTCCAAAAGGCGGGTGGGAATGTATCCTTGATTCCCTACCTGGCGGGAGGAATAGCAAAAGATTTTGAAGAAGGTGAGCCCGCAAACTTCACCAGTGGAGTAGGGGCCGACGCGAAAGTAGCGGTTAGTTCTTCTTTGAATCTGGACCTGACCTTTAACCCGGATTTTTCCCAGGTAGAGGTCGACCGGCAGGTAACCAATCTGGACCGATTTGAAATTTTCTTCCCGGAACGGCGGCAGTTTTTCCTGGAAAATGCAGACCTCTTCTCGAATTTCGGGGTCAACCGGGTTCGTCCGTTTTTCTCCCGCAGAATTGGCATCGCCTATGATAGTGTAGCCGAGGCGAATACCCAGGTACGCATTCCTTTTGGGGCGAGACTCAGCGGAAAACTTAACCGGGATTGGCGGGTAGGTCTGCTCAACATGACCACCCAGGCGCAGCAGGAAGTAGGGATTCCCACGACCAATTACACCGTAGCGGCGGTACAACGTAGGGTTTTCCAGCGCTCGAATGTGGGGGGAATTATGGTCAACCGCCAAACCTTCGGTGAAGGACTTTCCTCCTTTAGCCGGATCGCAGGGGTGGATTACAATCACGCTACCGTAGATAACAAATGGGCTGGAAAGGTCTTTTACCACCGGTCTTTCTCCTCAGAACAGGAAGATGATGCCTTTTCTCATGGGTTAAACATTGGCTACAATAGCCTTCGCTTTGAAGGAGAATGGAACCATCAATGGGTAGGGGCAGGCTATGATGCTCCGACTGGATTTGTGCCACGTACCGGTTTTTTCCGCATGAGCCCACGGGTGGAAGTAAAATGGTTTCCCGAGAGCAAGCACATCAACCGTTTTACCCTCGAAGCTGAAGGGGATTATCTGGCTGACCGGGAAGTAGGCAAATTGGATCACGAGTACAGTTTTAATATCACTTTCCGCTTTCAAAACCAATCCTTCTTATTTCTGCGGGCCCGGAATACCTATACCTATCTGACCTCTGATTTTGATCCTTCCCGGTCAGATGGGGTGGAGTTGTTGGAAGGCACGGATTACAATTATTCTGGCGTGGGATTCTGGTATCGTTCTGATTCCCGAAAACTCCTATCGGTTCAGTTGGAAGGATATGTAGGAGAGTATTTCAATGGGAATCGCCAAAGTGTGGGAGGGCAGCTTACTTTTAGAGCCCAGCCCTATGCGCTGATTTCGGTCAATTTCAATTACAACCATATTGATTTGCCCGAACCTTACGCCACGGCAGACCTCTTCCTGATAGGGCCGAGGATCGACCTGACCTTTACCCGGAAACTATTCTTCACCACTTTCATTCAGTATAACAACCAGGTGGATAATCTGAACATCAATGCCCGTCTCCAGTGGCGTTTCAAGCCGGTATCCGACCTCTTTATTGTGTATACTGACAATTACTATCCAAGTGATTTTTCCGTAAAAACCAGGGCCCTGGTGCTGAAACTGACCTATTGGTTGAACCTATAAGCAAGCTCATTCCTCAGCCTGGATTTGTTGCATGATCTGGCGGGGGTTTTTGCTTACCTCCGAAAACTGAATCAGGAGGATGAGCAATCTGGAAAGCATGCCTGGTCCCTTGACCAGGGTAGCGAAGGCACTGGTGCGTATATCTTCCTTTTTGATTTTCTCTGCCTGCTCCTGTTGGTCCTCACACGTACAGTATTCTGTGGCCACCCGCCAGGCATTTTCCCGCGCCTTTTGAAGGCTAAACCGGGCAAGTTTCTCATCCAGCTTGCGGGCCATGCGATCCACAAAATTCATGAGTGGAGATACTTTATTTAACCGACTCTGTACTTGTCCGACCATTTCAAAGAGCAATTGATTGATCTCTTCAAAATCTCCTAAGGTGTCGATGGGCTGATGTTCCACGGTTTGAGCAGCCGCAATGCCTAAATCCAGGTTAATGTGCGCATTGATGCCCAGGAGCAAATGGTGCAAAACGGTGAGACGCCGCTTTTTTCCTGCCCGAAAAGCGATTTCCCAGGCTCGGCTTGGTTTGTCTTTGAGTCGATATTGATGCCAGGCTTCCAGATATCGGTTGGCAAAAATAACGTCCAGTCGTTCCATGCGTGGGCCATCCTCGAATCGACCCTTCTGAATGCCTACTTTTACCGCTACGGTTACTTCCCGATAGAGAATCGGAAAGTACCCCAGCCTACTTTGGTAGGCTTTTGCCCAGTCAATGATAATATCGAGGCGTTCAATGACCTCATCAATATCTTTAGCCGGAACGAACATGAGAACCTTATTCTTTACGTGCGAGCTGAATCAAACTTGCCATAATCACCACCACTACGCAGCCGATCAGATTGAACCAAAGGAAACCAATGTCCAGCCAGGCAAATTGTTCCGGCCATATTTTGGGTAAAACGAAACAGGTGATGACCGTAATTTCCCCAATGATGCCCGCGATAAATACGGCCGTACCTTTTACTCGCTTAAAGAAAAAAGCCGTTACAAAAATCCCCAGGATGGTGCCATAGAAGAGGGACCCCAGAATGTTGACATATTCAATCAGGTTCTCGAATTGACCGGCGATCAAGGCGAAAATAATCGCCAGGACGCCCCAGGACATGGTGAGAGACCGAGAGATATTCAGGTAATGCCGGTCGGAGGCACTGGGCTTGATGAGGCGTTTATACACGTCCACGACCGTGGTACTGGCCAGGGCGTTGAGTTCAGCTGAGGTAGAGGACATGGCTGCGGATAAAATCACCGCAATGAGCAGCCCTACCAGGCCTACAGGCAGGTGATTCAGGACAAAGGTGAGAAAGACGCGATCCAGGTCATTGGTGTCGGCATTTTCATCCTGAGCAGCCATGATCTCTTTGGCCTGGCTACGAATCTCTTGGCTTTCCTGGTCCAGGTTCTTGATCGTGGCCAGGGTAGCATCCCGGCTTTCAGCAGGAGCATCCCCCTGATCCAGCCACTCGTTCCATCGGGCCGCTTTTTCTTCGTGTAATTGGTTAAATCTATTTTCCAATTGCAGGTATTGATCTCCTGCTTCACTTTGTACCACTTTGGTTCGCTCCTCCTGGTTGAAGACCATGGGAGGGGTTTGGAATTGGTAAAAAACAAATAGCAGGATACCTACCAACAGAATCAAAAACTGCATCGGGACTTTGAACAAGCCATTGAACAAAAGGCCAATCCGGCTTTCTGTAATGGATTTTCCGCCCAGGTACCGCTGCACCTGTGACTGATCCGTGCCAAAATAGGAAAGGGCCAGGAAGGTTCCGGCAATCAGGCCAGACCAAATATTGTAGCGGTCCTTGATGTCAAAATCCGTGGTAATGGCGTTCAATTTCCCCATGCTGCCTGCCATGCTCATGGCATCCATGAAGCCTACGTCAGGTGGCATTTTGAAAACCATCACGATGCCAGCGATTAACATACCAACCAAAATGATGGCCATTTGCTGCTGCTGGGTTTGGCTAACCGCCTTGGTTCCTCCGGCCACGGTATAGAGCATGACCACCAGGCCGATGCCCACACAGGTAGCCCCGGTATCCCACCCCAGGATGGTGGCCAGGATGATGGCGGGGGCATAAATGGTGAGGCCTGCGGCCAGGCTTCGTGATACCAGAAATAACAAGGCGGCAAAACTTCTAGTCTTGAGGTCGAAACGGCTTTCCAGGTACTCATAAGCGGTGAACACATTGAGCCGCTTATAAATCGGAATGGCCACCATGCTGATCAGCACCATAGCGATGGGTACCCCAAAGTAAAACTGGACGAAGCGCATCCCATCATCAAAGGCTTGACCAGGGGTGGACAAAAAAGTGATCGCACTGGCCTGCGTAGCCATGATGGACAAGCCAATGGTCCACCATTTCATATCGTTATCCGCCAATAAGTACCCCTTGATATCCTGGGTCCCCCGGCTTTTCCAAATTCCGTATCCCACGATGAACAGGATCGTCCCGCTCATGATGGTCCAATCTATCCAACTCATACAAATGCCCGGCTAAACCAAATGAACAATAAGATGAGCAGGATCAGCTCTCCTAACACCAATCCATATAAAAATTTCCAGGAGCGGGCCCAGGGAATGACTTTCCGTAATTCCTGGTCCAGATCCTGGTTCTGCTTGTCTGATTCCTGAGACATATCGTAGGGGTTGTAGTAGTAATAATGTGTGCCTGGTCTTAATTACCGAGGGACAATAAGTTAACAAATAATCGATAAGCACCTGGAACTCCAGCCGGGAGCTCTCTGAACCAGGAAATTCCTGAATACACATAATGCCCTTCTCCATATTCTGCTACCAGCAGTCCACCCTTCTTGGGATCCTCACCGGTATCATTCCATTCGAGTAGGGCCTGGAACTTATCATCCCATTTGTTAGGGAAGTACAGGCCTCGTTCCTGTACCCAGCCTTCAAAGTCGGCCTGGGTGATTTTATTGGGGGTGTTCAGGGCTGGATGATCCGGAAGCAAAAACTTCACACTGGCATCTTCTTCACTTACCCGATCTCGGGAAAGGGTAAAGGGATAAGGTCCCAACTGAGCGTTGCCCATACCTCGTGAAGTATTGTACTGCACGATATAGGTACCGCCACTTTTGACATATTCAAGGATGTTTTTCTGCAGGTAGGGCATGCGGGGGCGGGTATTGTAGGCCCGGATACCGGCGATGATGGCGTCGTACTGACGTAGATTCTCCAGGGTAACCTGATCATCTTCCAATAAGTCTACACTATATCCAACCTGAGCCAGGCAAGCGGGAATTTCATCCCCGGAACCCATGAGGTAGCCAATCTTTTGTCCTTTTTTCTCCAACTCAACCCGGATCAGGCGCGCTTCCGCAGGTTGGAATAGCATCTGGGCGGGAATATGGTCGTAGGCGATTTCCTGCTGGCTATAGTTGGTCAGTTGGCCTTCCTGCTCTGCAAAAGCCTGTAGAAAGCCCTGACTTTGGGTAGCCGGAGGGGTTACTTCCACGAGGATGCGTTGCTCTTCTCCAGACCGTTCGAAAGTCAACTCATGCGTTTCCTGGCTGATGACCCAGCCGGGAGGAGCCTTGATGTGCATCTTTACCTGGCCTTTTTCGCCAAAATGCTTCACTACGATGCCTACTTGCTGAGGTTCCCCGCTAGCAAAGAGAAAGCTGGGATCGGAAAAGTTAGCCGTGGTTTTGGGGGCTACGGTAAAGGGGCGATAAATCTCCCCCCGAGCCCGGTCCACATAGCGGTAGTTGATCGGTACCGTATAGGGGATTTGTACCCCCATAAAATTCAGCGAAACCCCGGCTGAGATAGGCGGATTCTCAGGTAGCCCAATCAAACTTTGATTGTCAACATGGAAAATGCCTTTGGCAGGGCGGGTCCGCAGCCAATAAGGCTGACTCACGGGACTGCTAACTTTTATTTTGTAATCAAATCTTTTCAGTCCGTCCTCCTTTTCCAGAGATTGGGTATAAATCTGAAAAGGTAAGCCGATGCCATAGCTAACGCCTTCCACGATTAAGGGATAATCGGACCGGTTCACAATAGAAGTGGTAAGCAGGACAGAATCTCCCTGAGCTACGATGGGACGGTTGCTGGTGACATCCATCCATACTCCTGCACAGTAAAGGATAACTTTCTTTAAATCCTCTCTTTTCCGAATAGACCAGTAATCATTATACAAGGCTAGTTTTTGGTACACCTTCAGTAATTCGGGAACCGATGCGGCAGGGTCCTGAGGTTGATAGGCATCATAGATTTTTTGCAAATGCTCTCCTATGGCCGCGCCTCCCTCAATTCGGGACCAGGAAGTATTGATGCCTTCCATGGGATAGGATTCGGCTTTTTCGCCCAGCTCCTGGTATAACAACTCCTCACGGCTTCCCCGGGCGATGGCAGCCCCAAAGCCCTGACAGCGGTGCTGACTCCGTGCTTCTGAGGCGATCTCTGCGTAGGTTTTGCCGAGCAGGGGATCATATACTCCCGTCTCAACCTGGAGCGATGCGTCAATATATTCTTGCTTGATCCCACGCCAGCGTCCGGCATTCCAAAACAGGCGTTTGGCTTGCCAGGGTTTAACATATTTAAATTGTTCAGGAAAAACCGTGGTATCATTGGACATGCCAAAGGCTTTTTGGGCCAGCATAGCTGAAGCGGTATGGTGTCCATGACCGCCACCACCTTTTTCAGGTCCGGGGAATCTCGTAATGATGATGTCTGGCCGATGTTTTCGAATGGCCCAGACCACGTCCGCCAGGACTTTTTCATCTTCCCAGGTGGCGAAGGTTTCAGCTGGGGTTTTAGAATACCCAAAATCGTAGGCTCGGCTGAACATTTGGCGGCCGCCGTCTATGCGTCGTGCGGCCAATAGCTCCTGGGTACGCAACATGCCCAAGGCATAGCCTTTTTCTTCACCAATCAGGTTTTGTCCACCATCTCCACGCGTCAGGGATAAATAAGCGGTTTGATAGCCTTTGCCTTGTGCATAATAACCAATCATCCGCTGGTTCTCATCATCAGGATGAGCAGCTACATACAAAACGCTTCCTAACACCAGGAGCTTTTTCATTTCGTGTTGAATCTCAGCGGCGCTTTTGGCGGGGAAGGGATTCTGGGCCATCAACTGCCCTGTGAGTAGGCCCAGGCTGAGCACTATTGCTCCAAATCGTTGTTTGATCATCGTTATTGGATTTTCTCCTCAAATTTTTCCGCCATGAATATAATAAGCAGATATCAGATATAGGTGATGGCTCATTGATCATCCGACAAGAGTTGCCGATAATCTTCAGGGGTATCGATGTCCTGTACCCCTTTTTCCCAGGGAAAGCGGTTTAATTGGTCCTGATACTTCCGCAAGATTGCCCGGGCTCCCTGGGCACCCCCTAGTTCTCTCAGGTTAGGAAAGAAGGCTTGGGAAAAAATGGCAGGAACCCCGATGGTCTCCCCATAAACACTGGCGGTAAGGGGCGAAGAAGCTGTTTGATGGAGGGCCAGGAGCTTTGACAAAATTCCTCCAGAAATGTGGACCTGATCAGCCAAACAGATCATGACCTGGTCCGTGTCAGGGGGGAGTTGCTGCATACCGGCCCTGATCGAGGTGCCCATACCTTCCTGCCAGTCGGGATTGAATATCCAGGGAATCCGAGCTTCATCCAGAATAGGATGAATTTGCTCAAAATAGGCCCCTAGAACCACATGAAGGCTGTAAAGGGGGAGGGTTTGCAAGGCCTTTACCGTATGCATGATCAAGGGTTGACCTTTGTAGGGAAGCAATTGTTTGGGCTCACCCATGCGTTTTGCTTCGCCTGCTGCCAGAACCAAGGCACTGGTTTTCATATATGAGTTATAAAATACTTTTGTCTAAAAATTGGAAGTCTGAATCTTTTGCTTCGGGCCTTCGGAAAGTATCAAAAGGGATATTTTCGCAAATGATTCTTTGAAATTCCTTATATTCAAATATAATTTTGCAGCAAATAAACCTATTTTCCTAAAGCATAGCTATGCCCCTCCTCGTAGCACCTCCCTACAAGCCCCCGAAGGTGTTATCCAATCAGCATCTTCAGACCATCTTCCCAACCTTGTTCCGTAAGGCACCCAAACTGAACTATCTCAGAGAGCGTTTTGAACTTTCTGATGGGGATTTTTTGGACCTGGATGGTATTGCAGGAAATGGAAAACGCCTGGTCATTGTGTTGCATGGGCTGGAGGGAAGCAGCGACTCAAAGTACGTCAGAGGTATTTTGCATCATCTCAACAATTTGGGTTGGGATGGCATGGCTGTAAATTTCCGGAGTTGTAGCGGGGAACCCAATCGGCAAAGCCGTTTCTACCATAGTGGGGATACCGCAGACCTTCGTGAAGTGATCAACCACGTCCTTCGCCATTGTAACTATGAGGGGATAGACCTGGTAGGCTTTAGCCTAGGGGGGAATGTCCTGCTGAAATACCTGGGCGAGGAAAAAGAGCAGGCTTATCGGCTCAGGGGCCGAGCGGTGGCCATATCTGTCCCCGTAGATCTGGTTGAAAGTGCGGGCATTTTGGATCAGCGACACAATTGGTTATATCGGCGGCGCTTTATGCGGAAGCTGAATAAAAAGCTACAATCCAAACCTGACTTATTGCCACATCTTCAAGGCAAAAAGATGTATCATTTTGCCGAGTTTGATGAAGTGGTTACAGCTCCTTTGCATGGGTTTGCCAGTGCGCCCCATTATTGGCAGTCGGCAAGTTGTAAGCCTTACCTGGCCCACCTCAAAATTCCTACCCTCCTGATCAACGCCCTCAATGATCCCTTTCTGGGGCCAAAGTGCTTTCCGGAGGAAGCTGCCAAAGCGAACCCTCACTTTCACCTGCTGACCCCAGAGAAGGGGGGACATGTGGGATTTCCGCAATGGAAAAGCCACAAATACTGGC
>JBCBGC010000098.1:0-31019 GCA_038527215.1 Bacteroidota bacterium
TGCAAAGGGCCAATTTAGTCCTGCAACACGGCACCGCCCTGGAAGCAAAATATGTGCTTAATTCCGACAACTACCTGCAGGCGACTTACTACGCCAATATGTCGGTGCATCACCTATACCATCAGGCATTTATTGAGCTAGCCTTACTAAAATCTTCCGAAGCAAAAGCAGGGACCCGGCAAGAGGCTTTCTGGGAGGAAATCATGTCCCTGCGGGGCCTGTTTAAATTCGAGTTTTTCTACTCTCGCAAAGCCCAGTTTTCCGATGAAACAGAAGCCAACTTGGAAATTCTGACCAAGGATTGGCGGCAATTGATCGAAGCACCGAAATCAAAGATCAACGACTTTTTCCAAAAGCAGGATTTGATTGTTGCGCCGGTGGTACTCTATACCTATGTGGAGGCCTATCGCGTGGTGGCGCATGTCTTGCTGAGTTCTAGTCCGGATGCGAATTTTGAAGAAAAATCCCTGATTGAGGCCTGTCTCTTTATGAGTGAGGAGCTCCACTGGCAAGGCCGGGTGCAGCGGATTGGCTCGGTTTCCAAGCCTTTCCTCCTTAATGGGATCCGTCTGGCCCAGAACCTGGATTTGATCCCTACCCCAGATAAGCCTAAAAAGGAAGAAATTGCAGCTTTCCTGGACCAACTAGACCAGATTGCGGAGAAAATCCAATGGCTACAAGGGGTTATTCTGGCTAAGCCCATTGATACGGAATCTCACATCCCGATAGAGCGCGAAATCGTCCCGGGTTCTAAGACCGAAATCCTGACCCAGCCTATTTTAGATGGGGAAGAAGGTCCCCAGATTGGGGCATTTTTCGACCTGGACCGGACCCTAATCAAAAGTTTCTCAGCCAAAGGCTTTTTTCAACGACGCCTCCTCAGTGGAAAAATGACCACCAGAGAAGTGGTGGCTCAATTCGCGGGAGTGTTGGTCTACGCGACCGGTCAGGGGAATTTTGCTGGTCTGGCCGCGGTCGGTGCGCAAGGCGTGAAAGGGGTCAAAGAGGAAGTCTTTATCGAAGTAGGGGAAGAGGTGTACCAAAAGGAATTAGCCTCCCAAATCTATCCCGAATCCCGGGCACTTGTCAACGCCCACCTAGCTAAAGGCCATACGGTAGCCATCATTTCAGCGGCTACGCCTTATCAGGTCAATCCTGTCGCCAGAGACCTCAATATCCAGCATGTCATGTGTACCCGCATGGAAGTGGAAAATGGTCTCTTTACCGGGAACATTGAGGAACCCGCTTGCTGGGGCGACGGCAAGGCTTATGCCGCTCGTCAACTGACGCAAAGCATGAACCTGGATTTGGCTAAAAGCTACTTTTATACAGATAGTGCTTCGGATTTACCCCTCTTGGAAATCGTAGGGAATCCTCGGCCGATTAACCCTGATACCAAACTCTCTGCGCTAGCCTTTAAGAATAACTGGCCCGTGTTCCGCTTTGATGATGAGGAAAGGCAGGGCATGATGGACGTGGTGCGGACTGGTATGGCCTTAGGTAGCCTGGCACCAGCCACCCTCTCTGCCATGGCCAAAGGAGCCATGAGCATGTCTTTCAAAGAAGGCGTCAATTCTCTGATGGCTTCGGTAGGGGATTTGGTGGTAGCAGCAGCCGGTATAGAACTGGTGGTCAAAGGCAAACAGAATCTATGGGCTAAGCGACCCGCGGTCTTCATTTTTAACCACCAAAGTAGTGCTGACCTCTTCATCGTTTCCAAACTCATCCGTAAGGATGCCACTGGCATCGCCAAAAAGGAACTGAAAACCATGCCCATTCTCGGTCAGTTGATGATGGCCGGAGGCGTGATATTTATTGATCGGAAAAACCGCGAAAAGGCTATTGAAGCCATGAAACCGGCGGTCGAGGCGCTCAAGAATGGAACCTCAGTGATCATTTTCCCTGAAGGAACCCGTAGTCGGGATTATAGCCTGGGTTCTTTTAAGAAAGGGGCTTTCCACATGGCTATGCAGGCTGGAGTCCCCATCGTCCCGGTGGTGATCCGCAATGCGCATGATGCCATGCCTCGTGGGAGCAATGTGCTCCGCTCCGTGGCCGTGGAGGTGATCGCGCATCCTCCCATTCCTACAGATGAATGGAAAAAAGAGGACCTGAGTCGGCATATTCACCGGATCCGGGGATTGTTCTTGAAAGAATTGGGCCAGCAACAGGAGCCCTTTGAAGATCAGGAGCCTATGGAGGAAGCTGAAGTTTCCCCAGGGGAGACTGAAACGCCCCAAGAGGAAGCATCCTCTACGGAAACTTCGGAAAATGGACAGGAGTCCTCGCCTAACTCGGCAACTTCTCCATCTTTGTCAAAATAGCTCCCAGTTTCATCGCTTTGGTAGAATCTCCCTTGATCGACAAGCGCCCTTGAATAAAGGCCGATTGCAGGCTCATATCTCCCTTTCCAATGCGGAGCAGATGCTTCTCTTTCACGGTCAAGGTTACATCAGGATTATCGATGATCCCGGGCTGAACTACTCCTGGGGATTGATTGAGATCTATGTTCCAGTCTCGGGGGCTATCTCCTGTCACCTTAAGCTGGAATAGGCCATTGTTGGGCTTAATGAATTCCGCGCTTTTTACCAATTGCTCAGCTATGTGCTCAAACAGTACGTCTGATTGGGCTTTAACCGGCTCTGCTTTTTTCCTGACCTCGCGTTTTTCTCCTTTCATCTCCTGCGCCACAGCTTCCAGCTCGTTAGCAGACTCGCGGAGGTAACGGGTAAACACGTCAATGTCAGGCATGGTGTTGGCGTCCGAAGTGGGGCTAATCGTGAGGAGCCCATTGTAGCTGAACACCGTAATAATCAATCCCATACCGTCAATGATCGGAGCCATTCCCATGACAGACAGGAGTTTATGACCATTGAGGTAAAGCGGAAACTGAGGCCCGGGCACGTTGGTAATGGTTACGTTGAAGACCGGGTTATGCATTTCAGAAATCTGAAAGCGGGAGTACAACCTGGCCGCCTGGCTGGCAATGCCAAAGGGCACCGCTTCCGACATAGTAGCCAGGGTTTTGGCCCCGATGGCTCCGTTATAGGTCTTGCCTCTGATCGTATTCTCGTGGATGGTTTCCAGGCGTTCAATCGGATCTTCGATATTGGTCGCCAGCTGCACCAGCATGGAAGAAATCTGATTGCCATGTTGCGGTCCATCATTCCCATTCCGGGTAGAGATGGGGATCATGGCTACCAAGGGCTTGAGCGGAAGTTTGTCTTTTTCCTGTAAATACCTGCGCAGGGCTCCAGCACAAATGCCCAGGACCACATCGTTTAAGGTAGTCCCCATATTGTTTTTGAGGGCCTTGACCCGATCCAGGGAAAGAATGGCGGTATTCCATTTTCTCTGAGCCGAGATGATGCCATTCAAGGGGCTGGCCGGCGCGGTGAAAGGAGCCGTGGGCAATTCTGCCTTCTGAGCCCGCGTAAACATACCCGCCTTGAAGGACGCGGTAACCGCTTCATTGATGAGTTTGGGCAGCTTGAGCGGTTTTTCTACAAAACTCAAGGTGCTCTTCAAAATGATAGACAGTTCCTTGGGTAAGGGTTTGGGATGATAAGGCTTAGGTTCGGGAATCGGTTTAGCCTCGGTGGACATATCAAACAAAAGGCTCAGCAGACCCGTGCCGCCTATGCCATCCATCGCCACGTGGTGAATCTTGGAAATGACGGCTACAGAACCTTTGGGTACCTGAGGAATATTGTCCAGCCCTTCCACAAAGGTCAAAGACCAAAGGGGGCGTGACTGATCCAAAGGTTCACTGAAAATCTGGTTGGCTACTTTCCGCAGCACTTTCCAGTTACCCGGTTTGGGTAGGGCAATATGGTGAATATGCAGGTCGATGTCGAAGTTGGGATCATCTACCCAATAAGGATAATCAATGCTAAGAGGAACATAGACCAACCGCTTACGCAAGTTGGGGACATTATGTATCCGGGAAAGAATCGTAGCCCGGAATTTTTCAAATTCTAAGGAGCCTTCGATCACGGCTACACTTCCGATATGCATAGGGCTGGTTGGGGTCTCTGCATAAAGGAAGGTTGCATCCATCCCACTGATCGCTTCCAGATCAGTTCCCTTTAGTTGAGCAATGATTTTATCAAGCATGAGGATTTTTTAAAACTATACAGTTTTTGGGGGCAAAATAGATTTAGAGCGCTGAAAGACAGGGTTTAATGCTTTTCCTGAAAGCGGCCCTGATCCTGGAGATGAACACCTGTCTGGAACAAGGCCATTTAACCGCTCATTTCAACATTCTAAGGTATAAGAATTTTTCGGGCTGACCAAGCGAATAGGGCAGGGGAAGGGATATAGAAAGGGGCTTACGTCATGCAAAAGGGCAAAAGGCTTCATATTCCTATGGCATATGGCTGCTTCTCAGGCAGCCTTTTATCCGACCATGGTAAGTGGACAAGCATGCAGCGCTTTAGGAAGGTATGCCAGGCAAATGGTTCTCATCATATGAATGAGACGACTGAGGCAGGCCCTCAGAAAAAATAGAAAACCTGGATAACAGCCTGCTCCTTCCCACCGCCTAAAATAAACAAGTTTGGCGGGTGGCAAGTTGGCTATATTTGCAACATTGTTGCAAAAAGGAGTGGTGGAGAAACTGCTGGAAGCATCGGTAGTCCACGCATCAACCTACCTGAGGGATTCAAGGATTTTCCTCAAACCCAGGTAAAGGAATACACCCTCATCATATTCAGCCCAAAGAATCATTCTTCATGAAACAAATCTCCACCTGGCTGTTGGCTGGCCTCATTATGAGCCAAGGTCTGGCTCAAACCACCTTTGAACCGCCAGCGGTACCCGAAAATATTCGAGCCTTCAAGACTGCCCAGCCCATCAATGTGGATGGAAAATTAGAGGAAGCGAGCTGGTTGGCCGCTTCGCCCATCACCGCCTTTATCCAAAAAGATCCCAACCAAGGAGATAGCGTGAGCATGCCTACGGAGGCAAGAATACTGTTTGATGAGAAATATTTGTACGTAGGAGCGATATGTAAAACCCCCAATGGCAAGGCTGATATCAGAACCCAAAACATGCAGCGGGATTTTGACTATTTCCAAAATGATATGTTTGGGATAGCGATAGATGGGTTTCTCGATAAACGCAACGCGATGGCCTTCCAAACCAACCCGCATGGCACCCAACGAGAAATTTTGGTCATGGACGACCAGATTTTTAACCGGGAGTGGTCTGGATTATGGAGCGTTCGAACCCACATCCAGGATTCGGTTTGGACGGCTGAAATGGCCATTCCCTGGAAAACGCTTCGGTATCCCCCGGATTGCAACAAAATGGGCATCATTTTAACGAGAAACATCAGGAGCAATAATGAGTTCGCCTCTTTCCCTGCCGTACCTCGCGCCTTTAATGTCTATCGCATGCCGTATGAGGCTATTCTTAGCGGAATTGAACCACCGCCGCCTTCTGCGAATGTTCAGGTTATCCCTTATGCACCCGTCGATTATGACAGGCGCAAGGTGAACGGTGAGGTGGTGGCAGAAAGCCCTGATCTCAAAGTAGGGGGGGAAGTTAAATGGGTTACCGGGCCGAGTTCAGTCCTCGATTTTACTTTTAACACAGATTTTGCCCAAGCTGATGTAGACCGACAAGTGGTGAACCTATCCCGATTTTCTGTGCTATTTCCTGAAAGAAGGCAGTTCTTTTTGGAGGGGAATGAAATCTACAACATGGCTGCCTGGGACGAATTGCAACCTTTCTTTAGCCGGAGGATTGGCCTGGATGACAGCGGCAATCCCATTCCGATTGAGGCCGGGATTCGGTTTACCAATCGAAGTGATAAACAAAATCTGGGGCTTCTGGCCATCCGGCAACGGGAAAGCGGAAATACCCCAGCCGCTAATTTCGCGGTGGCGCGGTACTCTGCTAACCTGTCCTCCCAGGGTCGCATTGGCGGCATGGCCACCTTAAGACATTATGAGGCAAATGCCTCAGGCGAGTCTAGCACGAACGCCACCGCTACCATTGATGGTTTTTTTCGACCCACCCAGCAGATCAATTCATTCTGGATGCTTTCTGGCTCTACCTCCTCAGGAGCCACCAAGGATCAAGGGCTTTCCGGCTCAACCTGGACCTATTTCTCTAATAATTGGATGTATCTGGGACATGTACAAGCCTTTGTTACGGCCGATTATAATCCCAGAGTGGGATTTATCAGTGCAAATAATTACCTGCTCACTAGTCCTGCATTTGAATTGAGGTTGCGGCCCAAATGGCTCCCGAGGGCTATACGGCAGCTTAGTCCGGGTATTTCCAGCTATCTCTACAATTATCTGGATGATCTCTCTTTTAGGGAAGGCTTCATCAGCTACACGCCCTTCTATCTGATCCTGCAAAACGGAAGCGAGGTGCTGTACAGCATACGGACCAACTGGCAGTCGTTGCGCAACACATTTTCTCCGGTAGGCATCGAGATTTCTCCCGGTGATTACGCATTTACCAGTCATCGCTTTAGCTACCGAGGGGACTTTTCGAGAAAGGTAGCGATCAGTGGCGCCTACCGATTTGGTGGGTATTTCAATGGGAGCCTGCACACGCTTTCCGCTTCCTTACGATTTGCTCCCTTGCCCCATATTCAGCTTACGGCCGATTATGAGTTCAATAGGCTGTCCAATTTGGGCATAAATGATAACTCGGTAGAAACGCACCTGATAGGAACCGGCTTGCGGCTGGCGCTTAACCCAAGGATCCAACTTATTTCCTTTTTTCAATACAATACTGCCTTGGATAGGGCTACCCTAAACAGTCGATTCGTGTGGGAGTATCGGCCGCTCTCCTACATTTACCTCGTGTATAATGATAACCGTCAGGATCTGCTAGACCCTGTTACAGGTTTGGAAGAAAACTTGCTTGGCCAACAGGCCATTTTTAAGGTGACTTTTTTGCAACAGTTTTAGCAGCAAGAAAAGCGAGGGTCCAGGGCAGAACATTAAGGAGGAGTTCTGATGAGCCAGGTGGATAGCTGGACGGTCGTTGGTGAAAAAAATCAAACAAGCCTCTGGCCTACCTCTCCTGGCACGCTTCCTCCCAAGTTGGCAAGGATGCACAAGCTGCTGTTCAATTGATCCTGCCTTTTGTCCAATCCACTTAGCTTCCCTTCACAAGAAATTCGAAATCATCCTTCATTTACGTCATGTTCAACAACAACAAAAATGAATATCATGATTTCTCGAAATGTTTCTGTGATCATCGCTGCGCTGGCCATATTGAGTACTGCTTGTAGCAAGGTCGAACTGCCTGATGACTACTTTGAAAGCCCCATCCCGAATGATACCCAAACCCAAAGCGAATCTCTCCTGTTCAAAGATTTTCGGGATTACCGCTATTGCGAATTGCTCTTCACCTTTGAAAATGGAGGGGATTTAGTTACTGAGGTCTACGCAACCATTGGATTCAACCTGTGCCCGAGTGAAGATTGGTTAGCGATCAATGCGGAAGAATTGAAGAATATGTATGGGGCCCTCGACATCAAAGCCAATGGACCCAGATATTGGCTCGTCAACAAGATAAAGAGGGGAGAAGGAGATGCGGGCTATGAAAAAATTGGCACTTTCGGGGACATTCAAATGAAACTGTCGGCACAAATTGATGGGCCATTAGAGGATGCTGCCAGTTATACAGAACATATCATTAAGCGATGGACGATTTTCAAGTTCAAAAAGAACAACCGCATCTATAAGCTCATTAATCCCGCAGGAGAGGTGTATGTCATGCAATCTTACACCTCCATGATCAAGCCCGATCTCACCATAGATGACCTGGAAAACCTGGGCCAGGAACTTGACCTGCCTGATGGATGGAAGTTTGAAAGTGAAGTGCTGGAAAAAGAGCTGGAACTTACTTCCTTTGGGGATGCGGTGGTCATACAAGATGAGTTTGAAAATTCCTATCAGAAGATGTAAGCTGCGAAGTGGGAGGTAGGTTCCTCCAACCCGCAAACTTTTTCATAAACCCTGCTATTTATTCCCTATTTTAAGGGGCCATAGCAGGGTTTATTTCCTGTATTTTTTCTATGACCAAATCTACCAATCCCATGGCTTCCACAAAAAATGAGACAGCGTCCTTTATGTTAAGATTCACCCAAAAGGTGTTCAACAATGAAAAAGGGGAGCCTGAGGTCCAATGGCGAGGCAATATCCGCCATGTGCAGGGAGGGGAAGAAAAACGCTTTTCCGAGTTTGAGGAGGCCCTGGGCTTTATCCAAAGTAAACTGGCTGATCTGACCATTTCTGCTATGGAAGATAAACCGCTGGAAGAGCAAAAGGGCATCCTCTCTAAGAGTTTTGACCTATGGAAAAAAATGGCCACTGATGCCCCTCGCATGGTCATGGAAACCATCAAAGATCCCAAAAAGCAGGTATCTCAATTACAAGACCAGCTTCAGGATCAATTGCAGGAACAAATAGAACAAGTAAAAGGAGGCTTTAGCCAAAAATTAGACCTTAGTTCCTGGTTGACTTCCTCCAAGGCTGATTACCAGCAGATTGTGCAATTATTAGGGCAATTATCCAAAGACGTAGAAGCCTTGAATCAAAAGGTCGAGCAGCTGTCAAACCAGGATGAAGCATGATCGCGGTCGAAGAACAAATAGATGTTTGGCTAACTAAAAAGGAAACGGCTTCTCTTCGGGTGCAGACGCTGGGCAAGTTCCAGCTTTGGCGTGCCAATGAAGTGGTGAACCCCAAAGCCTGGGGTAGGGATGTTTCTGCCCAGCTTTTCCAGTTTTTTGTGACCAACCGCCACCGCCACGGCCTGCATAAGGAACAAATCATTGATCACATCTGGCCTGAATTGGACGGAAAAGCAGGCCAGCAAAACTTCAAGGTGGCCAATCATGGGGCGAGCAAAGTCCTGGAACCGGATCGTAAAAGCCGGACCGAATCAAAGTATATCATTCGCCAGGGGCCTACCTATTACCTCGACCTGGAGGACATCTGGTTGGACGCTCAGGCCCTGGATGAATTGATCGCTTTGGGGAACCAAACCCTTGCTGCCCAGCCCACCTTGGCGGAAAGAGCCTATCGCGCGGCTATAGAGTTGTATGAAGGCGCTTATCTCCCCGCCCGCTTATATGAAGATTGGACCAGTGAGGAACGGGAGCGGATTCAGTTGTTAACCTTAGGGGCTCTCATCAGCCTGAGTGAATTGCTGGTCCGGGAAAACCCCTTGGAGAGCGTGCGCCTCACCCAGCGCGCCTTGCAGATAGACGCTACCTGGGAGGATGCTTACCGGATTCAGATGGAAGCCTATCTGGAAAAAGGCAATCGCCCGATGGCTATCAAGACTTACCGCCAGTGTGAGGAAATTCTCGACCGGGAATTCGGCGTCACCCCTTTGCCGGAAACCCAGCAATTATATCGCAGCATCAAAGGCTAGGCCTTAAAACTCCCAGCCCAAATGGGCCTTGGGCAACCGGAGCAGCTGATCCAGTGCTCTGAGCAAATCCGCAGGTCCTTCAAGCTCGTCCGTAATGGCCAGGCCGCTGGCCGGGCGTACCCCTAACCAAAGTCGGCTAAAAGCACCTACTGAGGCTTTCAGCACCGGTAAGCCTTCAGAAAATCCAGTTGCTACCTGGGACTCCGGACCCAAACTGAGGTGATATTTTCCTCCGATGCCGCGCCAGGCTTGGTCTTCGTCAAGAAAGTTCTCAATCGGATCGGTTAACTCAAGGTTGAAGGCTACTGAATCTCCCGGCACATGCACTGCTTCTATGCAGGCCTGCAGATCACAAATCCTGATTTGCCAGAAAGCCTCCGCCCGGTGGCGCTGTTCGAAGGCAGACCTTTTGGACTGCTTCCTCCCCTTGAAGGGCTGACGGATTAAATCCTGCACCTGAATCTCGGGAGGTTCAAAAATGCCGACCAGGCGTATTTGATCCCCCAGAGATTTTAATAAGGCGAGTAATTCCAGGAGTTGGGCTGCGTTCTGATAGATCAGCATATTGACCTCATAAGGCCCATTCTCCTGATCTCCCTTGATCCACATGAAATGGCTCAGTTGGCCATCGGGGCCATCCTGATAGCCTAAGCCAAAGCCTTTTCCTCCCCAGCCCAGTTCCGCCCTGACTACCATGGCTGCATGTAAATTCACGCTGCCATGTCCTCTTTGCCGGGCACACATGGCCTGATGGATGATTTCCCAATCATCCTGGCTGAGGCGTTTAGGTACGCGGAAAGCCTGGTCAATCAAGAGGTCGGCAGGATCGAAGTACAGAAAGTTCTCATAAGGCCCCGTGCCAAATCCTAAGCGATTGTAGAAACCCTGCTCGAACATCCCTAAAGCCGAGACCGCCGCTCCTTCTGCGGCATCAGATGCCACCATTTGCGCGGTCATACGTCCAGCCAGGCCTTGCTTCCGCGCGATCCTGCTGGTGGTGACGCCTGAAATGGCAGATAAGGGTAGCGGTTGCTGCAGGTATTGAAAGTCTCCTTTGGTCGAAGCGACCAGACATTCAGCGGCCTGGTCGATTTCAGCTACCAGGGCCTTACAACTCGATAAAAAATGGTCCATGAATGGTTCCTGGTCCTTATCTATCCAGTGAACCTCTCTCCAAATTCGGTGAACGGACGTTTGGTCCTGATCATGGTGGTAGGGGCGAATGATCATGGGGAATATGGTTGGTGTGAAGTAGATTGATCCACATCTAGAGACGTAGAACCTGGGGATAAGGTTAAGGGCGAAAATCTGGGTATTTCAATTTAGCAGGGTAGGAGTAGGAGATCGAGGGAAACCATACAACATTTGTTTACTTTCGTTTCGCTGACCAGATCATGCATAGCCTTATCCGCATGGCTCACCTAAAAAACATGTTAAGCACAACTGTATGAAATATGTCGACAAAATTTATGGGGAATTTGAATTGACAGAAGTGCTTGAAGCGCTGATAAAAACCAAGACCTTTCAGCGCCTATCCCGTATTCACCAGGGAGGCCCTATTTTTCTGGTCAACCCGGCCCTTAACCATACGAGATTCGAGCATTCAGTCGGGGTAATGTTCCTGATCAAAAAGCTAGGAGGGAGCATAGAGGAACAAATTGCCGGCCTGTTGCACGATATTTCTCATACTGCTTTTTCCCATTTGATCGATTTTGTCCTTGAAGTTGAGGAAGAAGACTATCATGAGAAAAGATATGAGAAAGTCCTGAAAAGCTCAGACATCCCGTCCACCTTATTGCAGTATGGATTTAAGGTAGAGGCCTTTACAGATCTGGACAAATTTCCCATACTGGAATACCCGCTGCCCGCTTTATCCACTGACCGCATTGACTATACCCTTCGTGATTTATTCCAGTTGGGGAAAATCTCCCTGGAAGAGATTAACTGGTTTCTCGAGGGCATGTTGGTGTTTCAAGGCCGAGTGGTATTAAAGGCTGTGGAATACGCCGCCTGGTTTCAAGAGGCTTATACCTATTTAACCCAGCATTATTTTGAAGGGGAGGAAAATATGGTGGCAAATAGTAAGATGAAGGCGCTTATCCTGGAATGCCTGGATAGAAGGATCATCACCATCGAAGATTTTTTTCAAGACGATTTTTACCTTCTGGAAAAAATCAACCGGGAGATAGAAGTGAAAGCCCGTTTGCAGGAATCGGGAATCGCAACAGGAGGATATCGAACAAAAAAGAGGAAAGTGGATCCAGAGGTCTTGTTGAATGGCGAAGTGCGAAGCTTATCAGAAATAAGAGATTATCCGGCCCATCCTTTTACCGAAAAAAATATCTGATTAGCCAAGCGTTTGAAGATACTCTCTCAACCTGGTAAAATGAACCTCCATCTTTTCTTTAGCCAAGCTGGGGTTGCCCTCCTTCACGGCGAGATAAATATCCTCATGCTTCTTGATTTCATCCAGGGCTTCGTCCCCTTCACAGATTCGATCCTTATCGTAGATGCCGATGATTTCCGGGATGATCAAATGAATCAGGGTCGTCAGGGCAGTGTTATGACTGGCTTTGGCGATTTCCAGGTGAAACAAAATATCTTCTTCTAAGGCACCCCCGCCCTCCAGCAGGGTTTTCTTAAAGGCTTCCAGGGCCGTTTCAATGCTGAATAAATCTTCGTCGGTCCTCCTTTGGGCTGCGTATTGCACGATCACAATTTCCAGGCCTATCCTGGTCTCGATCAATTCTTTGAAATCGGGTTGACCGAGTTCTTGCAGGTTGTCCAGGATACCGTTCATGGCTAGTCTCCCAACGTTGGCGATAAAGGTGCCACTTTGGGGTTTAGATTCTAATAAGCCATAAAACTCCAGTTTTTGGATGGCCTTACTAAGGTTTCTCCTGCTCACCCCAAACTTGTCGGCCATGGTTCTTTCGGGTGGCAGCCGGTCGCCTGGTTCCAAATTTTTGTAGTTGATCAGCTCCTGAATCTTAGAAATGATTTCATTTTGAATGGCTTGGTTTTCTTTATGTGCGAGGATTTCCAGTTTCATTGGTCAACAGTGCGTTTAGCGAAGATGAGGTAATGCCCAGGTAATCAATTGCTTGTGCGAAAGTGGATATGCCCTGGGTCTGGCCTATGGTGTTTTTGATGCGAAGTCAAAATACAAAAACATGCGTATTTACGCTACATCCGGCTCAATAGGGAGATTGGGACCCGGCTAAGGAAGAAAGGCGGAGGGGAAAATAGGACAGGGAAGTAGGGAGGCTTGTACCGCTTCTCCAGGAAAAGCAGCACAAACCTAAACCCTTAATTTATATAAAGGAGCTGGCGGAACCTTCTGCCTTAGGAGAAGGCGAGGCCGCCATTGATGTCAAAGTTTGCCCCTGTTACGAAGGAGGTTTCATGGGAGACCAGACATCCCACCAAATTAGCTACTTCTTCTGGTCTGCCCTCCCGCCCAAGCGGGGTCTTGCCAGCTACCGCTTCCCGCACCGAATCCGGGGTAAAAGTATCGTGAAAAGTAGTATTGATGAGACCTGGACAGACGGCATTTACCCGGATGCCATTGGGACCAAGCTCTTTGGCCATGGAACGGGTATAGGTCATGATGGCCCCTTTGGAAGCGGCATAGGCAGAAGAACCACCCCCGCCGCCATCTCGTCCGGCCTGGGAAGCAAGGTTCACAATGCTTCCCCCCTCAGGCATATGGTCAATTACCGCTCTATGCATCATAAAGACCGATTTGAGGTTCAGATCCATGACGAAGTCCCAAAACGCTTCGTCCATTTCGCAGAGCTTTTTGCGGCCGACCAGGCCTCCGGCATTGTTGACTAAAATGTGAACCTTATCGCCAAAGGCTTGCCTGCTTTCCTCTACTAATCGGAAGCATTCATCCCATTTTGTCAAATCCGCCTTGATCCCCATGGCTGTTCCTCCTGCGGCTGAAATGAGCCGAAGGGTTTCCTCTGCATCCTGAGGCGTGTTGTAATAATTCACGACCACATTGGCTCCCATGGAGGCCAGTTTGAGAGAGATATATCGGCCGATGTCTCGTCCACCGCCGGTTACGATGGCGGTCTTATTCGTCAGTTCCATTGTTTGCTTTTTGTAACTTCTACTTAATTAAATCCACTTTATCTTTTTAGGGATAGCTTGTATTTTTTTTCGAAAATCTGCCCTGCTTTAAAACTTTTCCCATATAGCAAGGACTCCGTTATACGAAATGACACAGGCAAAAACCAGCGCCAATGCCATACCAACATTCAGCATGGTGCCTGCTTTGTGGGCTCCCATCAAGTCCTTTCTATTGATCAAAATGATGATTCCGATGATGACCAAGGGAAGAACGAAAACATTAAAAACTTGGGTTAAAATCTGCGCTTGAATCGGATTCGCTCCCAGAAGCGGAACCGTCAACCCGATTAAGCAGGCTACCCCAGCCAGGAGCTTAAATTGCCGGGAAGAGGTATCCAGGATTCCCTGTTGGTAGTCCGCAATCATTAAAGGAGCTATCATCAGAATTGGGAATACCGAGGAGAGGCCCGCGGTCAGGGTTCCCATAAAGAAAATGACGATGGCAAACTTACCAGCAACGGGTTCAAGCGCATACACCATATCCAATACTTTGGTGACCACTGTTCCACTTTCATAAAATGCGCCCATGGCTGCAGCCATGATAGAGCCACTAATGACGAAGATTAACACCGCTGCCCATAAGGCATCTTTTTGCTGTTCTTTCAGGTCTTGTTTGGTCCAGCCTTTCCCCTGAATAAAAAGGGGGCGTGAAATAAAAGTGGCGGCAGCCATGGTGGTTCCAACAAAAGCGGCCACCAACATTCTTCCCCCTTCAACCTGAGGGATGGAAGGGATAAAGCCTTTGGCAATTTGCACCGGATCGGGCAAAACGATAAACAAAGAAAGTAAAAAAGATAAGCCCATCAGGGTAACGAAGAAGAGCAGAATCTTCTCAAAGATGGCATATTTTCCGCGCCATAAAATAGCATACATGATCCCAATGACCACCAAAGCTACGCCCAGGACCCAGCCATATTCATTTCCTTCTATGACAGGGAAGAAGAGCGCCAGGGTCTCCACAATGGCATTGGTAGAAATCCCCAAAATACCAGTCAGAGAGTTCCATTGTCCGAAACTGATGCCTACGATGATAAGGATAGACATCAGACGCCCGAATCTAAGGTGCTTGCGAAAGGCAAAAAGGGCGGTTTCTCCGGTTACCAAATAGTATCTGCCATAGGCCTCCATCAATATCCAGGAGAATAAACAACTCAACGCCAATACCCACAAAAGTTGCATGCCATAGCTGCTGCCCGCCACAATCATGGAGGTAACACTACCGGTGCCTATGGTATAGCCAATCGCAAAGATACCTGGGCCGATTCCCAGGAGGAATCGGTAAAGTCTATTCAGCAGGGTTGATTGGTTTGACATCTGAAGGGTATAAGGTTCACCGCCTTTCTTCTAAGTCATAGAGCCAAAGCGCTACAGTTACTTTCTGGAAGTCAAAAGTAGGGAGGTCATTGACCTCCCTCTAGCGCTACTACTAGCCCTAATAAACTAAAGTGTACATGGACAGGGAAAAGGGGTGAGCCCTGTTCTGTTTTCACTGTCATCACCGCTGAAAAGCCAATGAAAAAGAACCATGTGGGCTCACCAGTTTACTTGTGAAAAAAACTGCGTCAGTGCGCATGAGGATTAGTACCCATCGTTCTGGGTAATCACCCCAAAGCTCGCCAACACTTCTGATATAGGAATGGGGAACAAATGGTAATTGCTATTGATAGACTGTCCCATTTCCGCGTCGACCGTTCCCGTTCTTACCAGGTCAAACCAACGCTGTCCTTCAAAAGCCAGTTCCAGTCTTCTTTCGTCCTGAATGGCTTGTCGAATCAGCGCTTTTGAGTCGAGGGCGGTATGGTCCAGGGGAGCCAGGCCAGCCCGGGTACGAATCGGATCCAATACGTCCAGTACCGTTTCCGGGGCAGCATCGGTCTCATTCAATGCTTCAGCATACATCAGCATTACATCTGCCAGTCTCAACTCAATCCAGTCGTGGTCTGGCCCTCCGGTCTGCGGAAACTTGGGAGAGGACATGGTGGCCGTGTCAATGGAAACTGCAGCTCGTAAATCACCAGGATTGGCATTGAAGGCATCTACTAAATCTTGTTCCAGCGGATTCAGGGACTTGGTGTCCAGGCCTCCAGACCAGGACCAAAACTCAGAGAAGCCATATTCGTCAGAGATAGAGCTGGAAATCTGAGTGGCAAAAATGATTTCGGAATTCAGGTCATTTGCCTCTCCGAATATATCTTCGAAATTAGCCTGCAGGCTGATGCCCGCTGCGGCTGCGCCGTTGATCACGGCGGCCAGGTGAGGCTCTGCATTGGCAAATTCGCCCATTTGCAGGTAGACCTTACCTAAGATCCCTTGTGCGGCATACTTAGAGGCTCTTCCATCGACGATTTTGGTACCAAGGCCGGCGATGGCGTCCTCCAGGTCAGGAATAATCACATTGTTATAAACATTGGTGGCGGGCTGCCGCGTGAGGATAGATTCATCGGTCGCACTTGGCTCTGGAGACAAGTTCACCGGCACATCCCCAAATACTTTTACCAACTTGAAGTAGGACAAGCCTCTCAGGAACTTTGCTTCAGCTACCTCCGTAGGATTTTCCGAATTGGTGATCACATTATTCGCACTGAGGATAGACTTATAGAGTGCCGTATAAAAGGGCCCGAAGAATTGATCCTCCATGGTGGTCAGATTTGGACCGAAGAGATCGAACTCCGTATAGGGAGCCTCAAACATAAAGGCATTATCTGCTCTGAAGTCGCCCATCACCGCTAAGGGGGTGACAGAACCATGCTGATAGAAATAAGCAGCATTGAGTACGCCCTCATAGTCAGTCAAAGAGTTGGAACTGGCAATATTGGGCGGAAACTGTTCCAGGTCCTCGCATGCTACGATGAACAGCAGGGACACTAATAATATGGATATGATTCTCATGATTTTTCTTAGTTAAAATTGACATTTACACCAAAGGTGAAACTTCTCACGACAGGGCTGGCACCTACCTGTACCCCATAGGTAGTGGGTCCTAAGTAGCCGCTATTCGTGATTTCTACTCCTTCTGGGTTGAAGGAAGTGTAGTCACTGGCCATCAGGTAGAGCAGGTTGGTCGAGGCCACGTAGATACGGGCAGAACTCAGACCCAGTTTATTCACCAGGTTATACCCCAGGGTTACATTCCTCAGGGCTACGTAAGAAGCGTCCTGAATCATGGCATCCGTTTGGTTCCGGTTGCGTTCATAATGCTCGCCATTATGGTCTGCAATCCCATCACCATTGTCATCAAAACTGGAGCGCAGTCTACCACCCCACTGAGAGTTGAAATAAAGGGGGTCAATGTTAAATACCTCAGCACCGTGAGAGCCTTGTAGCTGGAAAGAAAGATCAAAGTCTTTATAGCTCATCTGGCTATTCAGTCCCCAATAAAAATCAGGCGTGTTTTGTCCGATTTTTACCAAATCTCCCCCTTCTTCGACTGTTCTGGTTCTGTCAATCACGCCATCATCATTCTGGTCAACGACATAGCTTTCTCCGCTATTGATACCGTTGTTTCTGGTTGGGTCAGCTACCCATACCATTTCAACCGGCGAGATGGTTTCCAGTCCCCACATTTCACCTATTTGTCCGCCCACATAGTTTCTAAACACCGGACCGCGACCACTCTGGCCATAGATGGTACGAGGCAGTTCGTCCAGGCCCCCCAGGTCGGTGATTTCAGAATTAACGGTTGAAAGGTTACCACTTAGGTTCCAAAGGAAGGCTCCGTTGTTCACCACGGTAGCCCCTACTTCGAATTCCAAACCGGAGCTTTTCACATCACCAGAGTTCAGGGCGATAGAAGTAGTACCCAGCACTTCAGAAACACTCTGATTAATGAGGATGTCTTCGATAACTGAAGTGTAGTAATCCACGCCAATTCTAAACCGGTTGTTCAGGAAGCCCAGGTTGATCCCATAGTTGGTCTCGGTGTTGGTCTGCCAGGTCAGATCAGGGTTGGCAATATCAGAGGGAATCAGGAAGCCGTTGCCAAAGAGGGTGGCTTGTGGATTTAGCAGGCTCAGCGAGTTGTAAGCGCCTAAGAAGGCGGTAGTACCCAGTGATCCTCGGCTGAAGCGCAGTTTGAAGTCAGACAAGAAGTTGGAGTTGAAGAAGGCTTCATTGTGTATATTCCATCCCAGGGAGAAGGCCGGGAAAGTTTCAAAACGGTTGTTGGCACCGAAGCGGGAGTCGCCATCTCTACGGAGAGAAACAGATGCGAGATAGCGGTTGTCGTAAGCATAGTTGATTCGACCAAAAACACTCTGACGAGCGATGGTTTCTCTTCTCTCAGAGATAGCAATATCCGCGGGATCGAGTAAAGCAAAATTTTGGGGTTGGCCATAAGGTACATTGGTCCCATTGAGAGAAATGCCATTGATATAAAAATTCTGGAATTCCAGGCCTGCTACGGCAGAAATATCATGCCCTCCCAGAGTCTTGGCAAAATTCAAGGTGGTCTCACTCAATACGGAAGATCTCTTCAAATCTGTCTGATCAAGCGCGGTCTGAGTAGAACGGGCACGGGAATCAAATTCCAGGCCTCTCCAGAAGAAATCTCTGGTATCTCGGACATCTGCCCCCAGTACCGTTTTTAGGTTGAGACCCTCAATAATCTGAAACTGAAGGAAAGAGCTTACGTTTCCGAAAATGGTATTCTGGTAACGATCCGTATTGTCCAGTTTGGTAGCCGGACCAGCATCCCCTGATCCACCGATTCCATTACCGCTTCTGCCGTAATGCCAATCCTGAGCCGTCATGCCTGGCTCCAGGGTAGCGATGCTACTATTCCAGGGCGCATCACTGCCCCCTCTAAATCCATTGTCAAAACCAGAAAGGCCAAGAGCTTGGGCCTGCTGGTCCAACTGCTGTACAAAAGCAATCGAAGCTTCAGTGTGGTAGACCGGGTGCACACTGTAAGCCCTGAGCAGGTCGCGCATGTCATGACCTACCATGTCTCGGTTACCAATGAATCCATTGACGTTTAGGCCAGTACTGAATCTTTTATTCAGCTTGGCGTTCACGTTAATCCGGGCATTATATCTTTCGAATCCCTGAGTGATCGCAATCCCTTGCGTGTTCAGATAACCCAGTGAAGCAAAGTAGCTCATGTCATCGGTACCACCACTGATACTCAGGTCGTGGTTGGTGCTGTAACCTGTCCGGAAAAGCCAGTCTTCAACTGCCATAACATCTGGAGAATTTTTGAACGCATTGAGTCGGTAGTTCAATAATTCTGGGTCCATTTCTGATACATCAAATGTGCCATCGGCTATGCCAGCTTCAATGGTAGCAGCCCACTCGCCTGAAGTAGGATTGATGTTGTCGCTTACATACTTACTAGCGGTGCTTATATAAGCGTTATAGCTCATTTTAGCCCGGCCGGAAGTGCCTTTTTTGGTGGTAACAAGAATCACCCCGTTTGCTCCCCGAGAACCATAAATAGCCGCCGAAGCAGCATCCTTTAAGACCTCAATACTCTGAATATCATTGGGGTTTACGGTGGCTAAGCTACCGGAAATCGGATAGCCATCCACCACGATCAGGGGATTTGAGGCCCCGGAAATGGAAGAAGCGGCCCGGATCTGAATCTTGGGATCTGCACCCGGCGCACCATCTTGGTTTTGAATTAACACTCCGGCCAGTTTACCCGCCAGCGCGTCATCCACCCGGTTGGCCTGAATGGCGGCGATATCACCTCCATCTACCTGAGAAATAGCCCCGGTGTTATGGGATTTTTTCCGCGTACCGTAGCCAACTACGACCACCTCATCTAATTGGCTGATATCTTCTGCCAAAGTGATGTTAATGCTGGCTTGACCGTTGTAGGTAACTGATTGTGTCTCATATCCAAAATAAGAGAACAGGAGTTCATCTCCGTTATTCACCTCTATTTCATAATTCCCTTCGGAATCTGTTAGGGCGCCCCTGGTAGTTCCGGCCACGACGACCTTCACCCCAACAAGCTGGTTGTTTGCATCATCTGTTACGGTTCCTGTTAGCGTGCTGCCACTTTGGGCAAAGCCTGAGAGCGTAATCAACAATGCAGTAAACAATGTCAATGTTAGTTTCATTGGAATTGATTGTTTAGTAATTGTATAATTTAGATTATAGTTTTTCTAGAGAGGTCAGGAATTTGCATAGGAGTCCACTCCCGACATGGCCGGTCAAGGTGGGAATTCGGCAAATCTGCCGCGTTCAGATATTCGTGGATGCGGGTTGAATTGCGGCCAGAGGAGCGGCTGAATTTCAGCAAATAGACCAGAAGATATCCGGCTCTATTTGGGAAGGATTAGGATTTCATTTCATGTAGCATTTGTAGTAGTCAAGTAGTTTGGTAGCAGAAAAAGGAACGGCTTTTTGGCAAACCAATTTGGGTGACCAAACTGGTGAACCAATTTACTATTCCGAACATAAGCTTTATTTCTGGGTAAAAAAAAGCTTGGACCCTTTTTCTTTGCCCAAAATGCACGATTACAGGCTGTAAAAGGGTATGAAAAAGAGGGCTTCATTCGATGAGAAATCCACCAAAATTGGTCGACCAATTTTTGCCGCATATTCCTGTAAAAGCTTCTTCAGATGAACATTTGACCGAAATCAACGGGATTTTACCGGGTATACAGGCGCGGTTTTGGGAGCGCTATGCCCCGTGGGTTGTGAGGATTTTGGCTGGCTGAAATAAAAATTTTTTGGTGAACCAATTTGGTGCACCAAAAATGTCTTATATTCATGCCTCACGCCCAACCTAAAAGAATGAGAGATATGAGACCTGGCTTTTCCTCCAGATTGTTATGCCTGTTGGTGGGCTTGCCCATGCTACTCAGCAGCGCTTGCTCCGAAGCTTCAAACCACAAAGAAAAGGACCGCTCGCAGAAGAACGTTTTTCCCAGTGAGGTGATTCCCTTTTTCATGGACTGGAACCTGATCCTGGGAGATGGGTCCAACGCCGGGCAGGCCACTGGGGTCGAGCATAAAGACTTTTTTTATGCCACCCAAGAAGAAGGAGAGAAGTGGGTCGTGTACAAAGCACCCAACTCAGGGTATACCCATGGAACTTCCAACAATACCAGAACCGAGCTGGCCCAGCTAAAAAAGTGGTCTCCCATGACCCCCGCAAAATTAACGGCGACGCTTAAAGTGATGAATGTCTCTGCTACAGGGGATGCCAGGGTAGCAGCTTCTTACTCCGTAGTAGTCGGGCAGATTCATAGCGCGGATGGCCATGAAAACGAGCCACTGAAAATTTTTTACAAAAAGTTCCCCGGCCATACCAAAGGATCTGTGTTTTGGCACTACGAAATCAATACGGCCGGAGCGGACAATAGCGGTAGATGGGATTTCTCTACAGCCGTCTGGGGCCATGATTTTTCGGTAGTAGGTGCCGGGGAAGATACTTATCCGGAAGAACCTACAGAAGGCATAGCCTTGGGAGAGGAGTTTCGTTACGAAATTGAGGTGAAGGAGGGCATCATGCATTTGCGATTCAGCAGTGAAGGCCATGAGACCCGGATTTTTACCAAAAACCTTATTCAATCTGCTTATACTACCAGGGGAGATATTCCGGAGCAAACCCAAAAGTTGTTCGTACCCATCGGGCAGGACGGGGTAGAACGAGCAAATGCCTATGCAGAGGAGGGCTTATTCTTTAAGCAAGGGGCCTATAACCAAACCAATGGAAAATCCCCTGAGGTAAATCGCAATTGGTGCTCAGGGGCAGAAACCTTTGGTGGGGATATCCAAAAGCAATATGCGACGGGTAACTATGCGGAGGTGTGGGTTAAATCTGCTACCATATTCGTCAGCGAGCAGGCCATTTCGAACCAGGGGTATTTTTTGAAAAATGATTAAATCCCTGAACTGCTTGAAACGGTATAAGGGAGGGGCTTGTAATAATGATGTATATTGAAAAGACTTATCCGATCAGGATGCCCTCGCATTCTGGACTTTATGGGTCTGCCTTATCCTTACTCGTCATGGAAAGAAAAATATACCTCCTGCTTTTTACGGTCCTTTTTTCAGTAGCCTGCCAAAGCACCGCCACCAAAAACTCGGCCTCCCTGGATGAGAAAGCCGTGGAATCCACCGTCCAACACCTGGCAGACGATAAGCTCATTTATCTGGAATTGAGCGGGACACCCTACGAAAGAGGGCTCACCCATGGAAAACTCCTTAAAAAGGAAATTGAGGAGGTTCTCCAACTATTAAAGGATGATATCCAGCAAAATTCCAAGCAGGATGCCGACTCCTTTATCGCCTATTTCCTGAAAGAAACCGATTACGTAAGCGATATCGAGCAATGGACGCCAGATCTATTGGAAGAGGTTAAAGGCATAGCGGAAGGTTCGGGTCTGGCCTATGCGGACCTATTGATGCATCAGTTAATAGATGAATACTGGTTTCATACCCTAAACCTAAGTGCTCATAGCTGTAGTTCCTTTGGATTAAATAAAAGGGAGGACCAGCCCAGCATTGCCGCCCAAAACATGGACATACCGCCTTTCTATCATGGCTATCAAACGGTGATCAATGTCATTGAACCAGAAACCCAAAAGCAGACCATGTACCTGACCATCCCAGGTCATCTGGGGATCACGGGCATGAACGATCAGGCGGTCTCCATTAACTGTAATACCCTTATCCAACTGGGTTCTGGGACTACCGGGCTTCCGGTCACCTTTATCGTCAGAGGGGTTTTAGAAAAAAATACCCAGGAAGAGGCCCTGGCCTTTCTCCACGAAATCCAGCATGCCTCTGGTCAGAACTACATCATCGGTGGACCCGAAACGGTGCATAGTATGGAATGCTCGGCCAATCAGGTAGCAGAATTCCGCCCCTTCGAAAACGCCCCTTTTACCTACCACACCAATCATCCCATGGCCAATACGGATTTTAGCCAGGCCTTTCTTGGGATATTGGGAAATGCGAGCATCAGCATAGAGCAATTCCAACAAGAGGAGTTTCGATGCCAGAGGATTGCTTCCTTCCAAGAGCGATTCACTTCTGAAACCGAAGGGGTAGGCATAGAAGATATCAAAACTGTCCTCCGCTCTCGGGACAATGAAACCCGCGACGTGGTCAGCAATGAAAATACCTACGCCAGTGTGATTTACCAGCTATCGGGCGAGCCACAATTTATCATCGCTCCGGGCAAGCCCCACGAGGAGGCCTATATGCATATTCCTTTTAAATAAGATGTGTAGAGGCCAGACTTAGCGAGCTTTTACGGCTTTGACAGCCTCATACGCATTGACGAAGCCATGTCCGTGTTGGAAGTCAAAGCCTTCCTTTCCGATGTCCTGTGCGACCTCAACCAGAATCTCTTTGATCTCCCAGGGGAGCAGTTCTGGATTAGCGGAAAGCATGAGCGCTACTATCCCGGCCAGATGAGGACCGGAAAGAGAATTTCCGCTGGCCTGATTGAGTAAATGACCCTCTGGGTCGACCACTGGAACCCGATGATTGATGGTGCAGAAGTCTGGTTTGTTCACCTCTCCGTCCTGGTAATGTTCGGTTTCCCAAACCACCGGTCCTTGGCTGCTAAAGGCTGGGCGTTGTCCATCTTCTCCCACGCCTGCTACCCCTAGCACCGCGTGAGGAATGTCCTCAGGAATGCGCATTTGCACAGGCACCTGTTCCGCTCTGGGGCCAGCGGCAAAATTGCCGGCTCCCGAAATGAATACCACCCCGCAGAGTGTTCCGTGCTCCAGTACCTTCCGCCAATGGCTGCGATATTCTCCCAGATTAGGCAGGGAAAAACTCATGCTATAGGTATCGGCCCCTTGCTCGATGGCCCATTCTACAGCTTGCTCAATGTTGGAAGAAGCGATCACGGGTGCCCATTGAGAGCCGGGCGCCAGGCCGACGGCCTGTTGCCTATCCGTAGCAAAAGTCCCCGAAATCAGCGCTGCACACAGATTCCCGTGAATATTGGTCCCGCGACGAATCAGAGGCTGATTGAGATTGGCCTGCCCCTCGTCAAAATGGTAGCCGTGATAATCATCGATGTACCCATTGCCGTCGTCGTCTTTCCCATTGCCAGGTACCTCGCCTGGATGGGTGTATATCGTTTCCGATAGGGGAGGCACGTCCAGTTTAAAACCGGAGTCGTGGACGATGTTAAGCACCCCTTTACCCGTAACACCAAATTCTTTCCACACTTCGGGAGCCTGAATCTTTTCCAGGTTCCAGGGATAGGCGTTTACGGCCTGAAGATCGAAGCGAGCGGGAGACCTGTGCACCAAATATTCGGGCCCTTGGTTGCTGCCCCGGGCTACAGATGGGGCCGGTTTCAGAAAGACCTGCCCTATCCCCGGAAGACTTACTAAGGCCTTTTGGCCTGCTTCCGTCGCTTGACAACTAAATCCATTGATGATCCAATGGCGCTTTAGGCCGCTAATCAGGCCTTCGTCTTTCAGCGCCTCCAGGCTTGGCTGAACCTTCTTGAAAGAGGCTTCACTCATGGCTTGCAAAGCGCGCATCACTTCCTGCCGAACCGAGCTTCGGTTCTGGCCTTTGAAACTGTCAGTTTTTTTGAGAAAATCATCTCCTGCTTCGAGGTACTGATCTTCAAACCAGACCACTATGTATGCCTGGTCCACAGCCGGTGAACCCAGAGGTTTCGTCGCGGGAAAAAGCAGGGACAAGACCCCGGCAATTAAGAATATGGCAGCTTTCATACCGAAAAATAAAAGTTTTTGACCGAAACCTACCCTGTCTCTGCTGCTACATTTCCTTTCTATTGCTTATTTTCATTTTTACTATAAGGGCCATCTTTGGCCTGTTCATTTCTTCAAAGCGATCCCTGTTTATCCAAGCTCTCATGAACGGACTGAAACCAATGTGGATAGGCCTTTTAATTTGCCTCATCCTCTCCGCCTGCACCCAAAGCCCCAAAAAGGTGCTCATTTTTTCCAAAACCACGGAATTTCGCCATGCCTCCATTGAAGCTGGTACGGAAGCCGTGCAGCAACTACTGGCTGGACATGACATGACCGCTACGGCAACGGAAGATGCTACCTATTTTACCGAAGATTCCTTAAAGCAGTATGCTGCAGTTATTTTCCTCAACACTACCGGGGACGTGCTGAATAGCGTCCAACAGGCGGAATTCGAACGCTATATTCAGGCGGGAGGAGGATTTGTGGGCATCCATTCTGCCACGGATACGGAATACCATTGGCCCTGGTACAATCGCCTGGTGGGCGCTTACTTCGATGGTCATCCTGCTCAACAGGAAGCGAGTTTGAGGTGTTTGCATAAAGAAGATGCCTGTTGTCAAGGTATACCGGAAGACTGGACCCTGCATGAAGAATGGTATAATTTCCGGGCCATCAATCCAGACCTGGAGGTGCTCATGGTAGTGGACGAAAGCACCTATGAAGGCGGAAAAAATGGCAGGGAGCATCCCATGGTCTGGAAACATCACTACGATGGAGGAAAGGCCTTTTATACCGGCTTAGGCCATAAAGAGCAGACCTTTTCCGAGCCCTTCTACCTGCAGCAACTATGGGCTGGAATTGAGTTCGTACGGGTGAAAGGAAGCTTGGATTATGAACAGGCTAGCACGCCGCGCTTACCTGAGGAAAACCGCTTTAGCAAAGAGGTGCTGGATTTTAACCTAGACGAACCCATGGAAATGGATGAGTTGGGAGACCGGGGGATCATCTTTGTGGAGCGCAGAGGCGCGGTAAAACTATTCGATTATAAAACCCGACAAACCAAAGTTCTGGATAGTATTGCCGTTCAGTACGCCAATGAAGACGGTTTATTAGGGCTGGCGGTAGACCCTGCCTTTGAGAAAAATCAGTGGATTTATTTTTTCTATTCGCCTGATATACCTGAAGCTACCCAATACGTTTCTCGCTTTACCCTGGATGAGGATCGGTTGACGGAGGAAAAAGTCTTATTAAAAATACCGGTCCTCCGGCAATGCTGCCACAGTGGAGGTGCGTTAGAATTCGGCAAAGACGGCCTGCTGTACATCGGGGTAGGGGACAATACCAATCCTTTTGAGTCATCGGGCTTTGCGCCCATTGATGAGCGACCTGGCCGTCAGTTGTACGATGCCCAGCGGTCAGCGGGTAACACCAACGACCTCCGCGGCAAAATTCTCCGCATCCAACCCAGAGAGGACGGAACCTATGCCATTCCGGATGGCAATTTATTTCCGGTAGGTACCCCCAATACCCGACCTGAAATTTACGTAATGGGCTGTCGCAATCCCTTCCGTTTCTCCATCGATTCGAAAACCAATCATGTGTATTGGGGGGATGTGGGGCCAGATGCGGGAGGCGAAGACAGTCTGCGTGGTCCAGCTGGCATGGGAGAATATAACCAGGCCCGAAAGGCCGGATATTATGGCTGGCCTTACAGCCGGGGCAACAATCAAATGTACCGGGATTATGATTTTAAGCGCAAAAAATCCGGCCAGGCCTTTAATCCCATAAAGGTCATCAACAATTCTCCCAATAATACCGGCCTTCAGGAATTGCCGCCTATACAGGAATCCTTCATTTGGTACAGCTACAAAGGCTCCAAAGATTTCCCCTGGTTGGGCGAAGGCGGCGTAAACCCTATGTCCGGGCCGATCTACCATAGCGATGATTATGATGCTACTGTTTTGCCTGCCTACTTCGATGGGAAATGGTTTGTCTATGAGTGGATGCGGGATTGGATTTATGTGGTGGAGTTAGACGAAAATCAGGACTTTGTCCAGGCTGATCCCTTTATGCCTGGGACAGATTTTTCTCATCCCATGGATATGCTATTCACGAAGGAAGGTAAGCTGTATGTACTGGAATACGGACAAAAATGGAGCACCCGTAACCTGGACGCGCGTTTATCTCTCATCAACTATAATCCGGGCAACAGACCTCCGGTGGCTCAGTTTGACGTGGATAAAGCAGTGGGGGCCGCTCCGCTTGCGGTGAAATTTTCTGCAGCGAAGTCCTTGGATTATGATCAGGATCAAATCCGCTATACCTGGAACCTCGGAGAGAAAAACATCGAAACGAATTCGCCTCAGTTGACGCATGTGTTTGAACAGCCGGGCATGTATACCGTGAAGCTGACCGTGACGGATGAAAAGGGCGAAAGCGCCCAAACCAACCAGAAAATTCTGGTAGGCAATGAACCTCCTACGCTGGAAATTCAGCTCAGCACCAATAACCGAACCTACGGCAGAAATCAGCGGTTGGCCTATCAGGTCTCGGTGGAGGATCGGGAGGATGGCAAAACTACGGACGCTAGTATCGATCCTTCTCGGGTGAAGGTTACCTTCAACTATATCCCTGAAGGAGAAGACATCATCCTGGCCAGCATTGGCCACCAGCAGAATGCGACACCGGAAGGCCTAAAGCTGATCAATGCTTCGGATTGTAAGGCTTGCCATGCCATTGATAAAAAGGTGGCAGGCCCGACTTATCAGGAGGTGGCCCAGCGTTATACCCAGGCCGATAAGCAAAAACTCATTCGCAGCATCATCAAGGGAAGCCAGGGCGTATGGGGAGAAACCATGATGTCTGCCCACCCCCAACTGGACATAGCGGAAGTCAGTAAAATCGTAGACTATATTTTGTCCCTAAATCCTGATAAACAGGTGAAAGAGACCTTATTGCCCCTGCAAGGAGAGATTAGCTTTGCTGAACATGCCCGGGACGAAGTAGCGGGCAAGTATGTATTAATGGCTTCTTATCTGGATCAGGGGCACCCGGAGGTGGAAGGCTCTGCCCTTTCCGTGGTAGAAAAAGTAGTCTTTATCGCCCCACGCATAGAACTGGAAGATGCGGTGGATTTGGATAAAACCCTGGGCGTATGGGAGAATCAGGGGCGTACTCTGGTAGGCTCTATCAAAGATGGCAAGCACATTGAGTTGGCCCCTTTGAGTTTTGACCAGCTAAGCAGTGTGACCATCGGGGGCGCTTTCATTAAAGACTATGCTTATGGAGGCATAGTCGAAGTCCGCAAAGGGAGCCCCTCCGGGCCAGTTTTAGGTACAGCTGAAGTGGGCTATTTTGATGAGGAAAAAGCAGGCTTTAGGGCCTGGGAAATTCCCTTAAAGCCTAGCCAGGGCCTGGACAAGCTGTTTTTGGTATTCAAAAATACCCGGGACCCTGATCAGTATGTGATGAATGGCGATTGGCTGCAATTGAATTATGAATAACAACCAGGATTTCCTTTTTTCATTCTTTAACTCACCACGTTTCTTAACCTCTTTATGACATGTCGACCGAAGCGAATAAGAATGAGAAAATCTGGGACAAACTGGTTCAGCATGATGTGTTATGCTCTCGTCCTAAATTTGACCTTAGCCAGAAAACCGCGCGGGAATATTTAAGTAGGCATAGGTTTTACGGGGCTGAGCTTACTGGAAAAAAAGTCCTCTGTCTGGCCTGTGGAGGTGGGCAACAAAGTATCGCTTTCGCTTTGCTTGGAGCCGAGGTAACGGTGGTGGATTTTAGTGCAGAGCAGTTGAAAAAAGATGCCCAAGTAGCCCAAGCCTTCGGTCGAGAGCTCCGCATCGTGAAAACGGATATGCGAGACCTGTCCATGTTTGATGCCGCGGCCTTCGACCTGGTCTATCAGCCATACAGCATCAACTATGTTCCTGATCCCAGTCCTGTGCTAGATGAGGTTTCCCGGGTGCTCAAGCCTGGTGGCGTGTATGATCTGATGTTCCACAATCCTTATGTGCATGGCACCTGGAAAGATGGCTGTTGGGGAAGCCAATGGGAGCAGGCAGAATTGTGGGAGGGCAAAGGCTATCCTCTATGGCAGCCCTACCGAGATGGCTATCCCATCCAAACCCAGGATGGCCATTGGAACTTTGAGAACCAGCAGGACGAGCCCGTGCGGGTGGAAAGCCCGCAGGAATACCGCCATACCCTTTCCACAGTGATGAATGGCCTGCTCGTCAGAGGCTTTGAGATCATTTATTTTCAGGAGGAAGTAGGAACGGAATCGGACGCCACCCCAGGTTCCTGGGACCATTACCAATCCATTGCTCCGCCCTGGTTATTTCTCATTTCCCGGAAAAAATAATGCTATCATGTCTCATCCAGCGGAACACGACATTCTTCATTCCTGGCAGCTTAATGCCAGACCCTGGATCGCGGCGGTACGGGAAGGGCAGATCAAAAGCCGCGTCGAGCTGACCAATCAAGCCATTGTTGAAGTGGTAACCGGGCTAAGCCCCCAATCCCTGCTGGATGTAGGCTGTGGGGAAGGTTGGCTGGTGAGAGCGCTTGCGGATCAAGGCATTGCCTGTCTGGGGGTAGATATGATTCCCGAGCTGATTGCGGCCGCCGAGCAGGCGGGCGGTGGGCGCTTCCGTCAACTTTCCTACGCAGAAACCAGCTTTGCCCATTTGCAGGAAAGCTTTGACGTAGCGGTGTGCAATTTCTCCCTCATAGGTAAGGAATCCGTGGAACAACTTTTTCAGCAAATTCCCGCTCTCCTTAATCCCGGAGGGGCATTTATCATCCAAACTCTACATCCCGTCTATGGCAGAGGAGCATGGCCTTACAAAGATGGCTGGCAGGAAGGTTCCTGGGCTGGATTTGATCAGGCTTTTTCTCAGCCTGCTCCCTGGTATTTTCGGACGTTGGAAAGCTGGCAGGAGTTGTTCGAAAACAGTGGGCTTGGGTTGCGAGAGATCATTGAGCCACGAAAGACTGCTACCGATCAACCCCTTTCGGTGATTTTTGTAGGCAGTCCTGCCTGAGGTGTCAAGTCTGGATTGTAAACATCTGCTGCTTTTTGTCTGGTCGACGGGTTTTCCTGCCAGGTCCCTGGCGGGGAATGTCCCGAAAATGTTGCTTCAGTGGATCAGAAAGCCGGTGCCCCCAGGAAAGGCTTCAATCATTCCTTTTTTCTATAGGTGAAAGATTTTCCTTTAGATAAAATATTCTGCCTAAGAATTAATTCGGTCAAAATTATAATTTTATCCTAAGCCAATATTTGATGGGACAAGCCACTTATCTGGACCAGCCTCCAATGAGAAAATACTGGGTCGATAAGGGGATATAACATGGTTTAACTCCAAACTCGGATCACCACAGATCCAGAACCCATCTGCCTATGTATCTCCAAGATGCTTTACGGCCTCCTCCCATGTCTCCCGGGATCTGCCTTTTGCTCTTGCTTACTTTCACTTCCTGCCTTCACGCTCAGTCCCTGACGGTTGACGATAGCTCCTGGCAATATCAGCCGGTTGACAGTCTTAAGGTGGATCTCCTACTTGAACTTGCTAAACAGAACCGCTACGCCGCACCTGATTCAGCTCGCTTTTTCTGTCAACAAGCCTTGAGGATTTCGATGCAAAAATCCCTGCTAAGCCGGGAAATGCTGAGCTTAAACCAGTTGGGAATTTTATCAAAAAATGCCCGACAGTTTGCGGAGGCAGTAGCCTTTTACACCCAGGGCCTGGCCCTGGCCAGGGAATTGGCGATCCCGAAAAGGCAAGCGAGTTTCCTCAATAATCTGGGAAACGTCTACCATAGATGGAACAAAATGGATTCAGCTTTACAAGCATACCAGGAAAGCCTGGAGGTCAAAAAACGGCTCGGAGATTACCGGGGCATGGCTAAGTCCTTTAATAACCTGGGCAACTTTTATGCTTCCAGGGAAGAGCATAACCGTTCCAAGGCCTATTTTTCACGTTCACTGGAATTGGTCATGGAGTACGGAGAGGAAAAAGACCAGGCCAGAACCTCGCTGAACCTCGGCAACGCTTTTTTCAAACTGGAAAACTATGATAGCGCCGCTTACTGCTATGAACAGGCTTATGAGTTTTTTGCTGCTGAAAGTTACCCGCGCGAAGCTGCCTTATGCCTACATAACCTGGCGGGTATCGAAGAAAAAAAAGGACGATTCCCCACGGCTCTTCGGCTATATCAGCAATGCCTCCAGCAACATATTGCGCTGGGGGATACCGTAAGCCAGGTGAATACCCTGCAGAACATTGGCAACCTCTACAAGGAGCAAGCTCAGTATGAAGCAGCGATCACCATCTTTGAGATGGCCCTTGCTCATGCTGAAAGGCAGCAACTGCCGGATCGTTTACGGATGTTGAATTTCCAGTTGTCGACTTGCTACGAGGAAATCGGACAAGCTCAACTTGCCTTACAGCACCACAAGCAATACCTGGTTTGGCATGATTCCATTTATAATGTTCGGCAGGATGCCTTGGTGCTGGAGGTGAAGACCAAATATGAAACCGAGCAACGAACGCAACATCTTCAGCTTGCTCAGGCTGAAAATAAGTTGAAACAAGAGCGCATCAATAAACTCATCGGATTTGCGGTGTTATTGGTCGTTCTCCTGGGCGTAGGGGCGAGGGCCTATCTGCAAAAGCGGCGGGCGCATCAGACTTTGCAGGTGCAAAAAAACCTGGTTTCCCGGCAGAAGCAGGAGAAAGCATTATTGCTGCGGGAACTGCATCATCGGGTAACCAATAACCTCCAGTTGATTTCCAGTGTGCTGAA
>JBCBGC010000099.1:0-30916 GCA_038527215.1 Bacteroidota bacterium
ATGTGCTAAAGTCGGCACTTCATCAAGAAATACCAATGCACTTTTTAAAGACCCTCCCTTGATCAAATTCGCTGCTCGTAAATGCTCGATTTCATGAAAAAAGCAAAAAGTACGAGCCGGAGCGATCTCTTCTGGAAAGGATTGTAGCGAAGCAAGATGAGCGGATTGCCGCCCTAAACTCTTGTTTCCGAAGTCAATATGGGTATCTATGCTAAAGGAATCGGCTGGCGATATCCGGTAAGTTGCGTCCTTCTGTGGATCGTGAAATTCCAGTCCTTCCTGCACCTGAGCGAAGGTTTTTTCTGCCTGTTGAGCTTGTCGGCCCACCGCTTGAAGTTGTTGCACAAATTCGCGTGCACTGCCATCCAGAATAGGGATTTCCGGTCCTGAGACACCGATTAAGGCGTTGTCAATGCCGAGGGAAACCAAAGCCGCCAGTATATGCTCAACGGTATGGATTTCCACCCCCTGGTAGCTCAGGCTGGTGCCACGAGCCGTCCCGGTTACCCCATCCAGATGGGCAGGAATGACGGGCTTATCCTTAAGGTCTGTACGCTGGAATTGGAAGCCATGGTTGTCCGCGGCAGGAAATATTTCCAGCTGCGCATGTTCACCCGTATGCAGACCTCTTCCAGAAAAAGAGACAGCAGCTTGTAGGGTATATTGGCGTTCCATGATCAGTCTTTGGCTTTGAGCGCCTTTTCCAACTCGTCTATCTTGCGCTGCATGGCTTCCAGCTTGCGAAAGAAAACTTCAGATTTGAGTTGTTGGCGGTAGGATTGAATAGGGGAGCCACGAAAAGCCTGCCCAGGCTTTTTGATGCTCTTATTGACGCCTGACTGGGCGTCGATCATGGTGTAATCAGCAATGTGCAGATGGCCGATAAATCCTGCCTGTCCGCCTACCATGACAGATTTGCCCAGTTGGGTAGAGCCGGCAATCCCGGCTTGAGCGGCCAGCACACTATTCTCGCCGATGACCACATTATGGGCTATCTGCACGAGGTTGTCCAGCTTTGCTCCCTTTTTTATGACGGTAGAGCCCAGGGTGGCCCGATCCAGGCAGCAATTAGACCCAATCTCTACATGATCTTCCACGATCACATTACCCGTTTGTCTCACCTTGACATACTGCCCCTCTGCATTCGGGGCAAAGCCAAAGCCATCACTCCCAATGGTCGTCCCTCCGTGAATGATGCAATGCGCCCCCACCTGGCATTGGTGGTAGATTCGAACCTGGGGATAAATAACCGTTTCATTACCTACTGAGACTTGATTCCCAATATAGACTTGCGGGTGAATAATACACCCATCCCCAATTACTACCCCTGCTCCGATAAAGCAGAAAGCCCCTATATGTACCTCCTGGCCAATGGTTGCCTCAGGATGAACGAAAGCGAGCGGATCAATGCCTGGCTCAGGTTTTTCTTCCGGATAAAAGGTATCAAGCAGACTCGCAAAAGCCTGATAGGGATCCTTGCACCTTAGCAGGCTTGGCTCTACGGCTTTTTCCAGCTTCAAATCATCCGCGACGATGACCGCTGAGGCTTGGGTAGTATATAGATGGGGTAAGTATTTAGGATTGGCCAGAAAGCTCAGGCTGCCAGGCCCTGCTGATTCAATTTTGGCTAGCTCTCGGATTTCAATATCGGCATTCCCTTCAATGGATGCCTCAATGCGTTCAGCCAGGTGCTGCAGTTGAAAGACCATGTAAATAGGTTGGAGCAATGGGACGAAAGTAAGGATTCTTACGCGTCTTTGCTAAGCATTCTGAAATAACCGCCCATGAATAAAAGTACCAAATGGAAAGCCAGTAAATTCCTTCCCGAGAAAAGGGGAGTTTTTGGCCCGGCTGGGCACCGATTGAGCCTTAAAGACCCAGCGCTTGGCTGGCTGAAAGAGGCTAAAGGCAGCAGCTTGTCCTTCTGCCAAGGTGAGTTCTGGCTGGTTTAAGATTCTTCTGGGGTTAATACTGACCAGTTCAACCCATTTACCCAGATCAATTAAGCCGGGTTGGATAAGATGTTCCATGGCCAGGGCAAAAGCTGTCTGCAGGCCCAGCATGCCGGGTTCGGCCTGGGAGAATTCCAGTTTTTTCTCTTCTATTCCCTGGGGCTCATGCCCAGTACTCAACACTTCGATGGCTCCTTTTTGCAACAAGGATTGCATTTTTTTTACCTGCTCAGAAGATCTCAAAGGGGGCATCAGTTTGTACAGGCTATCGAATTCCTCCAGGACAGCTTCGTCCTGAATGCAATAGATCAAGGGGGTGCCAATGCTAATGCCCGCCTGCCTAGCTTTCGCCTCGTCGAGCCGCTCGATGGCGGTGGGAGAACTTAAGGGTTGGAAATGAATGCGGCCTCCATGATAGCCATGGACTTCAATCTCCTTATTGGCCCCAATTTTTTCCACCATTTCCGGAATCCCGCGCATCCCCAGGCTGGTGGATAAGGGGCCTTCGTTCATTTGCCCACCCTTGGCCAGGGAGGCATCCCAGGGGGCTTGGATCAATAAGCCATCAAAAGAGCGGACGTACTGTAGCGCCCGGTACATGATGCCCGTAGATTGAACGGGGTGATTTCCATCGGTGAAAGCCAGGGCTCCTGCCTGATGCATGTCATACATCTCGGCGAGTTCTTTCCCATCCCCTTCCTCGGTAATGGTGCCTGTGAACCAAATATTGGCTGGCAGTCCTGCTGCCCGGTGGGTCAGGGCCCGCAGCCGATGCGCATCGCTGACCGGAGGCAGAGTATTCGGATAGGCCAGTACGTGTGTAAAGCCGCCTTGAGAAGCTGCTTTAGCCAGCTCTGATAAGGATTCCTTGTACTCATAGCCCGGATCGGCCAGATGTGCTTGCATATCTACCCAGCCTGGCGAAAGATGTAAGCGCTCTGCTTCCACTACCGTCCAGTCATCCTGAGGTGCAACAGAACCAGGGTTTCCAATCCTGGTCAGGGTAGACGCTTCCACTACCACGTCCTTTTCCTGCATGTGAAAAGGGCTACGAGGATCAACCAGAACTACTCGCCGAAATAGATATGAACTCATGTAGGCTTATTCTTTTACCCGCAATAAAATAATTTCCACCAAAAGGGCCAGCAACCCTGCCATCAAAAAGTATTTCCACAAGGAAACGCCTTCCTTTTCCTGGCGGATTTGATCTTCTATAGATTCTGCCGCTCCTTCCAGGATTTGAATATTTCCATAGGACCGCTCCGCGAAATGAGCTTCGAGGCCGGAAGCGGATAAGAAACTCAGGTTGGATTCAAGGTCAGAGGCATTGAAGGCAATTTTTTCCACCCGCTCTTCCCCTTGTAGGATATCGTAAATGCCTTCTTTGAGATCCATGTTGTCAAAAATCAACATGGTCCCGCCCGGACGATTAATCCGGTCTGGCGTAAAACTGCGGCCCTCCGCATCTACCAAATCTATGCGGGTTTGCTCATTGGTTCTTAGAAAAGATGGCGTATATGCCCCGATTTCCTGAGACTTGGAAACCAATTGAGCCTGGCTCATTAACTGGGTCGCCCGAAAAAGGAGCGGAGTAAAAATAGTCTTGACATGGAGGTCTGTCCATGCATCTCCTGGGAAGACCGAGAACAGGTACATTCTCCCACTGCCAATTTCCGTTTCAACTAATAAGGGATCCTGATTCTGTAAGCTGATGATGCGGTTTTGAATCCGGGCACTGCTGAGCTGAATAGGGTAGTGCTGAAAGACTTTAGGCGCATCAAAACTGCGGTTTTTTTGATTGCGGGAGTAAATCCCGTCAAAAATGGGGTGCTGAAGATCTACCACACTGGCCAGGACGCCATCCTGATGCGAAATGGGGGCACCGATTTTTCCTACCTCCATCTGTTGCAGGAAGGTGTTCAGAGCGTTGACGTTGACGCGTTGGCCGGGGAAAAACATCAAACTCCCCCCAGCTTCGGTAAACCCTCGAATTTTTTCGGCCAGTCCGGAAGCCATTTCATTGATGCCTACCATCACCATGGCCCGATACTCATTTAAATCAATGGTGGATAGATTTCGGAAAGGCACAGTTTTGATTTCAAAACTGCTAAACAAATCCTCGTACAGGATTCTTACGTTTTCGGATCGTTCTGATTCCACTAACAGGACTTTTTCCTGTTCAGGCACATAGAGACTAAAATATCTTCGATTGTCGAAGTCAATGGGGTTGTCATCGAGTTCAATGAATCCACCGATCCAGCCGCTTTTGTTTGGGGTAAAGGTAAGGTCTAAGGCTTCTGTGCTTTTTCCACCCAGGTTTTTATTACTAATCGCCGCTACTTTATCATCGATCACCACCCGCACACTCAGCTCGTTCACCATGCCTTCTCCATCATTGACCAGATTCATGCTCATTTCAACAGGTTTGTTTACTTCCAGTACTTTAGATCGGATGGTATGGTCCTGGATGTAGACATTTTTTTGAGCCCGGGTAGCAACGGGGATGTATTTGATCAACAGAGAACTATCCTCAATGCTCAGATTCAGGCTGTCCTGCATGACCGTACTTTGCTGAAAATCACTGAGGAAATAGAGCTCGTGCGTAGCAAAGCTAGCTCTGGAAAACATCTCGTTGCGGAACTGCAGCAATTCTTCATGAGAACGGATATTCTGATGGATCTCCAGGTTGCGCAGACTTTGCAAGGCCTCTTCTGAACCAGAAAAGTTGGCATTCATGCGGAGATCAGAGGTGGTCATCACCAGAAACTCATCATCCTGCCCGTAAGCTTTGACAATATTGCGAACCAAGGAAGTCGCCTGGGCAAAATAGGCGCCTCGCTCGTTACTGGCTTGCATGGAGTAGGAGTTATCAATCACCAGGGCAATAGAACGGTTCCCGCCCAGGACTTGCTGATTGGCGAGCTTACGAACGGGCTGGGCAAAGGCCAGGACCAGGGCCGTAATCGCCAGGAGGCGGCTTAGGAGAATGAGCCACTGTTTAAACTTCATCCGTCGAACCACACTTTTCTTCACCTCTTTTACCAAAGAAACATTGGAAAAAAGGATTTGCCTGGGCCGCTGAAGGTTAAAAAAATGTACGATAATGGGCACGCTCAGTGCCAGTAATCCCCAAAGTATGGTCGGGTTTAGAAAGGTCATTCGCTCTTCTTACTATGTATACCGGGCCTTAAGCTCCGGAAATCCTGCCCTCTGAATGATGGCTAATGGCTATTTGACAACATAACCGCCTGCAAATATAAGCAGACGTCTCATATAATCTGGAGAGATTCACGTCTCTGGATGTTCCGTTCCGACTGCATTTTTCAGCCAAGGGAGCAACCCTTTTCAAAATAAATCAGTATAAGTTGAAAATTGCTCTTTGATTTATAAAAAAAAATCTTAAATAAGCAATGTGAACAATAGGCCCTTTGGTAGGGTTTTTTAGCCCCACTTACCTATTGCTTTTGACCATTAAACTAATATATTTGCGTCGATTTTTAAGACGTTGATCTTATGTACTGGACACTTGAATTAGCCGTTTACCTGGAAGATGCTCCCTGGCCCGCGAAGCGGGAAGAGCTGATCGACTTCGCTCTGCGCTCAGGCGCTCCTATGGAGGTAGTCGAAAATCTCCAGGACCTTCCAGATGAGGACACTCCCTATGAAAGCATAGAGGAGATTTGGCCGGATTATCCTACTAAGGAGGATTTTCTCTTTAATGAAGATGAATACTGATCCAGGTGGACCTTGAGCGAACCAAGCTTCAACCATGTCTTCCACCCACAAAACAAAGCGGCTCTTGTGAGCCGCTTTGTTTCATTTAGACTGGGCCGATAGCCAGGACTGAAAAAGCTCCTGAGCCGCAGAAAATGGGTCTTTCCCTCCTGCCAAGACGGCTTCCGAGGTGGCTCTGGACATCTCGTCCCATGCTTCTTGCCTGGAAAGAGATTCGAGAATAAGCTGTTGCAAATGCGTCTGCATCAAAGAAAGACGTTGTTTGCCGCGATTGCTGCTCCAAAAAGATGAATCTTTCGCATGGCTCTGATACTGGCCCATCTGTTCCCAAATTTCCTGAAACCCCATGCCTTCTAGGGCAGAGCATAGCAAAACAGGAGTTTTCCAAAAATAATGTTGTCCGGGAAAGATGCGCAGGGCCTGACTGTACTGGGCCCGGGCAGTGCGCGCCGCCGGCAGGTGGTCTCCGTCAGCCTTATTGATGACCATCATATCTGCCATTTCAATCACCCCCTTTTTAATTCCCTGAAGTTCGTCTCCGGCATTTGGCAGCATGAGTAGGAGAAAAAAGTCTACCATCTCCTTTACCGCGACTTCTGATTGACCTACCCCTACGGTTTCGATAAAAATGATGTCGTATCCTGCCGCTTCACACAGCAGGGTGAGCTCCCGGGTCCGTTGGCTTACCCCGCCCAGGGTCCCTCGACTAGGGGAGGGGCGGACAAAAGCAGCAGGGTGATGGGAGAGGTGGGCCATCCGGGTTTTGTCTCCCAGGATGCTACCGCCACTCTTAGGACTGCTTGGGTCTACCGCCAGGACGGCAATGTGGTGTCCTTGCTCAATCAGGTACATCCCGAATTGGTCAATAAAGGTGCTCTTGCCAACTCCCGGAACTCCTGTGATCCCGATCCGGTAGGAGTCGGGTTGAAGCGCGTGGCAACGGGCTACTAACGCCCCAGCCAATGCTCTGTCCTCAGGTCGGCTACTTTCCACCAGGCTGATGGCTCGACCCAACATGGTTCGGTCTCCCGACTGTATGCCGGAAAAATATGTCTCTACAGATAATCGCTTTCTCACCTTGTTATCGTCTGTTCAGGCTGTCTCCCTGGAGCAGGAGGCTATCCTTTTTAGAAAGCCAATCGCTGGTATCAGCTTCAAAAACTATACTGTCAGTAAGGGTGTCTTTTACAGCGGCGGGGATTTGCAAGCTATCCTTAGAAAAAATGGGCGTCCCCACCAGGCTATCTTCTGCCCAGTCTCCCATGCTGTCCACCGGAAAAACCTCTTCGGTTTGCTCCATGGCATTGGAATCTCCCATAAAGACCGGGCTGTAGCTGATACCTTCTTTCAGGTACAGCTTTTCGATCATTCCGTGCCGTCCTTGAATGCCTAGTTTCAGGCTATCGGGTGAAAAAGCATACAAATGATACCTGAAAAGTGGTGATCGCCTCTCCTCCGGCACAGCAATGCCATTTTGTTGCTCATAAACCAGGGCCAGACTTTTGCCTTCCTTGTTTACATACCACCGGCCATGGGATTGATTGACACTATCGTATTCTTGAAAGACGCCATTGCGCTTTAGAACCAGAAATTGGGGATTGAGGCTATCAGCCGGGTATAGATAGCCTTTATCATAAGGGTCATAGGTTTCGGCCAGGACATAGGTGCGAATCTTACCATTCTTCCTGGCTCCCAACAAAGTCTGAGATGCTTTTCGCTTGCGTAAGGCCTCTGCAGGATACTCATTGCATCCGGAAAAGATGAGAATAATTCCAAGCAAAATGGCCAATAACCGCATTATATTCTATTTTTGAACAAATTACGCAAAATACCTTAACGAACATGGAGTGGTACGAAGTATTAGCGGAAACCCTCAAATATTCAGTTCCGGCTCTGTTGGTGCTGTTGGCAGTCCGTTGGACCCAGGAATCTCAAGCGAAACGAGAGCAAGCCAGATACATCAGCCAGACTCGAAATGAGGTTCTTCGGCAACACTTTCCTTTGCGGTTAAATGCTTACGAAAGGGCAATCCTTTTTCTGGAACGAATCAGCCCGGAGAATCTCCTTCCCCGATTAAACGCCGTCAATGTTCCAGCCCCGGTTTTACACCGGGAATTGATCCTGGAAATCAAGCAAGAATTTGAGCATAATTTATCTCAACAACTTTACATCAGTCCTGCCGTCTGGGCTCAGTTGGTGCATGCCAAAGAAGAGTTGATCAATTTGATCAACCTTTCCTTTCGTGAAATGGAGGAAAATGCCGATGGAATGGCCCTAGCAAAGGATATCCTGGCAAAATGGCAAGCTTTGCCCGAAAATAACATACGAAAGGCCATTTTGATGTTAAAGTCCGACGTGCAGCCGTATTTTTCTGTTAGAGGGTAATAATTTTAGCTAAACTCTTTCTGTATTTGCTAATTCCACGTGCAGAATGTACGTATTTCCTACGTAAGGGCCTAAATGTGGAAAACTAGGCCCATTTGAGGCTAATAGAGATTAGTTTTGAGTGTTAAATACTTTTTTTTGTGAAAAATTTGGTAAATTATGAAAGCTGGTAAAATATGACTTAACAGATTGTATATAAGTAGGTTAGGCCTGTTAACTTAAAGTGAATATTCCTAAAAGTTGAAACAGAAAATCTTAACATACGCTTCATATAGGCTGTTTTTCATGTAAGTAGCTGGCGGTCAGTATTCTAAGTGATTTTTAGAGAGACTGTAAAAAAAGAGCGTCAGTCAAGTTTTTTTTTACGCTTATTTTTTGGAGTTTTATCTTCACGTCCAAGGCAAGTTTCGGAGAAATTCTCCGTTTATAGTTTAGTGTACAAACCGATTTAGTAAGTCGAAAAATGGCAGCGACATACGTTGACACATGGAACGACTGTCTCAAAATTATTAGGGAAGAGATAGCACCACAAAGTTATGACACCTGGTTTAAGCCCATCAAACCAGTCAAGCTTGACCAACAGGTTCTCACCATTGAGGTACCTAGCCAGTTCTTTTATGAATGGTTGGAAGAGCACTATGTTACGCTTCTGAAAAGAGCGATTAACCAAACCCTTGGCGCGGACGGCAGGCTGGAATATTCCATCGTCATTGAGAACAATGTAAGCAGTGAATCTTCCACGGTGAAGATGCCCACTTCTTCTCATTCAGGAAAAGCCGGAAATTCCGGACTTCACCATCAGCTCAGTGCCCATGGCCCCATTCCCAATCCCTTTGTCATTCCTGGTATTCGGAAATTTGAGATTGACTCCAATCTGAATGCCTCTTACACCTTTGACAATTATATAGAAGGGGATTGTAATCGTTTGGCCAGAGCCGCGGGCTTTGCCGTCGCCAATAAGCCGGGCATTACGGCTTATAATCCCCTGTTTATTTTCAGTGGGGTAGGGCTGGGCAAAACCCACCTCCTTCAGGCTATCGGCAACCAGATCAAAGAACTCTTTCCCCGCAAGGCAGTCCTTTACGTCTCCTCCGAACGATTCATTAACCAATTTGTAGAAGCAGTCAGAAAAGGTACGGTCAATGACTTCATGACCTTTTACCAAATGATTGACGTTTTGTTGGTGGACGACATTCAGTTTCTTTCTGGAAAAGAAAAAACCCAGGAGAATTTCTTCCACGTATTTAATCACCTTCGCCAATCTGGTAAGCAGATCGTCCTGGCTTCTGATCGTCCCCCCCACGAGATCGAAGGTATGGAAGAACGGCTGCTTTCCCGATTCAAATGGGGATTGAATGCCAGCCTGCAGATGCCAGAGTACGGAACGCGCAAGCAGATTCTGCAAACGAAGATGTATCAGAATGGGATTGAACTGCCAGATGAGGTGGTGGATTACATAGCCCACAACATCACTTCCAACATTCGGGAATTAGAAGGCGCTTTAATCAGTCTGCTCGCTCAAAGCTCCCTCAACCGACAGGAGGTGGACATTGAGTTGACCCGCTCCATGTTGAAAAACTTTGTCGAGACCGTTTCAAGGGAAATCACGATTGAATCTATCCAGCAGATTGTAAGTGAGCATCTGGGCGTAGAAATTGATCTAATGAAGGCCAAAACCCGGAAAAGAGATATTGTGCAGGCCCGGCAGATCGCGATGTTTTTTGCCAAAGAACTGACAAGGCACTCTCTGAAATCCATTGGCTTGCATTTTGGAGGTCGTGACCACTCCACCGTCATTCACGCCTTACAGACGGTGAATGATCTGATCACCACCGACAAGCTTTTCAAGCAAAATGTCCAGGATATTCGGAAACGCATTACCCTGGAAGTAAACTAGCTACCCGCATACTACACGAAACTACTTACTGAAAGAATATTGGGCTGCAGGCATGCAGCCCTTTTTTGTGGCTGATTTTCAGCAATCTGAGGTGAGAATATGGCTTAAATGAAATGGGAAAAGCGGGGATTCCTTCGTATCATTGTAATAAGTGTAGGCTAAAAACTAATCATCATGAGATCCTCCCTTCGTACCATTTCTATTTTACTGGTAGCTGTCTTTCTGGCTGGGACAGTATTGTCTTCTTGTCGTATCCTTCGGGGCGATCCTCGCAAGAACTGTAACCATCCGAAGCATGGGGAATACATGAAAGAACAACAAATGAAACGGACAGGCTTTCAATAAAGCCCCTGAATAGTATATCAAGGAGATCAGATTTGATCTCCTTTTTTTTGTGTTTATATAAATCTTTAGGGTCGTCTAACTTTTTTTTTAAGCAATTGTTAACTTATTTGGGTTCAAGGTGTAAACAGCTTACCAGCTCCCCCTAACTGGAAGGAAAATATATGATTCGGATATTGATAATTTGCTTATTGGGCGTGCCAATCCTGGGATTTGGTCAGGAAGACCAATTAAAGGTGGTGGCTACTACCACTTTTCTGGCGGATATGGCAGCGGAAATTGCGGGTCCCCATGCGGAGGTAGTCAGTCTATTACCAAGCGGAGCAGATCCGCATATTTATGATCCCATCCCTGAAGATGCCAAACTGATAGCGGATGCGGACCTGGTGTTAAAAAATGGCCTTACCCTGGAAGGGTGGTTAGACGAAATGATTGCTTATTCTGGCACCATGGCTGAAGTGGTCACCTTAACCGAGGGGATCAAAGCCATTGAGTCCGCTGATCACCCGGGCGCCATGGACCCCCATGCCTGGATGAACCCTAAGAAAGGATTGAAATACCTTGAAAACATCAAAAATGCCTTGATCGCCCTTGATCCAGGTAACCGGAAAACCTACCAGACTCGCTTTCAGGCTTATTTTCAGGCCATTGATTCTTTGGACAAAGTCATAGAGGAACGGTTAAAGCCGATTCCAGAGAACCACCGAATTTTAGCTACCACCCATGATGCCTTCAGATATTTTGGGGAGCGATATGGGCTGGAGGTCCTCTCGGTGATTGGCACCAGCACCGATGCTGAGCCAACCATTAGCGATGTGCGCGAGATGATTGACCAGGTTGAAGCAGCTCAGGTTCCGGCCATCTTCATGGAATCAACCATCAGGCCCAAAACCCTCAATCAGATTGCCCTGGACCGAGGCGTAAAGATAGGGGGCAAGCTTTATGCAGATGCCCTGGGGCCAGCAGGTAGCGGAGCAGATACTTACTTTAAGATGCTGGATCAGAATTCACGAATTATCAAAAGTGGCTTAACTGATCAGGGAGTGGCCGCAGAGCAGGAAAGCTGGCTGGCGCTTATTTTGGTGGTTACCTCCATCTTTGCTTTATCCTTCATCCTGTTGATTTATCGCCTAAGGCAAAGCTCAAGGGAAGACCTTGATTGGCAAACTGCCAGTATAGAGGTGCGAGAGCTCTCCGTTTCTTATGACCGCAAAACCGCCTTATCCAGTATTTTTCTCAGTCTACAATCCGGGAAAATATATGGCTTAATCGGAGGGAATGGATCAGGGAAATCCACCTTATTGAAATCAATTCTGGGTTTGCTCACACCGGATTCTGGCACGATTACCATCAATCATCAATCTGTAGAGGAGGTCCGCAAGTATATCTCCTATATCCCGCAAAAGGAGGAAATCGACTGGGATTTTCCTGCTAGTGTGTTTGACGTGGTCCTGATGGGCCGCTACCCCCATAAAAAGGTCTTTGAACGACTTACGGATCAGGATAGAGCCCTGGCGGAAGAAGCGCTGGGTAAGCTCGGCATTCTGCATTTACGGGATAAACAAATCGGCGAGCTATCAGGTGGTCAACAGCAAAGAACCTTTATCGCTCGTGCCTTATGCCAACAGGCAGAAATCTACATCATGGATGAACCCTTTGTCGGGGTAGACATCACCACAGAAGGAAAGATCATGGATATTGTCCGGAATCTGGCCAGGGAGGGGAAGCTCGTTTTGATTGTACATCATGATCTGGCAAAAGTAAAAGACTATTTCGACGAGCTAATCATGCTCAACCAACGCCTGATTGCCATTGGCCCCACGGAGAAGGTGTTTACCGATGATAATATCCGGGATACGTATGGCGGCCGATTGACCATTTTGCAAAAAACAGAAGCCTACAAAAATCTTTAGCCTGAATGCAGAGTATTATAGAAGCTTTTCAATATGAATTCGCATATCGGGCGCTCATCACTTCGGTGATGGTAGGGGTCATGTGCGGGGTGCTGGGATGTTTTATCGTCCTACGAAACATGTCATTGATCGGAGATGCCCTTTCCCATGCGATTTTACCTGGGGTAGTGGTGGGATTTATCATCGCGGGGCACAGTACGCTGGGATTTTTCACGGGTTCTGTGATTGCTGGATTGATTGCTGCAGTGGCCATTACCTGGATTCAACGCAATGTCAAAACACAGGAAGATGCCGCGATTGGCATTGTCTTCACCTCTATGTTTGCGGTCGGGGTCATGGGCATTTCCTGGTTGACCCACCAGGAAGGGGTCCATCTTGACCTGAAAGATTTTCTATTCGGAAATGTACTTGGGATATCAGACAATGATGTCTGGATGACCTTTCTGGTCATGATGTTTACCTTGATCTGTGTCGTGGCTTTCTACCGATATTTCTTTATCACCACCTTTGAATCAGTAGTAGCCCGGACCTCAGGCATCTCCACCAGCAGCATGCACTATTTCCTGATGTTGCTTTTGTCCTTTGCCGTAGTCGCTTCTCTGCAATCGGTGGGGGTGATTCTGGTCGTCTCCATGTTGATTACCCCGGCCTCTACCGCTTATCTGCTAACCCATCGCATGGACCGGATGCTCTTGATCGCTGCCTTAGTAGGCGTAACATCTACCACTTTAGGGTTATTGTTAGCCATTCAATTCGAAACCACTCCCGGTCCGGCTATGACGGTGGTGGCTACCCTGATCTATGGGCTTACCGTGCTCTTTTCTCCCTCTAAGGGATTGATCAGTCGGTATTGGAAAAGAAGGCTGGTACGCCTGCAAATCCTCCGGGAAGATGTGCTCAAACAAGCGGTCAAGCTCAACGATGGCACGCCCCTCCATCAGGATGATCTGGCTCGGAAACTGGGGATTCAATCCAACCAGGTGATGCAAATCCTCAAACGGCTAGAACGGAATCAATATTTAGGGGTGAACGGAGGACAGGTAAAACTCACTGACAAAGGACTTGAGCGAGGGAATGCCCTGATTCGTGCGCACCGCTTGTGGGAAACCTATCTGGTAGAACAAGTGGGCCTGGACAGCCATCAAATTCATGCGCAGGCAGAGAAATATGAGCACATTCTGACAGAAGCCCTGGTAGAAGAGGTTGCCAGGGAATTGGGCTATCCGGTAGAAGATCCGCATGGCTCTCCTATTCCGCCTTCTTCCCGAAAAATTTAGTCAGGCGCTTAATTACCTGACCTGCTGTTTTGAGATTTTTTCGGCCAGCGCAAGCGCTAAATCGACGGCTGTTGGTTGACTTTTGGGGGAATTATCTATCTTGGTTCATCATTCGCCAAAAGAAACAACTATGCTACGACGGATCTTTTGTCTGACTCTACTGGGTTGGACCCTAGCCTTTTCTGGCTTCGCACAAACTGACCTTTCTTATTATTTCGGTGAGGGAACTACCTTTAATCCGGATATCCCCACGCCTGAATCGGTGCTTGGGTACCAGGTGGGAGAGTGGCATGTAAGTCACGACCAAATGTTGCTGTACATGCGTGCGGTAGCGGAAGCTTCAGATCGAATTGTTCTGGAAACCATTGGGTACACCCATGAGCGAAGGGCGCTGATTCATTTGATGATCACCAGCCCCGAAAACCACGCCAAACTGGATGAAATCCAGGCATTGCATGTCCAACTCACCGATCCCGAGCAATCGGGAAAGCTAAAGGTAGAGGAAATGCCGGTGGTGGTTAATCTGGGATATAATATTCATGGCAATGAACCCAGCGGCGGCAATGCTGCCCTGCTGGTAGCTTATTACATGGCCGCTGCTCAAGGCGACTTTGTGGAGCAGGTGCTGGACAATGCCGTTTTGATGCTTGATCCTTGTCTCAACCCAGATGGGCTGCACCGTTTCGCAACCTGGGCCAATATGCATAAGGGCATCAATGTCATCAACCCTGACCCTGCCAGCCGAGAGCATAACGAGGTATGGCCCAGAGGCAGAACCAACCATTATTGGTTTGACTTGAATCGGGACTGGCTGCCGGTACAGCATCCGGAGTCTCGAGCCAGAATCCGAAGGTTCCACGAATGGAAGCCTAATTTCCTGACCGACCATCACGAAATGGGCACCAATTCCACCTTTTTCTTTCAGCCTGGGGTGCCCTCCAGAAACCACCCTTTGTCTCCGGAAAAAGTCTTCTCCATTACGGATAAAATGGCGAATTACCACGCAGAAGCGCTGGATAAAATCGGTTCCTTATACTACACCAAAGAAGGATTTGATGATTTCTATTATGGCAAAGGCTCTACCTATCCGGATGTCAATGGAGGCGTGGGAATTCTCTTTGAGCAAGCTTCCAGCAGGGGCCACGCCCAAAATACGGTTAATGGGCTGCTGACTTTTCCTTTTACCATTAAAAACCAGCTTACGACTTCCCTTTCTACCATTCGGGGAACCGTGGCCCTGCGAGAAGAACTGCTGAATCATCAGCGAGATTTCTTCAAAACGGCGGTGAAAGAAGCTAACCAGGATGAAATGAGAGCCTTTGTTTTCCAGGGACAAGACCTGGCCCGGAATTGGGAACTGGCTAGCCTAATCAGAAGACATGATATTCAAATTTATCAGCTCGGAGCTGATGTTTCCACTGATGGACAAACCTTCAAAAAAGATGAGGCATACATTGTCCCCTTGCAACAGCCTCAATATCGGCTGATTAAGGGCATGTTTGAGGTAAGAACCAGCTTTCAGGATAGCCTGTTTTATGATGTATCTGCCTGGACTTTACCCATGGCTTTCGGGCTGGAGTATGCCGCCCTGGATCGCAAGGATTTCCGCAACAACCTTTTAGGAGATCCGTTCACAGCGGAAGAAAAACCTGTAGGGAAACTACACGGAGAAGCCACCAACTATGCTTATGTTTTTCCCTGGCATGACTACTATGCAGCCCGGACTTTGGCTGAGCTTCTGAGTAAAGGCATTCGGGTAAAAGTCGCCACCAAACCTTTTTCAGATGACCTGGGAAGAAATTTCTCCTATGGCACCATCATGGTGCCGGTAACTGGCCAGGATTTATCGCCAGATGAGATGTATAGCCTCATGAAAAATATGGCGGAACGGGATGGATTGCAGGTGTATAGTTTAGCAACAGGCCATACCGAAGGGGTGAGCCTTGGGAGTAACTCCTTCCGTCCCTTAAGGGACCCTAAAGCCTTGCTGGTAGTAGGGGGAAGGGTCAGCAGCTATGAGGCCGGAGAAGTCTGGCATCTGCTGGATCAGCGCCTGCACATGGACCTGAGTATCATTGATGTCAATCAAATGGGAGGCCTGGACCTGAGTGCTTACCGCACCATGATAATGGTGGGTGGCGCTTATAATTCCCTTCCGACAGAGAAGATAAAGGCCTGGTTAACTGCAGGTGGAAATTTGATTGCTTACAAATCTGCCATCCGCTGGCTGGCTGGGCAGAAAATAGGCGGCATCAGCCTTAAGTCCAACCAGGATCCAGCCGATGAAGGCCCCCTGGCTTATGCGGATCGTTCAAACATCAGAGGTGCTCAGGTTATAGGAGGAGCTATCTTTAAAGTGGACCAGGACCTTACCCATCCGATGAACTATGGCTATACCAGCCAGGGGTTGAAAATATTCAGGAATTCATCCCTGATGATGGAGCCTTCTAAAAATCCCTTTAGTAGCCCGGTCCGTTATCAGCAAGATCCGCTGGCCAGCGGGTATACCTCCGAAGAAAATGCCGAAAGGCTGGGCGGTACGGCTGCGGTAGTCGTAAGTCGACAGGGTAGGGGAAGGGTCATTGCTATGACAGACAACCCCAACTTTAGAGCCTTCTGGTTCGGCACGAACCGGCTGTTCTTCAATGCGCTCTTTTTTGGACAAATCATGGAGTAAATCTCGCATCACTTAGCCCTGAAGATTTTAGCTAAGGTAATAGAGAGAAAAAGCCTGCTTTCCTGCTCATTTTGTAGCACCTTTCGGGAAAGCAGGTTTTTTATTTTGAAATCATTTAGGGTTCCCATAACCCTACTTCTGTTGGCTTGGGGAGGAAGCTGGATAGCCTGGTTCAATCCCTTACCAAATGTATTAGCGGGCTTGATCATAGGAATTGGCCTGGCTACTGGGGTGCTTCTCAGACACCATTTTCGACTCCGTAGGAAATGGACAAGCTTAGAAGCTTCTCTCCATCAAAAGGAATCATCCATCGGGCTTCTGAAAGCTAAGCTAACCCGCCAGATGGATGCCCTGGAAGTCAAGGCTGAGGAAATGGAGCGAGGGGGCCGCCAGGATGGTAACTTTTTGTCCGCCATCAGCCATGGACTCAAAACGCCTTTGCACGCTATAGATACCTCACTCCATTTATTATCTACCGACCGCGAAGCTTCCGAAGAAGCTGATCATTATTTGGAGATCATGCGTCAGTCCTCAGCGGACCTCCTCCAACAAATCAATCAGATTTTAGATTACTCCCGACTGGCGCAGTCCAAGGTGCAATGGCAGCCTATGCCCGTGGATCTGCCCCGGCTCATGGGGGAGATCAGCCAAAAACTTCAGCCACTGGCTGCGGAGAAAGGCCTGGATTGGCAAATGGAATGGGGAGAAAACAGCCGGATATGGGTAGAGATAGATCCTGATCACCTCTCACAAATCCTTCAGGTACTGCTACATAATGCGATAAAATTCACGACCGATGGTCAGGTAAAATTGGTGGCCAGTATCGTTCAGGAGGCTAATCAGGCCGAACTGGAGATCAGCGTCATTGATACCGGCCAGGGCCTGGAGATTTCCCAGTGGCCACAGTTAATTCAGCCTTTTGCACAAGGCAAGAGATGGGTGTCCGGCCGCCATCAGGGCGTAGGTCTGGGACTCAGTGTAGCAGAAGGAATCCTGAAAACCCAAGGCCGTAGCCTGGAAGTAGTAAGTAGCCCTGGAAGTGGGGCGACGGTCTTTTTTAGGTTGCCTGTCAACATTTTGGAAAAGCAGTCTGAGGAGATTGCTGGAACTGGTTCAACAGAATTCACAGATAGACATATCCTGATCGTAGAAGACAACGAAATTAACGCCAGGTTGCTGAAGAGACTGTTAGAATCCTGGGGGCTGACCGCAGAAGTAGCATCTGACGGAAAAAAGGCCATAGAGCAGGTATCCACTAGGTTGCCCGATATGATTTTGATGGATTTGCAGATGCCTGTATTAAATGGATTTGAGGCAGCGGAAAAAATCAGGAAGCTGAGGATCAGTGGAGCAGAAAGCGTTCCTATTATTGCCCTGACGGCTTCGACCCTCATGGAAAACCGCCGTAAAGTGATGCAATCGGGTATGAATGATCTCCTCTCTAAACCGGTAAACCCTGAAGAAATCCGGCACATGCTGGAAACCCATCTCCCGGTTCAGGTCCATGAAAAGGGGTAGATCTGGAGTAAAATACCCCAGATGAGGGATAGGCCTCCCCCCATAGCAGCGATAATTTCGTGTTATAGTTCACCCATTAACCGAAATTATCATGAAATACCCATTTACCCTTCTATTGATCTTGTTGGTGAGTCTATCTCCGATCAGGGGACAGATTAGCTGGGTCGCTCAGAGTGAGGAAGATCCCAATGCCACTTCTTCCAAAGGGACTGCTAGTTCCCATGATGTAGCGCTTGGCACCAACGGAGAGGTATATCTCTTCGGAAATATGAGAGGGAACAGCCGGTTTGACCCTATACAGTTTGTAGAAGACGGGTTTAATTCCATGTTTCTTGCCAAATACCTGGCTGACGGTACGGTAGACTGGGTGAAAAACCTCAAAGGAAATGGTAACAACCAGGCCTGGGCCATCGCGGCTAATGATTCTCAGCATGTATATATAGCCGGAGAATATAAACAGACCAATGCGCTTACTATCTTAAATCTAGAGGGATATACCCTTCCCGGCAATGGCTCGGAAAGTGGTTTTTTGGCCAAAATAGATGACGCAGGCACCGTACTCTGGGCCAAAAGCCTGTTGGCTGTTCCCCCTCCCGGCAACCGACAGCAGGTAATCCCTGCCGATATTCAGGTCGGCCCTCTGGGCAATGTCTATATGCTGGGAAACATCGTCGATTCTGTCTTGATTGATTCCATTTGGTACAACCGGGTAAGTCCGGCTAACCCCATGATGTTTATTGCCAAATTTTCACCTGCCGGAGATCTAATCTGGTTTAAGCACAGCAAGGTGGTCGGCCAGATGGAATCAGGCTTCATTATTCCTGCTCATATGGCCATTGGCAGTGAAGGGCAGCTCTATGTAAACGGAGATTTTCTGGCCATCCCTGGGCTGTTGGATCATTTAGTCTGGGATGGAGATACCATTCCCACCTTGTTTTCCGGGGGGCAGTTTCTGGCCAGGTTCACCGCTGAAGGGGTGCTGGAATGGTGGGAAGGTTCGGAAGGCGGTGGGAGCAACCACGAGCCCCACGAGTTAGGAATAGATGCTGATGACAATATCTATCTCACCATCAAGAAAGGCGGACAGCTCACATTTTCCGATGGCACCATTGACCCCAATGCTTATAAAGGGAATGTATTGCTGATGAAATATGATGCTCAAGGGCAACGCAAATTTTTGGTAGATGTGGCTCATGGCGAGAATCAGCCCAGCAGCGATATCCGGGATGGCAGCATCACCCTGCATACCCGCCCCAATGGCACCACTTTTATGACCGGCTCTTATGCATCCCTGACAGGCAGTTACATTGTATTTGGCCGGCGAGATACCTTCCCCATGCCGAATCTATCTATCGATGGCCGTCGTCAATTTATCGCGGCTTTTGATGCCCAGGGCAACTATATTGACGTAGGCTTTTTGGTGGACGATTATCCTACCGCGCCCGATTATTTCTACGAAAATACGGCAATGCTGAGTGATCCGGCGGGAAACTTTTACCTAACGGGTAAGTTCGCAGGTACCTTAGGCCTCGGCTCCAACACCTTCACTACACCTTCAGGCGGTAGTGCAGGAGGCCAAGCCTTTATCATCAAGTTTAATCCTGAGGGATTCATGGACCTTTCGTCCACCGGTATAGAGGATCAACTGCTCTCCTCAGATGCCTTTTCCATCTATCCTAATCCTGCCCATGACCACCTGTGGTTGAAACCTTCGGTTGACATGGCCGGTAATTCATACCATTTCACCTTGTTGAATGCTGAAGGCAGGGTAGTGGCAAAACAAAGGGAGCTATTCGGGACATATCATTGGCAAATCAGCGACCTGAGTCCGGGCTTTTACACCTTGTTGATCCAGGTGAAAGACCAGTTCCTTACCCGCAAGATCGTAATCCAATAAACGATGATCTACCAGCCAGGCCTTAAGGGGTCTGGCTGGTGTCTTAATTCGGGAAAACGGAATATGGCTCGTCTTTACGCTGGGCCAATTCCAGCAGAACTTCATAAAAATCCCTCCCGGTCATTTGGGACTTCAACCAGGCGTAGAAGCCTACTTGTTGCAAGTCTTCCTGTTCCATCGGCAAGAAGTTAAAGGAGTTCCTCACCTCATCATAAAAGCCCGGTCTGGTGGCGGCATCCGGATGTTGAATCAGGTGCTTCATGAAGGAAAGATAAACGGATACCCGTTTGTATTCAGGTCTCGCCATCAATCCTTTGTATTGCCGTTCCAGGGTCCGGATACGCTGTTTGGCCAGGTCCGGGTTATTGATCTGAATCTGGAGAATGGCCTCTCCCAGAATCTTCCGTATAATCCACTCTTTCCCCATTTTTTTCTCCAACCAGCGATCGGAATGATTCATCTCAATCACGCAGCGTACGGTTTTGTTGTACTCTTTGGTGAGGAAATAATAAAAGCCCAGGCTGAAGAGTAGGTTAAATTGTTGGGCGGCGGTGAGCGCCGCACGATGGTTTTGTAAGAGATCTTCGAGCAGGGCCGTAGCCAGGCTGGCCTGTCCGGTAAAGACCAGGTTCCCCGCTTTTAGCATGGCAAAACGCGGGTAATGCAGGGTAAAATGGCTCTTTTTAAAGGCTTCAATTTCCTGCTCCATGGTATCGAGATAGGAAAGAGAATCTTGAAATTTTTTATTTCGGTACAAGACGTGGGCGATCATGTACAATAACCGAAGTTTATAGCCTTGATGCCTTTTGGAAAAGCCATCCAACTCCGTCATGCGGTTATACAGCCCGATGATATAAGGTTCAAAAGCGTAAAAGTCCTTTCCGGCCAGGGCTGCTGATCGGGTAATAAAAACCAGGTTGTAGAGGAGACGAGGACGTCTATGGACGGCTTCTGACAGGTCATATTCCTGCAAGACTTCCTCTATGGTCTCATGAAAATTCAGGTCTTTCCCCTCCAGGCGAACCTGGGTGAGTTTTTGGTTGATCAGGCTGTTGGCAATCCTGGCCCGCTCATCTTCATCAGCCAGGAGTTTATTGGCATTTCTTTTTTCAATGATCAGCGGCAGCTGATCCGCCGCCTCCTGGTCGGCATGTTCAATTTGGACGTTATAAATGCTATTGAGTAAATCGTAATGCTCATGTTCCTCGGCCAGTTTTTCCGCTTTGCGGATGAAACTCCATCCCAGTTTACCCAGTTGGCGGGAGAAGAGATAATGGGACATCGAGATCATACCCATGATGGTAGAGCCCGTGCTGGGGTCGGTCTCCATCCGTTTGATCAGGATGAATTCCGTCAGCTGATGCATCAATCTTTTTCGGAGCGCGTGATAGGCAACCCGGTTGGGTTTGCCTGGATAGAGGGCCTTAAGGATATCATCTCCAGATAGCTCTGGTTCTTCCATCAGAAACCCCAGGAGATCAAGGTCCTTGCGTTGTTTTTTACGTCTTTGCCGTTGGATGAAATAGGTAAACTCCTTTCTTTCATCCTCTGATAAGGTTCGAAGTATCTGCCTTAGCTTGTCCATGCAGCCATTTTTCCCAACATACTGGTTTTTCTCCCTCCGGGTTGGAGAAAGTCTCATTTCTTAAAGTCTGTTTTTTTAGCCTAAATCGCAATAAAAACAACCTTTAATACCCTTTTGGGGAAAAAATAAAGTCGGGAATAAAATGTATCGCTCCGCTATTCAGCGAGATCAAGCAGTTCCCAGGTATGGTCGCTGAGCAGCTTGGCGGCGGAAATAAAAGCCTGAAAGGGGAGTGATCTTCCCCATTCAGCCGGGGAAACCATGGATAACAACCACTGATCGTCGGCCTTTTCATACAGGTAGTAAGTATGGCCGACGAGAGGTTCAAACCCCATTTCTGATAGATAGATTTTTTCCGAAACCTCCACTCTTTTCTGAATAGCCTCAGCCTGACGGGCCAGCAGTTCTATCTGTTCGCGGATTTGCTGCATTTGAGCATGGGTCTGCTCCTCCATAGCAGCCAGGGCTCTCCCTTTGATCCTGCCCTTGTCGAGGGGCTTTATGACGGTGCCCCCTACGGTATGTGCATAAGGGAGGGTGGACGGATTTTCCGCGATTTTATCTTTATCTATGGGATTCTGAAACTTCTCTGCCATGGACCTATAAGGTAAGACTTTTTTGTCAAGCCTTATTATCAACCCTCAAGCAGTCTCAAAGGTTTAGGCCAGAGAGATTTCTTTTTTCTTGGGTAAGGAAATAGATCGACGACGCTGGCTGTCTTTTTTGTATGACCAGTTGGCCAGCATCTGCAAAACTGCTTCCGTACCCATATTGGCGCCAGGATCACTTTGCTCATCCCAGGTAGCAAGATATCGACCCTTTTCATTTTTAACCCTTCCGGAAAAGGAAGCTTCGAGCCGAATGATTTGCTCTACGGAGAATCCTGCTTTCTGGATTTGCTTTAACCCTCGGGTAAAGCGCTTGGGTTCACTCACTTTGATCGCATGGTCAATGGTGCCTTTGGCAGGATCAATGACATCCAGCCAATCCTTTTTTCCGCCCAGGAGCATCGTAATCGCATGTTGGTCCAGGGAAAGGTGGGAAACGCGGCCTAATTGCACGGCTTCAACCAGGTCTGCAAGGTTAGGGCGGAATGCGGAGAATAAAGTCATTTGCATAGCCGAATAGGGATAAAAGTTTGATTATCAGGGGGTGCGATTGATATCGTAGCCAGAAAGTACCAACCAAAAGCCTTGAAGGAAAGTTTTGGGTCTTACATAAAAAGCCCAAATCCAAGCAGGGAGATGTAAGACTTCTTCGAAACTTTTGACCGGAAAAAGCTGAAAAGAGGGGTAAGAAAAAGGCCCGTCCCGCCTAATCTAGGGCAGATTTAGCTGGATAGGAGACAGGCGTCAACCTTATTGCCTAGGGCAGGGACGTAAGAAAGCGTAGAAACTGGGCATGAAATCGCCTTAAAAAAAAGAGCCCCTTCCAACATGAAGGAGCTCAATAGAGGTTAGGTGTGTTTGAAAAGTGTTGAAAAAGGCTTAGGCCTTGATTACAAGAGATTTATTAATCGTCAACCCGTGAGATATGTGCATAAAACTTCCAGGCTTCCAGGATATTTTCTGCGGGCATTTCATAAGGGGGATAAATGGGGTTGTCAGAAACGACCAGTACACTGGATTTGTCTTTTTGATGGGGTAGGGGGTAAAGGCGTTTGAACAAAATCCCTTCAGTCGTAACCAGTATATAGCGCTCTCCCTGGGTAATATGCTGCAGATCCTCCACAAATTGGCCCACTACAATGGTACCCGAAAGAATGGGTAACATAGAATCTCCTGAGATTTCGAAAGCGCGATAGGTAAACTCTTTGGGCAGCCAGGGCAGGTGAAACTTGTCTAGTTGCCGAATATATGATTCACTGCTGAATCCTCGGGCGTAGCCTGCAGCTGCCTTCTCAGGCACAAACTCAATATTCTCCCGCCCTTCCTTGTCTACTGAGATGGCCAAAATGTGCAATTGATTGCCTTCCGGTTGGTGAATCATGCCCCATTCCCGGTCGGTGAGGGCGGTGAGGTCCAGATTGAGAAGATGCTCATATTTTAGATCAAATCTCCTCAAAATATGAAACATGGTATCAGGCGGAGGAAAAGCATGGCCTTGTTCGTAGGAGCCAATTTTCTTCTGCATTTTATCTTCAGACTCTTCCCCACAGATCTCTTCGGCCAGCCTGGACTGGGTTAAATGATATTTTTCACGAAGGAACTTGAGATTTTTTCCAAAGGTGGATTTGAGCTGTTGTTTCATCTTGGCTAATGATTTGATCAATTGCTATCCTCAAGAACGGGATATTTTTAGCAAAAACCAAAATAATTAGCATTAATACTAAGAAAAATTGCCTATTTGCCGGCCTCCTCTCTTTAGAAGCTGCGTTGGATTAACCAACTATTCGGTTTATTTAGATATTCCACAATATGTAATTTTGGATAAACGCTAAAAAAATGGAGATATACCAAAACAACCATTCTCTCGCCTCCTCTGCGGTCCAGGCAGCTTATTTAGATGCTGATACCCGGGAGGCCTTGATCGATTTGATGGATGGGGATGCTGAGATGATCATTGATCTGGTAGACACGCTAGTAGAATGCACCCCTGAGCTGATGACGGAACTGGAGGCAGGCGTCATCCAAAAGGATGCAGATCAAATCAGAAACGCTGCCCACGCGCTGAAATCTTCTAATGCTCAATTGGGGGCCATGAATTTTGCTGCTATATGCGGGGAATTGGAAGAACTGGCCCGACAAAGCAAAATCGAACGAGCGGAAGCTATCCTATCCACTTTACAACAAGAACTCCTACGGGTAAATCAGGCCTTGGAAGCCTGGAAACAGGATTTGATGCTCGCTAGCTAACCCCCGTAAAATTACGGGTTTTTGCAAAAGCGTATTATCTCATTTTGAAATGGAGATAAAAGCGACGATATTCGAATTACTCTGAGGACTGTTCATTGTTAGGGAAAAGCTATGAACATCGGCCAGCCTTTTAGGCTGGCTTTTTCCATTTAAAAAGGGGAGGCTATGTATAACCTCCCCTTTCTTTATGCCATACTTTGGCTTATTCTTCCGTGGCAATCAGTTGCCCACTGAGCCGTAGAATTTCAATTTCATTGAGCTTGGCCGTAAAGCGAAGATCACTGATTCGGTCCTTAACCCGCTGCAAGTTCAGTTGCGCTTCTCGAAACTGCACATTGGTGGCTTGCCCCAATTTAAAGGCATCCTCGGTGCGCTTGAAGTTTTCCTCGGCTCGTTCCAGGCTTTTTCTTTCCAGATCATACTGACGCAAGGTGCTTTGATAGGTATAATAAGCGTTGGTCAGGTCCCGGTCCAGGTTTAATTCCGCTTCTGCCCGCTGATGCTGGGCGGTGAGCAAGCCCAACTGGGCATTTTGGACCGATACTTTGCGTTGGTTGGCCGAGAAGATGGGAATGTTGATGCTGGCTCCCAGGGTAAGGCCAATATTCTGCTGACTCAGTAAGATACTACCCGGACCATTGTTGGCCTCCGTATAATTATACCCGGCGTTTACGCCGACGACCGGCATATAGCTGGCTTTCGCGACCTTGAGGTTGAGTGCGGCAATCTGCTGACTCTGACCGGCCAGGCGGACATTGACGTTGTTACGCTGCGCAGTCTGGCGTATATCTTCCAGGCTGATCGCCCGGGAAAAAGATACTTCGCTACTCACCTCAAAGGCTTCATCCACCTCCCGCCCCATCAGGGCATTCAGGTTGCGCTTGGCGTTTTCCAGGTTAAAGAAAGCGACCGCCAGGCTGGAACTGTCCGTATTCAGGTCAACTTCCGCATTGAGGACGGCCAGTTTATTCGCTCCACCAAAAGCCAGCTGATTTTTCGCCCTCTCCAGCCGGGCCCGGGAGATTTCGATACTTTCCCGGAGCGTCCGGTAGCTCTCAGCCAGGCGTGCAATGCTGTAATACAGGTTCCCTATTTGTGAGACGGTGGCCTCGATGACGGCCTGCGTCTGGGTTTCGCTCAATGAGGCAGATCGTTGCAACACACGAAAGGTATTGACATTCCCCAGTCCGTCAAAAACGGTATAATTCACATTTATACCAGCATTCAAGGAGTTGGACTCTACCCCGCGAGCATCTACCGGCTCAATTGCCGGCGTGGCAAACTCCACTTTGGTGTTGTTGTTATTATAATTGGCGCCCGCTGAAGCAGCCACGGTAGGCAAAAGGCCCGCCGCGCCCCGATGGGCATTATTGGCGGCAACCTGCGCATCGTTTTTGGCCACCAGAATCCCATAGTTTTGCTCCAGGGCCATGTTGATGGCATCGTCCAGCTTTAAGAGATCCTGTCCCTTCAGCGGGCCGAACAATCCCCCAAGTAAGAGGGGAAGCCATATATATCGTTTGATTTGGTTTGACATGCTAACTAAATAATTGAGGAATCTGACTGAGCAGGACAAAAAAGGCTACAAAGCCAAAGGAAGTCACCATCCACATCCAAAAATGGTTGGTCCGCTTGCTATAAGCAGGTTCTACCATGACCGGTTCTACCTTGGTTCCTTTCCAGAGCCAAATCACAAAGGATTTATACTGATTGAACATCACCAACATCACCGGCAGGGTAATCAAAATGACCAGGGTAGCGATGGCTAGACCAAAGGCCATGGAAATTGCCACAGGAATCAGAAACTGGGCCTGGAAACTTTTCTCAAAAATAAGGGGAGCAAGTCCTGCGATAGTCGTAAGCGAGGTAAGGAAAATCGGACGGAAGCGGGAAAGACTGGCTTCATACAGGGCTTCCTTAAAAGGTTCTCCCTCTCGCACACGTTGATTGAAGGCGTTAATCAGGACCAACGCATCGTTGACCATGACCCCAACCAGGGCAAAAATCCCCAGCGCGGAAAGCATACTGATGGGTTTGTCCATGATACCATGTCCGATGATCACGCCGATCAGTCCAAAGGGCAAGGTCAGGCCCACGGCCAGGGTTTGGGACCAGGAGCGGAAGGTGATGATGATGATGGTCATGATCAACAAGAGGGCAATCGGCAACACCGCCGTCCCCGACTCGGCAGTCTCCGCCGATTCGCGTACCTGTCCTTCCATGGAGTATCTCACACTCGGGTATTTGGCCAGGATAGGGGGGAGGATTTCGTTCTCCACGCGGCCGTTGGCGTCGGTGCTTGATACGTCATCCGTCGCCAAATCCGCTGAAAGGCGAATTTCTCGCTCTGTATCCAGGTGGTTGATCGCAATGATCCCCCGGCTGAAATCCATATCCACCAATTCTTTGAGGGGATAAGCAGAGCCATCAGCCGTACGGATGCGCATCTCTTCGAGCTTGCCTACGGAAGATCGGTCTTCCTTGGCATAGCGTACCCAGACTTTCACTTCATCAGTACCTCGCTGCAGCCGCTGGACTTCCGCCCCAAAGAATCCCTGCCGGATCTGGGCAATGATAAACTGTGGGGTGAGGCCCAGGAGATAGGCTTTTTCCTTCAACTCAATGTTGATCTCCCGCAGCCCTATCTGATTATTGTCTTTGATATTCCGCAGTTCTGTCATGCCTTCCATGGCCTCTTTGAACTCGTTGCTGGCCTGGGTAAGTTCCTGCAAATCCGAGCCTCGGAGTGAAACACTCACCGCGTCTCCAAAAGGACCTGTGATGGAATAACTGACCAGGTCAGCCCCGAAGATGGTGCCCGTCTCTTTGCGGAACTCTTCGGCAATTTCTGAAGAGGTGATCAGGCGTTTTTCTGAGTCTCCCAGGTTGATGAGCAGGGAACCAACATTGGCTCCTCCACTGGCCTGCGTAGCTGCATCTCCGCCAGCCCCAATGCCGGCCCCGCTTCCGCCCAGGTTTTTACTGACGATGGTAACGGCATCTAATCCACTCGAGACTTCTGATTTGTACCACTCGTTGACTCGCCAGACAGCCTCTTCCATTTGGTCTAGCCCTTGCCGGGTGACCGACTCTGGAGTTCCAGCCGGGAATTTGAGGTTGGCCGTGATAAAGTCAGCTTCTATACTGGGAAAAAAGGTCGTTTTGACAAAGCCTCCGGGAATCAGGGCAAAGGTCATCAGTAAGACCCCGACAGGAATGGCAAATCCCAACAGCGTGTGTTTCATGAAAAACCGAAGCACCGGCGCATAAAGTCGGGTTTTCATCCAGTCCATCAGGTCCCACATCGCTTGTTGCATGCGATCAAATCCGCGAGAAAAGGCGTTTTGAGGTTGGGCATCTTTTTCTTCCTGAGAAGCGAGGGCTTTAGAATGCGCGACGTGAGCGGGCAGGACAAAAGCACCTTCCAGCAAGGAGAAAAACAGGGTAAAGATCACCACGATGGCCATTTCGCTAAAGAAGGCTCCTACCGTTCCACTGATAAACAAAAAGCTACCAAAGGCGATAATGGTGGTCAAAATAGCGCCCGTTACAGCCGGTAGTACCTCCATGGTGCCATCCAAGGCTGCCTGGAAACGGGGTTTGCCCATTTCATAATGCCGGTAAATGTTTTCACTGATCACAATCCCGTCATCTACCAGAATACCGATCACCAGAATCATCCCGAACAGGGACATAATATTGATACTGACACCGGCTACGGTAGCTAGCATGGCCATCCCCATAAAGGAGATCGGAATGGCCAGGGCCACCCAGAAGGCCAGCCTGATTTGCAAAAAGAGGGCCAGGATGATGAGGACCAGGACAAATCCGATCACGCCATTATTGGTCAGGAGATCGATACGTTGTTGCAGGGTTACAGAAGCATCATTGATGACGGTAGCTTGTATGACCTCGTTTTCTTCGTTGTAAGCCGCGATATACTCACCCACTTCTTCTGAAATCACCAGCAAACTTTCGTCGGTGGTATTGCTTACGTCAATGAAAACGGCAGGATTGCCGTTCAGGTAGACCCGGTTGGTGGTTTCGGCCCACTTATCTTCCACCGTGGCTACCTCGGCTAGCAAAACTTTCCGCCCATCCTGGCTGGTAGCAATCACCAGATCCTCCAGGTCTTTGGCGTAGTATACTTTGTTATTGGCCCGGATCAACAGTTCTTCGGTGCTACCTTTGATGGAGCCTCCGGAAATCTCAATATTCGCTTGTTGAATGGCCCGGACTACCTGATCAAAAGTCAGGTTGAAACGACGCAAATCATTCTCCCGAACCGAAACGGCGAGTTCCTCTTCCGGAAAGCCACTCAGCCCTACCTTGGAGATATTTTCACTGGCCAGGAGATCATCTTCTACTTTTCGGGCAAAACGTTTGAGCGTAGCCAGGTCTGTATCGCCCGAGAGTGCAAAATTGATGGCGTTAGTGAGCACCTCCTGTTTTCCTATCACGGCTGGTTCCATTCCCACCGGGAAAGAGTTGATCTGATCTACCGCATTTTTGACATCAGCCAGGATCTCATCAATGTCGTAGCCATCTTTTAGGTTTACGATCACACTGCCACTGTTTTCCCGGGACACGGAGGTAATCCGTTTGATACCGGACAACCCGCTCAGTTTGTCCTCTATTTTCACAATCACTCCTTCCTCTACCTCTTCCGGAGAGGCACCAGGGAAGACAATATTCACCGAGATGACTTTCACATCTATTTCCGGGAAAAAGGTACTTCTCAGACTACTTACCCCAAAGAATCCGAACAAGAGGATGAGAATGACCAATACATCCGCGGAAATGGGGAAGCGAACAAAATATCCGATTATGTTTTTCATTCGAACTGTTTCTGATTAATAGGTTTCGACCTCCATTCCTTCATAGCCACCGGCTACCACTTCATTGAGAAGGACGGCAGCCTCTGGTAAGCCTTTGACAATTGCTGATTGGGTGGTCAGGTGGACCGGTTCCACTTCAGCGAGTTTCAGCGCATTGTTTTCTACCAAAAAGACCTGGTTTTGATTGACCAGTAAGTTCCGGGAAATCTCAAAGGCCTCGGGTACACTACGGCCCTTTACTTCGCCAGATACATACATACCTTCTTTGAGTCCCTTGCCGCTGGTTGAAATGAAAACCTTAATGGTTTGGGTGGCAGGATCTACGACCCGACTGATGCGGGAAACCGTGCCTTTCCAGGATTGGTCTGAATTATCAGAAAAAAGCTCTACCTTGTTTCCCACCTGGATAAGGTCGATATCGGCTTCATTTACCGCGGCCTCCATATCGAATGACCAGGCATTCATAAAATCCCCCATTTTTTGACCGGCGCGAACCAGGGTTCCTTCGGTAATGTTGGTGCCAGAGAGCACGCCATTGAAAGGCGCCATCAGATGGTACTTCTCCATCCGTTTTTCCTGGCTTTGTATGGAGTAATACAGATTATAGAGGTTTCGCGCGGAAATGAAATACTTCTCCTGATCTGAAATGGGATCGGGTAGGGGAGGCAGTTTGGCATTCACGTCCATGCCTTGCAGGTAACTCTCCCAGGCAGGAAAACTACGGGGATAGTCTGTCTTCAAATCAGGCAGCATCAACGTAATCTGATTCATCAGGCCACTTTTCTGAGCCAGCAAATTCAACGTCTGCTCCTCATTGTCAATCTTAGCCAGGGTTTGCCCTTTCTGAAAATAGTTCCCTTCCTTGAAGCGATTTCCATTGGGCAGTAAGGTGCCCCCTACTTCCGCAAAGACCTCCACTTTCTGACGCGCCTGTAAACGGCCGGTAATTTCGAGGCTGGTAACCAGGGCGCCATTTTTGACGAGTTGGGTTTTGACCTGTTTAACCACTTTTTCCACTTCCTTTTGTTCGGCGGGTGGTTTCATACCACTAATGGCTGAAGAGCCCAGGGCAGCCAGGATAACGAATCCAATAGCTAGTCCCACCGTGAGTGTTCTATTCATGAGATATAGGGTTTTTTAGATATGATTTCAAATGTAATGGTTTCTATTGCTACTAGTTTTCAGCGAATTCTTCCAGGATTTCCTCATCCGCCAGGTTTAGAAAGACCTGATGCAATACCTGCTTACAGGTAGCCAAATCTTCAGCTGATACGCCCTCCGTGGCTTCGGCTAAGGTGCCTTCCATCAATTCACCCAACTCCTCTTGCATGGATTTGCCCTTGTGCGTTAGGTAGATAAGTTTGTTCCGGCGATCTTGCTTGTCAGGAACCCGGAGAACATAATTTTCCTTTTCTAATCCATCAATGATCCGGGTGATCATGGTTTTATTGCGGCCTGCATACTCACAGAGCTTTTTCTGGTTTTGACCGTCTTTTTTCCATAAATGCACCATGATGATCCAATGATGCAGGGTCATATCATAACCTGCTCGCATCAGATTACGGTTAATCCGCTTCTCCAATACACGGCTGGCTTTTCCGATATACGGCCCTAAAGAATTCTCTAAGTGAGGCGTCAAAGGCATAAGGATAAAAGTTTCATGTGAAACTAACGGCAAATCTAATAGAAATGTTTACAAGGTCAAGAAAAAAAATGTTCAAACGCTATATTTAGGGATGAGAGACAAGATAAGGCCTGTCAAATGCAGCCCTTGCTCCAGGAAAGGGGTCAGTCAGGGAGAAGAATTCGTCGAAATGGTATGAGATTTCATCCCACTTTCTCTAATAGCTTCTATTTGCAGAGGAACGTTATGCATTGGCAGAGAAAGCCATTTTGCCCCTTCAATTAATCCATAAATTTCGCCTAGCCACAAGTTATTCCTGATTCTATGCGATCCCTCCATGTACCCCTATCCTTCCTTCTGATGCTGATCCTGGCTTTCCCGGCCTCCTTACAAGCTCAGAAGCGACCTGGCTTTTTCCTGG
>JBCBGC010000100.1:0-30847 GCA_038527215.1 Bacteroidota bacterium
CTGGATCTTGGTGCTGTACTGATCCACTTTTTCCTGAGACTGGGAGATTTTGCGTCGCAGTCTGGAAATGCGGGCACGAATATTTTTGGTTCGCTCATCCGGGTCGCTGATGCTATCAATGGTCGCTTTCATGCGCAACTCGTTGCGCTCTTCTTTTTTCAAAGAGAGGGCATCAAAGAAGGCATCTACCGCTCCACGGAATTCTTCCCAGATTTTGTCTTTTTCTTTATAAGGAACTTTGCCAATGTCTTTCCAGCGAGCCTGGATATCTTTGATTTGATCAATGGCTTTGCGAGGACTTTCTTTCTCAGCGACTTTAATTTTGTTTACCTCTTCGATCAGGGCCTTTTTCGCCTGCAGGTTGGTATGCTCATTTTCGTGCATATCCGAGTAGTGCGAGCGTCGCTGTTCAAAGAAGGTATCACAAGCAGTCCGGAATCGGTTCCAGAGTTTATTGGAATGTCTTTCGGGAACAGGCCCAATGGTTTTCCACTCCTTTTGCAGGTCCTTGAGGGCTTTGCTGACCTTTTCCCAATCTGACTGCTGGCTGAGTTCTTCGGCTTTTTCTACCAGCGCTCTTTTCTTAGCGAGGTTTTCAGCCCTGAACTCATCGTATTTCTTGAAGAAGGCAGATTTGTTCGAGAAAAAGGTGTTGCAAATATCCCGGTACCGACTCCACAGCTCACTGTTGACCTTCATGGGAGCCTGCCCGATTTCTTTCCAGTTTTCCTGGAAAGCTCTTAACTCTTTGGAGGCTTCATTCCAGGCCCGGGGCTTCTCCGCGGAGAATTCCTTATAGGGGGCCATTTTGGTAAGAATCTCCTCTTTCTTCACGGCATTTTCCTGCCGTACCTGATCTTGTCCCGCCATGAATCCCTGGCGGATATCGAAGAAACGATCTATGACCTCTCTGTATCCGTTGTTGATGCGGTCCATTTCTTCACGCGGTACGTGACCTATGGCGCGCCACCGCTCACGGATTTTGGAGAACATGTCCATTTTCTCCTTCCAGACCTGAGGGTCTTCCCTGGCCTCTTCAGGAGGAATGAGGTTCTCTGCCTCTTTGATAAGTTTTTCTTTTTCTACCAGGTTTTTCTTCCGGTCATAATCCAGGAGCTCAAAGTGCATTTCCCGGAGTTGGTAGAATTTATCCAGCTGGCCTCTGTAGTCTTTATTCAGGCTGTCAATATCCTCTCTCAATACCTGACCGGTACTTTTCCACTGTTCCTGAATATTGCGGACGTCTTCTGATTTGGTAGGATCTTCCAAATCAACGATGGCTTTGAGGGCGGCCAGCAGTTCTTTTTTCTTGGCGGAGTTTTTTACCCGATCAGCTTCCATCTCCTTATCGTAGGCGGAGCGGAGTCTGTTAAAATGAGCCAGGGCCTGTCGGAAGCGGTCTCCCAATTCAGGAGCTACCTCGGTTCGATACTTCAAGGCATCGTAACTTCTTTTGACCAGACCCACCTTGGAAATACTGCGGGCCACTTGATCGCTGGCCGCATAGGTTTCCATCAGGGTGATGAGTTCTTCCAGAGAGGCTTCGGTGAGCAGCAGATTGCGCTTTTCCCGGTCCCCGGTGATTTCATCCACCTTGGCCAGGGTCGCCTCACTTACTTCCCCCAAAGAATCACCCGCAGGCGTAAAGGCTGCGATGTGTGGCTTTTCTTCCACAGGGGTCTCAGCAGCATCAGCTTCTTCTGTCTCGCCGGACTCTGAAACAGTCTCCTCGGCAGAAGCAGGGGTATCCTCGCTGGCAGGTTCAGGATCTTCGGTGGGAGATTCAGCAGTTTCCTCTTCGGAAGGGGTCTCTGCCGGAGGGGGCTCTGCCGAAGGGGTGGCAGGAGTATCCTCACTCAGGGGTTCCGTAACTTCGGTGGGAGATTCAGCAGTTCCCTCCTCGGAAGGGGCCTCGGTCGAAGGGGCGGCTTCTTGGGTCTCCTCTTCCTGGGCTGCGGGTGTTTCGGCACTTTCCTCTTCGGCGGCTGGCTGTTCTGGCGATTCCTCAGCTTGAGGTGGTTCCTCTGCTGGGGTTTCTGCTTCAGGCATAGGCGTGGCCTCCGACGCAGTTTCTTCTGTGCTTTCTACAACAGGTTCTGCTTCAGGCGCTACAGGTGTCTCATCAGTGGATATCGGCTCGACGGGGGTAGAACTTTCCTGGGGAGTGTCCTGACCTTTTGCCTCTTCCGACATATCCGGGGTCTCATTCTCAGGCAACATGAATCGTACTTTTCGCATTTGCTGGAAAAAGAAAACCTCTTTTTCCCAATTTTTAATGAATTTTCTTTAAGAACTATGTCAATATAGGCGACTATATTTTACGGTTAATTAAAGCTCGGTTGCGTTTAGATTAAATTTATGGAATTCGGGCTAAAGTTCCTATTGAGCGCATCTCCTTAAGCGGAGGTTAGACCCATCCAGGTTTGCAACTGTTCCAGGCTGGGATTTTTAAGCCCCAACTTCATTTTCTTATTCAATCCACACAATTCCTGATGGATTTTGCCAGGATTTCCGCTGCTAAAGGCTTCCACCGTGAAGATTCCCTGCTTATATAATAGAGGAACGTATTCTTTAGGCATACCGTGTGTTTGGAAAGCTTCTACGCTGTCAATTACAGTTTTTTTCTCCGGTTTCATTTGCGGAAAAAACAGCACATCCTGGATAGAATGTGAATTGGTCATGATCATACTCAGTCGATCAATTCCGATTCCCAGACCTGCCGTAGGCGGCATGCCGTATTCCAGGGCGCGGAGGTAGTCTTCATCCAGTACCATGGCTTCATCATCCCCTCTTTTTCCCAATTCCATTTGGGCTTCAAAACGCTCTCTCTGATCAATAGGATCATTTAATTCGGAAAAGGCATTGCAGATTTCCTTGCCGTTGGTAATGGCTTCAAAGCGCTCTACCAGGCCTTCTTTATCCCGGTGCTTTTTGGCCAGCGGGCTCATTTCCACTGGATAGTCAGTAATAAAGGTCGGCTGAATCAGCAGGTGCTCCACTTTCTCCCCAAAAATCTCATCAATCAGTTTTCCTTTACCCATGCTATCATCAATGGGCACTTCCAGAGACTTTGCGGTCTCGCGGAGGGCTGCTTCATCCATTTGAGAAATGTCTATCCCCGTATAGGCTTCAATGGCCTCATACATAGAATAGCGTTTCCAGGGACGCTTGAAATTGATGAGGTTGTCGCCTACCTGGATTTCCGTGGTCCCGTTTACCTGAATGGCGATATACTCTACCATTTCCTCCACCAGGTTCATCATCCACTCATAGTCTTTGTAAGCTACATACAGCTCCATCTGGGTGAACTCCGGATTGTGAAAGCGAGACATGCCTTCATTCCGAAAATCTTTAGAGAATTCATATACCCCATCAAATCCACCTACGATCAGCCGCTTGAGATACAACTCATTGGCAATCCGTAGGTAGAGGGTCATGTCCAGGGAGTTGTGGTGGGTTTTGAAAGGCCTTGCGGCTGCTCCCCCATATATGGGTTGCAAGATAGGGGTTTCCACTTCCAGGTACCCTTTCTCATTGAGAAAATTGCGCATGGCTTGTACCAGGCGGGTACGCTTCCGGAAGGTTTCCCGCACTTGTGGATGCACGATCATATCCAGGTACCGCATCCGATAGCGCTGCTCGGTATCCGTGAGGGTATCGTAAACCTTATCATCGGTTTCTTTGGGGAAAGGGATGGGCTTCAGGATTTTGCTTAGCACCTGAAATTCCTTTACATGGATGGTCTTTTCTCCCGTTTGGGTAATAAAAGCATGTCCTTTTACCCCAATGATATCGCCTAAAGAAGTCAGTTTCTTAAACACATCATTGTACATGCTTTTGTCCTCTCCGGGGCAAATTTCATCCCGTTGAAAATAAAGCTGAATCTTGCCGGAGCTATCTTCCAATTCTCCGAAGGAAGCCTTGCCCATGATGCGTTTATTGGTCAGGCGTCCCGCCATGACCAATTGGTCGAATCCTTCCTTTCCTTCTTCGAAATTCTGCTGAACATCAGCAGCATAGGCATTGATGGGGAATAGGGCTGCAGGATAAGGTTCTATCCCGAGCGCTCTTAATCTTTTTAATTCATCGCGACGCTGGAGTTCCTGGTCGCTCAAAAACCATTCATTCATGTACAATGGGTTGTGTAGGCCTGATTACAAACACAAGCAGTATGCCGGAAATATGGTCCGGTCTTAAATCGCTGCAAAAGTAGGGAAAATCAAGCAGACTTACTCACATTGCCCATCATAAATGGCTGCTGGCTGTTTTCATCCACAAAGTGGATCATGGATTGAATATCTTTCAGCAGGACAACCGATTGGGGGAGTTTATCTTTTTGCTGGAGGGCCTGGTAACCGGAAAGTAATACGCGCTTTTCTCCGGAACGCTTGACCAGTTCCTCCACATAGGGTACCACTTCGTCCTTGGTAGGGTAGCTACTGATGATGGTACAGATATAGTCCGGTTGGTAGAGCTCGAGGATTTTTTCCAGGTCTCTTAATGGCAGACTTTGTCCAAGGTAGATAGCCTTATTATGTCTGGATTTAACGATGTAAGCGGCGAAGAGTAAACTTAATTCGTGCAACTCTCCTTCGGGGAGGAAGAGGACATACTTCTTAGCCTGAGGATTTTGAGGACGGATTTGTCCGTCGATGGCCACAATCAGCTTTTGCCGGATTAGGCTGGTGATAAAATGCTCATGGGCGGGATTGATACTCCCGGTCTGCCACAAAATGCCTATCCGCTCCAAAAAAGGATATACGATGTGGATCATGGTATCCTCGAATCCAAATTGCAGGGTGTTGGTAGAAATAATCTTTTCGAACCGCTCCTCATCCAGATTTACCATAGCGATAACCATGGCATTTACCTGGTTAGGGTATTCAAGGTTGGAATCAGAAATGCGCATGACCGCTTCCCGAATTTCGACCTTCTCCATCTTCGCGATTTTGGATATCTTGTGGCCGTTCCGATTCAGAAAGGAAATGTTGAGTAACAATTGCAGATCAGCATCGTCATAATACCTGATATTGGTGGGCGTCCGCTTTGGAGCAATAATTCCATAGCGTTGTTCCCAAACCCGAAGCGTGTGGGCTTTGATATCAGAGAGCTTCTCTAAATCTTTTATGGTATAATATCCCAAACCTTGTTAGTTTATCCTCTTTGAAAACGAATCTCAAGAATATAGCTTATTTTATATATGATTTGACATATATGAAGCTACAATTTATAAGAGAGAACTAGAAAGGCACAAATTTGTTTTAGTTTTGTTGAATAATTCTGCGAACATTCCGTCAACATATGAAAAAAATCCTTGTTATTGTTTTACTTTTTGGGTTTTGGTCATGCGGAGAAGAAGGCTCTCCCAGCACGGCCACCCAGCCTGCTACTCCGGTTCAGGAAGCGCCGGAGAAGGCACCCGAGGCCGTTGAAAAAGAGGATCGGGTTGAAGACAAAATTGCGACCATTCTGGATAACTATTACCAGGATTTGGCTTCCGAGACCCTGAACGAAAACACCTACTTCGCCCCGGTAGTAGAGGAGTTTTTCAATAGTAAATCCGTGCCCCGGGAGACCGTGGGCACTAGCCTGAAGCGCAGTTTCGAAACGGTAGAAAATCGAAAAATCGAAATTGATCCTGCTACCCTTCGGGTGGAGGAAACGGCGGCCGGGTACAGGGTGGAATTTGATGGCAAAACCGCTTATCAGCAAACCCAAACCAAAGAGACAGTTGAACAAAGTTTTCGAAATCAGGTGGAGTTCAACCACGACATGAAAATCATTGCCTACCGCTCCTTGGGTTCGGAATCTCGCAGGCCTGCTCAGACCAAGAGTCGTTCCCTGGGACAGCAGTCTCCCTTAGAAATCTGTGAATCCCTGGCGGGGGTCATTTTGCCAGAATTTAAAAGTGGCCAGTTTACCCAGACCCCACGCTACTTTCATCCGCAGTTGGGGGCTTTTTACGTAGGCCAGCCCGGAGCCTACAGTGTGCCGTATCATTTACCCGAATTCAAAAAACTCTTCCTCCATGCTCCCTGGTTTGAGCAAGGCATGAAGGAGTTGGCTGAAAAAACATCCGTAGAGGCTTTCCCGGACTTCAACTGTGAAGGAGAAATGTATTCCAAGCTGGGATGTTTTTTGGAGGAAATCGATGGATATGATGGGGTTTCCAGTTTGATGAAAGCCTTACAGCGAGCTGATGTCGGAAAATTTAATGAGAAAGATATACAGCAGGCCCAGTCCATTGAGCGCCTGATTAAAGCCCGGATTTTGGATACCAATACTGATACCGCCTTTTACTTTGGTGAATCAGGCGGGAAATGGTATCTGTTGATCGTAGACCAGGCTTCTTTCAGTTGCTCGGCTTAAGCTGGGGCTACGGATAAATAGGCCAGACGCGCTAAATACCTTTAAAAATCCTTGAACTATCGACCAACAGCCGGCAAGTCCCGGCCAGAGGTTGTATATTGCCATTTGTTCTTAAACATATTTTTTAGTCAACAATAATGAACCGAATCCTGCTTTCTTTCCTTATGGCTGGTTTCCTGCTCGCAGGAACCTGGGCTTGTAAAGGAACAAAGACGGCTACTTCTCAGAGTACCCAGACAGATAATTCAACGGCAGTTGCGGAGGCCACAAAGGCTGAGCCTGCTGAGAAAAAACCCCAACCGGCCGATCCTCAGGCCAAAGAACCTCTTCCGTTTGACAACAGTGTCCGGACCGGAACCCTGGATAATGGCATGCGCTATTACATCCAGAAAAACGCTAAGCCTGAAAACTATGCTGAGCTGCGGCTCATGGTAAATGCTGGCTCCCTCATGGAAACGGAGGAACAGTTGGGCCTGGCCCACTTTACCGAGCACATGTGCTTCAACGGAACCAAAAATTTTCCTAAAGGCGAGTTGGTAGACTACCTGGAATCCATCGGTACCCGTTTTGGTGCTCACCTCAACGCCTACACCGCTTTTGACGAGACCGTATATATGTTACGGGTTCCAACTGATAACGATGAGCAATTCGCAACAGCCTTTCAGATTCTGGAAGACTGGGCACACCAGGTGACGTTTGATGATGAGGAAATTGACAAGGAGCGTGGTGTAGTCATTTCTGAATGGCGGGACCGCCTGGGAGCGCAACAGCGGATCCAGCAGGCTTTGCTGCCGCTGATGTTCTACAACTCTCGTTATGCTGAAAGGGTGCCTATCGGTACCGTAGAGGTCTTGGAGAATTTCAAACCTGAGACCATCAAAGCCTTTTATGAAAAGTGGTACCGTCCTGATCTGATGGGGGTAGCTGCCGTAGGAGATTTTGATGTGGATGAAGTCGAGGCAAAAATCAAAGCCCAGTTTAACAATATTCCCAAACGGGAGGACCCCATTACCCGCCCGGTCTACGATGTGCCGGAACACGAAGAAACCCTGGTGAAGGCCTTAGAAGATGAAGAAGTTCCGATGAGTCAGGTGATGATGATGTACAAGCATCCCACCAAAAAAATGAAAACCAAAGCGGATTATAAAAGCAACCTGATGGCCGATCTGGGTTCTTCTATGATCAGTGATCGTCTTTCAGAACTGGCCCAGCAGAAGGATGCGCCTTTTGCCATGGCATTTGCCGGCTATGCGCAGGGCATGTCCCGAACCAGAGATGCCTACCAGTCTATAGCCATGACGAAAGAAGGCGAGATGACCGGTGGCCTAACGGCTTTGCTGAGAGAAAATGAAAGGGTGGCGCGCCACGGCTTTACTCAAACCGAACTGGACCGCGCCAAGGAAAGCATGTTGACTTCAGCCGAAAAAGCATTTAACGAAAGAGAAACGGTAGAAAGCCGTCGCCTGGTGGGATCATTGGTGAGTAACTTCCTTAACCAATCTCCTGTGCTTGGGGCAGAAAACCGACTAAACCTCTATAAAGAATTGCTTCCCCAAATCACCCTGAATGACGTAAACCAGACCTTCAAATCCTTCCTCAGAGATGAGAGTCGGATGGTGGCGGTGATTGGACCAAAAAAGGAAGGATTGACCCTGCCTACGGAAGAAGAATTGCGTCAAAAACTGGCGGAGATAAAAACTGCTGAAATTACGCCCTACGAAGATCAGGTGTCCGACTCTCCACTGATTGAGAACTTACCTGAGCCAGGAAAACTGCTCTTTGCCAAGGAAATTGAGCCCCTGGGCGTTACGGAACTACGCTTTCGCAATGGCGTGAAAGTTTGGTTAAAGCCTACCGATTTCAAAAAAGATCAAATCCTGATGTCCTCCTTTAGCCCTGGTGGTACCTCTCTCTATTCCGATGAAGAGTATATGACCGCTGAAATGGCTGGACAAATCGTTTCCCAGGGAGGCATCGGGCCTTATAACAACATAGAACTTGGAAAATTCCTGTCCGACAAAGTGGTCAGCGTATCTCCTTATATCGGGGAGCTATACGAAGGGGTAAGAGGTAGTTGTTCGCCCAAGGATTTGGAAGTAATGCTTCAGCTGGTTCATCTCCAATTTACCGGAGCCCGCAAGGACGAAACAGCCTTTGCTACCACCATGGACCAGACCAAAGCCTTCACCAAAAATATCCTGAGCAACCCTCAGGGCTATTTCCAGAATGGGGTGAATGAAATCATGACTGACAAACATCCTCGTCGCAAAATGATCCCCAGCGAAGAGGAAATCTCTGCTGTAACCTTAGACCGTGCCTTCGAGATTTACCAGGAGCGTTTTGCCGATGGAGGCGACTTCCGCTTTTTCTTCGTGGGAGATTTTGACATAGAGACCATCCAGCCCCTGATTACCCAATACATTGCCAGCCTGCCTCGCCTGAATTCAAAAGAAAGCTGGAAAGACCTGGCCTTACCTTCGCGGACAGAGGCCATCTCCCAGAGCTTTTATAAAGGAAAAGAGCCCCAGAGTGCGGTTCGCCTGATGTTCGCCGGAGACTTCGAGTCCAATGCCAAGAATCGTATTTCTCTGCAAATGGCTAACCAGGTGCTCGGCATTATGCTTCGGGAAAACCTACGGGAAGATAAAGGAGGTGTGTATGGCGTGAGAGCTGGTGGCGGTTCTTCCAGAGAGCCTAAACCTACCTATAGCACCAGCATTAGCTTTGGTTGCTTCCCCGATGCGGTGGATGATTTGGTAGCCGCCTGTAAAGCTGAGATTACCCAGCTACAGTCGGAAGGACCTTCTGAGAAAAACCTGAGCAAGGTGCGCGAGATCATGACCAAAGAATTTGCAGAGCAGCAGAAATCCAACAGCTACTGGCTAAGCGTGATGACCTCAACCGCCCGCTACGGTAGCGATCCTGCAGCCATCACCGCTCGTCAAAAACTGATCGATGAGGTTACGCCTGAGGATGTTCAAACCGCAGCCAAAGCCTACTATAATCTGGATAACATGATGCAATTTGTGTTGTATCCTGAAGATGAGAAAAACGACTAAGTTGAATATCAGCAGCGGGGCTTCGGCCCCGCTTTTTTTTTGCCTATGATCCGTCAAGCCTCCATCGCCGAAATCGTTGCCCTCAGCCAGGAGATCCCTGAGTTTGACCAGCCTCACGGAACTGAAGAATATACCAGGAGATTAAGCGGTACGCCCCACCTCATCCTGGTAGCGGAAAAAGAAAACCAACTCTGTGGGTTTAAGGTGGGCTACCAAAGAGAAAAAGATGGCTCCTTTTACAGCTGGATGGGGGCGATTCATCCTGCCTACCGCCGCCAGGGCATCGCCCTGGCCCTGGCCGAAGCCCAGGAAGCCTGGGCCAAAGAAAATGGCTTTCAAGCCATCCGGTTTAAAACCCGCAATCGCTTGAAAGCCATGCAAATCTTTGCCCTTTCCAGGGGCTTTGATATCGTCGGTTTCGAGCCGCGGAATCCCCGGACGGAAAGCCGGATCATCCTCGAAAAATCCCTTTAGCGTAGCAGGGTTACGGTACCTCCTTTGACCACTTCTACTTCCTCCCCGGTGCCCTGGAAGGTATAGCGCAGTACCCAGACATATACCCCTTCCGGTAACTGTGCACCGCCCATCATAGAGCCATCCCAGCTTTCCGTAGGCGAGGTTGAAAGGAAGACAGACTGTCCCAGACGATTGAAAATCTGGACCTGATAACTGTTAATGTTACAGCCAAACACAGGTAGCCAGGTATCATTGAATCCATCGGCATTTGGAGAGAAACCCGTTGGGACACTACCGGGACACTGGCAATTGATGGTTTCAAAACTGACCACATCCTCCGTACTGCCACATTCATTGCTCACCGTTACCGAATAGGTGCCTGCTTGCAAGACCCGGAAGGTGGGTTCGGTAGAGCCATCTTGCCAAACATAAGAGACATTGGGCTGAGTGGCATCCAAAATCAGTTCCTTGCTTTGGCAGACCGTGGTGTCTGGTCCCAGGTCCACAAAGGGCGAGTCCTTAAACCCAATCACGATATCGTCAGAAGCTTCGCAGGTTCCCTGGGTAACGGTCAGGGTGAAATAGCCGGCTGAATCTGCCAGCAAAGTAGGATCAGTCGAGCCGTCCTGCCAGAGGAAGGAGGCGGTGGTAGACAAACCCGGATCCAACAATAGGGAACCTTGGTCGCAGATGGTGGTATCCGGTCCCAGGTCTACGATAGGAATTTTATCCAGCACGATGCTTACGGAGTCTTGCGCGATGCCACAAAGGGTGGACACCGTTACATAATAAATGCCGCCCGCGTTGGGCTGGTAAGTAGCTGCGGTACTATTGTCCTGCCAGAGGTAAGATGCTCCGGGGAAGCTGGCGTCCAGGGTGTAGCGGATGGTTTGACAAAAGGCCGTATCTGGCCCCAGGTCTACGGTAGGTGGTGTATCAACCGCTACCACAATGCTATCCCGGTCTGTGCCACAGGCATTGGTGGCGTCCACATAAAAATCTCCGGAGGTGTTGATGGTGAGGGTAGAATCCGTATCCCCAGTATTCCATAAATAGGTAGCTTCCGGTGAGGTAACAAAAACCTGCAGGCTATCTCCCGAACACAAGACCGTATCCTGCGGGAGAAAAACCCTTGGCAAAGCCAGATAGTCCAGTATTAAACTATCCCGTCTGACCCCACAGGCATTGGAGGCCTCTACCCAAAATGTCCCCGGACCAAATAACTGTCGGGTTGGGAGATTGCTGTTGTCCTCCCAAATATAAGTGGCCTGATTGGGCGGGAAGGAGAAGTTGAGGGTATCACCCTCACAGAGGCGTTGATCTAAGCCCAGATCAGGCTGATAGGCGGTTACATATTGGACCGCAATAGAATCTCTAAGGGTATCGCACAGATTACTTACCTCCACCCACACGATAGAAGGTTGCTTGATGGTGAAGCTGTCAATGGTGGTCCCATCACTCCACAAATAGCTGCTCCCAAAGGAATTGACCCCTACACGGAGGCTATCGCCAATACACAGACTGGTATCAGCTCCCAGGTCCACTTGTGGCTGGATAAAGACCGAAAGCGTATCCCGCAGGGTATCGGGCCGGGTAGGACATCCCCGGTACACCAGGGCCTCCACCGGAAATACGCCAGTTTGGCTGTAGAGGTGCTTGACCAGGCTGTCAGAGGTCGTGAGCGTGGGCAAGCCCGGCTCGCCAAAGTCCCACACCACAGAGTCCAGCTTGATCATGCCGCTTACTTCAAAGGCAGCCGAATCAGGCAAACACATATTCTGAGTAGGAGTAGGATTATTGCCCGTGGTGGTTTCCAGGATAGATTGACGGAAGTAATGGGCCGCAAAGTAGGTGAATTGAGATTCTACTACCTGCGGAGGAAAGGTGCCTATAGTGAAGGCACTGGCCTGAAAGTTGGAGGCCAATCCCGGCTGGCCGGGATCATTGATGACGTGGACATCTACGTTCACGCCGCCGTCAGCTACATAAATTTTGCCGTCTGGTCCCAGTTGCAAGGCCCAGAACTCTTCCCCAGCCAGGGGAATAGACCCTACCAATTGAGAAGAAGCCATGATAGCGGCTCCGGAAGGCAGGTTGGGGTCACATTGGTACAAACGAGGGTAGATGGGCACATTCTGAATTTCTACCGGAGACCAGTACATCAGCGAGCCATCGGGAGAAAACTCCACGGCATTGATGACGGAGTCGGCAGGGGTGATCCCTGCATTATAGATCGTCTTTGCGTTGCTGACAATACCCGTAGCCGGGTCAAAGTCAAACAGCTCGAAGGTTTGATTGGTCCGGGAAGTATAGGCCAGTTTGGTCCCATCCGGAGAAAATTTCAGGGTACTGTTTTCTACGCTGGTGGGGAAGTTCAGCGGCACCCCTATCTGCGTCACAACTGGGGGTTGAATTCCGCCAGCGTTGATCAGGTAGGCATAGAAGGTATTGGTATTGGTACTATGCGTCAGTAGCCAATGATCCGTGAGGTTGGCATGAATCACACTGGCTTTCATACACATCACACTGTCTATGAGCAGGGTAGAAGGCCCTGCCACGTCGCCATTACCTGCATCCAGTGTCATGTCCACGGTGACATAAGCCAGGGGACTGTAGACTCCCGGAAAGCCCGGTTTGGAGTGGAAGAGGTAATACTGATCCTTATTGCCCGGATTCGGAATGATGATGGGTTGCACACAGAAGGTGGCTGCAATAGCGCCATTCGGCATGACCGTATGGCTGGCATTCCAGACATCTCGTCCATCAGAATAAAACAACAAATTGCCGCAACTATCGGAAATCGTGGCTGCTCCTACCGGATTGGTCGGATAGAATACCTGCCCATTGGTTTGCGGGACAGGAGCCTGGCCCTGAGGGAAGTTCATGCCGGTAAAGGTGGGAAAATACCACCAGTCAGCTTCTCCCTGAGCGGATACCTGATAGGGCAAATAAAAGGCAAGAAGAAATAGTAGAGTTTTGGTCAGACGCATAGATTCGGATCAAGGCGGAAAGTTACCTCCTGGGGATGAAAAGGGAAAGTCTCACAGAATCAAATGTAAAAAAGCCCTAAACACCCTCCAATTTTCTTCGCCTAATCCAAAAATCTAGCGCTTTCGGCCGGACTGGGGAGCCTGCAACTGTCTTTTTTCCCAAACCAGCTGTAGCGATTTCTGGCAATCCACCGATACACTCCGTCTCTCAGAAAGCGCGGCACGATCAAAAAGATCTGGCCCACATTCCAGGGAAAAGGTAAGTAACGGGAAAGGCGTAGCACCGCCGTGGAGCGATCATATAAGGTCCCGTCTTCATAAAAGTATAAGGTCTCTACATCCGTTACCCCAGCTTCCTGGAGGATTTGTTGACCCGTCTGATGCTGGTTTGCGGTGAATTTGAGTTGCGCTTTTTTGTCCCGCCGAATCAAAAAGTCCACCGAGGAATTACAGAGGTTACAGACGCCATCGAATATGACTACTTTCATAGCTGATTATACGGATTTGGCAGAGAAAAGTGGCAGAAAATCAAGCCCCCGGCTTACTTGCTAATGTCAAATTTGAGGACCCCTTCCAACAACTCCCGGATGCAGCCATGTCCGCCTGGGGTTTTTAGACAAATATCCACCGCTTCTCTGATTTGCAGGGCTGCGTCCGCCGGGCAAGCTGAGATGCCCACTTTTTTAATAATGGGGAGGTCATTGAGATCATCCCCTACGTACAGCACTTTGTCCGCGGTGAGTTGGAGTTCTTCCAACCACTGGGCCAGAATCTTAACTTTGGGTTCTGTCCCACAATATACCCGCTGAATGCCCAGCTTTTCGGCTCGCGTGCGGACCAGCTTTTCGGTAGCTCCGGCACTGATCAGCCCGAACTGCATCTTGTGTCGGGTAATCATGCGATGAATGGCCATGCCGTCTTTAACATGGAAACGCTTCATCACATCTCCTGATTCAGTATAAAACATCCCTCCATCCGTCATGGTACCATCTACATCCAGCAGAATCAGGCGGATGGTTTTGGAGCGTAAACGAGCGGAGAGCAAATCCAGGTCTCTTTTCAGAAGGTGGTCTATGGAGGTCTCAAATACCTCAGATACGGTCAGGAGGGTTTGGACATCAGGCTCCGAATGGCCCTTCTCCAGTTTTCGCAAGGTATCCTCCCAAATACCCAGAATGCGGGCACAGGTGGGGAGGTCCCAGGATTTTTCCTGTCTGAGGAATTGGAGATTTCGACTAAAGACGGACAACAGTACAGGGCTCAGTAATGATTCATGCCCAAGTTAAAAGAACTCCGGCGGTTTTTCCTTATTTTGCGCGCTAAAATCATCAATCTCATGAGAAGACTTAGCATAGGTCTGGCTTTTTGGTTCGGCTTCATGAGCCTTTCTTTTGCCCAGATCAACCTTAGAGACGACAAAGTAACGGTAGAAGAGGTCTGGATGACCCCCATGTTCTATCCGGACTTCCCCAACGAGTTTCGTTGGATGTTGGACGATCAATATTATTCCGTTCTGGAGAAAGGGGAAATCGCCCGTTACAGTATCGCGGATGAGAAAAAGGATGGAACGGTCCTGGACTTGAAAGCGCGCCTGGGCAAAGCGGCTGAGGGAGTGGAATCTTACACCTTCGGTCCGGGAGAGAAAACGGTTTTACTTACCGCTGAAGGAGAAAGCATTTATCGTCGCTCTTCCCGGGAAAAAACCTGGGCGGTAGACCTTAACTCAGATGCCGTATGGGCCTTGCATGAAGGCAAGAAAATAGGCAATGCTACCTATTCGCCAGATGGGAAAAAGGTCGCCTATACCTATGAAAATGACCTATTCTATTTCGATACAGAAAAAAACCAAACCGTCCGCATTACCAAAGATGGGAAAAATAATGCCATCATCAACGGTTCTACAGACTGGGTATATGAGGAAGAATTTGCCTTTGTAAAGGCTTTCTGGTGGTCTCCCGACAGTCGTCATATCGGTTACATTCGCTTTGATGAAAGCAAGGTACCCGAGTTCACCATGTCTATGTATGGACAGCTTTATCCTGACCTTTACACCTTCAAGTACCCTAAGGCCGGAGAGGTAAATGCTGAAGTGAGTGTGCGGATTTACAATTTGTCTAATCAGACCACCAAAATGGCTGACCTGGGTGCGGAAAAAGATATTTACGTCGCTCGCATGACCTGGGCTTCTGACAGTATGCTGGCGGCCATGCGCCTGAATCGTCTCCAGAATGAGCTGACGGTCCTGATGATTGATGCAGCATCCGGCAAGACGACTACCTGGTTGACGGAAAAAAGTGATACCTACATCAATGAAGTAAGCGATGATAAATGGCATTTCCTGAAAGAAGGGAAAGGCATGCTCTGGATGAGTGAGGTAGATGGATATAACCACTTGTATCACTATGATATGGAGGGGAATCAGGTCCGTCAGATTACCGAAGGGGATTGGGCGGTGAGCGGCCTGGCTTCCATTGACGAGGAAAATGAAATGATCTACTATATGTCTACCGAGGTTTCTCCCCTCGAAAGACATCTGTACGCTATCAACTTTAAGGGCAAGAAGAAAAAACGCCTGACCGAAGAAGCAGGCTTCCACGATATCAGCTTTAGCTCAGCTAACAGTTACTATGAAGATACCTATAGCACCGAAGCTACGCCTCCGGTATCTGTCCTTAAATCCGTCAAAAAAGGAGAAGTCGTCAAAACCCTGGTCGACAATGCTCGACTGAACAAAGGCCTGGAACGGCTCAATATTGCCGCTCCTGAATTCTTTACCTTTACGTCTACAGATGATGTCTCCCTCAATGGGTGGATGATCAAACCAGCTGATTTCGACAACAGCAAGCAGTATCCGGTATTGATGTTCGTCTATGGCGGACCCGGCTCTCAAGAAGTAAAACGGCAATGGGATGGTTTTAACTATGGCTGGCACCAGTCCCTGGCGCAGCAGGGCTATATCGTGGCCTGTGTAGACAACCGGGGCACCGGTGGTCGCGGTCGTGATTTTCGGGCGATAACCTATGGCGATTTAGGAAAATATGAGACCATTGATCAAATCGAAGCAGCCAAGTATTTGGGCGGTCTGGATTATGTAGATAAAAGCCGGATCGGCATCTGGGGTTGGAGTTACGGAGGCTATATGACCGCCCTCTGCCTGACCAAGGGGGACGGCTTGTTCAAAGCAGGCATTTCCGTTGCACCGGTCACCAACTGGAGGTTTTATGATACCATTTATACCGAACGCTACCTCAAGACCCCGCAATTGAATCCTGAAGGCTATGACAAAAATTCTCCCATTAATTTTGTCAACAAATTAAAAGGTTCTCTGCTGCTGGTGCACGGTACCGGAGATGACAATGTGCATTACCAAAACTCCCTGGAGATGGTCAACGCCCTGGTCAATGCCAATAAGCAGTTCGACATGGCTTTTTACCCGAATAAAAACCACGGTATATACGGCGGATACACGCGTTACCATCTTTTCAAAAAAATGACAGATTTCGTTCTGGAAAATCTGTAAGAGGTTTCTTCGTCCTTAGAGGCGATAGGTAAGATTTCCTTACGGCGGTCCGTTCATCGAACGGACCGCCGTTTTTTTGCCTACAGGAAAAGAGAGAAAGTTTCCTTGGGAAAAATATTCCAACGTAAATGAAATATTCTCACCCCTTTCGTCCTACTGGTGCCAGGCTGTAAAAAGGCTTGCTCATCATAGCCTGGCCTGAATTGCGTCAAGCTTACCCTTGTCCGCCCTAACCCATAACGCATTGAATGGAACCCGACCCGGGGAAGTATTTCCGGGTCCCAGATTCTGCCTATAGCAGGCAGCCCGCTTTTATTTTTTCAATCAATGTAACCCTACGTATTTATGGCTATTACCATGCAAGGGAGCTGGTTGGTACGTTCTAAAGCTAAGAACGCCGCCTTTGCTCAAAGATTCGTGATTACCGGAGCTAGCCGCGGCAACGGTATCTACACCGGACAAAACAGCGGCCCTTTTATCTGGGTCGAAGGGGACAACTGGCAACTGGAGATCCAGCATCGTCCCGGACGGAGTGGGCCCTACGTGCCTTCCGCCGAGCGCCTTACCCCTCCTACCTCATCAGGCTCCACCTATCGTTTTGATATTCAATCCAATGACAGTGGAGGAGATACGGATTTTAATGATCTGATCGTAGAATGTCTGATGCCCGTATCTGCCAATGATTACCTGGTATATGGCAAGGTCAGTGTATATGATCCGCCCTGTATTTTCAATCCCTGCTTCCCTGGCTTTATCGTCATCGATTCCTTTGAGGCTTTGCAGGAGGCCGTGCGCTTCCCGGAATTAAAAGACAATATTGATCGGCTGTACCCCGGCTTGATCAAGCGTTTCAACCCCCAACCCGATCCACCTGTCGATTTTAAGCCATTAATGATTCCCTATCAACAAGGAGGGAATTTGCCGGAACCCGAGATTTTGTCGGTGCGAACCTCTCCTCAGGTATTTAAAATCGCTGCGAAATCAGGGCATAAATCCCAGGCTGCGATTGAGATCCCTTATACCGGTTTGGAAACCTTGTCTACCCAAAGCCTTTCCCAGGCTACTCAGGCGCTGCTACCTGCCGAGGAGCGTTTACGTCTGAGCCGCTGGGTAGATCGCTTTAAGCTTTTTTGTGATTCTTCGCCTCTCCGCTTCACTACCTTACGGTTTCAGGAGTACGACCGTACCGCGGCGGAGAAATCCGGTGCACCTTATTCTGGAACAGGCCCTCGCGAAAATCTGGGGCTCTTTACCACGGATATGGAAGGGAATTATATTTTCCGCTTTCGCCGTGATCTTTCGGATGTGCTGGGTGAGTGGTTTGCCGACACGGCTCCTGGAGAAAGCATTAGCCAGAGCATCCGCCCTGATCTGATTGCTCAGCTATTAGGGGGAGAAGGAGGTACCACGGTGATCTGTGAGACGGGCATGTATGCCAATATTCCCCAACTACGCCGCCTGAATATCTGCTTTTCTGCCGATAAAGTAGAGGAGTTGCCCCCGGCATGTGATCAGCATGGGAACATCATCCAGACCCTGGGCAATATCTACCTGGGTCCTCTCAATCCAGCTACGGGCCGCCGGGATGGATTTAGCAATCACCTCAGCAATGAAGGGATCGTAACGGCGCGTGATTCGGCTCCCACCCCCAATGTGAGTTGTGCTGCCTGGAAAGGCACGCTGACCGTCTATGGGTGCATGAACAACCCAGCCATTCAATTCTATGCTGTCCGCTATGTCAACCTCACAGCCCTTGCTGCTCAGGCTGCTCCTAACAGCGTTTGGCGAGAAATCCCGGAGTCTTTGACCCAAAGACGATACGATTCTCTTTATCCGGGTATTACCCATACCGAAAATGTAGAAGTAGAAATGCCTTTGGCCTTAGGAGGGGGACCCAAAGTAAGTGCGAAGGCCTTCCGTAATATAGAAGTAGATTCCACGAAGCCCTGGCTGGCGAAATCCCGCATTACCAAGGCGGTTCTTTTCTCCGGAAATTACCAGAATGGTCCTGTGAGCTTTCGGTTTGAAGGATTCGATCAAGATGGAAACGCGGTGCCCGGGGCAGATGAAATTGTAACCCTGTATATCGACAATGCTCCGGTTAGCAGAGACATCCTGGATACGGTTACCATGGGCACCACTCCTCTGGGCAATTGTGCCTTATTTACGCTACCGGAAGGAGAACCTGGAAAAGGAATCAAGGTGAAATTTAAGGTAGACCAGCCGAGTGGCTTTATGAATCACTATGCCCTGTCCATGACCAAAGGAGCTACCGGCGCTTTTTCCGTTCAGCCTAATGTAGTGAACGCTGAATTTCCAGGGGCAGGACCGGCCATGAATGCCGTCGCCAATCGAGGGCGCAGGTTTGTATATGGCGGTAATCCCCACGCCTGTGATTTAAGGTTTCGCGGTACGCCTAATGAGACCTTGCTGGATGCCCTGGGATACTATGAGACTGAGCTTACGCCCAGCAGTGGTCGCTGGCTGGAACCAAATCAGACCTTTTGTGCGTTTAGCATAGATCTGAACGGGCGCAGTCGCCACACCAATGGTACTACCGGCTACCCTAAATTCTCCGCCACCCGGGTCCTGATCGGCATCCAGAAAGCCGATACCAGTTCAGGAACTACCCCTTAGATAAATAGGTTTTTATCTTCCAGCCCGGCACCTATGGTGTCGGGCTTTTTTTACTGACCCATCCTGGAAAAAGGGGCTAAAGTTGAAATATTACAGATTCGGAAGGGTGAAAACGGGCGCCAAGTTGTAGGAGAATAGAACTTTTCATCCATTCAGGATCATTGGGCCAAAATGGAAAAAATGCCCTTAGATATAGTGGGCTTATTCTTTTTCCCTTCTAAGGCAATTTGGTACCTTTAGCGCTCGTGTGACTGGATGGAAAGAAACTTTAGGGTCTGATTAGATCATAAATGTAGTCCTAAAGTTCGTTCTTTTTTCAGTCATCGCATCCACCACCTCGGGGTAGGGTAGGTTCCATATACATCCAAGGAGCGCGGATGCCTTGTTTACAGCACAAGCCTTTCTGATACGCATTCCCCTGTGTACTTCTGCTAAAACACGCTATGCTCATGCACGCTTGGTTGCTCCTTCGTATCCGTATTTCTGCTTTTTTCCTACTGCTGACCTTGTTTTTTGGTACGGCTCAATATGTAAAAGCTTCTCATTCCATGGGAGCTGACCTTACCTATTCTTGCTTAGGGGGGAATCAGTATCAAATTAATCTGACTTTTTATCGAGACTGTAGTGGGGTTACGCCCTTACCAAGTTTTCCGGTGGATATCGTTTCGGCCAGTTGCGGGCAAGCTGCCCAGGTGGTGCTGAATCAGGTGGCTACCATTGATATATCGCCCCTTTGTCCCGCCCAACAAGCCAATAGTTCCTGTAATGGTGGACCCTTGCCAGGGGTAGAGGAGGTGAGATATACCGCCACCTATACTTTTCCGGAAAACTGTTCGGACTGGGTGATCAGTTGGAGTGAATGCTGTAGAAACTCAGCCATTACCAATGCCAATGTCATCTCCATTGCCAATGGGACCGAGACCTATATTGAAGCCACCCTGGATAACCTATCGGTGAACTGCAACAGCTCTCCGACCTTCTCCAATTCGCCTGTGCCTTTTATCTGTGCCGGTGAGCCGTACCAGTATAACCATGCCGCCTTCGACGCGGATGGAGATTCGCTGGCCTATGAACTGATCAATCCGCAGGAACTGACCCTGGGCGCGCCCACCAATATTCCCTTGCTGGCCCCTTTTACGCCTACCTATCCTATCAGTACCATTCCTGCCAATAATTTCAACTTTGATCCGCTTACCGGACAGTTTTCCTTTACCCCGGACGTGCCTCAACAATCCATCCTGACCATGCTGGTGAAGCAATACCGGGATGGCAAATTAATCGGCACGGTGATGCGTGATATCCAGATCGTAGTATTGGCCTGCGCTAATTCTTCCCCGGTGATCGGTGATCCCACCGCCATAACAGGGGGAACCCTGACCGGCAATACCTTTGCGGTCTGTGCCGGCAATACCTTGACTTTTACGGTTACCAGCTCAGATCCTGATCTGACCGACAACCTGACGGTTACCGATAATTTAGGCCTGACCATTCCCGGAGCCACGACCAACACCACCGGCACCAATCCTGCGATAACTACCTTTAGTTGGAATACCAGTACCGCAGATGTGGGCGTACATTCTTTCGTACTCAATGTGGAGGACGATGCCTGTCCTTTGTTGTCTAAACAGGCGGTGGGCTTTGAAATATATGTACAAGCCCCGGTCCAGGCCTTTTCCAGTGCCTACGGAATCTGTCCGGGTGTGAGCCAAAGTGTTCAATTAGGAGCCTATGTGGAAGGCTCGGCAGGAAACGGAACCTATAGCTGGAGCCCGGCCACCAATCTTTCTGATCCCAACGTACAAAATCCGGTGGCTACCCTGAGTGGGCCTGCTACCTATTCGGTGCAGTACACCGAAGGCGTGTGCTCCTCCAATGCCACGGTAGACCTCCAGAATATTGGTGATCTGGTCGCTACGCCATCCGATACGGTATTATGTAATGGCAATTCGGCTCAATTGAACGCCAATTTTACCCTAAATCTGGCTCCTCCTTTGAATGGGTGTGGACCCGCCACCCAGGCCTGTGGAGGTCCAGCGGCCACCGTGCAGGTGGGTTCTGGCAGTTCGACCACGGGCACCGATGCCAATTCAGGAGGGGCAGGTACCCCCTTTCTTGGCAGCTATGAAGACGGTAGAACGCAAATGCTCTTTACCGCTGCGGAACTCAATGCGGCTGGGGTAACGCCAGGGATCATTTCTGAATTGTCGCTGGATGTCAGCTCGGTCTTTAGCACCGCAGCTTATAACGGCTTTACCATTCGTATGGGCTGTACGGGGATTGCAGAAATGACGACTTTCCAGGGGGGCTTGACCCAGGTGTTTACCGGAAACTACAGCCCGGTAGTGGGAGCCAATACTTTTGTCCTGCAAACCAATTACGAATGGGACGGCACCACCAACCTGATTCTGGAATTTTGTTTTGATAACACTACCAGCTCTGGCTTCGATCATGTAACCTATACCGGAACCACCTATAATTCAGTGATTTTTCGGTACCAAAACGGAAGCGTAGGCTGTAACCTGACGGGAGGCTTTTTGACCAATCAGCGGCCCAATGTGCGTTTTACTTCCTGCCCGATTGCCTTAAATATCAATTATGTTTGGACGCCTGCCGCGGGCTTGAGTGATGCCTCCATTGCCAATCCGGTGGCTCAACCGCTGGTTTCTACCAACTATGTGGTTTCGGTTGTGACCCCTGGTTGTACCTTTACGGATACCGTAGAAACCACCGTTGATAATCCGCCGGCTTTGGCCCCATTTACGCCCTTGTCCGTCTGTGAAGGAGATTCTGTAAGTTTGAGTCCGGCCGGTACAGATCTGGCCAATGCCTCCTTCCTATGGACACCCGCTACAGGCTTAAGCAGTACCACTGCGGCGGCCCCTCAGGCCTCTCCGGCTGTAACCACAACCTATACGGTTACCGCAACCAACGGATGCGGTTCGGATACGGAAACGGTAACCGTAACGGTGCTGCCTCGTCCTACGGTAACGCTGGCCGGAACAGATATCACTTGTCCCGGTGATAATAATGGAACCATTACCGCTACCATCACCGGCGGAACCCCAGCCTACACCTACAACTGGACCCCTAGTGTGGGGATTACGCCCATTGTTTCAGGCTTAGCCGGTGGCCTCTATCAGCTGATTGTAGGCGATGCCAATAATTGTACGGATACGGCTTCGATCACCTTGCAGGAACCTCCAGCCCTGACCTTGGCGGTTACCTCTACTACCAACCTAAGTTGTAACGGGGCAGGGGATGGAGCCCTCACCGTTACCGCCAATGGCGGAACGGCTCCTTATTCCTACTCGCTGGATGGGGTGAATTTTCAGCTTGCTCCGACCTTCGTCGGTATGGCGGCCGGGAACTATAACATCACGGTTCAGGATGCCAATGGCTGTTTGCAACAGGCCAGTACGACCTTGACAGAGCCTATTGCTTTGACAGGATTAGTCTTTGGCATTACTTCCTCTGATTGTTTGAATCCTACCGGAACCTTTACCATTACCGGAGATGGTGGAGCAGGAAATTATAGCTATTCTATTGACGGAGGCCTGAACTTCCAGACCTCAGGGGTTTTTACCAACCTCGCTGCCGGAAGTTATACCGTCATCATTCAGGATGGCAATGGTTGTCAGGGAACCGTAACCGTCAATGTTCCGGCAATCGGTGCCCCAACTGCAGCGCTGTCCGGCCTGGTTCCCATTACTTGTCCCGGGGGCAATAATGGCTCTGTACTGGTAACCGCTTCGGGCGGGGTAGCACCCCTGAGCTATTCTATTGACGGGGTGAACTTTCAACCTACGGGTTCCTTTTCTGGCCTGACGGCCGGCGACTACACCATTACCGTGGAGGACGCAAACGGTTGTCCCGCTTTTATCGATGTGAGCCTGACCGAACCTCCCGCCATGAGTAGCTTCACGGTGATTTTAAATGATGCCAGTTGTCCAGGAGCCAATGACGGAAACTTCACGGTGGTAGGCCTGGGAGGTACGCCTGCCTATACCTTTTCTATCGATGGAGTTACCTTTAATCCGACCGGTGCTTTCCCGAATCTGGTGGCCAATACGTATAACCTGACCATCCTGGACCAAAATGGCTGTCAGTTTGATACGACTGTTACCGTAGGAGAACCCCCAGCTTTGGGAGGGACCGTGGTAGCCTTGACCCCCGTGGATTGTAATGGGGCCAGCACGGGTTCCTTTACCCTGGCAGGTACAGGTGGGGTCGGCCCTTATGAATATTCCCTGAACAATGTTACCTATCAAAATAGCGGAGCTTTTACCAATATCCCCGCCAGTAATTACACCGTCTTTGTACGGGATAACAATGGCTGTATTGCTCCGGTGCAGGTAAACCTACCTGAACCTGCGCCTTTAGTGCCTGTCATAGATGCCCAAAGTAATGTGGCTTGTAATGGAGATAGCACCGGGGCCATCACGGTCAGCGGACAAGGAGGAACCCCTGCTTATGGCTATTCCCTGACCAATGGAAATTTTGTAACTAACGGGACCTTTTCAGGATTGCCTGCGAATAATTACACCGTCTTTATTGAGGATGCCAATGGCTGTGTGAGCGCTACCCCCATTCCGGTGGTCATTACCCAGCCCGCACCTTTCACGGTTAGTGTGGCCAATCAGATCAACATTGCCTGTAATGGAGACAGTTCCGGGAGCGTCGATCTGCTAGGCACAGGCGGCACTGCACCTTACAACTTCTCATTGGATGGGGTGAATTTCTCTCCAGCTACCACCATCAGTAATCTTCCCGCGGGCATTTATGCCGTAACGGCGGTGGATGATAGCGGCTGTGTGGCGACTGCCGGCTTTACCCTAACCGAGCCCGCGCCTATCCAGATCAATCTGGATTCTCAGACCAATGTCTTTTGTAACGGGACGGCGACCGGGGCTTTATTTGTGTCCGCCAACGGGGGAAGCATTCCTTATGAGTATTCTCTGGATGGGGTGAATTTCCAGCCTTCTGGCGCTTTTCTCAACCTACCCGCAGGACCCTTTACCATCACCGTAAGAGATGCTGGGAACTGTACCAATACGCTGAATGCTACGCTCACAGAACCACCAGCCATTGCGCTGAATGCTGTCGTCAATGCCAATGTTACCTGCCCCGGAGGCAGTGATGGAGTAGCCACAGCAAACCCTGCCGGAGGCTCAGGCGGCTATACCTTCGTCTGGAACCCAGGCGGATTGGTCGGTGCTGCGGTGAACAATCTCCCGGCTGGAACCTTTGGGGTCACGGTTACCGATAGCAATGGATGTAGCAATACGGATTCGGTTACCGTAACGGAGCCCCCCGCTTTCCAGACTTCAGTTAGTCTGGCCCAAGGCGTGAGCTGTTTTGGCCTGACTGATGCGGTAGCCAAGGTAGCGGTGAGTGGCGGAACCCCGGGCTATGCGTATGCCTGGTCAGCCGGGGTGGCTGCCGGAGACTCTACTTCCCAACTGGGAGCCGGAACCTATTTTGTTACCATTACCGATGCCCTGGGCTGTCAAAGCCTGGACAGCATCAGCATTGTTGAACCTGATTCTATCAATATTCAGATACAAAAGACTGATGTAAGCTGCTTTGGCTTGTCTGATGGTAGCTTAACGGCTGTACCTACTGGCGGGGTAGGCGGCTTCACCTTTGTCTGGGATGGCAATCCCGCTCAAAACCAGGCGACCTTAGGCACCCTGCCGATTGGGATATATCAAGTGGTAGTTACGGATCAAAATGGTTGCCAGAACACCGCTGCTGATACCATCAACCAACCCACGGCCATCAACCTGCTGACCAGTGTGCAGAATGAAACCTGTTCGGATAGCAACGGGGTGGCTCGGGTCTTCGCCACGGGTGGAGCAGGCGGCTTTACCTACGCATGGAACACCAATCCTGTACAGGTCCTGGATTCAGCGATCAATTTAAAAGCGGGTAGCTATCAGGTAGTGGTTACGGATCAAAATGGCTGTCAGGATTCAGCTACGGTCAGTTTAATTGATGAAGCTGCGCCCAGCCTGGTAGCAGATACCATCGCAGATGCTACTTGCTTTGGGCTGAATAACGGCTTTGCTACCGTTACGGCCAGCGGCGGAACAGGCACTTATGCCTATACCTGGAATACCAACCCGGTACAAAATGGACCAACGGCTTTGAACTTGTTGGCTGGTACCTATATCGCCACCGTGGATGATGGGCAGTGTCTTACGAATCTCTCCGTAGTGGTAGGACAGCCCGGCGAAATGTTTGCCCTGATCGACACTTTCCAGGTGCCACGCTGTGCAGGGGATGCCAATGGTTCTATCACTGCTACGGTGCTCGGAGGAACAGGTCCTTATACTTATCGTTGGAATACCACTCCCGTCCAAAATGGACCGATCGCTGCCGGTATCCCAACCGGGACTTATCAAGTTCTGGTTACGGATGTCAATGGCTGCACCGACAGTACGGAAATCAATCTGGACGAGCCCCTGCCGCTTAACCTGAGTTTGAGTACCCAGGATGTGCGCTGCTTTGGGGAGTCGAATGGACTGGCCGAGGCTCAGGTAATGGGGGGCACCCCTCCCTATAGTTATAATTGGAGCAGTGGTTCCAACACCTTTAATGCACCCAACTTAGCCATTGGCAATTATCTGCTCAACGTTACAGACCTAAATGGCTGTACGGTCAGTGGAGACGTTGATATTTTCCAACCAGCCCTATTGACCATCAACCTGACCTATACGGACCTCAGATGCTATAACGGCCAGGACGGAACGGCCCTGGTGGTGCCTTCTGGGGGAACTCCCACATACCAGTACCAGTGGACTTCAGGAGACACGATTCCTAATCCTCAAAATCTAGATGCAGGTATGTTATCGGTGGTCGTTCGCGATCAAAATGATTGTGAGGCTACCGAAACGGTTACCCTAATCGAACCTGATTCCATTGATATTGAAGTGATTGAAAGGGTAGGGGCCATTTGTGATGAGCCTAATGGCAGCGCTACCGTGCGGGCCAGTGGCGGCACGCCTACTTTCTCTTATAGTTGGAACACCAGCCCGATTCAATTTGGCCCGACTGTCAGCAATATTTTTGGCGAAGGCGCAGGAGGTCCTTATGAGGTTACGGTAACCGACGCCAACAGCTGTACCAAGGTGCTGGAAGTCAGCGTGCCGAATGATCCACCAGCGGTGGCTGATTTTATCACGGATCAGGACTCATTGCGGATTCTCTTCAGCGTAGGAGCCATCAACTTTCTCAATCAATCTCAATTTGCGGTAGCCTATCTCTGGGATTTCGGGGATGGGAATATCAGTGATGACGAAAATCCCACCCATAGCTATGCTGAGGAAGGGACCTATGTGGTGAGCTTAATCGCCTTTGATGCGAACTTTAGCTGTCCGGATACCTTTCAATTGGTGTTGGAAATCATCGCTGATGGGGTGCTGTATACGCCCAATGCTTTTACGCCGAATGATGACGGGAAAAACGATGTGTTCCGGGTATCGGGCTTTGGGTTGGTAGAATTTGAAATGATCATCTTCGACCGCTGGGGTAGAGAAGTAAGGCGACTGTTGAATCCCGCAGACGGTTGGGATGGCCGGGCCAACAACGGAGATATGGTGCAGGAAGGGGTTTATGCCTACATCATCAATGCCCTGCAAAATGATGGCGCGCGGATCAAACGAGGGGGGACCATTACCCTGATTCGCTAGGGGAAGATTTGCGGTCTAACGGAACAGATAGTAACTTTCTGATACAGAAATGAGGGCTAACCAGAGGTTAGCCCTCTTAGCTTTGAAAATGCCGATAACTGCGCTACTATGTTCCCTCAAAATGTCCAATTAAGCCGGACCTGGATGGCCGTAGGCTTGATGAGTCTGCTGACTTTTTTTCCGACTTTTTCTCAGGCTCAGGTATGTCAGGGAAACCTGGGGGAAAATATCTTCACCGAAGGAGATTTTGGGGAAGGAACGGCCAATATTCTTTTGCCTAATCCCAACATTGCCCCTGGTTATAATTACACCACCAATCCTCCACCAAGTGATGGACAATATGTAATCACCAATCACACCGGAGCCTGGGCCAATCTCTATCCTTCCTGGCTACGCATTTTTGATAATAGCAGCAGCAATCAAGGCTATATGATGGTGGTCAATGCCAGCTTTAGTCCGGGAAAATTTTATGAGCAGACCGTAACAGGTTTATGTGAAAATACCCTCTTTGAATTTTCGGCAGATGTCATCAACCTGATTGGACGAAATGTTGCCAATCACATCAAGCCTAATGTTTCCTTTCTGATCGATGATGTGGTGGTTTTCTCTACGGGTGATATTGATCAGGACCAAATTTGGCACACCTACGGCTTTACCTTTAGTACCCAGCCTGGACAAACTTCTGTAAAGCTATCCTTACAAAACAACGCCCCTGGTGGCATCGGCAATGATCTGGCTATTGATAACATTGCCTTTCGAGCCTGTGGCCCGGAAGCCCGGGTAGGACCGGAAACCGATATTTTCGTCTGTGAGGATGGCGATCCATTTGTCATGCAAGCCATCCTGAATGGCAACCAATATCCGAATCCGGCTTTCCAATGGCAACGTAGCCCGGATGGAGGCTTGACCTGGGAAAATATCCCCGGAGCCAATGGCAATACCTTTACCCATACTGCACAAGCTAGCGGATTTTACTACTATCGGTATCTGGTGGCGAATGAGAACGTAAATCTGTCCAATGCCAAGTGCCGTATTTTGTCCAATGTGAAAATCGTGGAGGTGGTGCCAAAGTTTTATACCGTTTTTGATACTATCTGCACCGGATTAACATATATGACCGGCAACAATGCCTATACCACCACGGGGGTCTACGTGGATACCCTGACCAGTTCTATCGGCTGTGACAGCATCCGTACCCTACACCTCAATGTGGTGCCCCAACCCAACATGGGGGCAGAATATGATCTACAAGATCCCAGCTGCCATGATCGCACGGATGGCTCTATTGCTGTCCTGAGCGTATCCGGCGGAGTAGGTCCTTATACCTATTATTTCGAAGGGGCTGGCCCCTTTAATGAAGCGGATTTTCGGGATTTGGCAGGTGGAACATACGATCTCAAAATAGAAGACCGCTATGGCTGCACCCTGGAGAGCCAACTGGAGCTGGTGGCTCCTATCCCTTTTACCCTCGAACTTGGAGAGGATGTGCAGGTGAGGCTAGGGGAGGAGCTAACCCTGGATCCTATAGCTAATGGTCCGATTGGGTCCTACCAATGGGTGCCTGCTGACCTGGTGGATTGCGATACGGCTGCCTGCCTGCCGGTAACCTGGGCCCCGACTATCAGTGGATGGTTGCGGTTGGATGCCTTTTCCGAAACGGGCTGCCCCGCCAGTGATTCGATTTTTATTCGGGTCATCAAAGTTCGTTCGGTCTTTATTCCTTCTGGATTTACCCCTAATGGGGACGGGCGCAATGAACGTTTCACGGTTACGGGTCCCACGCCCCAGATTGTGCGGGTTCAAAGCCTGGCCGTATTTAACCGCTGGGGACAGGCAGTCTTTCAACAGGACAATTTCCAGCCGGGAGCTGCGGATAGCGGCTGGGACGGCTTTATGGGGTCAGTAGCGGCTCCTGAAGGAGTGTATATGTATCAGGCCAGGGTAGAGTTCCTGGATGGCCTGGTGATTCCCTATGCGGGTACGCTTACCCTGATCCGATAGAAAAAAGCGACAAATTCTGTATTTTGGAGAAAACATCAACCATGCTTGCTTTCTCCAGAACCATAGTACTAGGAGGATTCTTCACCCTTTTCCTTTGGCTCCCGCTTAAGGCGCAAGAGGTTTCCATTCCTGATTCTATTTTTCGTGCCTACCTTCTGAACAATCCCCTCATAAACCAGGATACCGACGATAAAATTACCGTAGCTGAAGCTGCTTCAGCTACGCAACTAATAATTTTTGATTCATTTGGGAAGCTGATCCAGGATATGACGGGCTTGGAAGCCTTCGTGAATCTGGAGTCCATATTCTTCTACGAACTCGGGACAGATTCGCTCCCACTTTCAAACCTAAGTAAACTCAAAGTTTTACGGGTCCACCGGACTTTTTTAAAAAGTTTGAACCTGGCTGGCAACCCGGCCCTGGAAAATCTGGAATGCTGGGAATGTGAACTGGAGGAAATTGACCTGAGTCAACAAAGTCAGTTAAAGCGGCTTTTCCTGGAGGATAGCCGGCTAGACACATTGGAACTGGTCCATCAGTCTCAATTGGAATCAATCTCGGTGAGAGAAAATTTTTTAACTGGCCTCGATTTATCAGGGGCAAGTAATCTGAAGGAGTTGATTGTGAATCAAAATCGGATGCAATGGTTGATCCCTCCGGTAAATAATAACATAGAGGATTACGCTGCCAGTTATAACGATTGGGGAAGTATGGATTTAAGAGGTTGGGATATGCTAAGCGATTTTCGGTGTATAGAATGTGGATTGGACAGCATTATCCTGCCACAATCTCCCAGGCTACGGTTGCTTACCCTAAACCGGAATCGCCTGAAAAATCTGGACTTACAAGGGACGCCGGCCATTATGACCCTTTCTCTGGATGATAATTTATTTACCTCTTTTGACCTTGAGGGAGGGCTGAATAGTTTACAAACCCTCCGTTTTGCCCGTAATCAGTTGCAGCGTCTCAATACGCGTGGTGCTGCTTTTTTGTCTTTCCTGGATTGTTCTGGAAATCAATTAAGCTCTCTGGATTTACAGGTTTCTCCCGGCTTGGAGTTCCTGAGGGCCAATCAGAACCCATTGGAAAGCCTTGAGCTTGCTCAGTCGGGAGAGCTAAGGGATTTATTTGTGCGGGAGGCCAGGTTGGAAAGCCTGGACCTGAGTGCCCAAACGGGGCTGCTGGCGATAGACCTCACCCGTAATGCGCTTACCTCTCTTGTTTTGCCGGATACAGGCTTGCTGGGGAGACTCATTGTGGATGATAATCCCGAGCTGCCCCATCTGGATATTTCGAAGCAAGTGAACCTGAACCTTTTCTCTGTGAGTCGGTGCTCAGGCCTGGAATACGTCTGCGTTTGGGAACTGCCTTTCAACACTTCCTTGCTGCAATTGGTGCTGGACGGCACGAATTTTCCCTTTGTCCTGTGCGCGGGAGATTTTCCGATTGGCTTCCCTAAGTCCTTTGAAGATGTGAGTCTGCAGCCCAATCCTGCTACGGAAAAAGTATCCCTCGTCTATGACCGGGTCTTTTTCTCCGAGGGCGCGCCCAACATCTGGTTATATGATCAGCAAGGACGGCTGCACCGCTCCTGGAAAGGGGGTACGGTCTGGCCTACTCCATATGTGGTTCTGGACCTATCTGGTTTGCTGCCGGGGGTCTATATGGTTCGCTGTGATGGAGAATTGCCGGGGTCGGATGGGCCGATTTCGAGGACGGTGTATAAGAAGTTGATGGTGCAGTAGCCTTCCATTTGTATGCATGTCATCCCGGAATGGGCTCCGACCAAAGGGAGGGGAACATATCCGGGATCTCCGCGATTGCGTCATGATCATGGAGACCCCGGATAAGCCTTTTCGCTGGCGCTCAACGTCTTTCCGGGGTGACAAAAAAAAGGAGTCATGGGTGAGACCGCTCTTAAACTTTCACATATATCTATGTCATCCCGGAATGGGCTCCGACCAAAGGGAGGGGGCCATATCCGGGATCTCCGCGATTACGTCATGATCATGGAGACCCCGGACGATTAGCATGTCGGGATCCATGACCCGGATAAGCCTTTTCGCTGGCGCTCAACGTCTTTCCGGGGTGACAAAAAAAAGGAGTCATGGGTGAGACCGCTCT
>JBCBGC010000101.1:0-8741 GCA_038527215.1 Bacteroidota bacterium
CCGACATATTTATCGTCGGGGGTCTTCATGATACCATTAAGGCCTCGGAGACCCCGGATAAGTCTTTTTCCCTACGGTCAAAAGGCTTTCCGGGGTGACACACTTGTGTGAGTTATGATTGTCGTAGACAAACAAGTTCCTGCTGGGGGTGAACTGTGTGTCAAGCCTTTCCCTTCGCCCACATCTATGTCACCCCGGAAGCATTCCGAACGTCGTGAGGGAGGTTATCCGGGTCATGTATCCCGACATATTTATCGTCGGGGTCTCCATGATACCATTAAGGCCTCGGAGACCCCGGATAAGTCTTTTTCCCTACGGTCAAAAGTCTTTCCGGGGTGACACACTTGTGTGAGATATGATTGTCGTAGACAAGTAAGTTCCCGCAAGAGTTGACCTGGGTGACAACTTGTGTGAGCTATGATTATTATAAACAACAAATCCCCGGCTAGTTAGCCGGGGATTTTTCGTTTAAGGAAACGAGGGAGGTACGCAAGTAGTAGTAATAATACCTTTAATCGGTCCTTAATAACATATTTCTAGGGCTTAGCGATCAAGCGCGATCACGTCGCCTTCTACTTCTTTTTGGTGGGGCTTGTATTCGAACACCTGAATGGAAGAGGTCTCGCTTTGGCCGGGTTCATTCATGACGCGACTTACGCGGGTCAATAAGCCTTCCCCATTATAGGTATAAGTTACGATGCCGCGGGTCACTTCCCCTTGTACCCATTCAGCACGAATGGGATTGCCATCGCTATTATAATCATAGCGGAATTCGCTGATCTTACCTTTTCTATTGACCACGCTGACCAGTTGATCCTGTTGGTTGTAAGTATACTCCGTAGCCTGGGTAGTTTCTCCGAGATGATTCTCGATAGATTCCATGGTCAGACGCCCTTCAGTATCGTATTGGTAATTCTGAACTTTGATAAGCTGCTCATTTTGCATAAAGCGAATCGCCACCAGGTTGCTGTCTTTGTCATACACATATTGCTTGGTGTTCAACAGCATCAAATCACTGGCATTAATGGCTTCATAAGATTTAACCTGGAACAATTTCTTATTCCGGTTGAATCGATAGCCTTCTTTGTATTCCCGATTCCAGACCTTGTCTTCCGTCCTTTCCCAAACCAACAAGCCATCACGATTATAATCGAAGCGCTGAACCATACTGGTATCTTCGCGCTCGGTGTCTATCCGCTCCAGTACCTTTCCTTGCTTATTAAAGAGGAAAGTAGTGCGAGCCAAATGATCCTTGGGGGCTTGGTTCTCAGCCCGGTAGGAATCAATTTCGATACTTTGAATATTCTTACTGGCAATAAACGTAGGGACAAACTCCGGTAACTCCCAGAAGGAAGTGAAGGTGTAGGGAGATTTGTTTGGCAGTTGGCAGAAAGCTGATAAAACCCAGACCGAAACTAGCGTAAGTGTAAAGAAATGCTTCATTCTTCAAGCAAGGTTAAGCAGATTTAGTTTTTCGCTTAAATGGGGGTTAAGGGGACGTTGAGTGCTTTCCCAATGCTACAAGATTATCTCTTGCCTGCCTTGGATGATGGCTGCAAAAACAGAAAATTTCGACAAGTGCCTTAAAAATATCCCAGTGAACGAATCATCTAGATGAGAAAAAGTCAATTTTGATGAGTATTCCCTGGAAAGGAGCCTGAATATAGTAAGATTTCGACAAAAATATCAAAAATCTTACATACTTTTTCCGAAAAAAGGATAGAAAGATTGAATATTTATTGAAAGATTTAGCCTTTTGTTACCCTTTCATGAAAGCCATGTTAATTTCCACCATATACATGGTTATAATCCTTTAAAATGGTCTCCAGGAAGGTTCTGGCGCTCATTTTTGTTTCAATTCCGGTTACAGCACAGATCTTATGCGCAAGTTTCCGCAACAATTCAGGATTATCACTTTTTACTCCCGCATCTAACACCTCTTTTAAGATGGAAACGTCCCGATCTGAGAGACTCTGAATTTGGGGAAAGACTACATGGTAGTTTTCGTGGGTCTCCCGGAAGATGGTATCGCCGAAGGTGGTAACCAATCTCATCTTTACGACGGTCGTACCGGCGGCAAAGTCTCCCAGTCGTTGACCTTTTTTTGTAGAGGCGATGCTGATGATGCCAATAATGGGGATACTAAAGACCAGCCAGACATCGACCAGCCGAAGCATCCAGCGGATTAAATAATTGGAGACCTGGGCAGAGGCGCCATCCAGGCGGATGGTGCGGAGGTTGAGCAGGTGCTTGCCCAGGGTTTTGCCATTGAAAAGAATCTCGCACCAAAGAGAGTAGGTAAGGGCGGGCAGGGAAAGGAGCAGGGAAACTGCCTGATGCTGCTCTACATATTCCGACCAACTTCCCTCTACGTAAAAGAGGCTCATCAGGCGAGAGAGCAGATAGAAATAAACCACCAGGATCAGAAAGTCCACCAAGCCCGCAACGATTCTTTCTCCTACATTGGCTACCGGAAATTCCAGCTCGATATGCTGAGTAGTGGGAATTACGATAGTTTTCATGGAGAAATTTGCTAACTTGAAATATCTGTTTTAGGAGGCCCCTCCCCTGCAAATATAAGGAGTATTTAGATGAGAGAGCCTGCCTTCCTTCGGCGCAACAAAGACAAGTGGCTTGAGTATGAGCAAACCCTCTCGAAAGGAGGGGAATTTGAAACTGATCCTGACCGATTGGCTCAACTCTATGTGCAGTTGACGGACGACCTGGCCTATGCCCGGACCTTTTATCCCAAAAGCCAGACTGTCCGCTATCTCAATGGCCTCGCTGCCCGGACACACTTTGCGATTTACAAGAACAAAAAGGAGAAAAACAACCGCCTCATCACCTTCTGGACCACTGAGCTTCCCCTGATTATTCGCTTCGCTCATCGGTCCATGTTTGTGGCTTTTGCTTTTTTTACGCTCTTTTTCATCATTGGCTTTACGGCCGCGATGAATGGAGATGATCTCATCCGGACCGTGTTGGGAGATGGATATGTGGATATGACCATCGAGAATATCGAAAGCGGCGACCCTATGGGGGTTTACAAAGGCGGGGGTTCTTTTGAAATGTTTATTCGCATTGCCTTTAACAATATTCGGGTATCCTTCATTGCCTTTGCCTACGGAATTTTGCTTTCCCTGGGGACGATGTACATTCTGTTTTATAACGGCATCATGGTGGGGGTATTTTTTGCCCTTTTTCATACCCGAGGCATCATCTGGGAGGCCTTGCCGGTGATCTATGTTCACGGTACCCTGGAGCTTTCGGCCATTGTCATCGCCGCTGGAGCAGGATTTTTATTAGGCAATAGTATCTTATTTCCAGGTACCCACACCCGCAAGTGGGCTTTGCGCAGAGCGGCTAACTATGGCATTAAAATCATGGTGGGCCTGGTCCCGGTCTTTTTGGCGGCAGCTTGGCTGGAATCCTACATTACTCGCCTGACGGAAATGCCCCTGGCGGTAAAATTGATCATCATCATCGTATCGCTGACCTATATTCTGGGCTATTATGTGATCTATCCCTGGTATGTGGATAGGAAAATGGGAAAACTTGGTGCTATTGAATTGGAAAAACATTTATAATCGCCTGCCGAGTCCGGTTTTGTTGCTGGGTCTGCTGATGCTACCGGGACTTTGGGTCCAGGTACAGGGGGATGAAGTACCCTGGCAAGGACGGAATTTTGATGAATCCCGACTGGAGGAATACCGTAATAGCGATCAATATCAATACAATCAAGAGCCACAAACCGAGCAAGACAAACGGCAATCTGAATCCGCCCAGGGTAGACCCATACAGCAGCGAAAAGTCCCCTCCGGACCCCGCTTTTCCATGAGTGAGGTGAGCAATGTTTTTTACCTGCTCGCCGGCATTGCCATCATTGCTGTGGCAGCTTATATTCTTTCCAGTCGATTACAAGGATCAGGGCAGGTATTTCTCAAAGATCAAGTGCCAAAGCTGGAGGAAGATATCCGGGACATGGATTTTGACCAACTCATTAAAGAGGCTTTAGGGCAGGGTAATTTCCGTTACGCGACGCGCCTGGTGTATCTGGAAACCCTCAAAATCCTTTCGGAAAAAGGAAAGATTGATTGGGAACCCAATAAGACCAATCAGGACTATGTTCGGGAATTGCAAAAAGAAGCCTTTGCGCCGCAGTTTGACCGCCTCACGTTGAGCTATGACTATATCTGGTACGGAAACTTTCCCATCAACCAGGATCAATTTGCTCGAATCCGAGCCGTTTTTCAAGACTTCCAAACCCATATCAGACGCTAAATGAATAGCACACGCCTGACATATCTGGGGCTTGGCCTGGCCTTGATCATTCTCCTGGGATTGGGAGTCCGGAAGTGTGGTGACAAAAAAGTCGATTGGCGGGAATCTTTCTCTGCGGATGCTTCCCGGCCCTATGGGGCGGAGTCCTTGCGGGGGCTGTTGGACGATCTTTTTCCACAAGGAGAGATTTCAGATGTCAAACAAGAGGTTTTTGATCAGCTGGTGTTCCGCTATTACGAAGGCACCAACTACCTCTTTATCAATGATGGGGTCCCCATGGACTCCCTTAACTATGCGGAACTCCGGGATTACATCAAAGGGGGGAACCATGTCTTTATGGCCGCGCGAAAATTTCCCCAGGAAATGCGGGAAGACCTCATCTTTGAAACGGCCCCTTTCCGTGACCCGCTCGATACCGTGCAAGTTCAGTTTACAGAAGCCTTTTCAGGCAGTAAGCGATCCTACGAGTTCCCGACCAAACGCATGGAGTACTTCCGCTTGCAGGAGGCTCAATTTGACCACGACACCCTTTCTTCCATGCACAAAGCAGGTAAAGTGTATCCCAATTTCATTCGCTTTCAGATGGGGCAGGGGACTTTATTGCTCTGCAGTTCTCCTCGTATGTTTACCAACCTATATATGGTACATCCGGAAAACTATCAGTATATCGAGGATGCCCTTTCCTACCTTCCCAAAGAGCAACAGGTTTTCTGGGATGAGCATTACAAAATAGATCGCTTGCGCTTCCGGCCCAACCAGCAGAATCGACCGCGCAACCGAAATCAAGCGGAAAAAAAGAGTATTCTCGATCGCCTGTTGGAAAGCCCCGCCCTGGCCTGGGCTTTTTGGATAGGCCTGATCGGCTTTTTGCTGTTTTATCTCTTCGAAGCCAAACGCAAACAACGCCTGATCCCTATCGTTAACCCCTTACCAAATACCACCCTGGATTTTACCGAAACCATAGGCCGGCTTTATTTCCAGAGTAAGAACCATCAGAACATCGCCCAGAAACGCATCAAATATTTTTTGGCCCATATACGATCTACCTACAACCTCAAAACGGTGGAAATCAATGAGGAATTCCTAAACCGGCTATCTGGTAAATCGGGCATGCCATTTAAGGAGGTAAAATTGTTGTTTTTCACCATTGAACGGGTGGGTAGACAATCTGCGGTAACCGAAAATGAACTGATTGATCTCAACCAAAAAATAGATCACTTTTATGAGCAGACTACACGCTAAGTCGCGTATTTTGTCCTGCTCTCAAACACAAGTAGCATGAGTGAACACGAGAACCCCATAGAGCCTGTATCCCAACCTGAAGGGCCTATAGATCCTGCCCCTCAGGTGGATCCACCTGCTGAAACGCCTGAAGAGACCTCGGTAAACTTTAGCCCCAGGGAAGAACTGGCCGGCTTCAGGGCTGCCGTCAACCGCATCAAAGAAGAAATTGGGCTCGTCATCGTGGGCCAGCATGAAATGCTGGAACTGATGATCGCGGCCATGCTGGCCAACGGCCACATCCTGATTGAAGGTGTCCCGGGCGTAGCCAAAACCCTGGCCGCCAAATTGCTGGCCAAAACCCTGAACACCGGCTTTTCCCGGATTCAGTTTACGCCGGACCTCATGCCTTCCGATGTCCTGGGAACCTCTGTTTTTAATGCCAAAAAAGGCGACTTCGAATTTCACAAGGGCCCTATTTTTTCCCAAATCATCCTCATAGACGAAATCAACCGGGCCCCTGCCAAAACCCAGGCTGCTTTATTTGAAATCATGGAAGAAAGGCAGGTTACCATGGATGGGGAAACCTATATCATGGAGCAACCCTTCCTGGTCATCGCCACCCAAAACCCCGTAGAACAGGAGGGAACCTACCGTCTGCCGGAAGCTCAGTTGGACCGCTTCATGTTCAAGATTGAAGTGGATTACCCCAGCTCGGATGAAGAGGTTCGCATTTTGAAGGAAAACCACGAAAGGAAGGGGCTAAACGAAATTGACGCCATTCAGCCGGTACTTTCTGCAGCGGAAATCACCGAGCTGCAAGAGAAAGTCAAAGGCATTCACGTGGAAGAAAATCTCTTCCGCTATATCGTGTCTATCGTCAACGGCAGCCGCAACAATAAGGACATTTATCTGGGGGCTTCTCCCCGGGCTTCGCTCAATATCCTGGCCAGTGCCAAAGCGATTGCCGCCATGCGGGGACGGGATTTTGTTACGCCTGAAGATATCCAATTTGTAGCCAGTTCCGTCTTGCAGCACCGCATCATTCTCACCCCGGAAAAAGAAATGGAAGGTGCTACGCCCGCCAGCGTGGTCAAAGGCATGGTGGAGCAAGTTGAGGTGCCACGCTAAGTTTTTTATTAATCATCATCTTTTTTTCTGAGGAGAATGAAATTCTTGAAATGCTCAACTTGAAAGCCTTTCTATGTGATATGTTATTTCGTTCTGCTTTGCAGCACCAACTTGTACCTTTTTTCTTGATAAAAAAGGTACCAAAAAATCAAGACGCTGCTAACCGCGCCAACCCACATACCAGCCCCCGCACCCTAAGCAGCGTCAAAGCCCCGACCCGCGCATTTTCAAGCTTATGGGAGAGTGTCAATCAAGTTCAGTCATAAATGGAAGGCCTGAAACATCTATATAGAAATATTTTCCTCCAACCGAGGCTTTATATCAGCCTGGGAGTGGTGTTTGGCTGCTTTATTTTGTCCTACCAGGTAGCCGCGATTTTCCCGGTAGCTCAAGCCCTCCTGGGCCTGCTGATCGCCCTACTGCTGGTAGACATCATTTTGCTTTACTGGGGCGGCAATCGCATCATGGGCAACCGTATCCTACCGGAAAAATTCTCCAATGGGGACGAGAACGAGGTTAATTTGCAGATCGCAAATGGCTACAGTTTTGCCGTGAACCTGAAGGTCCTGGAGGAATATCCAGTCCAGTTCCAGGAGCGGGAAAAAGTGCTGAAGTTTTCCATGCAACCGGGCGAAAAAAAGGTGGAAACCTATACCCTCCGTCCGGTCACCCGGGGCGAATACCATTTTGGGTATACCAACGTTTTTGCTACTACTTTTTTGGGGCTGATCAGCCGCCGCTTTCAGGTCAGCCAGGAAGAAATGGTGCCCACCTATCCTTCTTTTATCCAGATGCGCAAGTACCAATTGTTGGCTATTTCTAATCGGTTGACGGAGGTAGGGGTAAAAAAAATCCGGCGCTTGGGCCACACCACAGAATTCGAACAGATCAAAGAATATGTAGGCGGGGATGACTACCGCACCATCAACTGGAAAGCCACGGCTCGCTCCGGCAAGCTCATGGTGAATCAGTATATGGACGAAAGGGCCCAGCATGTCTATTGTTTGATTGACAAAAGCCGGCCCTTGAAAATGCCGTTTGAAGGTATGAGCCTGCTAGACTACGGCATCAATGCCTCCCTGGTCCTCTCTAATATCGCCATTTACCGCCAGGACAAGGCGGGCATTATTACCTTCTCCGAAAAGGTCCACTCTCTGGTACCCGCCCGCCGACAAGCCACCCAGATGAACCGCATCATGGAGGTGTTGTATAATGAAAAAACTGCCTATAAAGAGGCCGACTACCAGCGTCTGTACGCTACGCTCAAGCAAAAAATCTCCCATCGCAGCCTGCTGATTCTCTTCACCAACTTCGAATCGCTATCTGCGATGCGGCGGCAATTGCCCTATTTAAAGCAGCTCGCCCGGCAGCACCTCCTGGTAGCCGTCATCTTCGAAAACACCGAGCTACGCGATCTCCTCAAATCGTCCCCACACAACACCGAAGAGATTTACATCAAAGCCATCGGTGAGAATTTTGCCTTCACCAAGCAGCAGATCGTGCGGGAACTCTCCCAGTACGGCATCATGGCCCTGCTCACCCCTCCCGAGCAACTTACGGTCAATACCATCAATAAGTATTTGGAGATCAAGTCAAGGGGTATGACGTGAAATGCGAACATCCCCTTCCGTCCAACGGCCCCTTCGAAGTCACAGATCCCGGACGGGAGTCACATGTCGAAGACAGGCTTGTGGGAAAGCCCTTTTCAAGGGGCTGCGGCAGGCGCGAGCGGGGATGTTCCAGGGCAGATGGTTCTTGTCCTCGACAAGCCTGCTTCGGAGACGCATGCGATGCGTCTCTACAATCTTTATTTTCTCGTCCCCTACGGTAACTTATTTGCCATTGGCAAACCAAAACCTATAAAAGCGTGTCACCCCGGAATTTTGCCTGGGGTGGGCGAGGTACGAAGACCATCCCTGCGAAATATCCGGGGTCTCCGAGATCTTAATGGCAATCTCGGAGACCCCGGATAGCCTCCCTCGCAGCGCTCGGGATGCTTCCGGGGTGACATATTTTATGTGAATGTCTTCAAGGTTGACACCTAGGTCAACCCCTACGGTCATTTGCTTGTCTGGGACAACATCCCATATGAGCCTTTGGCTATCCCT
>JBCBGC010000101.1:8748-30659 GCA_038527215.1 Bacteroidota bacterium
GGGGTCTCCGAGACTGCAAAAAATCAGAAGACCCCGGATAACTCCCCTCACGAAGTTCGGGATGTTTCCGGGGTGACATGATTTTATGTGAATGTCTTTAAGGTTGACTCCTAGGTCAACCCCTACGGTCATTTGCTTGTCTGGGACAACATCCCATATGAGCCTTTGGCTATCCCTCATGAGACGCATGCGATGCGTCTCTACCGCCTTTTTCTTTGTCACCCCGGAAAGGCTTTTGACCATAGGGAAAAAGACTTATCCGGGGTCTCCGAGACTGCAAAAAATCAGAAGACCCCGGATAACTCCCCTCACGAAGTTCGGGATGCTTCCGGGGTGACATATTTTATGTGAATGTCTTTAAGGTTGACACCTAGGTCAACCCCTACGGTCATTTGCTTGTCTGGGACAACATCCCATATGAGCCTTTGGCTATCCCTCATGAGACGCATGCGATGCGTCTCTACCGCCTTTTTCTTTGTCACCCCGGAAAGACTTTTGACCATAGGGAAAAAGGCTTATCCGGGGTCTCCGAGACTGCAAAAAATCAGAAGACCCCGGATAACTCCCCTCACGAAGTTCGGGATGTTTCCGGGGTGACATATTTTATGTGAATGTCTTTAAGGTTGATACTTAGGTCAACCCCTACGGTCATTTGCTTGTCTGGGAAAACATCCCACATGCGCCTTTGGCTATCCCTCGTGAGACGCATGCCATGCGTCTCTACCACCCTTTTTTTGTCACCCCGGAATTTCGCCAGGAGGGGGCGAGGTACGAAGACCCCTCCTGCGAAATATCCGGGGTCTCCGAGATCTTAATGGCAATCTCGGAGACCCCGGATAACCTCCCTCACAAGGTTCGGGATGTTTCCGGGGTGACATAGATATATGTGCAGGTCCCCCCCCAACCAAAAAAGCCCTGACGAGCAACACTCGCCAGGGCTTATCAAAAATTCTTAAGCTCAGCTTAAGCCATGCGCATGATCAGGTCCGTCACGCGAGAGGAGTATCCCCACTCGTTGTCGTACCAACCTACGACCTTGGCTACTTTGCCAGTAGACTTAGTCATCCCGCTGTCAAAGATGCAGCTGTGAGGGTTACCCACGATATCAGAAGAAACCAAAGGCTCAATGGAGTACTCCATGATACCTTTCAAAGGACCATCAGCCGCAGCTTTCATCGCAGCGTTGATCTCCTCAGCGGTAGCTTCTTTCTTCAGCACTACGGTCAGGTCAGTCAGCGAACCATCCGCTACAGGTACACGGGCAGCGATGCCGTCCAGTACGCCTTTCAGTTGAGGCAGTACCAATCCTACGGCAACGGCAGCACCAGTGGTGGTAGGCACGATGTTCATGGCTGCAGCACGGGCACGACGCAGGTCGCTGTGAGGAGCGTCCTGGATACGCTGGTCAGCGGTGTACGCGTGGATGGTGGTCATGTAACCAGACTCAATGCCGAAAGTCTCATCCAGTACCTTGGCCATAGGAGCCAGGCAGTTGGTAGTACAAGAAGCATTGGAAACAACCTGCATGTCGCTGGTCAGGATTTCGTCATTTACCCCCAGTACTACGGTGGCGTCTACTTCTCCTTTAGCCGGAGCAGAAATGATGACTTTCTTGGCCCCGGCGTTCAGGTGAAGCCCTGCTTTCTCGCGGTTACGAAATACCCCGGTAGACTCTACTACGATATCTACACCCAGGTCTCCCCATCCGAGGTTCTCAGGATTGCGCTCGGCGCTGGCCAGGATGCGCTTACCATTGACAGTGATGGACTCATCATCAGAGCCATCTACGGTTCCGGCAAATTTACCGTGTACCGAGTCATATTTAAGCAGCTGCGCTAGGGTAGCGTTATTGGTAAGGTCGTTGATCTTTACGATCTCAACCTGTGGGTTATCAATCAGGGACCGAAAAACGAGTCTTCCGATACGGCCGAAGCCATTAATACCGACTTTGATTGCCATGGAAATAGTGTTTAATTAGTCTAATAGTATACTACTACTCAAAATTTGCCGCTAAAATAACACCCCGGATATTATAAAACAACCATCCCTGACCTTTATCATAAAAGGCAATATCCCCTGATTATCAGCTATTTACATTTTGACTTTGAGGAATTTCCGCCCATAAGATATTCTACACTCTTGCCGGAAAATTTTTGCCCCCTTTTGGCAAAAATTTTCGCTCAAAAACTTGACACATTCGCATCCAGTCCATACTTTTGCATTCGCTAAAATAAATAAAGGGAAACCTTTAGGCGTTTTAAGCGTTCTTAACATACCGTGTCCCGTTCGTCTAGTGGTTAGGACTCCAGATTTTCATTCTGGCAACAGGGGTTCGACTCCCCTACGGGATGCTAGAAATTCTAAATCGTTCAATGCATAACTGTGTTGAACGATTTTTTTTATAGTCTAAAGATGGTTCCTACTGGCATTGAGATATGAATAACAGAATCCCCGACTGCCAAAAATCATTTTACTTATGCCATAATTAATTGTCTTTTACTTACTTCTTCATCAATCACACACTTCCCACTCTGGACAGCCTAGGTCTTCAAAGTAGGTCCATAGAGGAATACCTCTGGCCTAGAAAAATTTCAATCCCATATTTCAAAGGCACAATTACAAATCGGCTGATTACAATTGACGGCAAAAAGTATTCTATTTTTTTCTTTTCTATAAAAATCTGAACACTTATCTTCATTACGTTACCTAACGGATTACAGCCCATGGATATTAATCAGGTCCATCAAATCATTAAGAATTACAGCCTAGCCTGTGATGCTGTTCCTAATTTGATTGAAACGTTCAACCTAGAAAAGAAGGCTGTCTATGAGACCGTTAATGTATCGAAAAGTTACTTTTTCAAACGGATGCGCGATGGCAAATGGAAACCGGAAGAACTGATTTCACTTGATGAAGCATTAGGCAGGCATACTACCCTTACTGGATCTGCATTAGATCTAATAAAATTACGAGGGCAAATGTCTCAATTCATCAGGGCCTCTGGAAAAAAACAGGTCTGGATCACAGAGAGGATTGGAATGTCCAGCCCTACGTTTTTATCAAGAAAGAAGAATGGAAACTGGTCTTTCTCTGAGATCGAAAAAATTTGTGAGTTACTTTTCCAGGTTCCAATTCCAGTAGGAGGATCAATCCTTTAGGATTTCGGTCTAATCTAAACATGAAACATGGCTTTGTTAGAAACATCATTTTTCTCAGATAGAACAACCGAAGATTTATACCGGTATGTTCAAGAGGTCTATAAGAACTACGACTACCCTTGGGTAATTGGGTATAGTGGTGGTAAAGATTCTACAGCCACCCTGCAAGTTATTTGGAATGCGATAAGGGATTTGCCTAAAGAAGACCGCACTAAGAAAATTTTTGTGATTTCAACCGACACCCTAGTTGAAACACCTGTAATCGTAGACTATATCAATGATAATCTTGATAGGATAAATGAGGCAGCAAAAATCCAGGGGTTACCATTTTCTGCTCATAAGTTATCCCCAGCTCTTCAAGATACCTTCTGGGTGAATTTAATTGGGAAAGGATACCCGGCTCCAAATTCGAATTTCAGATGGTGTACGGACAGAATGAAGATTAAGCCATCTAATAAATTTATCCTAGAGAAAGCTGCAGAATATGGAGAGGTGATTTTGGCGTTAGGAATGAGACGTGGTGAGAGTAATAACCGAGACAAGGTAATGAAATCCTATCGCCTAAAAGGGCATAACCTTTCAAGACATAGTCAATTACCAGGAGCATGGGTTTTCATGCCTATCGAGGACTTTACCATTAATGATGTTTGGACCTATCTTTTACAACATACCGAAAATGGGAAATCTCCTTGGGGTGGAGATAACAGAAGTCTATCAGCCTTATATAGATCAGCCCAAGAGGGCGAATGTCCGCTTGTAATTGATAAAACTAGCCCATCTTGTGGGAATAGCAGGTTCGGTTGTTGGACTTGTACGGTTGTCGCCAGGGACAAATCTATGGAAAACATGATCGATTCTGGGCACGAATGGATGATCCCGCTATTAGACTTCCGAGATTGGTTGGCCAGCACTCAAAGTACAGAAGACAAGGCTTCACAAAGAGAATATAAAGGGCGAGATGGGAGAGTAAAAGTATCTAAAGGAGGAAAGCTGAGATACAGAACTTACAAAATTGACTTTTCGAAAGAAATGCTGAAGCGACTTCTTGAAACTCAAGAAGAAGTTCAAGAGCATGATCCAGAGTTTGAGCTAATTTCAATCCAAGAATTACGAGAGATACGTAAGCTTTGGATATCTGAGCGCCAAGATTGGCAAGACTCATTACCGGAAATATATGAATCTGTGGTTGGCAAACCATTGGTAAAAGATTTCTCTGATCTACCCTTACCTGGTATGACCGAGTTAGCCCTATTGGAAGAGTTATCTCAGAAGTATGACGTCCCATTAAGGTTACCTCAAAAACTGCTTGATGCTGAATGGCAAACTTTCGGCATGTTTAAACGAACAAAAATACATCAAACCATTGATAAAATTTTCAATGAAGATTGGCGGTCTCTTGAAGATGTTCAAGAAGATATCCTGGAAATGGAAAATGATGAAACTAATTCCCAATAATTCATGCTAATCAAAAAACTTCGCCTAGAAAACTTTGGAGTCTATTTGGGACAGCATGATTTTGACCTCTCCCCAGGTCCTGATCCCAAGCAAAATATGATTGGAATCAGGGGCCAAAATGGTGTAGGAAAAACTACTATCCTTGAAGCGCTTCAATTGAGCGTCATGGGAGCCCTTTCACTTGATTACCGAGTGAGTCAATCCCATTTAGAAACATATTTAGAATCCAGAATTCATCAATCAAGAACTAAGCCATCTGAGGTTATTAATCAGGCAAAGGTGGAACTTGAGTTGCAATATCTTTTTGCTGGGGATCCCTCTACGTTTAGAATTCAGAGATCCTGGGAAAAGGTCCTAAATGGCTTCAGTCATTCTCTGTCACTCTTGGAGAATGATACAGAGATCACAGAGATAAGCGAGAAAGAAAAAGAACTTTATATTAGACAGCTCATCTCTCCCGGGATTGCAAATCTTATTTTCTTTGATGGAGAACAATTGCAAAGACTCAACCTAGATGGGGAGCTCAATAAGTTCCTGGCGGAAAGTTGTAGAGTAGTTTTTGGCCTCCACTTGGTTGAAATGCTAGAAAAGGACCTTCATTTTTATTCTAAGAAGCTAAAGACCGACCAAAAATCGGCTTTTGCCATTCAAGATATTCAACAGGCTCAGTCTAAAATCGATTCGATCAAGGGTGCTATCTTGGAAAAAGAAAAAGACCTCCAACACTTGCTCGAAGACAAGGTCGAACGAGAAACCAATATTCTAAGCCAAGAAAAATTACTCGCAGAACAGGGGAGATGGGAAGAGGATGCGATTAAGGAACAGAGAGAAAAAGAAAAATCCGTAAAAATTGAGGTAGAATTCCTGTCCAACTCCTTAAGAGAATTAGCAGGGGAATTACTTCCTTTCGCGGCTGCTCCTAAGATGTTGGGAAAATTGAAAGCCCGTCTCCTTAGTGAAGCAGAGAAAGAGAGATATACCAAGGCCGGAGAGGTTTTAACAGAACAATTCGAGAAGTTAAGCGAGTTGTTACGGTCGAATAAAATTTGGGAGAAGATCGGAGTTGAAATAAGCACCAAGAGTCAGCAAAAATTAATCGATGCCATTGACAAGCGATTGAAGTGGGCCCACCACGAACAAGTTGAACTGGAAGAGGACTTCATCCATATCATTACTGAAAAAGAAAGACAAATTCTCTTATCTCATATTTCTAATGCATCCACCAGCGCCCCGAAAAACTTTGCCAAACAAGTTGTGAAAATCTTACAGCTTAAATCTGAACTAACCTCCTTAAGGGCGCAATTAGCGAAAGTTCCACAGAAGGATATTTTGGAACCTCTCATCTTGGAACTAAAAAGCCAAAGTAAGCAATTAGGCAAAGTGGAAAAAGCTATCAGAGATACAGAGGAGGAGCTTTCAAAACTCGCTTTCCAACTGACCCTTGCCGAAAGAGAGTTACAGAATATACAGACTAGCATTAAGGAAGACGAAAGCCTAGATAAACGTCTTATACTAACGTCTCAAACCCAGTTACTCCTCAACGAATATCATAAAAGGCTACTAGAAGGAAATCTAAAAAAACTAGGAGCCATCTTAGTAGAAAAATTTAATCTTTTGTGTAGAAAGGAAAACTACTTTGATGCTGCCATTATAGATAGTAAGACATTCAACCTTTCACTGTTTCGGCAAGGACAAGAGGTAGACCACGATTATTTTTCAGCGGGAGAGCGGCAACTTTTAGCCCTGTCATCCTTGTGGGCTTTGAGGGAAATGACACGCATTCAACTTCCTCTGGTAATTGATACTCCCTTAGGTCGCTTAGACCAAGAACACCGGAGGAGTATGATCGAAATATTTTTCCCAAAGGTGAGCCACCAAGTCATCGTACTTGGGACAGAATCTGAATTAGATGATGGCCTCATGAAAACACTCTCTCCTTTCCTCACCAAGGTTTTTGAGCTAGAGTACAATTCCACATCTGGAAACTCTACCGTTCAAGAATCCCAAAAATGGACCCTCAAAACGGCTGTTTAGCATGATGAATTATCAAAAAATTCGGGTTCGCTTCTGTCAAGAAGCCTCCGATGGATTGGGAAGGCTAAAAGGCAAGACTGGTATTACCCCAAATATTCTAGCTCGGTTTGGCTTTAGTATGTCGATAGAAGATCCTACTATACCCGATCCCGGAGATTATCCGCCCGATAGTAATCGAGAGATTGATTGGAAAGTGCTCGTCGGAGATTATGGAAATCTCTTTATTGCCATGACAAAAGAGAGATGTGCCCAAGATCAGATTGAACTGATTGAAGATAACCTTGTAGCGTATTTTAAGGCTCACATGAACCGAGGGGCCCTCCTATTAGCCAAACGCGTTCGATCCCTAACTGACCTTCTTCATTTATTACCAGATGAATTCCGTGAGCTGAATAAAGACCATGCCTAAGGATTTAATCTATCTAGACCATAACGCTACCACTCCCGTAGATCCTCGAGTACTGGAGGAGATGCTTCCCTATTTCACGGACATTTATGGGAATGCTGCAAGTGTAGATCATGAATTTGGATTGGAGGCTAAGCAAGCGGTGGATAAGGCGCGAAAGCAGATTGCGAAAGCCATCAATGCATATCCAGATGAAATTATTTTCACAAGTGGGGCTACTGAATCCGACAATATCGCATTATTCGGAGTAGCTGAGAAATATGCCAAGAAGGGTAATCACATCATCACCTGTGTCACCGAACACAAAGCGATACTTGATGCCTGCAAGCATCTAGAAGAACAAGGTGTAGAAATTACCTACCTCCCGGTAGACCAGTATGGTTTGGTAGACTTAGAAGCCTTAAAAAAGGCTATCAGGAAAGAAACCATTCTGGTCTCAATTATGGCCGCAAATAACGAAATTGGCACTCTAGCTCCCCTAGAAGAAATAGGAAAAATTACCCGGGAACATGGCCTCCTTTTTCACTCTGATGCTGCCCAAGCCCTCGGTCATATTCCTCTAGATGTCCAGAAGATGAATATAGACCTGCTTTCTATGTCTGCCCATAAAGTCTATGGCCCCAAAGGAGTAGGAGCCTTATATCGACGGAGAAGCAATCCTCGGGTACGATTATCCCCAGTGATTTATGGAGGTGGGCATGAAAAAGGGCTGCGTTCAGGAACTTTGAATGTGCCAGGGATTGTGGGCTTTGGAAAAGCCGTGGAAATTGGCGTAGCCTCTATGCAAGCGGAGGGAGCCCAGTATCGAGAATGGACCACATATATGTTTGAGGAGCTGAAAAAACACCTTGAGGAAGTTCATTTAAATGGCCATCCTACCCTTCGTTTACCCAACAATTTGAATGTTTCTATTCCAGGGATTGAAAGTCGGGCTTTAATTGTTCAACTGGAAAATATCGCGATCTCTACAGGATCAGCATGTACTTCAGCAGTAGTTGAGCCTTCTCATGTGATCATGGAATTGGGCTTTGGAGAGAAAAGGGCACATAGCTCTATTAGGATTGGGATTGGAAGATTCAATAGTAAAACAAAAATTGAACAAGCAGCAAAAAAAATTATCTACAGAATCTCATCTTTGAGATTTCAATTTAGCAAAAAAAATTAATCGAAATAGCTACGCTTATTTTCTGCTGAAGCAACGTATTGAAGAAATGGCTGATATGGTTCGACGAACCTTTCTATATTTAAAATAGTTGAGGTAAGAAGGCGATATCTATCTATAATTACAGAATCATCAATTTTGATTAAGTTGTGCCAATTCCCATTTCTATTCCTATAACTCCTAGGTATTAAAACCAAATTTATTGGCGGATTAATGAATTGAAAAATATTTCTCCATCTAAATACATGAGAATCAGCTTGTTTTTCAAACCAATCCTTACCACATGCACATTGAACAAAGAACATCATGGTTCCTGGTTGTTGATTATTAAACTCAAACCAAGCCACAATATCAAGTCCATTATCTCCAGTATTTCTAACTCCCACGTTTTCTCTATTAACTCTAAAAGTTAATGGGATCTTTAATAAAGAGCTTAATTTTTCGAATCTTTCGAATAGGTCTTTTGGAAAAGGATTTTCAATTTCACTTCCTTTTCCAAAATAGTGAACCTTAAAACCCTCGGATAAAATATTTCGGAGAAACTTAACGCCCAAATCCTCGAACCCCGAGGTAATCTGCTTTTTATAATTATCAACAAGATAAAGGTTAGATGATAGCAGAAGACATAGATAAAGATTTTGAGGGGCGGAGATTTCATCTAATAGTGAAATACTATCTTGAGTAACCTCAAATGGATATTTTTTTTCAAACAAGGTTTGTCTACTCATAAGAAACTCAAATACACTCTCTACATAATTCTGAATCCTATCATAATCAGGTGAAGTAGTACTACCGTTAAAATAAGTAGATTCTGAGTGATCATGTTCCCCGTCAATTTCTGTACTATTAATTCGGAGATTCTTTGCATCTAGCCATCGATCTAGAACTGCGTCTACCGAAAGTTTCCCCTCGAGTTCCGTCCAACAAAGAATTTCAATATAATCGGCCCAATAATTCAGATCTTCTTGGCGAGAAGGAGCTTGAAGTTGGTCTTTAAAAATGGGGCTAGATATCATTTTTATAAGAATAGATTAAGCTGAAGCTTCATTTTCATTAATAATGTTTTGAAGTGTAGCTCTGATTCTGGACGCTCTTTTAGTTATCTCGTCCAAATGTTCAATGTCTTTTCCAGAAGGAGCCTTAGAATCATGGAGTGCCTCCTGTACTGTTTGTAATTTATCTCGGGCTTCAAGAATAAGAATTGAAATATTTTTATCTGTTATATCAGTAAGTTTTAAAGCCTCCTCTAAAGGAATGTTCCTCTCAGTAAATGCTTTCCTCGCGGTTTCATTTTTTAAAACTGAACCTAAGCTCTGAAGTTCCCCTGGTTTAACTTTAGCTCCTCCGTCAGGTCCTCTTTTTGATTTGTTTTGAAATAACCAAAAAGTAAGGTTCTCGAGTTTTGCCCTATTTATATGTTTTACTGGATTTGCTTCCTCTTTGTCAAATTCAAGCCAGCTCCCTATTTCTGGGTTAAAGAGTGCATCAGTTAAGAAAGAAATCTCAAATTTATCGTTTTTTACTTTACTTTTTATATGGTTAATCCCATAATAACTATTGTCTTCAATAATTCTGAAAGCCTCATAGCCATACATTAATCTTTTGACGTAGGAGGCTTTACTCCCAATACGTTTTGCAAGGGTGCGATAGGTTTCATGATCCTCGTGATCCATACCTATATACATCGGATATAGAAATCGAGCCTTAGCTAAAACACTCCATGGTTTCACTCCTGTTACATGACGGAATCCTAAATATTCTGAAACCTCTCTACGATCCTTACAAATAAATGAGGGTATCTCATCTGGTCTATTCTCTTCCAGCTTTGCCGATGACAGCAAGTAGGCGACAGTACTTTTTTGAAAAGAACCTAAATCTGGATCAGAGATTATTTTTGAAGCTGCCACTCTTCGGTTTCCTTCAATAACTATATAATGATCTCTCTCACTTTTTTTGTCTTCTACAATTATCGGTTCCCCAGGGAAAAAGCCATTCTCAATAATAGAGGCAATGAGATCTAAAAGGGAAGCATCTTTTAACATCCATGTTATTATTTCTTTTTCTCCTGCATTCTGAAGACTCCGAGGTAACCTGGGATTATTAGGATCAAGTTTGATTTGATCCAGGGGGATTGATTCAATTTTATTCAGATTCATATTTTTTTACTTCCCAGGATTATTATCCATTTACATTGATTCTACAAAATTCCACAAAGCCAAACCAGCTGTATCCATCAACCTCACTTTCACTTCATAAATCCCTGCATATGCATATTCTTCAATGATATCCAGATATCCAAAATTCTCTAATAATTCCACATCACCTCCAGAAGCAAGGACTATTCCTTTCAGGATATCTTTATCATTCTCAGAAAATACTTCCAATCGGATATCCGCTTTCTTACCAGACGGTAAAGGTTTTCTCATATCTCTACGGTAGCCCATACAAGCAGCCAACATAAAGACGTCTTTATTGGTCTCAAAAGGGGCTTGCTCCACATTATCTCCTTGGGTCAGCGCATTGTAGATATCCCTCACCTCCTCGGGATAATAGGCCCTTGCGGGACGTTTTTTCTTCTCGGATTCCATTTAACAAGACATTATTTCCGTACACCCAGTGGCGTCGTTAAAATTTAATTGATATTCTTTTCCAGTCCGGTTTAGAAGGTTAGTCCTGGTTTCTCCAGTTAATTCTTCATCCGTTACAAAAATAATTAGCTGGTCAGCTAACTCGGGAATGTGTGCAGTAATGGCTTCTCGATGAGCTGATGATAACCTTCCAAAAGGTGTGTCCATCACCAGTGGCGCTTCTTCGCCGGAAACTTTGGCCATGGAGGCAATAAAAGAAAGGCTAAGGACTTGGCGCTCTCCGGCAGACAACTCTGATTCGGCCGCTTTTCCCCAGCGATCAATCACCGCTAATTTATAATCGTCTCCTAGCTGAACTTTACTAAACTGATCCTCTTTCCAGATTAACTGAGCAAATATCTCGTTGGTATGATTTTCGATTTTCACCCTCATATCATCCGCAAAATTGGCATAAATTGCATCAATTGCGTCAGCAGACTGTTGAGTTAGGTCCATTTTGTCAGACAATATTTTGGCTTTACTTTCTGCCTTTCGAGCAGATCTAGCCTCTTTCTCTAAGTCCTTGATTTCACCCTCAATCCTTTTTATTTCGTTCTCTTTGACCTTTTTTTCTACACGACAATTTTCAAGATCTTCCTTATAATTTGCTCGCTTCTCCTCTAGCTTACTGATATCTTCTAAGGGAGATTCGGCTAACTGAAGGCTTATATCGCTTAAGAGAGCGCTGCGGTTTTCCTGGGTTTGCCGGATTTCAGCTCTTCGAGCCATTAGCCGTCCTAAGTTTTCCCTCTCACGCTCTTGACTCCCCTGAATCACCCTTAGTTGCGAAGCTAGTCGAGTTACTTCCTCTTCTAAGGTGCTTGAAACAGAAGAGGTAATCATACTTTTTATTTTTCGATACTCCTCCCCATGCTCCACAAGCGGCCTTCCACAGATACATTCTAGCTTACCTATTAGGTCTTCCAGGAATTGTTGACGAATATTTCCAGGGATTTCCCCTTTCCTTCTTTTTTGATCCAACACTCCAATGGCTTCTGGTAACATTTCTCCAGTAACCGCTACCATAGAATTTATCGCCACTGTTCTGACTTCAGCAATTACCGTTATTAATTCTTTTCCTAGGTCCTTTATTTCCTTCTCAGTTTTTGTCCGTTTTTGTTGCAAGTCCTTTACCCCTTCTGAATTCTCCAGCTTCTCATTTATCCCTCGAATATGCTCCTCAGCTGCAGCTATTTCTCTTTGGGTATTTTCAACCTCCTTTGCTGCATTTTCTTTTTCCTTTGTCTTCTGATCTATTTGTTCTAGCAACCTCTTTAATTGATCATCAGCAACCGATTTCAATTCAGAGCGATACTCCTTAGCAATAGCGGAAAGATGCTTTCTTGCCCGATCGAGCAATTCTAATTTCAGTACATTATAGATTGCGTATTTGACATCTTTGGCAGATTCAGGTCTGGCAAACCGGTCAATTTTTTCTCCGTCAAATAGAAAATAGGTTCTTACGTTTTCTGGCAAGATAGAATTGATTTGACCTACGGGGTTTTCAATTTTCATGGCTTGCCCTTCATAATCAATCCTCATCAGATTAAAATCTTCCGTCGGAGAAAGTATCTCAACAGAATCTGAGTCCTTCCTCCCTGAAAGGCTTCTCCGTACCCGGTAACGTTCTTGATGATGAGAAAAGGCCAGTTCAACTTGCATATGAATGGAGTCGCCAAATTTTGCCTCCTCTACAAGCCGTTTGTTAATAAGCTCTCCAATCCCTGCAACAGAATTCCCCCCGTACAAACACCAATTAATTGCACTGAAAAAAGAGGTTTTTCCCGTTCCATTAATTCCATGGATTACGGTTACATTCTTTTCCTTACTTGTTGAGAACACCACCTGTTGTTTCTGGTAGTACTGTCTGAAGTTTTCTATGGTGATTTTCTCTAGCTTCATTTCTTCACCTGCTTATCCACAGAATTCCGAATATCCTGTTTAATCTCTTTAAGCTTACTGCTGTTGGTCCCAAGCCCAAAAGAGATATATCGCTGTTCATAGTCTAGGGTATCTTCTATTACTTTTTGAATCTTTTCGTCATATTGGGATAGCAAGATTCTGATACTCTCTCGTAACATGTTTATATGGTTAGAAGTCTGTTAAGTGATAACGCTTGGCTATCTCCCAAATGGCATTAATGGCTTGATGCTTATTTTTAGCAGTATCCGCAAATTCTTTGAATCTGCCAAGTTCCTTACGAATAAGATTTCTCTCTATCTTAAAATTAGGGTCTTCCCGCTCAGTAGTCCAAGCAGTAGGAGGGACTGCAATAAGATCAAACAACGTGGCTATTTTTTTCCCCGGAGCTCTCCTTAAAATCCGGCCTCTCCTTTGTATAAATTCCCTTGGGTTACTACTACTGGCTAAGAGGTAGGCAGTTTTGGTTCGTGGCACATCCACTCCTTCATCCAAACATTTAATTGCTACCAAGGCTTCGAGATCTCCCAAGTCAAATTGACTCAACAATGACTTACGCAAGTCATTATCCTCTTCATTCGTGAATTTGTGAAGTAGAATCCCCTTATCACGACCTAACAACCTTACGACATCGTCAATTTGCCCTGGTGCACAATAGAAAAGATTGTGTTGATCTACTGGGTTCTTATCAACTAGGGATGACAGAATGGCTAACTTATTTTCAGCTTTGTTGAGTAAGTTGGCCCGGTCTCGGAGTAATACACTCAGCCGGTCATTTGTTGCTGGATCTGTTCGAGCCTTCGAGTAGATTTGAGCAATTTTCGTAGTGATTGTTTTGTATTCCTCTAGTTCATCTTCTGTTAACTCTACCAAGACAGGGTGGAAAAAATATTCAGTTAGGGATACTCCGATCGCCTCTTTCAAGGTAAACTGGAAAACCGTCGGACCAAAATAGTCTCGTAATGCAGCAGTACCAATATCATCAAACCACCTATCGGGCGTTGCGGATAAGGCCAAACGATATGGGATATTCCATGGATAAGCTAGCCTGGCTGATTTTGACCCAAGATGATGCGCTTCATCTGCAATCAATAATGCAGGTCCTTTGATCTTTGCAATTAGTTCTTGAAAATGGTCTTTGGCAAAGGTAGTATGGGTACTGATGATGGATATTACCTCGCGATAACCTTGATTGTATTCTCGGATTTGTTCCGTTAGCTCATTCAACCACTGTTGTCTACTTTTGAAGGCTTTTACAGGTCTAAGTTGAAACTTCTTGGTTTCAGTATACCATTGCTCAACTAGATGCTGATATGGCACAGATATAATGATGGCTAGCTTTTTTTTCTGTTCAAATAGACGCACCATACCAGCCAGGGAAGTAATGGTTTTCCCAGACCCAGTCGCCATTTCTAAAAACCCTTGATAGTTATTCTCAGCCCAGGCTTCAATTGCCTCAATTTGATGATCCCATAGTTGCTTATCTATTGGGATACTTGGTTTAGAGAATAGATCATATATGCTAAGAGAAGGCTCCTCCAAAATCCATTCAGGTTTCCTGTAAGGTCTTTCTTCTGGTCGTAGCTTTACGATTTGTTCTTTTGCGGCATCTCCGATTTTAATTACACGTACGTTATCATCTTGATTATTCCATATTCGGTCAAATCTAGCTTGATCTGACATTACGAAGTCCTTCAACGCATCATTCCAAGACACAAAGACTTTGAAGGATTCATAATTAAAAAAACCCTTTGCAGTTTCATTGTTTGAACCATTAAAACTGACTGCATTTCCAAAGGAATCATGGAATACACCAAACTTATCGTGAAACTCCCCCGAGAGCTCTCCTTTTAAAACTGCTAGTCTAAAATCAACGATCCCATCGGCAACCATCCAACTCAAAGCTGACAAAACATCTTTCTCCAGAGCTGCCTTCAGGTTATCGATTTCATCTCTTAAGGCAATTCTCAATAGCAGATTTTGCTTAGCCTCGCTCCCTTTCTTAAGGGCCTTCCAATCCTTCTCATCTAGAATTGGGCTGACAACCCACCTTGCTTTTCCTCCATTTCCTGCAAATGCAAGCATTCCCTTTGCATTGACACTTAGCCAACCAGAGGTAAAGTAGCCTACCCCTCGATCATATTTCATCGAATTTGATAAGAGAGGGGTAAAGAAATCCTCCCTGATATCATTCTCAGAGGTATTTAGGTTAGAAGGGATAACAAGGTTTTTAATACTTAAATCCATCTATTAGGGAGCCTAACGTTAAAATACTAACCGTAAATGAGGGGTTTACAATGGCGTAACAAAGTTTCGGGAGGGAGGCACTACCACAGAAAAAGACTGATGGAATTATTCGAACTTTGTATATTAATAATTACTGGCACCTTAGCCAATGCCTCAATATATAAATTGTTTACTAGAAAATGGAAGATCAAATATTTGCAAGGCTCAAAAAGAATGTTAAGACAAACAGTAGGCCTAATTCTTTGCTAGAAATCGCTAAGGATATTGAATGGCTCAGGGAAAATTATGGAAATAACAAAAGAATTGCGAGTGAGTTAGACATATCATCGGGCATGGTCAATACTTTCTTGAGCGCCCTAAAAGTTTCAGAAAACATTCAGGCATTGATCTCCGCCCGAAAAATAGATAGTGTTTTCTCCGTACATGCTTTGAAGGCTTTACCTCCTAACGATCAGGAAACTGTGGCCTTGGAGATAGCAGCACAAAAATTTACAAGCCAACAAGCGCGAGCACTAGTTCCTCTTCGCAATATCTTTCCTTCCGAACCCATCGGACGATTAATGGAGGTAATTCGGACCACTAAGGACAATAAATCCTATGTAAATCATTTCCCTATGCCAGATAAGGAGGGCTTAGAATTAATCCATAGTCGAATCAATAAAATAGCCTCTCCGGAACCCTTTTCTCTTGAAAACATTGACAATATTGGAGTCTTCAGAATTTCGAAAACGGGAGTAAAGAAAATGCGTGAAGATGCAAATCTTAAAAAGATAGGATTCCATAGTTACTTACTCGCGCTCTTCAATCCTAAGTCAGCTTTTGAAGAAGGAAATGGCCAAATGATGAATTAATACCCCCCAACAAAAAACACCCCAAGCCCTTGGGGTGTAAACTTCCGGAGAAGTATCGTTTTGTCTCATGGTGGGAAGTGTAGGAACGAAAGTGTGTTCCCTTATATATTTCGGTTGGGGGGATAGTCCCTACTTGGGGTCGCTGGACTCGTCTGGTTCTGAGGGGGTTTCGGCTTCTTTTTCGGCGGGGGGTTCTTCACCGGGGAAATGGACTTCTTCGCCCCAGACGTGCTGCAAAAACCATTGCCAGTTGTGCCAGAGGGCGGCCAGACGCTCCTTGGGTCGGGTGACGCTGTGGCCGAAGCCACGGTAAACTACCAGACGGGTGGGTACCTCCATGTCCTGCAAGCCCTGGTAAAGCTGGTAGGCATTAGGAATGGGCACACGCTGGTCGTATTCCCCGTGCTGGATGAGGGTGGGGGTTTTCGCCTGCTTGATATAGTGCATAGGCGAAGTTTTGGCGTAAAGCTCTGGATTGTCCCAAGGAGTGGACTTAAGGTACTGCCGGGTAAAAGGATGAACGTCCGTATTGACGTAGTAAGTCATCCAATCTGAGATGCCGGCCCCGACAGAAATGGCCTTAAAGCGGTCGGTGGTGGTGGTCAAAAAAGCGGAAATATAGCCGCCCTGGCTCCAGCCCATGGCGCCCATTTTGTCCGTATCGATCAGGCCTTTTTCTGCCAAATGATCCACCCCTGATAGGACATCCCAAGCATCACCGATGCCCAGGTTTTCGACATTGAGGGCGCGGAAGGCACCGCCATAACCTGCCGAGCCGCGATAGTTGGGACGAAGAATGAGGCAGCCTTTGGCCAGCCATTGCAAAGCCGGATATACGATGCCGGGAATGGGGGTAGGCATATCAATGCTCTGGGGGCCGCCGTGAATCATCACCAGCAAAGGATAGGTTTGCTTGGGGTCATAGTCCTGCGGTTTGTGCAGGACGCCTTCGATTTGGGTGCCGTCCTGGGATTGCCATTGGATGAGTTCGCTTTGGGCGACGGCCCAGTTTGCGCATTGCGAATTGATCTGGGTAAGGGCCTTGGGAGCCTTATCGCCCACTTTCCCTTTATAAATCTCCAGCATTTCGTCCCCGTTCCGAGCGGCAAAGGCTATGCTTTCCCCATCCTCCGCCAAGCTAAAGCTGTCCAGAATATGATGGGTCTGGGGCAACCATTTGAGCTTGCCCGAGCGAGCATTGAGCGAAAACATGCGGATGCGCGTCCCTTCCCGAGCCAGCCCAAAGAGGCCTTTGTCGGTCCAATGAATATGAAAGATATTCTCGTCAAAATCCGCCGCGATCCGCCGGGATTTTTTGGTGCGCAGGGAATAGAGGAAGAGCTTGTCCAGGGCGTAGTAATGGCTGCTGCGGTTGTCTTCAGCACTGAAGTAGAGAATCTGCTTTTGGTCAGGCGACCAAATACAATGCCCCACAAAACTCTCCGCCTCCAAGAGCGGCTTCATGCTGCCATCTTCGAGCTTCAGTAAGGATACACTGGCATCCACCCGGGCATTGATGTCCGGGGTCGGCTGATGCTCTACCGTCATCCATTTGCCATCCGGCGACCAGTCAAAGTCTCGCACCGTAAAATCACCCTCCGTCAGGCGACGGGCTTTAGGCCAGGCCGAGTCTTCCTTTTTCTTTTTGTCCTCGTCCCCATTGCCATTGCCATTTTTATCCTCATTGTCCGGCTCGTCGCCGTTGTTCAGAATATCCTCGGCCTTGGGCGGCAAGGTACCCGGCTCCGCAAACTCCGGATCAAAGGGCATTACCCAGAGATGGGCCATGCGATATTCTTCATCCTCGAAAGCAAAGCGGCCAAATCGGTCTTTGCGATCCTTGTCTTTTTTGGGTTCTGGCTCCCGCTTGACGTAGGCCAGATGCTTTCCGTCAGGCGAAAGCGCAAAGCGCCCAATGGCTTCCTTGACCTGGGTCAAAGGTCGAGCTTCGCCCCCTTCCAGGCGCATGGCATAGAGCTGGGTATACTTGCTGCGACGCGCTTTGAAAATGATCCATTTGCTATCCGGCGACCAGACCGGGGTAATGCTGTTGCCGCTGACGGTACGGGTGAGCTGAAAAGGCTTGCGCCCATTTTTAGAGAGCCAGATTTCGGTGTGATATCGGTTGTTTTCCCAACTGGTTCGACGATAATAAAAGAGCACGTGTCGCCCATTCGGAGAGATGACCGGACGAGAGGCCTTATGCAGGGAAATGACCTGCTCAAAACTGGGAACATGAGGCGGGGCAGCGTTCATGGCTGGTTAGTGGATGGGGGAGTACAGTGAGATCGCTTTACATAGCTATTCATTTTTGCGGCAAGAAGCAAATTTGAGCCGCTTACTTGGCAGGGTATGCGGGAAATGAGGTTGGATTCAATTTCGCATGACCAACCCAACCTCAAGTCATCCCCGGACGGAGCTTGGCCTGAGTAAGGGACGTGCTCAGGACTGCTCAGGGCCCGGGATCCTTTACCCTGTGCCGGGTTCGATTTTCAATCCTTGGACAAAAAGAAAACGGTACTACATAAAAGATCCCGGGTTCTTGTTCGAGGGTAAGCCTCGAACAAGCCCCGGGATGACGTAGCGTTTTACAGTTTTGACCGAAGGCTATTTCAATTCCCTCATGATTTCCTCGATGGCGCGGTCCAGCTGCGGCTGTCGGCCTTTCAGGCGGTCCTCAAAGGTTTCAGGCACTTCAATATCCGGGCTCACCCCGGTTTTTTCCAGATTCTTCCCGTCCAAAGAATAGCAACCCCAGGCTGGAAGGCGATAGAAAGAACCATCCACCAGTCCTTTTCCAGAGGTAAAGATGATCCAGCGATAGGTTTCCATACCAACGATTTTGCCCAATCCTAATGCTTTGAAGCCCTGGGCCGTCATTTCCGCATCACTGAGGCTCTGCTCGTTGGTAAGGAGGATAATCGGCTTGCCAGAAGGGCTAAAGTTCGGCTGAGGAGCCAGTTCTCCTTCCCGGTACTTCCAATTCAGGTAAGGCTTGCGGCTCAGGGCATTTAGCACGCGGTCGTGTACATTCCCTCCGGTGTTCCATCTTAAATCCAGAATCAGGGCATCCCGCTGGTGGAATTCCCGTACGATCTGCCGCTGGAAGCTACCGAGTTCGCCTCCGCCCATGTTTTTCATGTGGATATAAGCGACCCTTTTGTTGGTCTTTTTGTCTACATAGGCCTGGTTCTCCGCTTGCCACTCATCATATAGCTGTTGAGTCAGCGCAAAGGTGGGTTGGGTATGACAATAGACGGTATGCTCTTTGCCATCCCGCTCAAATACCAGCGTAATCTCGTCAGGGCGGTTAGGGAAGTTAAAATAGGTTTCCCGGTTGCTCCCTTCCACAATCCGCTGTCCTTGCACGGCTACCAAGCGGTCTCCTGCTTTAATATCTTTCCCCGCTACATCGGCCCGGCTTTTGGCTACAATGCGGTCTACTACGAAAGGCTGGTCATTTTTGAACAAAATCCCGGTTTCGGCCGAGCTCCCGTTATAAAAGACTCCTTCCTCCCGGCCGAAGGTACCAAAGCCCAGGTGAGAAGAGTTGAGCTCGCCCAGCATGTCCGTGATCAACACACGCAGGTCATTACGAGAAGTCAGGTGAGGCAAAAAGGTCGCATAACGATCGCGGATGCCCTGCCAGTTTTCTCCGTGAAAGCTCTCATTGTAGAAGTTCTCTTCCAGGTTGGCCCACAACTCGTAAAACATCTGCTCAAATTCCGATTGAAGCTGACGCTGGAAACGGTGAGAGAGTTTGATCTGATCCATTTTACCGGCTGCAGGGTTGAAGCTGTGCACATTGCCCCCATACATAGCGTAATAGCTGTCTTTGACCTTGATCATCTCCAGGCCAAAGGGACGAGTTACGCCTTTTACCACTTCCGTCTTAGACTCTTCAAAATCTTCGTAGGTGGTTTTCCAAAGCTGAAATTTTCCTTCATCGTGATTTGAGACGTAGAAAACCATGGTTTTCTTTTTGGCCTGCACCACATAAACCCCTTGCTGGCTACCTACTCTGGGACTGATTCGCTCAATGCGATCCATCGGATCATTGAAGTCTATTTCTACCTTGACTTTATCTTTGTCCGATTTCTTTTCCTTGTCTTTATTATCGGATTTCTCTTCCTTTTCCGTGTCTTTATCCTTGTCCTTGTCTTTTGCTTCTTCCTTTTTGTCCTCTTTGTTTTCCTCCTCTTCAAACAGTTTTTCCCACTCTGCCTGACGGAATGGGGCTTCCATCCGGGTCAGGGGTAAGCGATAGATGGACTCCTCATCTGCCCCAAAAGGATAATTAGGCTGGGTGAGACTGGCTTGGAAAAAGATATACTTGCCATCGGGGGACCAAAAAGGAGCAGCCTCTGACACCCCGGTTTGGGTAAGGTTGTGTTTCTTTTTTTCTTCCAGATCATAGACAAAAATCTCCCGCTCGAAGTTCCGATATGCCGTAAAAGCAAGGTATCGATCGTCTGGCGAAAAGCGGGGGCGATCATTATAGAATCCCCAAAGCTCCTCCTTGAGCAGGGGCGTAGAGGTCAGGCTTTCCAGGTCAAGCATGCGCACTTCCTCCCGACCACTAAAGTACACCCCTTGGGTGCGTTCGTGGTTGAGGCTCAGCAGACGGTTGTTCTGCATATCGCTGGTAATGGCTTTCTCACTACCCGCCCGATCAGGACGAATGGTAAACCAGTTTTGGTAGCCGTTTACGGTTTGGTTAAAAAGCAAGGTCCGGTCATCATTAAGCCAGTAGATCTCCATGACCCGGCCCAGAGATTGGGTAGGGATGTGGCGGACGAATTTACCCTTGATATCTGAAACAAAAAGCTCCCCCCGAGAGACAAAGGCCAGCTTCTTTTTGTCTTGGGAAACATCGAACGCGCTTACATTTCCGCTCACCTGAAAACTCTGGCTTTGGGCCAGGGTAACATTCTCAGCCAGGGAGGTTTTTAAGGCTTTGGTTTTGCCGGATTTAGTGTCGTAGATAAAAAGCTGGTAATCCCGCTCAAAAACAACCTTTTCCCCGTTAGCGCTGACTTGAGGTCGCTTGATAGAGCTTTCGAATTTGGTAAGGGCTTTCTTTTTGCCATTGCTGCTCATGGTAAAAAGGTTGTACTCACCGGTATTCTCATCGGACAGAAAGTACAGGGTGCCTTTTTTATCGAACATGGGCCAAAAATCTTTGCCCTCGTAGTCGGTCAACTGCTTATAGGTGCCCCGCTTGGGGTCGTAGCTTTTGATGTCTGGATTGTAGGCTCCTTTATAGCGCTTCCTGTGGACCTGATTGGAGCTTTCCCAGGATTCGTTGAAATAATAGGCTCCACTTTTAGGATGGACAGCCAGGTTGTGCATCTGATTAAAATAGTGACCAACCAGACGTTTGGGCGTTCCTCCGTCGATATTGACAGAATAGGTAGACTGGCGATTATAGCGGGAAGAGGTAAAATAGATTTCCTTGCTATTCCAGGACCAGGTGCTCACCAAATCAGCTCCGCTATGCCAGGTTAGGCGCTTGATTTCGCCGCCTGCCATGGGCATGAGAAAAACATCGGGATTTCCATATTGCGAGGCAGAAAAAGCTACCCACTTTCCATCTGGAGAAATGCGCGCAAAACTTTCATTGCCTTTCATTCCGGTAAGGCGGGTGGCCTGTTGAGATTCGGCAGACTGTATCCACAGGTCTCCGTCATAAGAAAACACTACGGTTTGCCCATCTGGAGAGATGGTCGGACTTTCGGTAAAAAAAATATCCTGAGCCATTAACTGAGGGAGGAAGAGAAGGCTTAGCGCCCATCCCATACTCAGGCGGCTCAGTAAATTCAAGCGTTTCATAGTTCGGTCAGGTTGGTTGATGAATTGAGATGAATGAATAGGCAGGAAGCTACAAAAGGCAACTGAGGAAAGCAGTAAGCAATCGACGATTCAAGAGTTGCGGTCGACGTTTCGGGTTAAAAAAAAGCGACCTGCCTTTGGGCAGGTCGCTATGCTATTTCTCAAGGAGTGAGGCTTCTATCTCACCAGGGTAATATTTCCGGTGTAGGTTTTCTCGCC
>JBCBGC010000102.1:0-30584 GCA_038527215.1 Bacteroidota bacterium
GGTAAAAAGAGGCTTAATGCAAACGCAAGTCCCACATTATTTTAGTATCTTGAAAGGGTTACCCTACTAAAAAAGATAATTCTTGAAATTTTTCCCCCTGCCGAAAAGATCGCCTTACACGCCGATCTTTTTGGGTTTGATTTTTTCCCTCATGCTCCCCTTTTATCTTTCCCTGGCGATTCTTGCCACCTTCCTTTTTACCGGGACGGCCTTTCTCTACGCCTTGCGTCAGGATAAAAACAAACGACCCAAACAGGCCATCCTGATTTTCTTTTGGTTAACCCCGGTTTTTCTCCTGATCCTGGCCGTGTTCGCCTATATGCAGACTTGAAAGCATTTGGAGTCTTAGCCCATGGCGTTGTATCTTTTGCCAAAGGACTACTACTTACATGCTGACCCTGCTGAGTTTTTTGGGTTTTACCCTCTTTGTTGCCTTATACGCTACCTACCGGCTGAAAAAAGACCGCCTTGACAGCGCAGAAGGTTATTTTCTAGGTGGCCGTAGCCTGACCGGCTGGGTAATCGCCGGCTCCCTCCTCCTCACCAATATTTCTACCGAGCACCTGGTCGGCATGAATGGCAGCGCCTATAAAAACGGAGCCATCATCATCGCCTGGGAAGTTACCTCTGCCCTCGCCCTGGTCATTGCAGCCCTGTACTTTGCGCCGCGCTACCTGAAAATGGGGCTCACCACCATACCGGAATTTTTGGAAAAAAGGTTTGATGGGTTTACCCGAACCATCGTGGCTCTCCTGCTGATCCTTTCCATCATTGCCACCTTGCTGCCCATCGTCCTGTACACAGGCGCCCTCAACATTGAGGCGCTGTTCGACATTTCAGGTTTGCTGGGTATTTCCGTTTCCCAAGGCATCTGGCTGAGCATTCTGGTGGTAGGCCTGCTCGGTTCCCTGTATGCCATCTTTGGCGGCTTGAAAATGGTCGCCTATACCGACTTCCTCAATGGCATTGGCCTGATGCTGGCCGGACTGGCCGTGCCCTTTCTGGCTTTATGGGCCATCGGAGAGGGCCATCTCCTCCAGGGCCTGCAAACCGTCTTTGAACATGCGCCGGAAAAATTCAATGTCATCAGTTCCGAACCTTCTATCGGTCCTGGGTCCAGGGACGCCATTTTACCTTTCGAGGTATTGTTTACCGGCCTGATGATCAACCAGGTGTACTTCTGGGCCATGCATCAATCCATCATCCAGCGGGCGCTAGGAGCGGTGAGTTTAAAGGAAGCACAAAAGGGGCTGCTATTTACCGGCTTACTCAAGGTGTTGATTCCGCTGGTGATCGTTTTGCCGGGCCTGATTGCCTTTTACTATTTTGGCGAAAGCCTGTACGAGACGCCCGACATGGCCTATCCCCTCCTGGTCAAAAAAGTGCTGCCTGCCTGGCTCACGGGTTTCTTTATCGCTGTGCTGATGGGCGCGATTCTCAGCACCTTTAACTCTGCCCTCAACAGTGCCGCCACCCTCTTTAGTGTGGGCCTCTATAAGCGGTACGTCCGGCCGGCAGCGGGAGAAAAACAGGTCGTGCGCATCGGAAGGGCCTCATCTGCTTTCCTGGCAGTGTTTGGCATCCTGGTAGCGCCTTTTGTCGGGGACGCCCCCGACGGCTTATATCAACTCTTGCAACAACTAAACGGCATATTTTTTATTCCCATCGCCTCTGTAATCCTGGCAGGATTTCTTTTCCCGAGGGTTTCTGCTTTGGGCGCAAAAGCAGGCTTGTTGTTTGGCTTGGCTTTTTACGTGCTCATGAATTTTGCCTTCAAGGTAGACCTGCATTTTGTCCATATCTGGGGGCTGGAACTGGTCCTCAATCTACTGGTCATGCATGTAGTTTCTTATTATTCTCCGGTAAAAAAAGCCTTCACCATGCAGGATGCCGGCGCCGTCAACCTCCAACCCTGGTCCTATGCCCAGGGGTTTAGTATCTTTCTCGTAATCCTGACCATCTTCATTTATATTTGGTTAGGGCAGGTTTAATGTGTCCGGGTACCATTTTTATCAAGAAAAAAGATACAAGAGACAATAAAAAACCACCAACCAAGACACAAAGAAACAAATGGCCATTCCCTGGTCCCGACTCAAATCAAGATTCCCTGGGGAGCCGGGGCGATGACGCTGCTGGGGTGAGGGGGGAGGACTAGTGCTGTGGCGCGGTTAGCAGCGTCTTGATGTTGCAGGGTACCTTTTTTATCAAGAAAAAAGATACAAGAGATAATTAAAAAATCACCAACCGAAGACACGAAAAAGCATATGTTCGTTCCCTCGAAGAAGGTTTCCCGACTCAAATCAAGATTCCCAGAGGAGCCGGGGCTATGACGCTGCTGGGGTGAGGGGGGAGGACTAGTGCGTTGGCGCGGTTAGCAGCGTCTTGATGTTGCCGGGTACCTTTTTTATCAAGAAAAAAGGTACAAAAGATTGCTGATCAGGTAACAATCTAAATCAGTTCATAAGCCCTAATACCAGGGTAGCTTAAAATCACCTCATCATCACCATGGCAGAAGTAAAAAAAACATTCCGCAACTACCATCAGGGAGACATCACGGCAGCAGTCCGTGAACACTACCGCAAAATGCGGCTAAACCAAACCTATGACTATGTGGCCCGCATGGAGCAGAAGTACCTGACCTATGACAAACCCATGATGCTTTGGGATGCCATGGAAAAGCTCAACGCATTAATCGACGTGAGCGACCCGGACCTGGACCTGCCCAATGTGCAACATTTGCTGCAATCAGCCGAAGCGCTCAGAGCGGATCAGCGGCCGGATTGGATGCAGTTGGTGGGCTTGATCCATGATTTGGGCAAGGTCATGTACCTCTGGGGCAGCGATGAAGATGGCACCAGCCAGGCTGAACAATGGGGCCTGGTAGGAGATGTTTTCGTGGTAGGATGTGCCTTACCCGATAGCGTGGTCTATCCGGAATTCAATGCCCTCAATCCGGATATGCAAAACCCCCGCTACGCCTCCGAAAACGGCATCTATGAAAGCGGCTGTGGACTGGATCAACTCACCCTGGCCTGGGGCCACGACGAGTACCTCTACCAGGTTTTGTCCCACCACCCAGAAAATCGTATCCCCAAGGCGGGCATGGTGATGATCAGGTATCATTCTTTCTACCCCTGGCATACCGGAGGCTCCTACCAGGACCTGCTCAGTGCAGAGGATGCCCAATACAAGGAGTGGATTCTGGATTTTAACCGCTATGATCTTTATACTAAATCCCAACAGTTACACGAGCTCTCCGAGCTGAAAGAATACTACCTGCCCATTGCAGAAAAGTATCTGGGAACGGGTCCCATCTACTGGTAATCAGCTCCGCTTACGATAATTCATCACGGCCAGGGTGTTGATGACTACCGCGTAAATGCTCAGGGCCGTAATTTGGAATTGGATGTCCTGCCAGCCGGAGCCTTTGAGCATGACCGAGCGGATCACCTCAATGAAGTAGCGTACCGGATTCAGGTAGGTAATCTGCTGGGCCCAGTCGGGCATGTTTTCAATCGCGGTAAACATGCCACTGAGAAAAATGAAGATGACCAGAAAGAACCAGGAGATAAACATGGCCTGCTGCTGGGTTTCGGTGAAGGTGGAAACCAACAATCCCAGGCCCAGGATCACCCCCAGGTAAAGCACGGCTACCCCATAGAGCAAGGCAATGCTCCCTTCAAAGGGAATGTCGTACAGCAACCAGCCTACCATCAGGCCGATGCTCAACATCACCAGGCCGATCACCAGAAAGGGCAGCAGCTTACCAATGATAAATTGGTATTTCCGGATCGGCGTTACGTTGATCTGCTCAATGGTGCCCATTTCTTTTTCCCGGACAATATTCATGGCGCACAGAAAACTCCCGACCATGGTTACCAGCAAGGCCAGAATGCCTGGTACCATAAAGGTTTTATAATCCATTTTGGGATTGAACCAGTGGGAATAGGTGAGCTCCATTTGACTGGAGGAGGCCCTGAGGCTGGCCTCGATGAATTGAGGGCCATAGTCAGCCCGTATTTCCTGGTTAAAGGCCTGGATGAGCTGCCCCGCGTAAGCTGAAGCCAAGCCTCCTTTCACGCCATCGATGGCGTTAACCAGGAGTTGGAGACTGGCCTCATCCTCTCGAAACAAGCCCCGTTCAAAACCGGCCGGAATCTGAAGGATAATATCCGCTTCATCCGCCTTTAAGGCATCTTCAGCATCCATGGGATTAAAACTGGCCCCCACCAGTTGGAAATAAGGCGAGCCCTGAAATTTTCCGATCAGCCGCTCAGAAAGCGGGGATTGGTCCCGGTCCACGAGAAACAATTGCAGGTTTTTCACCTCAAAGTTCGCAGCGTAGGCCAAAATAATCAGCTGGACGATTGGGGCAATAAAGATGATCGGCAACAGGGCTTTGTTACGGAAGATCTGCCGGAATTCTTTATACAAAATGAAACTTATGGTACGCATAAGGGCAGGTGATTATTCGAGTCGAATCTTAAATTTTCGCATACTTACCAACATGAAAAAGAGGGTAAATCCTATCAGGATCAGGGTTTCCATCCAGAGGCTTCCCAGGCCCGAACCTTTGAGCATGACGTCTTTCACGATGATGATAAACCACTTGGCAGGGATGATATTGGAGATGTACTGAAGCGGAAGGGGCATGTTCTCAATCGGAAACATGAAGCCGGAAAGCAAGATGGTCGGTAACATCAGGGCCATCAAAGAAATCATCAGCGCCACCTGCTGGGAATCGGTAGCCGTAGAGATCAAAATTCCCAGGGACAAAGCCGCAATGATGAAGAGGGCACTTTCAAAAGCCAGCAGTAAGATGCTGCCTTTGATCGGTACGCCGAAGACAAAATAGCCGAGAAATAAGATGAGGGTCGCATTGAGCATGGAGAGGAAAATATAGGGGCTCACCTTTGCCAGGATTACCTGAATGGGCTTCATGGGCGAAGCCAGTAATACTTCCATGGTGCCCATTTCTTTTTCCCGGGTAATGGAAATAGAAGTCATCATGGCTGAAACCAGCATCAGGATAATGGTGATCAATCCTGGGACGAACAGGAATACGCCTTTGAGTTCAGGATTATAGCGCATGCGAGGCTCCACGGAGATGGTCATCGGCGGAGCTTCCCCACCCGCTTCCTGCATGCGCTCTTGCTGGTAGTCCAGAATGATGCCCGAGGCATAATTAAGCAGGGTATTGCCAATATTGGGGTCTGTAGCATCGGTAACTACCTGTACCCCAGCGGTCCCCTCCCGCTGCAGGTTTTGGTCAAAATCTGGCGTAAAGGCGATCGCTAGTTTTATTTCTCCCGCCTTGAAGGCATCCTCTATTTCCCGTACATCCTCCAGTTCTCTGGCCAAATGAAAATAGCCTGAAGCCAGGAGCTTTTCCCGAATTCTGAGGGTGGCCTCGTCATGATGAGGGGTCACCAAGGCGATATTGGCTTCCCGAATTTCATTGGTAACGGCATAGCCAAAGAGCAGAATCTGCGCCAGGGGCATGCCAAAGAGAATCAACAGGGTTCGTTGGTCCCGAAATATGTGGAACCACTCTTTTTTGACAAATCCTAAGAATCTTTTCATCGCAAAAACGCTTATTGGGCCACCGGGCGAGCCAATTTGACAAAAACTTCATCCATGTCCTGCGCGGCAAACTGCGCCTTCAATTCGGGGGGCGTGCCCATTGCTTCTATGCGACCATCTACCATGATAGAGACCCGGTCACAATACTCGGCCTCATCCATATAGTGGGTGGTTACAAAAACCGTGGTGCCAGCCCGAGCCGCAGTATAGATCAGGTCCCAGAACTGTCGACGGGTAATAGGGTCAACCCCTCCGGTAGGTTCATCCAGAAAGACGATCGATGGGTCATGCAAAATAGCCGTAGAAAAGGCCAGCTTTTGTTTCCAGCCCAGGGGCAGGGATTTAATCAGCTGATCTTTCACCTCTTCCAATCCCAGGCGAGCGAGGAGTTCTGCCGTTTTTTCCCGGATCAGTTTGCGCTTTAGTCCGTAAATCCCGCCGTAGAAATAGATATTCTCCGCGACAGTGAGGTCCTCATACAGCGAGAATTTCTGGCTCATGTACCCAATGTGGCGTTTGATATCCTCCGTCTGTCGGTAGACATCATAGCCCGCAATTTCCGCGGTTCCCCCACTGGGTCGCAGGAGGCCACAGAGCATGCGGATAGCCGTCGTTTTACCGGCGCCATTGGCCCCGAGGAAGCCAAATATTTCTCCTTTGCTTACCGAGAAAGTGATCTTATCCACGGCGGTAAAGTCACCAAAGGTTTTGGTCAACTCCTGAGCTTGTATAGAGTATTCCATCATTTACATGGGTTGATGAAGGGGTTGCTGTTCCATAAGGGCCATGAAGCAATCTTCAATATTGGCTCGAATCGGCTGGATCTCTACGGCCGAAAGCCCCTGCTCCATCAAATGGGCTTTCATTTTGGCAGGATCCAGTTCCGGATCTTGGTCAGTGTAGTGTACCGCGTCGCCAAAGGCATGCACGGAATGCCGGGAAGGGAAGGCCCTCAGGGTCTGCAACAACCCATAGGTATCCGCCGCCTTGACCTCCCACAGTGGCCTGGGGAAGGCTTTGATCAGGTTTTCTGGGGTATCTACCTGCATGACTTGTCCCTCCTGCATGAGGGCCACACGCTCACACCGGCTGGCTTCATCCATATAAGGGGTGGAGACCAGCATGGTGATGCCGTGCGCTTTGAGGCTATCCAGCATATCCCAGAACTCCCGCCGGGAAACGGCGTCCACCCCTGTGGTCGGTTCATCCAGGAAGAGGATTTCCGGCCGGTGGATCAGGGCGCAGCTCAAAGCCAGCTTTTGTTTCATGCCACCGGAAAGGGCTCCTGCTTTGCGGTGCTTAAAGGGCTCGATCTGCGCATAAATGCCTTTTACCAGGTCATAATTCTCAGCCAGGCTGGTCCCGAAGAGCGTGGCGAAGAGTTCGATGTTTTCCTGCACGCTCAAGTCGTAATACAAAGAAAAGCGACCGGGCATATAACCGAGGATTTTCCGAATCTTTCGATACTGCTTTACGACCTCATGCCCTAGTACCGTAGCCTCGCCCGAATCGGCCAACATGAGGGTGGCCAGGATGCGAATCAGGGTAGTTTTACCCGCGCCATCTGGCCCAATCAACCCAAATAATTCTCCCTCCCGGACGCTCAGATTGATTTCCTTTAGGGCCTGGGTAGCACCAAAGGCTTTGGAAAGCTTGCGGATTTCTATGGCATTCATAAGCCTGCTTCATTAGGCTCAGGGTCGGTTTGAGCCAGTCCTTTTCCGGAAAAGTTCACCTCTCCGGGCATCCCAATCCTCAGGTCTCCTGCATTGGGGACCCGGATTTTAACCGCGTACACCAGATTGACGCGCTCCTCCTTGGTCTGAATGATTTTCGGGGTAAACTCCGCTGCTTGCGACACCCAACTGACCGTTCCGCTTTTTTCCTGAAATCCTTCCGCACCGGCATCTATCAGCACTTCTACCTCTTGTCCGGGACTCACCCCTTCGAGGGTTTGAGCAGAGGCATACACCCGAAGGATGAGGTGGCGGGTATCAGCCAGTTTGTAAAGGGGGCGGCCCATCATGGTGACTTCCATGGGCTCGGCAAAGGTCGTCAGGACCTGGCCTGCCTGAGGGTTGCGGATCACACTCCGCTGGATCTGATCATCTATCTGGGCGATCTGGGCTCTAAGCGGAGCCACCTCTGAGCTAATGCCCCGGTTGGCCGTCTGCAAGGAGCTGATATGCGCTAAACGCTGCCGCTCAATCACATCATACTGCCCGGTCAGGTCATCTAGTTGCTTTGGGGTCGCGGCCCCATCTGCCAGCAATTTTTCCAGGCGCTGAATCTCCCGGTCCAGGTTCTTCTTTTGTTCTTCATAGACCCGATTTTGGGCTTCTACTCCCTGTAATTTCCCTAAAACCGCTGCGATGGTAGCCCGCAATTGTTGGCGTTTCAGGTCCAGCTGGGTCGTATCTATGTATCCAACTACCTGATTGGCTTCCAACCACTGCCCTTCTTCGACCTGGAAGGTCATGAGCTTTCCGGTATTTTCAGCTGAAACCAACAGCTCTTTGGCCTCGAAGTTGCCGAAGGCGTCTGAACGAGCTTCCTCCTGCTGGCAAGCCAGACCAAATAGACAGAGGAAAAAAATAGAATATCTCATGGGATTATGATTAGTACTTTCCTTGGTGAATAGCGCGCTCAACCTCTGATTGGCGCAATCGAACTTCATGAATTTGTTGTTGGAGTTTGCTTTGGGTCAGGGCCTCCACTTCCTGCAGGTAATCACTGGGTTTGACGGTCCCGTTTTGCAGCTGCGTATTGACCCGACTTAGAATGGATTCCTGGAGCGCGATCAGTCTGGTATCTTGTTCCAGTAGGCGTCGCATGGTCTCAATCTCTGCTTCCTCCTGGGCTACTTGCAGGGCTACCTGGTCCTGATGTTGCTCCCGATATACTTCGATCAGGTTTTCCTGGATGGCCAGATTTTGTTGATCCCGCTGGGTCCTTTTCCAGTCCCAGATATTCCAGTTGAATTGGACCCCGGCCATGAAAAAAGGCGAAGTATTGACTTCCAGAAAGTTGAAAGGATTGGGACGGCCCAGCCCTCCCTGAGCAAAGGCGCCTACTTTAGGAAGTCGTTGTGCGCCCAGGCTTTCAGCCTGGAGGCGGGCCATGCCTTGCTGGGCATCAAATAAGGCCAGTTCAGGTCGCTGGCTGGCTTGATTTTCGGCCACTTACGGCAAAGCAAATTCCGTTTCCACCGAAATGTCTTCTCCCACCCAGATCTTTAAGCTGGCTACCAGGGCGGCTTTTTGGCCTTGCAACTCATCCCATTGCTGCTGTAGACTCGCTTGTTGTCTTTCAAATTTTTCTAATTCGCTTTGTAGGACCACCCCATTCTTCACCCCAGAAGCCACCACTTTGTAATTGGCGGCCAGGACTTCCTGGCTACTTTCCACCACCTGCTGCTGACGATCCAGCAGGACGATGCCGAAATACAATTGGGTTAGCATGGGTTTGAGGGAAAAAAGCTGAGCCGCTAATTCCTTTTCTTTGGTCAAAAAAGAAGCCTCCGTCAGGGTCCTCAGGTATCGGCTTTGTCCCCCATCATATAAAGCTTGATTGAGGTTGAGGCTCAGGTTGTACTGGGTTTTGGGGATTTCCGGAAAACTGACCGATCCGCCTAGTTCAGGAAAAGTAACCACGTCTGACTGCCAACTCAGCCGCCCCTGCAGATCTAATCGTGGCATCCACATGGTCTGCACATTTTCGAGTTGGAGCACTTTCTGACTTTGCCAAAGGTTTCGCTGAGCCTGCAACGGACTTTGTTGTTCCGCTTTTTGCAACACTTCGGCTAATTCCAGTCCCTGACTTAGACCAGGGAGGACACTCCAACCCAGGCAGAAGTATAACATTAATTTTTTCATAGATAGGGAGCGTTTATGGAGTTAATCATTTGGGTTAATCATTCACCTTAACCAAGTAGTTAATTCAGGGGCAAAAAAAATCACGGACGCAGTCCGTCCATCAAAAACTGAGGCACAATGTCCCGGCGCTGGCCTACAAATTCTTCAAAGTCATTTTCACTGAGTCCCAGGATTTCTACCAAAAAACTTTTCATCATAAAGGGGAAAACACTCATGGAAACCAGGTTGATCAAAATATGTCTGGGGTCCATGGACTTTACCTTTCCGGCGGCAGCTTCCTGTTGATACTGCATCAAAAACTTCATCAGGGCAGGCTGAAACTCATAATTGCTTCCCAGGATCATGCGCTGAAAGAAGTCGTGCGCATCGGTCTGCAATACATGGAGAATAAACAAAGGCAGATGTGGCAGTTCAGTTAGCAATTCCGTATAAGCCGCCACAATCTTTTTTACCTTTTCCTCTAAAGGATCATCACTGCCCATGTGCTTCATCAGTCGGGGAATGACCAGGTCCAGGGCTTCCTTTAAGATGCGGTCAAAGAGCTGTTGTTTAGACCGGAAGTAATAATGCAGCATGGCTTTGTTCACCTGCGCTGCTTCAGAAATTTCCTGCATTCTTGCCCCGGCAAATCCTTTTTCATAAAAGATTTGCTTGGCAGCCTGCAGGATTCGTTGTTCTGGATTTTCTACTTCGGACATTTCGAGATACTAAACTAACCATTTGGTTAATCCCGTTGGTAAATACGAAATCCCCATTGAGAAATCCAAATCTCAACGGGGATTTTTCACAAAAAAGGAGTTAGGGCAACTGAGCGGTCAAGGAGTTGTTGGGTAGCCAATAGAGGTTTATATCCACCGCATTAACCACGCCATCCAGGTTAAAATCCGCCTTATTGATAGAATACTGGTAACTCTGCCCATTTTCGGGTCGCCAGTGAGATACATTGTCCACCGCATTGATGGTACCGTCTCCATTGGCGTCCCCAGCCCACAGCAGGCGGGTACTTCCCTGGCTTTTCATCGGAGTACCTCCCTGGGCAAATAGTCCAAGCGCGGGGTCCGTAAAATCCAACAGTGGCGAACCAGACAGGTCTATCGCCTGCGCGGTCATGGCCCCAAGGTGATGATAATGCTTAACCGATACGAAGTAATTACCAGTAGGTACCCCCAGGAAATAAATCAAGGTCTGACCAGCTGTGTCAACGATCTGACCGTCTTTTCTGACCAGTAAGCTACGGGTAGCCACTACCTCAGCGGAATCGCTGGCTGACCTTAACTCTACCTGCACCCAGTCGACCAAAGCAGTAGGACCCGTTTGCTGCATCAAGCCGGGAACCAGGCTAGTGGATCCGGTGTAGGGATCCTGGTACGTTAACAGGCCATTTTGCCGCAAATCGTCCCGCATTTCGGTACCATCGTAAGCACCTTCCAGCCATACTTTTGCTTGCAGGCTAACAAAATCTGTACAGGCCGCCTGGGTTAGTTGTTGGATTTCCACCAGGGTCAACTCTTCGTCAAACACCCATATCCGACCCAAAGAGCCGGAAAATAATTCTGCAAGTCCTCCTGTTGCAGATACCCGGGCCCCTCCGAACTGAATCGGTTGGCCAGCATGGATATTCAGCGTTTTATTTTCCTGAGCATTAAGGATACCGTCCACATAGACTTTTTCCAACCCATTGGTGCCCCCTTCGTAGGTATAGGCGAGCGTATGCCAGGCCCCTGCGGAAGGAACTCCCCCATCAAATCCCATATCGGGCCCGCCCCAGTGTCCGATGGCTCCCCAGGCTGGATTATTACCATACATAAACTGGGCGTTGGTGCCAGTAGGTCCTCCCCGGTGTCCCCAGGAAACCAAAGATTCTGCTCCGCTCAAGGAAGGATTCCAGGCTTCCACCACAACGGTAAAACTGCCTGCCCCCGAGATGCCTGTTGGACTCAGAAAAGAAGATATCAGGGCCTCAGTTCCAGAAAAGCTAATGGCTTTTTTGCCCCCTACTTCCTCCACCACAGGATTGCCTCCACTGCTAGTAAAATCGCCTCCCAGACTGCCACTTTGAGTAAAGGAAGTAAGGCTTCCTAAAGGTAATCCACTGGGATCTATTTCTACCAGGGGAGTATAGGATATAGGTGAAGCGCAACTTATGGTGATCAACTGAGTAAGCGTATCCCGGTAAGCCCCATCATGTACGATGAGACGCGTGCTATAGGTTCCGTGTCCGGGGAATTGATGAGAGAAAAGAGGTTCAATACTGCTCCCGCCATCCCCGAGACTCCAGTCATAGGTCAGGGCATTCCCATCCGGATCAGAAGAAATGGTCGCATCGAAAGTATAGGACAGCGGATCAATACCGGAAGGAGTCGCGGTAAAAAGAGCGGTAGGTGGCCTGTTTCCATAATAGAGCAACTCGATCAAAGGCGCAGGTAAGGCACGGTTATAGACCCGAACATCATCCATGGCCCCGTCAAAGTATTCGTCCCCTCCCGGGAAATCGACCCCCATAATCAGAGATTCTGCATTATCCCCAAACACCAGGCCCGGATTGTTCACGGTACCATCCAGGGCTCCATTTAGATAAAAGCGAATTTCCTGACCATCATAGGTTACGGTAATGTGCTGCCAGGTCCCAGCTGAAATCTGGCCAGGGGAATTCCAGCTTCCTCCTCCTGTTGAGTTAGGAGGAGTGCCCCAGTTGGCGGAAAAGCGGACCGCCCCATCTCCCGACAGTTGCAATGCATAGGGACTATTGGTAATCCCTTTGGTGATTACCCCATCCCAGTCGCCAAAATTATCAACTTTGACCCATGCGGCCAGGGTAAGCTGGTTATTGAGGGCGAGGACAGGAGTGTGAGAAATGGCCAGATGATCGTTTTGTCCATCAAATTGCAGGCCGGTGCTATCCTGACCAGCTACCCAGGAAGGCCCATTGACCAGGCTAGCATCATGTTCGTGGGAAGTTTCATCCTTCGCGGTTGCGCCCTGATTCTCATCCAATTTCAAATGGACCAGCAAGCCCGGCACCAGGGGATCAGGCCGATAATCTGGGTCCAGACTCATGATCCAGGCCGCAATCAGGTCGGCTCCCCCTTGCTCCCGGCGGTCTTTGGCAATGGGTGGCATGGCCTCAGGGACGCCTACCCGATGCAATCGTTGGTATAAGACGGAGCGCCCGGTATCTGCTGGAGTAATGATATGCGGATTAGGCAGGCCCAGGCTGTTTCCAGCACTTTCGTAAATCAGCCCGGTTTCCTCCAATAAGGTCAGGTAGCTGGCGTCAAAATTAGCAGGGGTACCTGCATTGGGGTTATGGCAATAGGCACAATTTACATCCAGGTAAATCCGAGCCCGATCTTCCAGGTTTGCGGTAGAATCTGTCCAGTCAGGCACCACGGGATAGGTACTAAAGTCTGGTCCGATATCGCTGTCGAACATGCCCAGGCTGTTCCATTTTTGCAACTGGTTCTCGACCTGTCCCGGAGCGTATGCGTAGTCTCCGTTGAGTTGATAACTATTTAACCCGAGCACAAACCCCTGACTGCTGTTATGGCAATTCATACAAGTCAGGCGGCCTGGGTAGGTCCAGATATGCTGACCAAAAATGGTCGTTAGCAGCTCCGTAGCCCCATTGACATCTACCAAATCAGCATCAGTCTGATCAGCTCGCCAGCGATAGGATAGCCCATAATAGTTTTGGTTTTTGTCCTGAACCATAAAACGGGTTTCGATTTTTGTAAAAACCCCGGGACTGGTTTCAAATTCAAAGTGTTTAATGAAGACGGTCCCCTCCGGAAAGGTCCAGTTTCCTTCCGCGGAAAAACCCACTTCCTCGGAGGGCAGATTGTGATCGCCATCATTAGGCAGGGCAATCCAACGGTATTTTTCGGCTCCATCTGACCAGAAGGGATTTTTAGGGGCATAGGGAAGGACCCCTCCAGCCGGAGTCATATTGGTCAAATCAGAGAAGGCACCCGTAGCGGAAAGGGTGGCCGGGATAGGCGTAGAAACCTGCCCCTGCGCTACTAGCTTATAGAGTTTATCAGTAGCATTCCCCCCCACATATATTTCTCCCTGCTGATCCAGGCCAAAGGTGTGGATTTCCTTATCCCCGCCTTTAGTAGCAATGACGTCCATTGTGGACAAACCTGTGCTTGGGTCCAGGGTCATGGCATAAATTTCTCCCGAGCCAAACATCCCACAGATATACCGACCACTTAAGGCCGGTAAGGCACTACCGCGATATACGTAGCCTCCTATAATTGCATAGCGGCCACCTGGTCTTACCATATCCCAGGTAGGAGCTTGTTCTGTACCATAAGGGAAGCTCCCGTTATAATTCGTAAAGGTCTGACCATTATTTAGATTTCCTTCGAACCTGGGCCATTGATAATTTTTCCCTTTTTCAATGATATTTACTTCCTCCCTGGTATTCCATCCGACCTCTCCTTCCCAGATTCTATCTTCCACCGGATCATAGGTCATACGAACAGGCGCCCGGTTGCCCAGGGTCCATATTTCCTCCAGGGCTCCTGCCTGACCATTGAACGGATTGTCATTGGGAATCCAATACAGGTTTCCCGAGGAACCCCCATATGCTGTAGCCAAATTGACTGTAGGGGCATGGGAGCGGGAGGGATCCATTTCCAGGTCAATGCGGAGGATTTTACCATAGAAGGTATTGAGCTCTTGTATGGTGTTGAAAAAATAGTCCCGGTTGGCTTGGTTGTTAAAGGGCGGGTCCATGCCGTCTCCAAAAGCCACGTAGAAAAAACCCTGGTTATCGAAACACATGCCGCCCCCATAATGGGAAGGTCCTCTTTTCGGTACGGTAATCAGCAATTGTTCGGTAGCAGGATCGAGGCGTAAAGGGTTATATGCTACGGTAAAGCGGGATACTTTCACCACATTATCACCTCCCTCGGTTCCGGTGTATTGCAGGTACACGTAATTGGCATTGGCAGAACCCGCTTGCCCAAATTCCGGATGAAAAACCATGTTCAATAAACCTCCATCCAGAAAATGATTCCAGGTATCACGGGGATGGGTTGGGGCCAGGTTTTCACCGCGAGCGAATACCTTCGTGGTATGGTTCAGCACAGTTATTACCTGGCTGGTCTGCACATTGGCCTGGTTGTCAAACGCATAAATGGTTCCTCCTACCGTCCCGACAAACAACATGTTCTCGGTAGCATGTCCGGGGTCAGGATTTGCCGGACTAGCGATAGCCGAGACATCATTGAAAGTCAGGTTTGGAAAGGCTATTTCCATTTTATACTGACCACTCAGAGAAGACGGGTCCTCATCCGGGAAACTCCCCCCCAGATAGGGGGTTATTGCCACAGGATTGTTAAAAGCCGAAGGAGCAAAGGATAGCAGACAGCCTATTCCCGCTAACAAAAGAAAGCCAAATAGCCTGCTTAGAGACCGCTGCATGGATCAAGGGATTAAAAGATTGATGAGGTAATTACTGGGGGAACAACCAGTATGTACCTGTTCACTAATCTCTTATTTTCAGCACCTTGGTGACTTTTTTCGAAAAGCCATTCTGGACTTTTACATAATAGATTCCTTCCGGCCAATCTTCAGAATTCACTTCTATCACCCCGGCTAAATCATCAGTAGAAGCATCCCAAATGACCTGCCCAAGTTGATTGGTCACGGACAGAGAGACTGTACCGAGCTGGGTGGAAGCGTATTCCAGGCTAAATTGGTCGTGGAAAGTATTGGGGAAGGCGTTGACCTGTAGGCTCGGCAACTGGTCCAGGGTCAGTTCCACAATTGCACTGTAAGAAAACTGCCCATCAATGTCTACTTGCTTGAGCCGGTAGGCTAGTTTATCCACCCCTAGCTGGACAATATTTGGATCAAGGGCCTGATACTGGGTAGGTAGCTGACTATTACCCTGTCCGGCTTCTTCGCCCACCTTGACGAAATTTCCGTCTGGCAGGGCTCGCTCAATCTCAAAATGGCTGTTGTTGGTTTCGGTAGCGGTTGCCCAGCTGAGGACGGCATCCGGCCCTCTTCTGACCACCTGGAAATCCAACCATTCTACCGGAAAAATCGCCCCGCTAAAATTTTGCAGGGTACCCGGATTTAACTGTACCGGGGCACTCCCTGTAGCATTGTCATCAAAAACAACCGTGGCAGCCGCATTGCTGACCAGCCAGTTGAAGTCCACCGTTTGGTTGGCATCCACAATATCAAAACAAATTCTCACGATCGTAGAGGAAGCTGTTCCTACATCGATTCCTCCGCCAAAACCCGTGGCGTTTAACACAATATTCAAAGAGGCCAGGCCCGTTTCAGGGGTAGTGATGCTGGGGGGCTGGTAGACAAAAGGAATCGGAAAAACGGAACTTTTGATGCTCGGGTTATCTACCACGTTCTCGTCGAAATTAAAGACCAGGTTGCTGCTGCCGAGTTTGCTGGCAGTGGTAAAGCCGAGTTCAATATCCACGCAGTATTGGCCGTTTTCCTTAACGCCATTGCTGAAATTAAGGTTAAAGTCATTGACCTGAGCGAAAGAAGGGCTTCCCACGATCAGGAGGCATATAAACAGTAAGAAGAACTTTTTCATCTTTATAAGCTTAGGGTAGTTGCTGTAATTTAGAATTGTTGATGAGCCAAAAAGTATTCAGATCGAAGGAGTTAACGGCTCCATCCAGGTTGAAATCTGCTTTACGGGTGCCATAAATGAAGGGCTGCCCATTCTCTAAGCGCCAGAAATCAACATTGTCTTTGGCATTGATGGTTCCATCGCCATTGGCATCACCAGACCATAGGACCATGACGCCATTGTCATTTTTCAGGGCCGGTCCGCCTTTAGAGTAAACTGCGGTTCCGGGGTCGGTAAAGTCGATCAGCGGAGTGCTATTATTCAGGGCTACCGGCGCAGCAGTCATGACCCCAAGGTGGTTGGGATGGCGAAGCACTACATAATAGTTCCCTTCGGGAACATTGTAGAAAGCAACCTTATCGCCTCCTTTATGAGAGACCAATTGCCCATCGGCCTGAATCAAAGCTACCATGCTATCTACCACGACCGTGGAATCACTAGCATCTCGTAATTCTACCCAAATCCAGTCGGTAGGTGAAGCCATACCTTCCTGGTCGAGGACGGCGGCATCAGCCGTCTGTCCCCAGCCTTTTGGGTCGGCAAGGGGTAGCGTCTCAGAGGTGGAATAATCAAAGTTCATCCCGCCGTTGCTGTAAGCCCCTTCCAGGAAGGCTTTGATCCGCACACTGGGTAAACTTTGGTCAAAAATGCTATCGGCATAGGTGAATGCTCTCACACCGATATCCCGACCCATTTTCCGACCAGGAATATCATCGGCTGGTGGGTGAATTCCTCCCCAAATCCGGGAAAGGCTACACTCATCCGAGGCATCCCGATAGGTAGCCCATTGCAGGGTGATGTCCTGACTAGGGCCATTCTCAAAGACTAGGAATTCATTCTTTTTGCAATAAAACTCGCCCATACCACCCGGGAAGTATTCATCCCCGGTCATGTAGGTCATCAGTTCTGCGGCTGCCCTTGAATAGGTGCTGTGTCCGGAGACATAACCCGCAAAAGGTGGGGTTACGAAAGAGGGACGTTGGTAAGGCCACCATTCATCGGCCAGAATCCAGCCGACCCCAGCTACGTCTTCATTAGGGTCTACGATGAAATTCGGGCCTTTCCAACCGTAAATCTTGATTTTGCCCACGTTAATATTCCCAGGTCCGGCTAAGGCATCGCCTGCTGCAATCAATTCTATTCTGCCTGGCACCAGGGGAATCCCCCCGGGATCATAGGAAGCCGCTCCAGGATCAGAACTCTGGCCTCTTCGGGCCATATAGCGGAGGGCAGAAACCGGACGAATGTAATCATACCAGCCTTTGACACTCCAGGCCGCAATCGCCGCATCGTGCATGGTTCCGCCCATGGCAAAATAGGTCTTGATGTCCCATTCCAGATCGGAAAGCGTTTCGCCCTGGCCGCGCCATTTTTTCACCACCTCCGCATGATCCGAAACATAGTTCAGCAGGGTGAACCAGTGTCCGGGAGGCGTTTCAGAATCGGGGCCATCCGCCCAAAATTCTGCCAGGACCCGGGCGTAATCCCCGCGAGGCACCATTTGCGCTTGATAAGGTAGCCCCGTCTTAGGGTTCAAAGGTCGTCCATTGCCAATCACGCCCCCGTCCTGATAGTTGTAAAAGCCGCTGTAATCAGCCCAGGTATCAGGCAGGTCGCTGAAAGCAATGTTGCCGATAGATTTGGGCGAAATATCCCACATGATGCCATCGGCTGGGTCCAGGTGTGCACTCCAGGTAGCCACCATAGAGAAGCCCCATTTATAGTAATCGGAAGTTCCTCCTCCGTTGACAATGGTATCTAACAAAGGGGGTTGTCCGGGGTCCTCATACACCTTATAATTATCTCCGCCCCGATTAAAGGTAGCCTTCTGCGCATCGGTCATGGCAAACGGCGGTACATTGCCCCACTCTGGACTCAGGAAGTCCGGTACAGTAGAAGAAATCACATTGCCACTTTGGTCAATGAACACATCAAAAGCCAGGGGCTGCCAGCGGTTAGGATTGGTCATATTGGGATTGCCAGGCTGGGCAATCTCCAGAAAGTTATTGTCAGGGGTATAATAGAGGTTCTCGTAGCTCCCCGTTTCGTTGGCATTGTCTTGTAAGCCATAGGCAATGATGCGGTCCGCGATGTAGTTGCCCAATTCTGCCGGACCCCCGTTTTGATAATCGGTAGAGGTAACGGCTGTGCTATAGCCCTGATCCTGCATCACCAAATCCGCCAGGAAGATGGTGCGGTTTTTCCCAGGTGAGTTGCCGAAACGATGCTTGATCAAGCGGTAAGCCGCATAGCTCAAGGCTTCTTTCTGGGCAGCGAGGGAATCTGCAGCTACTGGCAAATTGGAGAAAGGAATATTAAACCCGCCAATGCCATTGCCAAGGAAATAGAAGTGCGCCTCATCCTCATAAGCCGACCAGGCGTCAAACATAGCGGCTGAAATATGGTGCAGGTTCCGGGCGTGTACCGTAGGACGGGCAAAGTCTCCTCTGATTCCCGCCAGCAATACCTCGTTCCACATGCGGGCAATGGTATGTCCCACGACGAATACCTCCTCCCCTATCAGGGCAGAGCCTTTTCTCTTTAGATCCCCATCGACCAGATCATCCAGGCCATCCTGATCGTTGTCGGTCCCTCCGTCAGTATCCGCAGCCGTGATTTGGCCATCTCCATTGGTATCAAAATAGCCAAAGTCCGTAGCCGCCATGTCAAAAGTACCCGTGCCATCATTGGCGGCGTTCCCGCTTTCCAGGTCCACGTAGTTTGGCCAGGAATCCCCATCCGAATTGGTTGGGTTGGCCAGACTGGCCTGGTTAGCCAGATCGTCTATGTAGGCATCGTGATCCGCATCGGTGCCGCCGGCTTCTACCACATCCCACACGCCATCATTGTCGGAATCCAGATCCAGGTAGTTGGGAATACCATCCCCATCTACGTCCAACATGGCATCTCTTTTCACCGTAAAGCGCAACTCCGCCTGACTGCCACAGCTGCCAGGTGAACCTACTCCGGTTCCTGAAATCGTTCCTACTTTCAGACCGGGGACGGGCGTGGCAGAACCAATATTAGGTCCAATGTCAATCACCGTTACCGTGGGCGTCAAGGGGGTCAGGAAAGCCGTCAAGCCCTGGCACTGCGAACCCGTAGAGTTACTATTCTGGACAAACTGCCCATCGTTAATATTGAGGTCAAGGTATTCATTGGTACCATTGAGGTCTCCGTTGGCTTCGAAGTCGGAAAGCTTAACCTGATCGCCGATGCTTACATTCTGGCTGGAAAGATTTACGTAGCGCGTGGTAGCGGCGCCATTGATATTGATATTCAGGGTTGGAATCACATAAGTAAATCCACCTACCGCGGTCTCTACGCTATCCGGTATGCCGTCATTATCGGCGTCCAGGTCCAAGCCAGGAAAGTCATCTATAGAATTCCCGATTACGATCCAGAGGGAATCTTTATCATCCGTATTATCCACATTTTCACTTACCGTCAGAATCACCAAAAAGCTATCCGCTGTGGTGTAAGTGTGGCTGGGAGAAACGCCTGTACCTGCGTTTCCATCTCCAAAATCCCAGGCATAAGCAATAGCCCCTGAACCAGGATTAAAACTCTCACTTGCATCGAAGTTAATGGTGATCGGTGGGGGGAAAACCTGGTTTTTATCTACCGTAAAGCTGGCGTTGATCATGTTGTTATGCTCTGTCAGGCAATGAAACTGATCGGTAGCCAGGTTGTAATATTTGTTCACCAGGCCACTGGGCCAGCGAATGACCAATGAATCAAGCGTGGTATAGGTTCCCAGGCCCACATGCTGGGTGAAGGTATTCATGATTCCATAGCCTTCCCCGGAGCGGACTTCGCGGATTTGCTTACCCCAGTCTCCATAGAATTCCAGACGAGCTCCGATCCCGTTGATATTACTCTGGGTACCTACGAGATCGATGGCGATAAAATGGTTGCTATTCCCATCATTCATGAAGAGGTCATCGGTAGCCGAGCCCAGTGAGTTGAAGCCTGAACCATGACCAGCATATACATCCAGAAATCCATCTTTGTTTAAGTCTCCAATGGCAAAAGTATGGATGTTGGTGCTGCCAAAAGGGTTACTGGGATTAGATGCGAGGGTAAAGGTGCCATCCCCATCATTGTAAAAGAGATAGTGATCTGAGCCAGAGAACAGCAGGTCTACGTATCCGTCATTGTCGAAATCCCGGAAAATCGCCTGAATCCCCAGCAGAGAACCCGAACCCGCCAGCGTAGGCAAGAGACCGGAACCCGAGGTCACATCCGTAAAGGTCCCATTGCCGTTGTTCCGCATCAGTTGGCAATCATCTCCGTGGTTATTGACAAAAGCGTCAAGATCGCCATCATTATCGATATCGGCAAAATCAGTTCCCCAGGTTTGGGCCCCGATCTGCAAACCCGCTGCTGCGGCTACTTCGGTATAATTGCCGCTACCGTCATTCTGGAACAGCCGGTTGATCCGGCGCTGATCTGAACTACTGGATACCCCCTGCCGACATTTGGACAGGTACATGTCCAGGTCGCCGTCGTTGTCATAGTCAATCCAGATGGAGGCATAGTTCCCCGAGTGATCTGAAGGAGGCGCCTGGGTGTTCAACATGGAGTTATCAAAAGAGAAGACTCCTGTCCCATCGTTTTTATACTTGCGGCTATCGCCTACATCATGGCAGGCAAAAATGTCTGCCCAGCCATCGTTATCGATGTCGGCAAAATTTGATCCTTGCAGGAAGATGTTGGAGTTGGCCAGAATGGAACCGCTGAGGGTTTCCGTCGTTGGATTTCCCTCATACAATCGAATGTTGTTAAACGCGCCTCCGGTGAGGACATCGTTTCTCCCATCATGATTGTAGTCTGCTACACAGACGCTCCACATACTGGAGCCCAGCGAAGTATTCTGGTACAGGGAAAAAGCGGCGTTGGCCGCGTTTTGGGTCATGATGACCAGCTTATTGCGGTCGTCAATCAAGACGATATCGTCTTTTTTATCCCCGTTCATATCCACGATACCGACCGGAGCACCAGATTTCCCATTGACAGGGAGTAGGGTACTTTGATCAGTAAAGGAGGTATTGAGGGATTGGGAGAAAGTAGGGGTGGGACATAAAAGCCATCCACATAGTAGGAGGCTCCATATCGAAATTGAATTTCTAAAAAAATAGGACAGCATACGTCGCCTTTAGCTTGTTAAAGGGTACAAACAGGGTAAAGACAAGCATGGAGCGAAAATCCGGAGAGTTAGTCCAGCGAGTAGTTACCCAAAATCCATCCAGGGATTTCTAGGCTATTGGGAACAAATGCATGTTTAACTACTCGTTCAAGTTACTACCAAATACGAAAAACCGTACCAAAGTATGGCCCAATTAGCGATTTATCTGCACAAATGGCCAATTCCTTACATCGGTTTTAGACCGTGCCTTGCTGCATCGCTGTTTGAAGGCGTCTTTCGTAATGGGTGTAAAAGCTAAAAAAGTCAATTTCAGCCAGCGGAATCTGAATAGACACCGAGGCCTGACCGGAGGGTTTAATTAATTGGAACTGAGCAATCCCATCTTCAATATGGATGAGTTGGCCAACAAAGTAATTGCTGGTCTGGCCGCCCGTAAAAAAGGCGATGGGCCCGGTTTCCCCAGCAGCCCACAAAGCTCCTTCCCAATCCTGGAAATAAGAAAGAGGTAGCAGTTCAGAAAAATCTGAGAGGTTATGGAGAAGAATCTCCCGCCGGTCTGTTTCGGTCCATTCACGATAATTATGAACCTGCTCGGAACGGAAAATCGTGAAGCCGTCGAAGCCTTTTTTCTGATCATCAAAGTTGACGAGCAACAGGGTTTCTTCGGACATACTCAGACAAGCCCCAGCAAAGACCACCTCCTGATGCGGAAACAGGTTAACGTCGATCAAGGTATTTTGCTGGATCAATAAGGACATGAAGTTGGTTAGTCGTGGTTAGTAGTAATTAGTGAGGCATGAATGTAAAAGAAAAATTTCGAGTCAAAAAACCCTTTTTCCGGTAAAAGCAATATCCAGAGTCGAGGGCTACCGCTTTTCCCCTGATTATTAGGGAGTAAAGCGGCGATATTTTTTCTTGATTGATTGCGCAGGTCGGATTTTCACTCCGCAAATCCCGATTTCAAGCTGAACATTAACGCAATACCCCGTACTCGTCTCGTCGTAAAGGATGGTCTGAAACGGGCAGGGGAGCCCCCGGAGCCGACAGGGTATTTTCGCCATGCGGCCAGTCTGAAGGACAGATGGCAATATAGCGGGCAAAGCCTCCGGTTCCTCCTTCTGGCTTGGCAAAGCCTATGGTGATCAGGGCACCTTTTTCGGGCACCTGGTCCAAGCCCGCCACCCCTTCAGCCTGACAATAGTTTTGATGCATCAGCCAATACTCTCCTTCCAGCGTAGCCGTGGTATCGGTATCCAGGGGTTCGTGCCCGTGGAACAGAATATTTCTTTCCTGATGCAGGAATTTTAGCGCTTCCAGGGATACGCCGGGAAAGGGTTTCTGGTTAAAAGCCGCATTGGTTTTCCAGCCTTTGTACCAGTCAGACCGAACCATGACCACCGCTCCGGCAGGGATGGTCCCATGCTGCCGCTCCCAGGCCTCGATATCATCTACCTGGCAATGGTAGCCAGGATTTTCTGCCACTTTTTCATGAATATCCACCACCACCAACGGCCTTACCGCATAGGTAGGTGGGAGATCGCTAATGGTGGCCCCTACTGGATTCCAGTGCGCAGGCGGGTCCAATTGGGTCCCGTACTGATCTGTAGTCAGGGTATAAGCACTAGCTATGAAACCATGCTGGGCGATGGTAAAGGTATCGCCCGGAGCTACATAGCCAGGAATCTCCGCTCCTGCCTGGGCAGGTCCAAAAGAGGCTGGTCCAAAGCCCGGCCATACGGGGATCGTCGGACTAAAAGCATGCGTCAGGTCTACATAGCGAGCCCCTTGAAGATGTTGTTCATAGACTTGCCACAGGTCAGCTTCCTGTTGGACAGGAGCCTGGCAAGCAGCCCACAAAGTCAGGGAAATCACGATACAGACTCGGATCATCTTTTTCATTGCAGCTAGGGTTGGCTTCTTAAGTTAGCCAATTCCTTGCTTACCCAAAAAAAGAAAGGCCAGCACAAGGCTGGCCCGCTCCTCAGCATTCTTAGGTCTAAAGAGCATCATTCTTTCTCGATAACCTGAGGCTCCTTGGATTGAGGCAAGCCCAGTTCATCAACGTTATATTCTGGCAAAATCGCCAGGAGTTGTTCTGTAGTCATATTTGAAGTGCCCAGGAAAGTCCAGGATTTTCCCTGGTCCTGCGAAATCCCAATCATATCGGACTCCGTAATGATGGTACCTCCCGAAAAGGTCATGGCCAGTTTCTGAGGAACCAGGCAGTGAATTTCTTCCCCAGCCTTGACCCGTTTGGAGGGCTGACCGATTTCTACGGATTCTATCACAAATCCTTGTTCCTTCATGCCTCCTAAACTGGATTCCATGAGGGTAATCATTTGATCTTTCCCTCCCATTAGTTCTACCAATCCGGGGTAGGTGAAGGTAACGATTTGAGAAAAATCCAGGTCTAGTGTTGCCTGGGCAATCTTTTCGGCGGATTCCCGAATGAGTGAGGCTTCGTCCTGAGCCTTCAGCCATCCGGGGATGAGCACCAGTGCCGTCAGCAAGAGAGAGACCGTAAATTTCTGCATATGTTTGGGTTAAATGGTAAGCATTCTTTTGCGGGCCACTACTTCCCAGCTTTCTTCTACCTGGTGGCCCCGAATAATATACGCCTGATGATGCAAAGCTACCGTAGGACAAATGTGCCAGGGAATTCCGTACACTCCCTGTCCTACGTAGGTATCGGACCAGGCTGGAACTTGCAGGACCAAATGCTCTTCACTTTGGCCCTTAAACTCTTCTACGGGAAAATCCAGAAAACGGATGCGATGAGTCAAGGGGTTTTCCGGAGCGATGGCTTTATGCCCCATATCCAGACATACGATTCCCGGGGCAGGACGGCTGATAATCCGGGTGTAAATCAGCGCTGCGGGAAGAAAAGGCAGCTCTGGCAATATCTCCCCATATCCTGCGTCCCAAAAGACATAGGTCCCCGGGCTGAGCGCCACCCGCTTCCGCTGGGCATGTACGGGAAAGCTGGGACTCCCTCCGGCAATGATGTGAGGAACCGCTAAACGGCTTTCCTCCAACCTATCAACCATCTTAAACACTGCTTCGAAGGCTTCGTCAGAGGCTTTTTTCCGCTGGGCAAAATCAGGATGACGAAAATGTCCATCATACACGTGCAGACCGGCTGGTTCCAGCCCGTCCAGTACGTCAATCAAATGATAGAGGGCAATGGCCGCTTTATCTGGCGCAATGCCTGAACGGTCCATGCCGTTATTTATGTCTAAAAAAACCGGCACTACCGATTGCTCACTCACCGCCAGCCGGGAAAGAGAACGAAGGATTGCTTCATCATCAGCCAGGGCATAAAATGTGGTCAAAGGAAAAGCCTTTTTCAGCTGGAAGAATAACCCAAGCTTAGGACCTACCAGCTGGTGGGCGACCAATACTTCTCTGGCCCCTGCTCTTCCCAACATCTCTGCCTCGGCCAGGGTCGCACACTTGAAGCGACTGATCCCTAATTCAAGATGAATGCGGGCCACCTCTGCCATTTTATGGGTTTTCACATGGGGCCACAAGCGTTCTTGCCCACCCGCTATCTCTAATAGATGCTGGATGTTGGTGTGGACCCGATCCGGGAACACCAGCAGAGAAGGGGAATCCAGCTGCCCTTCATTTTTCACTTTGTACCAGGGAAGTGGTTTATCCATATCCCGAAAAATACGAAAAAGACCGTCCTCAGCCTATTATTCATTGGGTTATTCTCGCTGCCGCATTTGGATATCCCGACAGCCTTTGTCGGACTGCGTCACCGGATAGCGAAAGCCTCCCGGCGAAAGCGTAGCCCACATTCGCCGGGCTTGTTCACGCGTAAAGACCAGGTTACAGGGATCAGGCGAGTAATTCATAAAATTGATCAGCATGTCCGTACTGCCACAACTGACCGTATAATCACAACTGAGATTAGGCACGGCCTGGAGGGGCGTATCCCCCACTTCATCATCGGTGGTACAATCGGGGTCTGCAGCTGTGGGATCAAACACGGGATTTTCTTCCCCCCAAACATGGATCAAGTCCAACCAATGCCCGACTTCGTGGACCAGGGTCCGACCCGCATTTTGGATGGGGGAAAGATTAGGAATATCGCCTCTTCCGAAATAGTAATAATCCACCACTACCCCATCGAACCAGGCAGACCCGCCCGGATAGGTCGCATAACCCGCGACCCCGCTGGTGCTGTCCAAATCACAAATCCATACATTGAGGTAATCGTCCCTGGGCCAGCCATCCCGGCCTCCCATATCGGTAAACTTCACAATATCGCTATCCGGCTCAAATTGGGGAATCTCCGTCATGGTCCGGGTAATCCCACTGGTAGGTTTTCCATTAGGGTCGGTATTGGCCAGACAAAATCGAATCCGGGTATCCTGGCTATAAATACTGGCCCACTGGGGCGGATATTGCAGCCCCAGCATAGAATCCGTTACCGTGCGGGCAAATTCTTCATTCAAGGCGATCAACTGATCATAAATGCGCCATTTAGAAAGGTTTTCTGGGGCACTGATGCCGTTGGTCACCACGTGAAAAACCACGGGGATGGTAACCTCTTTTTCAGGCAAAGGGGTATCGTTGGCCTGGAAATTCTTGAGCTTGCGCTTGATCTCCTGACGAGTTCTTTGGTAAGCAGGTTCGCTTTTTAACAGGCGCTGATGATAGGCGTCAGTTCCACAGATTTTATCGTCCTGTGCAGCCATCCGCAAGGGCTGGAGCAACAGAAAAATACAACAAAGCAGGGTAAAGGCTCGCATGATATCGGACTTAGGGGTAATAAATCATTTCCCAAACCTCTCCATCCCAGGGGAAAAGTACCATCCCTCACATGAGGGATTTTGTCAGATCAATTTATCCTTCATCGCCTTTCTTACCGCCTCAGCTCGTGAACTGACATGCAACTTTTGGTAGATGTTTTTGATGTGAGTACGCACGGTATGTCCACTCACAAATAATTGCTCGGCAATCAGCTTATAGTTTTGCCCTTCACACAACAACCTGAGAATTTCCGTTTCTCTGGAGGAAAGGGGGGAGCTTGGAGCCCGACGGAAGGAATTCAGGACTTTACGGGCAATGTTCATGCTCATAGGAGAGCCTCCTTGTTGCACTTCTTCAATGGCCGCCAGAATCTGAGCAGGAGGCGTATTTTTGATCAGATAGCCGGTAGCTCCCGCACAGATCGACTCAAAAACCGAGTGGTCATCAATCTGAATGGTCAGCATAATGATGTCCACGGTCTGTAAGCCTGCCCTGAGCTTTTTTACCCCTTCAATGCCGCTCATCCCCGGAAGGTTGATGTCCATGAGCACCACATCAGGCTTAAAGTCAAGCAGATTAGGAATGGCTTCCTCACAGCTTTCATACGCATGCTGGCAACTAAATCCAGGGGTACCGTCAATGATCAGGGAAAGGGTTTGGCGGATGTCCTGGTCGTCTTCTACGATGGCTACATGTATCATTGTTGGATCGGTTGTGGGTGAAACAAAGGAAATTCAAGCTACCCATTTTATCGGCTGTCGCCTATCCCCCATGTGAGGCATTTTCAGCGGCCTTGATGACGGGAATACTTAGGCGCAGACAGATTTGCGTGCCCGACTGCAGTTGGGAAGATACTTCGAGCTGGCCACCGATTTTTTCGGCTCGCCTGCGCATGCTATCCAGGCCTACCCCTTTTTTGATATGCGCCTCCTCAAAGCCCTGCCCATTATCCTGAAGGCTGAGGTAAATCTCTCCATTTTCCTTTCCCGCAGAAAGCAGCACTTTATCCGCCGCTGCATATTTGAGGGCATTGTGCATAGCCTCTTTAAAAATCAAGACGATTTGTCGCCGCTGATCCAGACTTAAGTGCAGGTTTTCCCAGGCTTCCTGTAAGCCTTTTACCTGAAATTGAATCTCGGTATGCTCAAACAGTTGGTCCCCAAAATCCTTGATTCGGACCAGCGTATCGGCGACGGATGCCTTGCCAGGGTCCAGGACCCACAGGAAATCCCGGAAGCCTTCAGACAAAAATTGGGTATTTTTTTCTACCTGAGCCAGGTAGGTATGCAGTTGTTCATGTTGAGGGGCAGCCCGCCGGGCCATCTCAGCAAAGAGGGAAATCTTGGTCATTTTATTGCCCAGTTCATCGTGGAAATCGCTGGCCGTTTCCTTCCGAACTCGATCCCTCTCGGCTACTTTCGCCCGTTCAATCTTAGCGAGTTGTTCCAGCTCTTTTTCCCGCTCCCTGATCTTATACCGGATATAGGTAAGCACCCCAAATGCAAACAAACTGGCATACAACAAATATGCCCACCAGGTTCTCCAGGGCGGGGGTTGGATGCTGATGTTTAACCTGGCCAATAAAGCCGAAGCAGGATCGGGATTTCGGCTCGCCCCCACCAGCAGGGTATAATCCCCGGGGTCAAGATTGGTAAAAGATACGGAGCCATCCTGAATGGTGGCCAGCCAATCTTCGTCCAGCCCTTCCATTTTGTAATATAAAGTCCGCCCTGGATCCTGCTGGAATGCCAGAGAGGCAAAGTATAGCGTAAAGCCATAATCTTTATAACTCAGGTCTAAGTGTGTGGCCATATGCAAGGGCCCTTTGTACAAGGTATCTCCGGCTGCCCCCAAATCGCCTGAGGCGATGTCTCGGTCCAGAATCCGCAAACCCGTAAATACCACCGGTGGCTGGACGCTATCTGACATCGGCAGGACGTTCAAGGGAATATTTAACCCATGGGTTCCTCCTAAATAAATCTTACCCGCAGCACTGCGGGTTACCCCGCAAGGACAAAACTCCTCTCCCCCTAATCCATTGGAGGCTCCGAACACCTGGAATATACCTGCGGTCCCAGAGCCTTTTGCCAGTAATTCATCCGGATCAAAAACAAAGAGGCCATTGCCCGTGGTGGCCCACATGCGACCCTCCCCATCTTCTATCAATCCTTTAATGTCATCATTGGGCAGGCCGAAAGCCCGGGTATAATATTTGATGTGTTCTTGCTCATCTTCATCCAGCCAAAGCGCTAACAGCCCCCCATTTTCCATGGCAGCCCACAGGCGCCCTGAAGCATCAAAGGTGATAAAGGACATGCCGGGGAAGCTGCCTTCACCAGCTCCCGGGATATCTGGATAAAATTGCCTGACCTTTATATCTTCCGGACTTTCAGGGGACCAGCTCAAGCGGTTCACTCCATAAGAGGTAGCCGCCCAGAGGTTACCAGCCGGATCAAGGGCCAGGTCCCGCACATTGGGATGGTTCAGCCCTCCTTCTCCTTCGCTGTTCTGGTTGATCCTGCTTACCTCACCGGTAGTTTTTTCATACCAATACAAGCCTTCCCCGGTCCCAATCCACAGGCGGTCATCCAGGTCATATTCCAGGCACCAGATATTGCCCCGGGCAAACAATTCTTCTTTCCCCTGGGGACCAGGCAGAGATTCGTAGCGGACGGGATAGTTGGGGTCTTGCTCAAAAGCAAAACGGGTCCGGGCAGGCAATAGATTTATGCCCTGAAAAGTGCCAATCCAAAGATCGCCCTCCTGGGATTCTGCCAGGGCCGTAATGGTATGGTAGCTCAATCCCCCTTTACCCGGAATCCCTGGTGGGAAATGATGGGTCTGCACTTGCTGGGTGCTTTCATCCCAATAAAATTGATTCAGCCCATCTCCATGCGTCCCGGCCCAGAGATAGGTGCGTTCTCCTTTTTGCCCTGTGAGCAGGGCACAAATGATATTTTGGCTTAATCTATGCGACGCATGCGCCTGGGTATGCAGATAGGCAAACTGGTTATGCATGGGATTATAATAGTACAAGCCTCCTCCTGAACAACCCACCCAGATCCCTCCTTCTCTATCCCGGAAAAGAACCCGGGCAAAATTATTAGGAAAAAAGGGTCGACTGGCATCATTGGCCGAAAGCGCATGTACCCGCTCCAAGCCTGGTTCGAGATACTGCAAGCCTTCTCCCCAGGCAGTGATCCATATGCCTCCATCCTCATCCGTAATGATTTGGTGGATGACATTGGTAGAAAGGGAAAAGGGATCAGCGGGATCGGCCTGGTAGTGCTCAAACATTCCGCGGTCCGGGTAAAATCGGGAAACCCCTCCATCATAGGAGGCCATCCACAAGCTCCCATCTTCCCAGGCTTCCAGGCTTAAGACCCGGTTGCTCAGCAGCGACGAATCCGCATTTTCACCCTGAATCCATCTCCGGAAAGAGGCCTGTGGAGCATCTGTAGCCGAGGGGTCAAAATCAAGCATTTGCCAGAGGCCTCCGGTAGAAGCAATCCAGAATCTTCCCTGGCTATCTTCAGCAAAGTCGTAGAGGTAGGTCCAACGACCAGGGATGCCCTGCCCTTCCGCAGGAAAAGAAAGGATCTCCTGCCTATTGGGTGGGATGAAGGTAAGTCCTAAGGATGAGCCAAACCAGATGATGCCGCGCTGATCTTCATACAGGGTCCGAATTTGTTCTCCGCCGGCCTGATCCATGAAAGGCCGAAAGGGCAGAATCTCCTCGGTCTGCAAGTCCATAGAGAACAAGCCCCCGGGGGTGCCTATCCAGAGAAACCCATCTCGGGAAATTAAAAGGGCACTGATTTTGGTTTGTGTTAAACCTTGTTCATACCCATATACTTTGAAGTCGGTCCCATCAAAGCGGTTGAGTCCATTATCGGTTCCCACCCAAAGGAAGCCTTTGGGGTCCTGGACAATGGAGGATACTGAGCCATTGGATAGCCCATCATCCTGGGAGTACCGATCAAATTGAAAAGAGACGAACTGAGCAGATAAAGGGGCAAGGGTGGAGAACCAAAGCAGTCCCCCCAGTAGGCAGTATATCTTAGGCCATGGTAGGCGTTCCATAATGCCTAATATAAAAAAACTCTCCCACCAAGGTGGGAGAGCAATTTTCTTTTATACGATTCAGGCCTAAGCCTGAGCTTTTTCTACGCTGACGATCTTGCGGGTTTTCTGGTTAAAAGTTCTTTCTGTGAACTTTACTTCTCCGTCTCTTAGGGCAAACAAGGTATGGTCTTTCCCCATGCCTACGCCTTCCCCAGCTTTGAAGCGGGTACCACGCTGTCTTACGATGATGTTACCGGCGATCACATGCTGACCTCCGAATATTTTTACGCCGAGGCGTTTACTTTCTGATTCGCGTCCGTTACGAGAACTACCGCCACCTTTCTCAAATTGAAGTTGAATCTATCCAGGGATAACTAATAAAAAGATCTTACCATGGCTCATAAAAAAGGTGGCGGTAGTTCTCGTAACGGACGCGAATCAGAAAGTAAACGCCTCGGCGTAAAAATATTCGGAGGTCAGCTTTGAAGCGGGTACCACGCTGTCTTACGATGATGTTACCGGCGATCACATGCTGACC
>JBCBGC010000103.1:0-30554 GCA_038527215.1 Bacteroidota bacterium
TTCCCTTTTTCGATGGAGCCCAACAAGTCTTCCATCGAAAAAGGGAAGCTGGCGGATATTGTGGCCACCGATGGCAATCCCCTGGAGGATATGGCCGTTATGGAACATGTGAGTTTTGTGATGAAGGACGGAAAAATTTATAAGCAATAAGCAGGCTTTATGGCCGAGAAAAAAGGAAAAAAAGACCCAGGCTCTCCCCAAATTATCAAGGTATCCAGTTGGTTAGAGCTACAGCAGGCCTTGTATCACGACGCCTGGGCACCGGTCCTGAATCGCTATCGGTCTTCTTATGTGTACCGAGGATTGGAAAATAAAGACTATGACCTTTCCACCAGCCTCAATCGGCTGGGAGAATCTCATTTAGAGCGCCATCTGCTCCGGAATTTTCAGAAATATTCCCAATTGGATGATTTTAAGGGCGCCAGCATTTGGAACTGGCTGGCCCTGGCCCAGCATCATGGTTTGCCTACGCGCTTGTTGGACTGGACCTATTCTCCTTATGTGGCGCTGCATTTTGCAACCTCTGACTTTACCCAATTCGATAAGGACGGCTGCATTTGGGCGGTCAACTATGTGGATTCGATTTCTTATCTCCCGGACCAGTTGAAAAAAATTATTGCCGAAGAAGGTTCGCATATTTTTACGGCCAATATGCTGGACCGGGCTACTAAATCTATTCGTACCCTTCAGGGATTTAAGCGAGATGATTTTGCCATATTTTTGGAACCGCCTTCCATTGACCAAAGGATCGTCAACCAATATGCCCTCTTTTCCATGATGTCTAATCCTGACCGCTTGCTCAATGATTGGATTGAAGGCAAGCGCATCAAGTCTTTCAAAATTCTGATACCGGCTGAGCTCAAATGGGAAATTCGGGACAAATTGGACCAGTCCAACATCAATGAGCGGGTCCTGTTTCCCGGTCTGGATGGCCTGGCTACCTGGTTGAAACGCCACTATCGGGATCAGCGGGAAAATAAAAAAGCGCCCATCAAGCCCAGGTATGATCTGGATTAATCCAAACCAGGTAGGTTGAGAAATTGACTGGTATGAGGAAAATGGGAAGTTAGGCCTGCCCGTCAAAGCCGGCCTCCTGCAAGCGGAAGGAATGGCAGACTTTCCGGAATTTACCCAGGTGAGAGATTTTGTCATCTTCGGCCCAGCATCTCAACTCATAGTGCCGGTTTTCATCAAACAGCAATACCAGGTAAGCCAGGCGCTGCCCGTCCTCCCAGTTATGGCTGCGTTCGATGGCCCAGGCTTCATAGCCAGCAAGCTGATCCAGTTCCAATTCCTGGGTTTCGAGCACTTCGAAAGAACTGAAAAAAGTGTTCTGAAAGAGCCGATGAAGCTCTGCCTGAGGGGATTCTACCTTCCAGCCTTTTTCCGTGATGACGATGCGCTCCCGGTGTTCGGTCTGCTTGAGGTCCTTGCCGTCGGGCGTGAAGACCAGTCTGTGGGTCAAGCCTTCCTGGGTTTGTTCAGTCAAAAAATCGGCAAGGTGCAATCCTGCTTCTCTCGTGTCCACCTGAAATGATATTTCTTCGGTTTGCCGATGGCCTTTGAACGGCCGCTCGGGATCATAAATGACAGATTTGAGGCAATCTTCCAGCGGTTTTCCCCAGTCTTTATCCTGATTGAAGGGATAGGTTGCAGTGAGGATGATGAGATGGCCTTTGGCGCCAAAGCTGAGCATGAGATGCATCATCTTTTCTCCGTCGGCCTCTATCAAACTGGGGATCGTCCTGGAAAATTTGACAAACTTTCCGGGGAAAGTATTGATCAATACTTCTTCATTTTGCAACAGTTCCCCTCCTTCAGGTACCAAAGAGGCCGTAAATCGCTGAGAATGGGTGAGTTGGGTTTGCCCTTTAAGCTCGTTAAAAGAAATATGAGCCTTAATTCCGGGATGCTCAAAGCCTTTACCGTTGCGCGTAGGCTGAAAACCACTGGGAAGGAGTAAGCTTAGGTGACTACCAGCCACATCTTGATAGGCATTTTGCCAACGATTATGGATTTCTAAGCTTTTCAAAATTCCAATCAGCGGTGCTGCCATGGGAATGCATTGAAGATAACAATTTTTTAGCGAATCCAGCCTGTGATTGGCTATCCGCTACTATCGGAATTTGCTAATTATATTGGAGAAATGCAAAAATATATAGCTTTCGAGGGCTTAAAACGCCCATTTCTTTAGATTATTTAAAAAAACAGCCCCTCTTACAACCGAGCAGATCGTAAGAGGGGCTGATAAAAAGCTTGTTTTATCGGAAGATTTGTTTTTTGTCTATTTCCATCACTTTACCAAAAGGGGCCAGTTTATCCAGGTCAAAGGATTTTTTGTTGCCTACCAGGCAGATCACCACGGGTTTCCCCTTGATATGGCTATCGTAAAAGGCTTGCAGATGCTCAAATTCCAGACCTTCATAGGCTTTTGATAAGGCAATATTGGGGTCTTCGGTATAGCCTAATCGTTTCCAGGTATGGTAATTCTGACTGAGGTTCCGGAATCCCGGACGGCTGGTAAAGACTGACTGGCGCAGGTTACTTCTCAGTAATGCGGTCCGCTCAGTCTTGGCGGGCATATTATTGATGAGGTCCATCATTACTTCGATCGCCTCATTGGTCTTATCACCCTGACACCCGACAAAGGTCAGAAGATAACCCGGCTTACCAGTTTTAGGAGGAACCCGGTAGCCCCCTCCGGCAGAATAGGCCAGAGAGCGAAATTCCCGAATTTCCTGAAGAATCAATCCCGAGAAGCCTCCTCCAAAGTAGGCATTAAAGGCATTGCGGGCCGCACTGTTTTTAAGCTCAAAGTCTTCACCCGGCACATAAAAGTAAATCTGACTCTGGCGGGCTCTTTTATCATTCAGTAAAAGAATAGTGTTTTCGGTGTAGGCCTGCTGATCCAGCACTATCGGGCCTTCACTGGTACGATTGATGGCGGACAGGGGCAAAAATTTATTGAGCAGGTTCTCCACCATGGCACCATCCTTTCGACCACTGTAATGGACCGTCGTCTGATAGGACATAGCCTGCCGCGCCAATTCAAGCATGGGACCAGCTTCCAGCTTTTTCAATTCAGCTTTATTGTACCGTTTGAGAAAACTGGAGGCAGAACCGTAGAGCGCATAATTATAGAGGGCTTGTCCCAAATAGGAAGGCTCCCGTTCATTTAATTTCCGGCCTCCCAATTCATTGTCTACCAGGAGCTTAACTTTTTTGTCCTCGACGATAGGCGCTTTCATGATACTGCCCAGCAATTCCAGGGCCTTGCCCAGTTGCTCTTCAGACCCGGAAAGCGAAACGTTAAAAAAGCTTTGACTTGCCCCAAAGCTGTAGGAGCATCCCAGGGCCTGGAAGGTCTGCTTGACTTCGTCCAGGGTTTTGCCTTCCGGATGTGCATAGTTCATCAGATTAGCTGCCACATCCAGGTGGGGCAATTGATAGGTGCCTGCCCCGAATTGCAGGTCCAGGTTGAACACCTGGTTAAGGGGGTTTTCAGTGGTATACAGAACCGATTTTCCCGGCAGAGATCGGGCTTGGATGTCTTTCTCAAAATCCACAAAGCGCGGGCTGCCTTCCAGTTCTGGTAAGGCTTCAAAGTAAGTCGCATAAGCAGATTTATTCCCTTCTTTGGGCTTGACCGGCTCTATATCAGGTTTCTCAATTTTATCTTTTTTGCTAAAGCCTCTTCCGGAATGCAGCACCAGATAATTCTCGCCAAAATAGGATTGGGCGGCTTTTTGTACGTCCGCTTTGGTGATGTTGCGTACCCTGCCCGGGAAACTCATAAATTCTTCCCAGCTTTCGCCATATACAAAAGAGTACCCAATCAGGTCTCCCCGGTTTTCAAAGTCTTCCAGGCTTTCCTCGAATTCCAGAATCATTTCCAGTTTAGCCGCTTCCAGTAACTTTTCGTCAAAATCACCCTGGGCGAGCTTGCGGATTTCAGTGAGCACCAGATCCTCGGCTTTGTTGAGGGATTGACCGACGATTTTGGGCAGGAAAATATAGATCTGAGCGCCATGGTCCTTGTTGACGAGCAATTGACTTTGGGCCATGAGCAATTTCCCATCCAGGGCGAGTTTATCAAGTAGGCCTGTTTCGGAATAGTTAGAGAGGATGTAATCCGCTACTTCCAGGGTCGTACGATCCGGGTGCATATGGGGCACGGTCCGAAAGGCAAGGGCTCCAATTTTGACCGGAGCCGCCCGCATTTTTACTTCTTCTCTACCCGCAAAAGGCGCTTCAGGAAACTCGGGGTAGGGGGGCACCTCGCCTGATTTCAGTTGACCAAAAGAGGCCTCGATATAGGGCTTGACTTCTTCCGGATTAAAATCGCCACAGAGGATCAAGGCCATGTTGTTGGCGACATAGTACTGATCGAAAAATTCATACATCTTCCGCAAGGGAGGGTTTTTGAGGTGTTCCGTCTTTCCCAGGGTGGTCTGCTGGCCGTAAGGGTGGTTTTTGAACAAATTGGAAAGAAAGGTCTCGAATATAGAATAGCCGAACCCGTCCATGGCTCGGTTTTTTTCCTCATACACCACTTCCAATTCGGCTTGAAAGGTCCTGAACACAGGTTTTTGAAAACGGTGGGCATAAATGTCCAGCCACTTTTGAACCTGGTTGGGGGGGAAAGTATTATGATAAAAAGTGATTTCGAAAGAAGTAAAGGCATTCACACCGGTACTGCCAATGCTCTTCAGCAACTTATCAAATTCATTATTGATACCGAATTCCGCAGCTTTGATGGATTCTTCGTTGATCTGCTTGTGGATGTTTTTTCTTGCTTCTTCATCCGTGGTTTGGGCCAGTTCATCATACAATTCCACGATGCGGTCCTGATGGGCCTTTTCCTGGGAAAAATCGGTAGTGCCCATAGTTTCTGTCCCTTTGAACAGCATGTGCTCCAGATAGTGGGCGATGCCCGTCGCATCGGAAGGGTCCTGTTTACTGCCGGCGTTGATCGCTACGCCTCCATAAATTTCCGGTTGTGAATGGTCTTCATTGAGGTATACCTTAAGGCCATTGGGAAGGGTATACATTTCCATATTCAGGTTGGTGCTTGACTTGGAGTTCTGACCATGAAGGCCGAGCATCCCAACCGTAAGTAGCAATGAAAGAAGGTGTTTCATGAAATGGTTTGGATTGAGTGAATATTCATAACGCTAGACGTCCGCTATGAAAAATAAGTTGTATCTAAGCCTGAAGGGAGTGCACCTGAAAGGTTCATTCAGTTTGATCTGGAAGATAATGCAATATTCCCGGAAAAGGGAAAGTCGGTTAGGGGAAAGGAGGGAAAATGTCCGATTTGATCAAATCGCCCACCCATTTTGTCCGATATTATTAAATACTTACGCGAAAAATAACGTACTTTTAACAACGGACTGAACTGGTAACCTACCTTTTACTCACCAGACTACTCCTTGCCTGTATGAATTTTCCTAAAAGATGAAGAAGATATTCTATCCATATAGCTGGATAGGAGTGAGCCTTTTCCTCCTCAGCGTGTTTTCCTTTGGTTTCCACCAGCCGGACACTTCGGCCGTGCAACTAGTTGGAGTGCAGCAGCTAAGAGGAGTGGATGGACCTTATGTATTCACGCGCAAAGGATATAAAGAAATCATTCGGGTACAGAAACGCAAACGTCTGGGAGGTTACGGCATTAACCGGGAGCGTATTCCCGTGGATTCGCTGCCCTTACTCAAGGTCGTGGTCGATAACCAGGATCAGGACAGTTTCTTTGTCCAGTTACGGGACAAATATATTACCCCTCCCACCCATTACGAAGAGCCTGAAAATTTGCTGGCCATTGGCGACATTGAAGGGAACTTCAACGCCTTCTACAGCCTGTTGATCAACAACCGCATCATGGACAGTTCCTATAACTGGACCTATGGTAAGGGACATCTGGTGTTAGTGGGAGACTTCGTAGACCGAGGCCATCAGGTGACCGAAGTATTGTGGTTGATCTATCATTTGGAAACCGAAGCCGCCAAGCAAGGAGGCATGGTACACTATATTCTGGGGAACCATGAAGTGATGGATATACAGGGCGGCACTTATTATGTGCAGGACAAATACATTGAACTGGCCAAGCGGATTTCCGGCCAGCAAAACCACCGCAAAGCGATGCGCTTCATGATGTCCAAGCGTTCTGCTATCGGGGCCTGGCTCCGGTCTAAGAATGTGATTGAAAAAATCGGACCCATTGTCTTTGTGCACGCAGGACTGAGCCCCGCCCTACGGGCTTCGGGTCTGACTTTAGAGCAGGTCAATAAAATCGCCCGTCGGAATATCGAAAGAGACTTGCTGCATTATCCTTCCTATGATGAAGAAGCCAATCTGGTCATGGGAGAACATGGGCCGCTCTGGTACCGAGGTCTATTGGTTTCGAATCGGGAACACTATCCCAAAGCCACGCAGGAAGATCTGGAGAAAGTCCTGGCCTTCTATAAAGCCCGCTACGCAGTGATTGGTCATACCCTGGTCCCTACCGTAACCAATGATTATTACGGTCGCCTCTTTTGCATTGACATCAAACAACCCCATCAGAAAAATACCGGTAAAGCCCAGGCGCTGATGCTGGAAGAGGGCATGTTCTATCGGGTCAATGACTTCGGGATTCGCGGAAATTTCAGCAAGTAAGCGACCTTTATGCCTCCTTATTTCTCAGTAGGTACATACCCGTACCTACAATCCAGCTTACCTGAGCAAAAATAAACCAGCGGCAACTGTGTAAATCCACGAAGACAAAGCCGGAGAAAAGCATCAGGAGAGCAACGCCTCCAATGAGCAGACCTAGATAGGAAAGCTACGCCGGAAAGGCCCGGTGGGTAAGCATGGCGAAACTGTAGAGCCCAATGGCCACACAACTCCCAATGATAAAGATGAAATATGAGAAAACTCCTACCCAATAAGGCGAATCCACTGCTTCTTTATAGGAAGTAAGCGTTCATGAGATCAATTGAGATAATCAGGAAGTTGCTTCTTCTTCCTGTAAATATTTCGCTTCCAGGTCCAACAAATCCTTTTGCCGGGCCTTAATCCGTCTGGCTGGAGACCCAAAATAAATGGACCATGGTTCAGTAGATTTCGTGATGAGGGCCTGGGCTCCTGAAGCGCTGCCTGTTGCCATCTGTACCCCGGGAAAAACGACCGTATAGGTACCCAGGATAACGTGCCGACCGATGTGCACCGCGGCTTTGGTTTCCATTTTATACCGGTCCGGGACCGTGGGATTGGTCAGGCTTTTTCCACTGTAGTCGTCGCTTTGGGTGAAAACCATACAGCCGTAGGCCAGGCCGGAAAAATCTTCAAACACGATTCCTTTTTCTCCTCCAGCTACGTTACTGAAGGCTGCAAAGTGGACATTTCGTCCGATCCTGACCTTGCCCGATACCAGACAAAAATCATCTATCCGACTGTAGTCGCCTATCTCAATCTGGTCCGCATTGTAAATCGACGCCTTGTCGCTGATCAACACGTCTTTGCCCAGGGACTTGAATCCCATTTTTTCCAATTGGGCTGGAGTCATAAAGGCCATATGCTGAGGGCTTTGCGGCCAAGCTCAAAAAAAAAACGCAAAAATGCGAAACCTTGTTTTGGAACGACCGTTCTGTAATATATCTCATTTATTTTGGAACATTCATTCTAAAACTTATAATACCTATACACATGAGTAAGCTATCTGGAAAAATCGCCGTGATCACCGGAGGAAATAGTGGCATCGGATATTCTACTGCCGAGGAACTCAAAGCCCAGGGGGCGGAAGTGGTCATTACGGGCCGGTCCCAGGAAAGGGTAGAAGCGGCAGCGCAAGAGCTAGGGGTAAGAGGACTGGTGGCGGACGTAAGCGACCTGGGCCAAATTGACGCCTTGGTCGAAGACGTAAAAGGCATTTATGGTAAAGTAGATGTTCTGTTTGTGAACGCAGGCGTGTACGTGCCTTCTCAGATTGGAGACCTGGATGAAAAAGGCTACGATTATCAAATGGACATCAACTTCAAGGGAGCGGTATTTACCATTGAAAAATTCTTGCCCATCCTCAACGAAGGTGCTTCCATCATCAACCTGGCTTCGGTAGTGGCCTACGCTGGCATGGCTGGTTCTTCCATCTATGCTGCCACCAAAGCGGCCTTACTATCCTACACCCGTACCGCAGCTACGGAACTGGCCCCACGGGGAATCCGGGTTAATGCCGTCAATCCTGGCCCGGTTGCTACCCCAATCTTCAGCAAAACCGGTATGCCTGAAGAGCAGCTGAAAGGTTTTGCCGAAGTTATGCAAAACAGTGTGCCCCTCAAGCGTTTTGGTGAGCCTCAGGAAGTAGCAAAATTGGTGAGCTTCCTGGCCTCGGATGATGCGGCTTATATCACAGGCGGAGAATACAACATCGATGGGGGCATCGCCGTACCAACGCTGCTGAACTAAGCCCACTTTCGATAACATTGGTTTGACTTACCACCCGGTCGGTTTTCGCTAAGATCTGCGAAAGTCGACCGGGTTTTTTATGCCTTAGGTAGGGGGCTTGTAGGTCTCGGTGATAATGGAGAACTTGAGCCTTTTGCCCGAAGAAAAAGTATGGCCAGTGGATTCATCATTTTAGAAGACCGAAGTTGTTTTGCCACGCGTTGGACCGGCTATGATGAGATCATTCGGCTGTTGATCCGGGAATTGACTCATCTGAAGGGCGGAGAGACTTTGATCCCGATTTTGTCCGAAAAAATTCCCAGGGAGGAAGACGAGCAAAAAGGCGAAATGGGCTGGGGTTTTGTCAATTTTGAAAAGGACGAAATCATTGAAAGGGAACTGGATTTACGAGGCTTAAATACGCAGGGGAAACGCCTTTTTTGGCAAGCGTTGGAGCGTGTGGTCGCTAAGCTGGCCGAACAAGGGAAGCTATATTCAGGCTTGAATCCTGACCGCCCCAAAGAGCTGCTGGAGAAAAAGCGTTTGTCAGCAGTAAACGAAAATCCGCTGGATCACTCTGATTGGAATAAGCTGGCCGATGAGGCTTATGACTTGCTGCAGCCAGAAGATGATGAGCCATCATCCTAACCTGACAATTCTATGTCGATCATTTCTACTACCCGCGGCGACTTCTTTGTTCGTACTTATGGCGACCCCAGTCATCCACCGCTGATGCTGGTTCACGGCTGGCCGCAAAGCAGTTACAGCTGGCATCATGTAGCTCCTTTTCTGAAAGGCCTCTACCTCATTGCTCCAGACCTTCGCGGCATGGGAGATAGCAATCGTGAAATGGACCTCAAGGCATACGAAAAAGATCAAATGGCGGCAGACATGTTTGCGGTAGCCGATGCGCTGGGGATGGAGGGATTTTATCTCGGCGGTCATGATTGGGGCGGGGCGATCGTACAGGAAATGGCCTTCATGCATCCTGAACGCATCCGCAAACTGATCATCATGAACATGGTCATCATCAACAATCCGGTAGGCCAAAACAAAGCCGGGGAAGTCCTGGTCAAATACCTCTTCCGTTCCTCCTGGTACCAGTTTTTTCTCAGTATAAAAGACCTGCCCGAAGCTTTGATTGCTGGAAAAGAAGACGTCTGGGTCCGCTTTTTCAGTCGAGGCATCAGTGCTCCTGTGCCGGAAGACGCGATCGCAGAATATACCCGTTGCTACAAAATCCCTGGCACCCTGACCACGGCGGCCAATGTGTACCGCACGGTGCCCGACGATCGCAAGCGCTGGGCTGCAACATACCTGGGCAAAGTGTCTCCCGTCCCCACAAAAATTATTCATGGCATCCTCGACCCCGTGATCATCAAGGAGTACATCCATGGGGTGGAGGACTTTTTTGAGCAGGTGGAAGTGGTGGAGGTAAAAGCAGGTCATTTTGTGGTAGATGAGCAGCCGGAAATCGTGGGTAAGGAAATAAAGGCATTCTTAGCAGGGTAGGAGGGATGCCATTTCTTGGGATAGATTTCCTTGGCAGGAAGGGCTTTATGGTCCACAATTTTTCCTAGTAAAGAGGACGCAAACGAATCTCACCTGGTGACGGTTTTCCGACCATCGTAAGGGTTAAGGCATCCCCATAAAATCCTTTGCGTATGCAAGGGAAACGCACACCCATGATTTCATCATTTGATATTATTTTTCTCAATCCAGCCCGAGAGATAATCTTCAGTCGGCTGGAGGGGTTTCATGAATTCCTTGGCATTGATAAGTATAGCAATCGGGCTCATATACCTGATTTTGAGCAGGTAACAGAGGACTTATGGTTGGTGAATCCTTCGGAAAAGGAAAAGACCCTATCATTTTTGGCGGGAAAAGATCCACGAACCCCCCGACCCAAACTCATAGTCCTAATTCCAGTACCCAAAGAAGTGCCAATCACTCAGGAAAGCCTTGATCAGGCCCAGGAATTGATGGCTGAATTTCTTTCCTCTCCCATAGGGACTTCTGTGCCTGTCTGGACGATGAAAAACTTACGAGAGGAGTTCATTGAGGCTTTTCTCAATGGAGATAAACAGGTTTATCAGTTGATGAGCAGTCTGGCTGGTTTTGAGCTCGAAGGATGGAAAATTTCTATCATAGATGAAGATGAACCAGATCCATGGGATTCGATTTAGGGTTAACCTTTTTTCTTAATCTACCTTAATGGAATTGGTCATTTTCTTCCAGAACTTTAAGAATAATTACAACCAAATGGGCTTTTCGGCCTTTCAGGTCGAAAGTTCAGGTTTTTTGATTAGGAGGAAGAATGAAAACCATCAAAGCAGTATTTGACCCCATGCCCATGCAATTGGGTGATGAAATGATCACCCGGGCCTTGCCCGTTCGCGGTCAAAAAAGGGTAGGACCCTTTATCATGATTGATCACTTTGGACCTGGAACGGTTTACAAAGGGAAAGAAAAAGGCGTGCCCCCGCATCCGCATCGGGGATTTGAACCCATAACCCTGATGCTGGAAGGGACCATGGAGCATCGGGACAGCGCAGGGAATCACGGACTGGTAGGGCCAGGCGACGTCCAATGGATGACCGCAGGTTCGGGGATTCTGCATGCGGAAACGCCCAAAGTGGACGGAGATACCATGCCGATCCATGGCTTACAGATTTGGGTAAATCTACCCAAAGCGCACAAAATGACCGAGCCAAAATATCAGGATATTCCCTCGGAGAAAATCCCGGTGATAGAGACCGAAGGCAGTCGCTTGCGCGTGATCGCCGGAGCAGTCAATGACGTACAGGGACCCGCTTCAACCTTTTCTCCCTTGACCTTTATGCACGGCAGCTTGAGCGCTGGGCATGCTGTGGAAATCCCCATAGCCCCGGGCTTTGAAGCCGCAGTCTACCTGATCTCAGGAGAGGTACAGGTGATGAGTGAGACCGTCGCAGGCCGCAAACTGCTGGCCTTCGATGATGCGGGCGAAAAAATCAAGTTTACCGCCAGCCAGGATGCTGAATATTTGGTATTGGCAGGGGAACCGCTCAATGAGCCCTATGCTCAATACGGCCCCTTTGTGATGAATACCGCCGAGGAATTGATTCAGGCTCAGCGGGATTTTCAGGAAGGGAAAATGGGCTACTTAGCTTAGGAATCTCCGTGAGTTGCTCCGGCAGCTCACGGAGATTTTTTATCTGCCCCACGGAAGCTTTAGTTTCTGTTTTGCCTTTATTTTCCTAATTAGGGGTAAATCAAGGAATGGCAAAGCCCCCTATAATGAAACATGTATTACCCTTTTTGAGCTTATGGCTCTTACCTTTCCTGACCTTTGGTCAGCCTTATAGCGGCACCATTTTTATCGATCCCGATATCATTACGCCTTCTGATTCTTCGGCCTTGGTCAGCACTACCTACGCTGGGACCGGAACGGTAAGCATGTATGACCGCCGAACGGCTGCCTGGGAAACCGTCAATGCCTATTTATTTGATGTGGTCTGGGCGGATAGCCTGACCAGTGTGGCGCAAATCAATCCTGAATTTGGTTCGGTAGCCGCCGCTACGGTAGAGGCGGAAAAATATGCCTGGCTCGTCGGACAATTGCCTGGCTGTCTTCGGAGAGACGTCGATGAGATCTGGGTGCATAAAGGGGTAGAGTTATTTGGAGGCGGGAACCGGTCCATCCTCATTCACACCGGACAGACCACGCTGTATGAAAATGATGGTATCCTGGAGGAAGTCCTCGTGCATGAGGCGGCGCACACTTCCCTGGATGCCGATCATGCTGCCTCGGCTGGTTGGTTGGCGGCCCAGAATCAGGACCCCAATTTTATTTCTACCTACGCCCGGGATAACCCCAATCGGGAAGATATTGCCGAGAGTTTTCTGCCCTGGTTGATGGTCCGCCATCGGGCTTCGGCTATTTCTACCCAAAATTTTAATTTAATTACCCAAACCATTCCTAACAGACTAGCTTATTTTGATTCTATTGCCTGTGATTTATACCCTATGGTGCTGACAACTTCTCTTGAGAAAAGCTTAGTTAATGAATTGGGAATGAAGGTTTTTCCTAATCCTAGCGAAGGAGAAGTTTATGTACAATTTGAACGTGCCCCTCGGGAACTGAATATAATCTGGATGGATAGCCAGGGACGTCAAATAATGGAGGAAAAAATACGCGGTAAAAAAGAAATTAAATTAGCACCAAACCTCCCTGCTGGGATTTATTTTTTGGAGGTAAACGCAGCTGAAGGACGTAGCTCCCAGAAAATCGTCATTCAATAAATCTCCTCTAAATTCCTGGGATATGATGTGGTTTGAAGAATTATTTGGGTTTGCAGAAAGCTTCCCTAAAGAGGTTCGAGATAAGTTCGAATGGGAAGGCAATACCCTCACTTCCAAGGTCAATGGCAAGCAGTTTACCTGTGGCACACTGGAGATCCCTACGCTCGAAGCTTTACGGAAGGAAATTGACCTGGGTAACGGCGGGGGAAAAAAACTGTCCCTGACAGAAGTGGTCGCCAATGTGCAATCCCTCCACCTGGCACCTGAAAATGCGCAGGCCATGTTTCAAGCTGCTTCTCAATTCAACCTCCTGGAAATGATCGACCCCGAAGTAACGCCGGAGGAAGGCGTAGGGATCTATCAACATGACGGAACCCAGGGCCCCGCTTGCGCCATTGCTTGCGGAGCTGGGACGGTGTACCGAAATTACCTGGTTCCCATGGGAGATCATATTGGGCAAAACACCCTTAGCCAGGTGGATTGCCTGGATGAAATAGGAAAGGCTTTGGGCAATGAAAACGAGTCTCTTTGGGAAATGAGAAATGGGTACGCCCTGGCCAGCCTGAATGGCCTGATGGACATTCAAAAGCAAATCGAAAGCCTGGATGAAGCCGGCTATGAGGCGCTTAAAGGCAAACTCAAAATAGGAATTCAATGGAATACCGAAGTAACCTTGAATGGTAACGGCCAATTGGTTTCTCAAGCCTATTGCTCGGCCCTACCCGTGGGATATTCCCAGGTCATGTCTTCCTTTTGGGCTCCCTTTGCCGAGCTGGTGCTTGAAGCAAGCTATGAAGCGACCTTTTATGCCGCCCTAAAAAATTATCAGCAGACAGGACAGCCCAAACTCTACCTCACCCTGGTAGGCGGTGGCGTCTTTGGCAATGCACCGGAATGGATTTTTTCCGCCATCGAAAAAGCGGCGCATAAATTTGCGCATACCCCGCTCGAAGTCATCATGGTCAGCTACGGCAAATCCAATGAGCAATTCAGAGAATTTATGCATAGCCTGTCTTAGACCGGCTAGCAGAGCCTGGTCATCAACCTCTTCTCAAATAATCCGTATCTTTAGGCAGGCAAATAGCCTTTTTTATGGCCAGACCAAAACAGTTTAAAGAATCGGATATCCTCGAAAAAGCCGTGGAGCTTTTTTGGAAACAGGGCTATCATGCCACTTCGATTCAGGATTTGGTCGATCATCTGGGCGTCAATCGGGCCAGCCTCTATGGCGCCTTTGGAGACAAACAAGGCCTTTTTGAACAGGCGCTGAAAAATTATCAGGAAACCAACGTAGCCATAATGAAAGACTTCCTCGATCAATATGATTCGGTCAAGGAAGCATTTGTGGCTTTGTTCCAAAGAGGGATAGAAAAAGCCCACAAGGAAGAATTTACCCGGGGCTGTTTTGTCATCAATACCACGGCTGCCCTTTTGCCCGAAGAAAAAGAATTATTAGAGAACCTATCCACCCATAAAGAGCTGGTAGAGAACATCTTTCAATCCTATCTCAAGAAAGGGATGGATCAAGGCGAATTTTCTCCCAGTCTCCATTTGCCCACCGCAGCCAGTTTACTGTTTACCCTGTATAGTGGACTCAACCTGGTCAGCAAGCTAGACCAGAATACCGAGCAGATGATGCAAGGGGTAAAAGCGAGCCTGGCTTTTCTGAATCCAGCTTAAGCTTTTTTTGTTTTCGGGAAAAATGCCTGTATCATGGAGCCTTAAATTTCCCTCCATGTGGCATCGTATCCTCAGTCTGTTAGCATTTCTCTTCATTTCTTTTCCTCTTTTAGCCCAGGTCGTCATCCATCCCTGTGGTCAGGCCCAGGCCCAGCATATTGTCGTATTGGGTTCTTCCACCGCCGCAGGTACCGGCCCCAGCAGTCCGGATAGCACCTGGGTCAACCGCTATCGGGCCTATCTGCAGCAAGTAAATCCTCAAAATCAGGTTACTAATCTGGCGGTAGGCGGCACCACGACTTATCACATTATGCCGGACTGGTTTAGTCCGCCCGCAGGTCGTCCCAGCCCCACCCCCACCAAGAATGTGAGCGAGGCCATCAGCCTGGGGGCAGATGCCATCATCGTCAATATGCCTTCCAATGATGCCGCGAATAATTTCGGGGTAGGGGAGCAGCTGTTCAACTTTCAAACCATCGTAGCGGTGGCAGACTCAGTGGGTATCCCTGTCTGGGTATGTACCACCCAGCCGCGCAATGGGTTTAGCACCAGCCAGAAAGCCATTCAGACTGCGGTGAGGGATTCCGTTTTCGCCATTTTTGGGATGAAAGCCCTCGATTTCTGGAAAGGTTTTGCGGATAACAGCAACCAACTTCTGACCGCCTATGATTCAGGGGATGGGGTGCACATGAATGATGCCGCCCACAAGATCCTTTTTGAGCGGGTCCAGCAAGCCGCTTTGCCCAATGAGCTGGCTGATACCCTGGCGGTGACGGACCACTATATCTCCCAACTGCTCCTTGATCCTTTTCCGGTCTGTGGCGATAGCCAGACGGTCATCAGACTGGGCTTTGCCAACCTGGGCGTGAGCAGCAATGCGACTTTTCCCCTGGACCTCCATATTACCGACCTCAATACCGGCACCCAACAAATCCAGACCCTGAATAGCATGAGCCCCCTGGCCGCTTGTCAATCAGATACCTTATTGCTGACCCTGGATACTTATCAGGGCGTGAACCTGAGTATACAGGCCGTGCTGAATGCCGGTGATCAGGACCAAAGCAATGACACCTCTGCTACTTTGTTTGTAGAAACCCCTGGCCATCCGGAGCTGGCTCTTTTTCCTGATACAGTATGCGCAGGAGAAAATGCCATGCTGGGAATCCAATCCAATCTGGCAGCGGATCATCTGTTCTGGTATGACAGCCCGGTGGGCGGAAATAAGTTGGGCGAAGGGCCATTTTGGTCGCTGGATTCCCTCTGGCAAAACCAAAGCTTGTATGCGCAGGCGATCCGTGGAAATTTGTACTTCGATGCTTCGGTTTCTACCTCAAACACCACCAATAAAAATTGGAATGGGGTGATGTTTAACCTGATTGCTCACGATAGCCTGATCCTGGATAGCATGCGGGTAAAAATGAACAGTACCGGTCCGCAACAAATGGTGCTCTATTTCCGGCAAGGAGGCTATCAGGGCGCTGAAAACAGTCCGGCAGCCTGGACCATGTGGGATACCGTGGTGGTAAATGCCAGTCAAGCGGGAGAGCGGGTAATGATGTATCCAGCCAGCAAAAGCCTTTCCGCTGAGGATACCCTGGGGGTTTATATGCATCTTCTCAACGGGGGGGCTACCCTTTCCTATGCTGATTTATCCCAGCTTTCCAGCGTGCAGGACAGTGTTTTGGAAATTCGTTCCGGCGCAGGCATTACCCATACCTTTGGCACCATTTATACCCCGCGCATGTGGAGTGGAGAGGTTTTCTATCACCATGGGTATCGTCCGGAGGGAGATTGCGCTTCTCCCCGCATGGAGGTTCGAGCGGTGGTGTCGCAGCCTTCGCTTGACCTGGGCAAGGATACCTTTGTGCATGCCATTGACCCCTGGCTCTTACAAGCTCCCGAGACCTTTGCTGCCTATCTCTGGAGTACGGGAGATACCACCGCTTTTTTGTTGATCGACAGTTCACGTTTTGATATTGGGGTACCCTATACCATTTGGTTGGAAGCCACGGATCGATGGGGCTGTACGGTGAGGGATAGCCTGCAAATGGAATTATATGTAGAATCTTCCATTGGAGAGATTGGTGAGGCTCCATTCCACTTGTTTCCCAATCCAGGGAAAGACCAAATCGAAATCATGGGCCTGACTGGAAGATCACTCTTCGCTAGCTATCTGGTGATCAACAGCCAGGGCCAACAGGTCCAGTCGGGAAAACTGCGTCAAGGCCTTTTTCCCATCACAAGCTTACCAGCTGGCATATATGTGGTGCTGCTGCAGGTTGCCGGAAAGGGGTATCCTATCCGTTTCGAAAAAAGCCCCGGTTAAAAGGGATAATCGGAACGACTGCGCAAGGATTCGAATTCCGGGAGTAAGAGTTTCTGGCGAAAATCCTCCAGCCCTGTTTTTTGGGCTTTCTGTAACCAGGAGAAGGTACTGGAGATGTCCTGAACCTGGTTATAAGCCCGGGCCGCCTCAAAGGCAAAATCGGGATTCCGCTGAGATTTAAACAGTTCCTCATATAAATCTGCAGCCAACATATGATGCCCGTTTTGCAGGAAGTATTGACCGAGCTGAGGCGCAATCTGTAGGTAGAAAGCCTGGGACTTCATCCGACCTACCGCTTCCAGAGCGTCACGCCACTGGTGGTTTTCCAACAGAAGATTGATCCAAAGCTGGGCAAAGCCCGGACTAGGATGCAGGGCAAAATTCTTCTTGGCCTGCTCAATGGCGCCTTCCTTGTCTCCACTTTGATAGAGGTAGGATAATTTCAACTCCGGAGCCATGCTTTCATGCTCGGGAAACTCTTCCATGAAAGCCTTCAGGACCTCCAGGTTCTGGTTTTGATGGAGGGCCTCTGCAGTAAGCCGGTAAACCCAGCGTTTATTTCTCTGGCTCTTGATCTGAGGGATAAGTTTTTGGGCTTCTTCGACGACCCCTGTCCAATTTTTTTGCTGATGGAATTCCTGGATGCGCTCGAAATCGGCTTTCACATCTTCGTCTCGGAGCACATTTAGTCTGGAAAAATTGTTGTACAACAAGAGTCCCAATAAAGCGGAAGTATACCAGTCGCCACTGCTCAGGGTATAGAGGATGGCTGCTCCACCAATGATGACACTGACCCAGGAAGCGATTTTGTCAGCGGGGAGCCGCGGATTCAACGCCAGGAGGTTACGCAGAATCTGGCCTCCATCCAGCGGATAAATAGGAATCAGGTTTAGTATCCCCCAACCTATGGTGAAAAATAAGGGGTAGAGCATGGCCAGCTCCGGACTCAAAAAGTAATAAGGTAATCCTCCTGCCAACTCAATGATGCCCCATAAAACCACGCCACTGATCACGCTCATCAGCGGACCGGCAAAAGCGATGAATACCCGGGAGCCAGGTTTCAGGCTAGCCGCTTTTTCTCCACTGCCATAGGTAACCCCACCCAGCATCATGAGGCTGATCCGCGCCTGCAGGCCATAATATTGGTAAGCCCAGGCATGTCCTAATTCGTGCAGCAACACCGCAAAAGCCGCCCAAAGGGTAAGTTCCATCGCCGCTCCTACTTCTCCCACTACACTGTATAGGATGAGGCCTAAAAACAGAAAACTGGCTTTTATTTCGGTGGGAAAAGGTCCCAGTCGGAAAGAAATACCTTGATTGAGCATAGGGCAAAGCTACAAGAATTTGCGGCTACGCACTAACCCCTTTTCCTACCCAATAAAAAACCGCCTCTAAACCAACATAGAGGCGGTCTTATCGACAAAATATTTGTCAAGGGACAGAGAAAAAAAAGAGAAGCCAATTCAACCTCCATCCCAGGGTCTTCGGGAACTTAAACACAGGATTTAAGTTGCCCCCTACACCCTTCTATGATTCTCTTTTTTCCTGAACCTTGTGGTCAGCTGAAAAAAATATCGGCTAGTTGGTATCGGACAAAAAACCCTACAGCTTTTCGGTTAAAATGCTGATCATCGTCTGAATGCCTTCCCGGTAATTCCCCAGTCGCAGGTTTTCATTGGGACTGTGCTGGTTGTTGTCGCGATTGACGGTCGGAACGGTAACCGCAGGAATGTCCAGGGTCGTAACAAAAGGAGAAATAGGAATGGAACCGCCAGAATTCCGAATACGGATGGGGGGTTCACCAAAAGAACGGGTCAACGCCTGGGTGAGCCATTTCCCAACTTCTGAGTCAAAATCCGTTCGAAAAGATTGATAGGATACCTTGGAAGTAAAAGTGGCGATTTTCGGGTATTTCATGCGCTCTTCCTTGGTAGGTTCCCGATCAATGACATAATATCCTTGTCCTACAATATGGTCCCGGATCAGCTTAAGCAACCGTTCTGGATCAGATTCCAAGACCAATCTCACATCAATTTCAGCTTTGGCCCAACTGGGAACAATGGTCCGTACTTTTTCATTAATCCAGCCTGATTGCATGCCCCGGACATTGAGGGAAGGATATTGGATGGCTTCCTGATAGGAAGCACCCACCTCATCGGTTTCTGCTAACTGAAGCCGGTCTTTGATTTGGGCTTCATCATCTGGTACGGCCTGCAGGATAGCCCGGGTCTGCTCATCTATGTCTATCCCATCATAAAAGCCAGGAATACTCACCCGTCCGTTTTCTGCTTTCATGCTGCTGAGCAGGCGGGCAAGTTTGAAGGCTGGATTGGGCGCATAGTTGCCAAAATGTCCGGAATGCTGGGGCACCACGGGCCCATAAGTCGTCAGGCCTATGGTAGCAATTCCCCTGGCTCCAAAGGTGAGGGTAGGACGATTGCTGATGTGGCGGGGTCCATCAAAGATGATCAACATATCCGCTGCCAGCAATGCTGCGTTGGCCGTGACCGCTCCCGGTAGATGGGGCGAGCCCAATTCCTCCTCAAAATCCATGATCACCTTGATGTTGAAGTTCGGCTGCATGTCTCTATCAGCGAGAACGTCCAGCGCCGTCAAGAACATGGCTACAGGCCCCTTTGCATCGGAGGCTGCCCGACAGAAGACCCGCCAGTCGTCCTCGTAGTATTCGATGTTGTTCCAGGTCAGGCTTTCCCAGCCTCCCTGCCCATCCGGTTTTTTGAGGGTAGGCTTAAAGGGATCATCCTGGAACCATCGACTGGGATCCACCGGTTGTCCGTCCAACTGAAGGTAGATTAATACGGTCTTTTCCGCTCCTGCATGCTTCCTTTCGGCCAGTAATAAGGGCACCGTCTTGGTTTCTATCCTTTGGGTGATAAAATCCCGCTTACCAAAAGCCTTTTCACACCATTGAACATTGGGTTCTATGTCCTCGGGAAAATTGGCATCATTGGGCATGCTCAGAAGCTCCTTGAGCAAAGGAAAGGAGCTTTTTGCGTAGGTATAAGCTAGCTCCTCTACTTGCTGCCGGGTAAAAGACTGCCCGGCCATCAGGAAAGGAAAACATAGGCAGAGGGGGAGTAGTAGCTTCTTCATGTGGTTTTTGTTAGTAAAAGAAACTACGGTTTTTTCCGGAAAACCGTCATTCAAAGGCCAGCCCACAGGAAAATATTTCGCCCCTGGCATTTCCCTTCTGCAGGATATATTGTAATTTATATGTCCTGCTACCCGGCATCTGTTAGACCCAAAGCTGGCATTATGACTACTTATTTACTGCGAAATGGCCGTGTATTCGACGGTACCCAAAAGCCTGCCCGTATGGCAGATATACTTGTTGAGGATGGATTTATCTCCCAAATAGCCCCTCCAGGGACCATTGAGGCGCCTACCGCTACCCTGATTGATGCCACGGGTAAATGGATCATGCCGGGTTTCGTAGACAACCATACGCATTATGATGGGGAAGTTTTGGTGGCGCCCAGCCTGGAAGAATCAGTCCGGCATGGCGTTACCACGGTGATGTTGGGAGGGTGTTCCCTTTCTTTCATTTGTGCGGAAGTAGAGGATTGCTGTGATATGTTTACCCGGGTGGAGGCTTTTCCCAGAGAAGTACTTTTTCCCATTTTAGAAAAAGAGAAAAACTGGTCCTCTCCGAAAGAGTGGATTGACCACATTAAATCCCTTCCCATAGGACCCAACCTGGCTTCTTTTCTGGGGCACTCGGATATCCGGGCCGCGGTGATGGGCATTGATCGTTCCCTGGAAGAAAAGGAAAAACCTACCGATGCCGAAATCGCTGAAATGCAGCGCTTATTGGAAATGGCGCTGGATGAAGGCTTTGTGGGAATCTCCATGCAACACAATCCCTGGGATAAAATGGATGGCCGCCACTGGTCCAAACTGTTGCCTGCGGCCTACGCCAAACGGAAAGAACGCCAGGCCCTACTGAAGATCGTGCGCAAGCGCGGGGCTCACCTGCAAGGCGTACCCAACTTAGTCAACCGTGTAGGGGCGCTCTGGTATATGGCCCAGAGCTCGGCTTTTTTCTGGAGAAAAAGCCTGCGTACTTCTATGGTGGCCCTCATGGACCTGAAAGGGGATCGCATGATTCGACCCATCGTCAGCGCCCTTTCTGGCTTTTTCAATAAAGTGCTTCGGGCTGATTTTCGGATGCAGTTGTTTGCTGTGCCTTTTCGGGTGCTGGCTCAGGGCATGGAGTTGGTGATCTTTGAGGAATTTCCCACCGGGCAAGTGGCCAGACATTTATCGCGAGATTTAGAGCAACGAAATACCACCTTAAATGATCCCGCTTACCGCAAGCGCTTCAAGCGCAATATGAAAGCCAAGCTAACGCCCAAAGTCTGGCAAAAAGACTTCAGCGATGCCTATGTAGTGGAAGCCCCTGATCCTTCTTTGATTGGGAAATCTTTTGTCCAGATCGCCGAGGAAAGAAAGCAACATCCCGTAGATACCTTTCTCGATCTGGTGGTGGAAATGGACCAGGAAATCGTTTGGGAAACCACCATTGGGAATCATGACCCCAGTCGGTATAAGCCCCACTATAATGATCCTAACGGCATCATTGGCTTCGCTGATTCTGGCGCGCATATCAACAACATGGCCTTCTACAACTTTCCCCTCCGGGTATTACAGTACGTAAAGGCGGCGGAAGAAAAAGGCGAACCTATCATGCCGATGGAAAAGGCCGTCTGGCGACTAACGAAAGAGAATGCCGATTTTTTCCAGTTGGATGCCGGGCACCTTGCGGTGGGAAAACGAGCCGATATCACCATCCTTGATCCGGAAAAGTTGGACGAGCGAGTACACGAATACCACAGCGCCCCTTTCCTGGAGGCTTGTGATCGCCTGGTCAACAGAAATGATGAAACCGTGGCCTGTGTGATGATCAATGGAAAGATTGCCTGGCAGGATGGATCCTTCTCCGAAGAATTTGGGAAGGAGCGTTTTGGGGAGTTTTTGCCTGCTCGGCAAGCGGCTGTAACCGCCAGGGATAAAGCGGAAAAAGCCATGGCCTAAGCACCCGGTTGAATCAGACACTAAAAAATGCCCCCGATTCTTCGAACCGGGGGCCACGCTTAGAATTCAGCTTTAACTTACTGCTTCCAGAGTTTAAAGCCTCTTTGACCCTTTTCTGTGATCACCCGCAGCAGGTATATACCGGCCGGGAGTGAATCTACCTCCAGGGTAATTCTTTGCTCATTCCCATTAAGGGTATGGCTATCTATCAGGATTTTTTTTCCACTAAGGTCGATGATCTGTATGGCTAACTCACCTGCTAATCCATTGGATATCTGCAGATGAAGCCTCGATTGAACGGGGTTAGGGTAGAGGCGGAGTTGAAAAGCCTCATCTAGGAAGTCCAACCCGGTCAAAAAGTCGATTACCACCCATTTTTCCAGCGTATCCTGTCCGCATTCATTGGTCACAATCAGTCGTACAAGGAAGCTGTCATTGCTGGTATAAATGTGCGTAGCGGTTGGGCCACTTCCCTGGGTTCCGTCTCCAAAATCCCATTGATAATCTAAGGCATTGAAGGTAGCATTGGCGTTAAAAAAGATGGCAGTATCGCCCAGGACGCTGTCTGAAAAGGCGGCCAGCGGAGCATATTCGATTTCCACGTAGAAGGAGTCGACATAGGTGCAGCCTATAGCATCGGTTACCGTTACAAAACAGGTAGTATTGTCATCCAGCATGATGTCCGGATCCGTACTGCCATCACACCATAAGTAGGAATTAAAACCTGGGGTGGCACTGACGAGGATCTGATCGCACCCCCTTACGGTATCCTCCGGAATGAGCACCGGTACGGGATTGATGGAGATGACTACGGTATCTGTTAGCGCGCAATTGCCGAGGGTTTTGGTTACAAAATAGGTCCCGGAAGTATCCGCCAGCAAGGTCTGGGAGGTAGCACCCGTATTCCAAAGGTAGGTGGCCGCCCCGGCTCCTGCGTCCAGGGTTTCCGGACCGCAGGCAGAACGATCAGGGCCGAGGTCCAGACTTAAACTTTGTAGGCCTGGATCGTCCAGCAGGTAGCGGTTGAGCTTGTTGGCTTGCTGCAGGCCGGTAGTATGAAAATTGCCGATGACATAGAGAAAGCTATCTACCAGGATGACTTTTTCTACGGGTTCTGCTCCTACAGCAGAATGAGGCGTGATGCCCGACCCAAAGCCTGCCACCCCATATTGGGGATTCCATCGAGCCAGGTGATTGACGCTTTGACCGTCTAGAGTGGAAAAATCCCCGCCAAAGTACAGGGTGCCATCTGGCCCCCAGGCAAGAGCAAGGACTGAACTAAAACCAGCGTTCGTAAAAATGTTGCCGGGGGTGGACCACTGGCTGCCATCCCATCGGGCGATGCTGCGAGAGGGTTCCTGGGTGCCACTACTCTGGGTGCAATACTGAAAACTCCCCCCTACGTATAGATCTCCTGTGGCTGGATCGTGGGTGAGGGCGTAAATGTTTCCACTCCCACAACCCTGGCCAATGGGGCTCCAGGTCGTGCCATCAAATTGGGCGAGATTATACATGCTGGAAGAGCCATTAATGGAGTTAAATGCGCCAGCCACATAGAGGATGCTGTCTCCTACATTTTCCAGATCATTGACTTGAAAGTCAAAGTCAGCGATGCCCACCCAGCCATTAGGGGTGAGTTTAGCCAGGTGTTTGGCCGTAACCCCGTTTATTTGTGTGAAATTCCCTGCGGCATAAAGTTCCCCCTGGAACAAGGTAAAATCAAAGATGCGAGGAATCCCGACTGCATCTAGTCCGGTTCCCCAACCAGACCAGGTCTGATTGACGAGATTATATTTAAGTAAGCCGGTGGAGGTTACATTGGCTGCGCCTCCAAACTGCCCTCCTACATAAAGATCATTGCCATCCCGGAAAAGGCTATAGGGGAAAGCGCCATTATTCGAGGTATTGTTACCGAAAAGGTCTCCATTCAAGGCTTGCCAACCATTTTGGGGATTCCACATCGCCAAACGGCTGATTTCCTGGCTGTCGATTTCTGAGAAGCCGCCTGCCAAAATAAACCCATCCTGGTAAGCAACCAGATCGTAGGTCTGAGAAGCATCTGCCACCCCATCTCCCAGATTGTCCCAACCACTTCCTGTGTAGGCGGCCAGGTTATCCGCCAGAGAACCATTGGGCTGTAGTTTCCCAAAGCTGCCGCCTACATACCATTTGCCCTGAAAAGGCGCGATGCAGTAGACGGTGCCCCCGGAGAAGTTGGCAGAGGTAATGCCATTCTGAAGTTTGTCCCAGGTACCATTGAGGTAATTGTAAGCCATGACGCCGTTACCAGCCGCGTTGTTGGCGGGATTGGTAGGATTGTGCTGATAAAAGGTGCCCCCGATAAATACCCGGTGGTTGGCGGTGTCTATTTCCAGGTCATGTACGGCGGAGGCTGAACCGGTGAAAGGCAGGCCGATGCCAGGGACCAGCGTCCAACTTCCCCCTGACCAGCGAGCGAAACCTTTGGTTTGTGCGATCGAAGCCGAACCGATGAACTCCCCAAAATATCCTCCGGCCCAGATTTCGCCTGTTCCTGGATGATAAGTGAGGGATTGGACAGTGGATGGGGAGGAATTTCCGGTTGGATTTCCACTGGCATTGATTTGGAAGCTAGCAAGGCCGCCATTCATGCCATCCCAGCCCTGGCCAGGTGTCCACCGGGCAATACTGTTGACCGCGAGCCCGCCGGCACGATCAATTGAACCTCCTGCGATCAGGCGGTGGGCATTGTCGACGATCATGTCGAAAACGTAACCTGAGGAGATGGTACCAGCTCCATCAATCCCCGCGCCCAGAGAATCCCACTGCTGGGTAGGGAGGTAATAGCGGGCGATGTGCATGAGCGTCATCGGACTGCTCCCGAGGGTTTGGTCAAACTCTCCACCCACATAAAGGGTATCTGTATCAATTACCAGGCTCTGGACAGGTTTATTCAAGCCTTCCCCTATGGCTTCCCACACTTGCAAACTTTGATTCCACTTGATCACATTCCGACTAGCCACCTTAGTCCCATCTGTATTCTCCCCTCCGGTAAAATTCCCTCCTACGTAAATGTTGCCCGCAGCATCTTTGGCCAGGGCATAAGCTGATGGCACCAGAGATACCCCATAAAGGCCTTTTCCCAGCGGAAGGTATTTTTCCCCGTCCCAGCGTGCCAATGCCCGAAAGTTGGTTGCTCCTCCGAAGCGGGCCGCAGCCGAAGAAGCCAGGAGCATGGTGCCATCATCCAGCGGGAGCATATCGCGGATAGCGCCCCCTTTTACGCCGGGTTGTAAAAACTGATGGTCCCATCGGTTGTCATCCCCGGGGAAGAAACAAGCATTTTGGCCTATCCCCATCATAGGGCCCAGGAGGCTAAAAAGTAGCAGGAGGTATAATTTGTTCATGGGTACGTTTTTTCCTTAGTGGACTACCATTAAAAAAAGTAAACCCATGCCTGGTATTTTTTTGTGAGAAGTGAGAGGTGAGAGGTCCAACCGTAACACTGGCTTCCAGCCGGTCAACACCCTTCGCCGCAGCTGCAAGCTGCGGCTACTACCAGCCGGTGTAATCGCAATCACCCAACGCCCGCTCCACCGGCTACTAGCCTTTAAAACCCTTCGCCGCAGTTGCAAGCTGAGGCTACGACCAGCCGGTGTAATCGCAATCACCCAGCGCCCGTAACACTGGCTTCCAGCCGGTCAATACCCCTCCCCAGATTACATCTGGGGAAAAGCCTGCCCCACCCGCTCCACCGGCTACTAGCCGGTAAAACCCTTCGCCGCAGCTGCAAGCTGCGGCTACAAGCCGGTGTAATCGCAATCACCCAACGCCCGTAACACTGGCTACCAGCCGGTCAATACCCTTCGCCGCAGCTGCAAGCTGCGGCTACTACCAGCCGGTCGAGCCCCATGTAGCCAACACCCATGGAGCAAGAAAACCGAGAGAGCCGTTCCATGGGAGGAGCTTTTCTCACAAAAAAAGAGAGGAAGACATTAAGCCTTCCTCTCTGTTACATATGTTCAAGAGGCATAAGCCTCAGGTACATGCTAGTCGATATCAGCAATAGACACAGTAGCAGATTTCAGGAAATCTGTTCCACCACGACCTACCGCCAGCGTACCTTCTGCATTGCTGGCGCTCACCAAAGTTACGGTCAGATTCTTCACGCCATCAGGAATGGAATCAGTCAAAATTTCAATGACCAGGTCCACATTGTCAGGGTTCTGAAAGTCTGTGGTGTTAGGCTTCATAACAATAGAATTGCTTCCACCAGCGATGCTGTAATCAACACCAGACTGAGCTGAACCAGTAACTTCATAGTTGATGGTGATGTCAGAAAGGGTACCAGTTGGACACTCAATATTGAGCGATACAGATCCCGCATCCTCAGAAGTTTCTAAGGTTGGCAGGTTAACGGTATTTCCATCTGCATCGAAGGCTACATAACCAGGAAGATCCTCCAGGTCCCAGTAGTCTTCCACGAGATAATCACTGCCACAGGAAGCTACAAGCATGCCTCCGATTACCAGCAGTGCGAATAATTTGATATTCAATTTCATGATTTTTTAATTAATCTTTTCGAGATAAAATCTGACTGCTGCTAGTTCTCAAACCACATAGGGGCGTCGGTAGGCAGGTTGGCAGGTGCATTCGGGTTCGCAGCAACTTCATTCGGCGCGTAGTTAAAACGCTTCAGAATGGTGCTAATAGAAGAACCAGGAACCGCCTCCATGTCAGGCACCTTGGTCCGACGTACGTGGTTCCACGCAACGACGGGACGAAGGAAAGACTCCAGGTAGAGCTGCTCATGCACATCCTGCAAAGTTGCCGTAGGAAAACTATCCACAAAGGCCGTGATGTCTGCATCCGGGATGGTAGCGGTAGCGCCAGGGATATCACCTCCCCAGAACTCACAAATCTGTCTCAGACCTTGCTTAAAGAGAGACTGAGCATCCTCATCACTGATCGTCCGCAGGGCCAGTTCCGCGCGATAGAAACTCATCTCAGAAGGCAGGCACATGATGTGCGGGATGTCATTTCTAATAACATTGTTGGAGTAATGCGCGAATCCACCTGGATTAGGGAAGGTAAACTGCCCGATCGGTGCAGTTCCAGCTGTGTCAGGATCGTAGATCATAAAATCAAAGCGGGGATCATTATTCTGGCTCAGCAAGTTATAAGGTGCTGCTGCGGGAGAATAAACACCGGAGGATTCATTGGTACCACCAAAGAAGTTGGTGATCAGACGCTGCCATCCGTTGGCTTCAGCAGAGTTGTCTGCATAGCGAATCATCGCAGCCTGGCTGTTGTCTTCAATCAAAGGCTGAGAGATAGAAGCCAGGATCTGATCATTAATGGTGTTGTCCTTATTCAGGATCAGCATAAGGATACGGAGTTTTAGGGAGTTGGCCCATCTTCTCCAGTTTTCCATATCGCCCCCGTAAATGATATCTCCTACGGAAACATCTACCACATCATCAGGCATGTTGTCGATCAGGTTCATGGCTTCGTCGAGCATGCTTACACATCCACTCAGGATATCTTGCTGCGCATCAAATGCGGGAGAAGGGAATTCCTGTCCGTTCAAGGCTTGAGAGAAAGGAACATCTCCGTAGATACAAGTAAGCTCAAAGTAGCACTTGGCCTGGAAGATTTTGGCGATAGCCGCAATGTTGTTGCTACCTGCACCAGCTTCAAGCGCATCCGCTTCTACCAGCTGAAGGTTACCGAGTACCTGGGTGTAATACATGTTCCAGGTGTTACCAGTCAGGAAGATAGAAGTAGCACCCTGACGAGGGCTGTTAAAACATACGTTCATGTGCTGAGGCACATCCATGGTCCGGGTTCCCAGCTCCGTCACATGACGGCTGGAGTACTGGACGAATACATAAGGCAGAACCGCATTCGGGTCAGCCGAAGTCGCAACCAGTGGGTTGGTATTGATATCCAACGCTTCTTCACACGCAGTAGCCGAAGCCAGCATGACCAAAGCGAGGGAGAATATCTTTAAAAATCTCATGATTTTTTTCTTGTCTTGTTAGTGGATTAGAAGCTTAATTTCAGGTTCGCACCGATACTTCTGGTCGCAGAAATGTTGGCACGCTCTACGCCCCATCCGTCAGCTCCAGAACCAAACAGGTTGGTTTCGGGATCGATATGAGGAACTCTAGACCAAAGCAGAGCCACGTTTCTTGCTTCCAGTCCTACAGTCAGTCCTCTGATGAAAGACGAACCTAAAATGGAGCTAGGCAAAGAGTAGTTGAAGGTGATCTCACGCAGTTTTACGAAAGAAGCATCAAAAATGAAGGCTTCGGCGATGGAGTTGTCGTTGATAGAAGTCCAGAATGCCTGGGCGCTAGCCAAAGGAATATCGTTGTCGCGGAAGGTTCCGTCTGGATTTTCCAGTACACCTTCTTTGTCAATGAAAGTACCTTCACGGTTTCTCAGGGTTTCAGATACCAGACCACTGGTTTGCAGATCTTCTACGGTAGAAGATTTCATGATTCCACCAGATCTCCAGTCAATGGTGAAAGAAGCGGAGAAATCACCCAAGGTGAAGTTGTTCACAAATCCCATGTTGAAATCAGGCAGTACAGAGCCCATAGGCTTAGCTTCACCTGCCAGACGAGTACCATCAGTTGGGTTGATGATCGGACGACCAGATAGGCTATCTCTCAGGAATGGCACGGCTAGGAGCTCAATTCCGCCACCAGCAACGGCTACGACCTGTACAGAGTTAAAGGCACTGGAAAGCAAGATACGGTCAACTCCTTCAGCTAATTCTACCACGTTGGTACGCGCAGAAGAGAAGTTAATGATGGTGTTCCAACGGAAGTTGTTAGTAAATACAGGGGTGGCATCAATAGTGAATTCAACACCGCTGGTGTTTACCTGTCCTACGTTGGTTCTACGAGCGCTGAAACCAGTACTCTGAGGAATCGGCAGGGCCAGAATCTGATCTTTGTTCTGAGAGCTGAAGTAAGCCACGTCGATGTTCAGTCGGTAATCGAAGAAGCTCAGTTCTGCACCAGCTTCGAAGCTAGTTTGACGCTCTGGACGCAGGTTCGCAGGAGGAATAGTAGTTCCGGCTGCGAAAGCCAGACGACCATCAAATGGGAAGTTTACATTCAGCCCGTACTGTCCGGTAGCGGTAGAAATCGGGAAGAAGTTGAAGTCCAGCTGGTAAGGTCCGGTGTCGTTACCTACCTGTGCATAACTCAGACGAAGTTTACCATAAGAGAAGGTTTTGCTGCTGATCCCCAGGGCATCGGAGAATACAAAAGCTAAGCTCGCAGATGGATAGAAGTAAGAGTTGTTGTCAACAGGAAGGGTAGAAGACCAGTCATTCCGACCGGTAAGGGTCAGCGTCAGGTAATCTTTGTAAGAGAAATCAATCGAAGTATAGGCTCCGAACAGAACCTGCTCGCTGAATCCACGGCCAGGAACGTTAGTTTCAGAGTTACCAGGGCTAAACAGCTGTGGTACCAGGAGGTCAGTAGAACTGAGGCCTTCACTGGAAATCTCACGACGGTTGTAGTTAAAACCAGCTAACAAACTCACCAGGAAGTCACTGTTCACCTCGATTTTATAATTACCGATGATGTCCGTGTTAAACTGAGTAGAGTTGATGTTATCAATGGTGTAAGTACCTGTAATCCGCTGGGCAGTTCCTTTACGGTTAGAGAGGAAACGGTTGTCCTGATCGTAGTCATATCCTACTTTACCTGTGAAGGTCAGATTTTTGATCGGCTTATACGTCATCTCGAAGTTGGTCAAGAGCCGCGTATCCTCCCGATCGTTCCGGTTTTCATTACGAATCCAGTATGGGTTGTTGGTCGTTGGTTCTAACTGGTTGATCTGGTTGCCTAATTCATCAATCCAAGGCAGGTATACATTTGGATCCAGGTTGGAGCTAAAGTTACCATAGCTGATGATGTTCGGGCTGTTTGCACCTGCTGCGGCGGTACCTACAGAGTTAGTCTGAATGTACTGCACACCAAAACGGCTGGAGAGCTTGTCTCCGTGCTTTACCCCGGCATTCATAGAAATGTTGTAACGGTCCAGAGAAGTACCTGGAATTACACCGGTCTGGTTCAAAGCTGTAAGGCTCAAGCGGTAGTCCATTCTTTCATCTCCGTCAGAAACAGAAATGTTGTTGATGAAGGTATTACCAGGCTTAAAGAATTCCAGCAAACCGTTGTTGTCCACTTTCTGGAGGGGACCTCTTTCTCCGGTAACAGGCAGGGTAACTTCCTGTCCTACGTTGCGTGGACCCCAGTCAAATCCTAAAGAAGTAGAATCGTACTTGAACTGAGAACCCATGGCGTAATCCTGCTGATAATCAGGGATAACCATGAGCTGGTCGTTACGGTAAGTAGAGTTGACTTCAACCTTTACTCCACCGCCTTTGCGAGACTTACCACGCTTGGTGGTAACGATGATGGCTCCGGCAGCTGCACGAGAACCATAGAGGGCGGTAGCGGCAGCACCTTTCAGGATACTGATAGACTCAATGTCATCTGGGTTCACCACAGAAGCACCGTTACCAAAGTCACGGTTACCTGCAATACGAGAACCAGAAACGAATTGGTTGTCGTTGAAAGGCATGCCATCAATGATCCAAAGAGGATTGTTTCGTCCACTCAGGGAAGTCGCTCCGCGAATGATGATCTTGGAAGATCCACCCAGGTTACCACCAGTATTGCTCACCTGGACCCCGGTAACTTTTCCCTGAAGAGAGTTGACCACGTTGGCCGAACGAGCTTTAAGCAGTTCATCTGTCCCCAGTTCATCCACACTGTAACCAAGC
>JBCBGC010000104.1:0-30494 GCA_038527215.1 Bacteroidota bacterium
CCCACCAATTGGATATACTCGAGCAAAATTGGGGCAAAAAGTATCCGGCTGTGATCAAAAGCTGGCACAACAACTGGGATCGACTCACCACCTACTTCCAGTACCCACAGCCAATTCGGAAGATTATATACACCACCAATATCATTGAGAGTTTTCATCGTCAGCTCCGAAAAGTAACCAAAACCAAAGGGGCATTTACCTCTGACGATGCGCTAATGAAACTTCTCTATTTGATCCAGGATCAAGTCAGTACCAAATGGAATCGACCCATGCACAATTGGAATTTGACATTAACCCACTTATCCCTCTATTTTGAGGAGAGACTCAGACTTGATCTCTAATACAATGACACACTTCAGGGAACACTACCGAGATGGGAATACAACCATTTTCGACCACATAGTTCTTTGGAAAATCTTACCCCGAATGAGGTAAGACAGAAGTGTTTATTAGACCCAGATTTTCTAGTTCCGGACGTTGCTACATAAGGGAGGATATCAGAAGTTAAGGCTTTTCAATTTATACTGTCTCTACTTTCGGGGGGACGTACAACCACTAGAAATAATTTTGCATAAAAAATGCTATTCTAAATTAAATAAATATACAAATACACACTAGAAATAATAGGAAATTCCTTTTGTAAAAGGATATCAAAGAATTAAAAATCAAACTTTTTATTAAGCCATTTTCTCATTACTGATTTAAGTCCTTCAAAGATAGAAAAAGGGTTCAATGCAAATTTTCTTTCCCACAAAATCACAAAAATAAGCCCTATTTTGAACGTAGTAATTACCCCTCCTAAAGTGTAAAACAGGAATGAGATCGGCTCAATTGCCTCCCAGTGTTCTTGGAAAAACGGCATAAGTTTAATAATCCAGTAAAGTAAACCCATGCTAACTAAAAGAATTGCCATTAAAATTTGTTTGGCAAATATTGAAGAGCTAAAATCGAGAACTCTATTGAGCTTAGCTGGATTTTCAAATGAAGACAAAGATTGAGCCACGTATTGACTTTCAAATAGGTTTTTAAATTTATAATCTTCGGCATTTAGTGAATGAATCAGGTTTTTAACTGGTTCCTTAAAATTTATTGGCTTAATAATATCAAACACATATATATCTCTAAACCCTTTTTTGAGACTGATGAAAAGTAAATCAGTCATAAAGTATTTTCGCTCCCCTGATACATCAAATACGCAAGCAGGTGGATCATCATTAGAAAAAGTGTTTTCTGCCAACCTTCTATCAAATTCCGTCTCAAGATTCTCATAAAGTATCCGAGTGAATAGAACCCCCTCCAGATTACGTCTAGCCTTTTTATAGTATTCTCTATCATCCTCAGAAATCTTTATTTTTATCTCCTGACCATCTGTACCTACATACTTATATACACCAGCAGCAAGATCCTCTAGTACTTGTTCTATATTTTTTCTAATACTGCTATAGTTCTTCGCTTTTCTTTCTTCTTCTGCAGAACTTTCGAAAACTGTAACTATTTCCACTCTCTTTGTAGAAAAGATTTCGGCATTAGCACAATGCACAATAGCATTGATGAATACATCTGGATTTAATGAGGTTGAAAATATATATAATTTTTTCATTTTATATCCTTATATGGAAAAATCTGATTTTTACCGAACAATTTTGCTTTATCCAAATTTTGTATTGCCTCTTCAATGGACTTACCGACCCCACAACTAAAAGTGTTTTGATGATTCATATTCTCTGAAAAAATAGCCCTAATTTCTTCAAGAAGTTTATAGGCATAAGTCTCCTCAGGATACTTAATTAAAAGATCATCACCCCCAATGATGATTATTTCGATTTCCGGGTAATTATCAATAAATATCTCAATTTCCTTTAGAGAAGAGGTGATTCTTTTGGAAGTTTCCCTTGCACTATCCACGTTACCTTCAAGTAGACTTCTCTTTATTGTATCACCAATATTATCCCCATCAAAAAAAGCAAACATATTTGAAATGAAATTTACGGTAAAAAATAATTTAATGCATCAAAAATTGACCTGTAACGGTCTAATGCATGCAGCGCTATGAGCTTTTGTTCGTAATGAACACGATACATATTGTTGCGTACAGCTTCCTTTTTAAAACTCTCCAGATGTAATGTTCATTGGTTCATTTGGTTTACATGAAGTCATCGTTAGTAAACTTATTAAAGAAAAATATAATTCTTTCAACTATTGTTTTTTTTATTGTCCGAAACGATGCAGCAACATGCCGTACGCAGCATTAGCAAGTATAAGGACCGTTAGCTGATGTTAAGCACCTATTTCTCTCAATTTACTCTTTCAATGAAATTAGATGGCTCATATGTACAAAAATCATCAAAGCTACCATTCTTCGAAAATAGATTTGGATTCCTATTGACCTTGAATACACGATACAGATAAAGTTTAGTGGCTTTATAATCCACACTAGTAAATAAAACCCAGTTCATGGCGCAGAAAAACTAACCGACCTCTATATCCATGCCCCCCAAGCAGCCTCGCCATTCACCTCCGACTCCTTTCACACCTGAACATACCGCACTGTCATCCTGATCGTTCCATGCCCCAGCAAACGCTTCATGTACCGCCAATCCGTCCCTCTCTCCAGCATATACATCCACCTATACTGCCCCCTCCCCCACAAGCCCCAAAATCGCCCCCGTAATCTCCGCACAAAAAGCCCTGGGCAAATGATGCCCCAAACCCTCCATAAAAAGCGTCTGGCAATTCGGAATTAGCGCGGCGGTCTTTCGCCCATGCTCCACCCTTACCAGGGAATCGTGGGTGCCATGCACCACCAGGGAAGGCACAGAAAGTTTCTGTAGGGCTTCTATTCGAGAACCTGCCTTACGGATAGCGTAGCCATGTTGCAGCCGAGCCTTTCCGTTAAAGCCTTTTTTGTGGGTGATTTCATAATGGGCTGCCTCCACGGTGGACCGATGATCAAAGCGATAGCTGCGGTTCCCCTGCATCAGGCGATTCATGGCCAGGTTAAAGCGGAGCTTTCCGCGTAGCGAACTGAGCTGTTTGCCATACATCCGCAACACATAGGCCATCCCAAAGACGAGCTTGCGGGGAATAGGCTTAATCTCCGGATCGTCCATATAAGCGGTAGACATCATGGAAGTCAGGCTCAGCACCCGTTCAGGATACGCAATGGCCATACATTGGGCCACCATGCCACCCATGGAAATGCCTACTACGTGATAGCTTTCTATGTTCAGGTGCGCCATTACTTCATCGGCATGGCGGGCCAGGTCCCGCAGGTTGTATTTATCAGGTTGGCCCCAGTGGGGTACCCAGGAAGAACCGCCGCCGCCCTGATGGTCGATGCGCACTACCCGATAGCCTGCCTGCAGGAAGGCCTCGACAAAATAAGGGGGAAAGCTCAACATGGTTTGGGTCAGGCCATGTAGCAACAGAATGGTTTCTGCCGTAGGGCTTTTTCCCGGAATATCCTCATAGCAAATCTCCGTGTCCGCCAACTGTACCGTCTGCAAGGGTGCAAACAATAGGTCATCATTGGGTTTAGCCATCACCTCCTCGATCAGCTTTTCTTCCTGAGCCGATAAGCCAAATCGCCAGCGCACATAGAGATAGGCCAGCCCCGGTAGCATGACGAGTAACCAAAGGAATTCCATTTCCTTAAGATACACAGTTCGGCAGGATTAGGAAAAAAAGCGGCTGCTAGACGAAAGGGGTTAGGGCAAATTTATTCCCGACGAATCAGTTGCAAGGCATCCAGTCTTAGCTGCGCATCCTGAATCAGCTCGGTCAGTTCTTGCTGGGTCTGCCGGGCCAGTTCGATTTCCTGCGGACGAATGTGCGGATTGACCGCTTGTAGCTTTTCCAGGCGGCTGACTTCATGCCCTAATTGCTGGCGCATTTTGCGCAGGCCTTGCATGATATGAGAAGCGCCCCGCAGTTCGGCCAGTTCGGTTACCGTGTTGATCATTTTGGGCAAAAGGGTCTCCACCAAGAGTTCGTTTTCCAATAGCTCGTCTATAGGGGCCCAGATCAATTGCTGGTCAATGAGGTCTGGAGAAAAAGCCTCGGTCTGCTCAGTTCCGGTATGGTCCACTACCACCCGAATCGGCGTAGGGGGTAAGAAGCGGTCTACCTGCAAGCGTTCTCCGCCCATGGTTTCCAGGACAAAAATCGCTTCCAATAGCATGCCAGGCCTTTCGCTTCCCCGCAGCACCCCAAAACTCGCGCCGCCCAAACCAGAACTCAGCACCTGATCCAGGGTTCCCGTGGCGATGGGATGGTCCCAGCTTAAGAAACTGGCGTCTTCCCGACTCAAAGCCCAGGTCCGGCTAAAGCTAACCGTAATGCCCTCGGCCGGCACGCCCGGAAAGGCTTCCAGGCTTTGGGGAGCCGGATGCAGCAAATAAGAGCGCGGTCCCAGGTCTTCCATTTCTACCGCAAATTCCTCGAACACCCGGGTCATATATTGTTCCAAGGTGGGGTCCTGATCAGCTTCCTGTATCTGTTCTACCAGCGCTTCGGCGACCTGCGGACGAAAGGAATTCATTTCCAGCAAGCGATTGCGGCCCTCGGCCAGTTGCTCGCGCAGGGCTTGCTGGGCGGTGGCGGTCTCCCGGATCAGCGCTTCCAGCTCTTTAGGCTCCGCAGCTTCCCCGCTCAGCAAAGTCCGCAGTCGCTCCCCAAAACGATGCGCCAGTTGATCGCCGCCCTGGAGATTTTGTTCGAAGGCTTGCAGGCCTTCGTGAAACCAGCGGACCAACATTTCCTGGGGACTGCCTGCCAGATAGGGTACATGGATGTTGATGTCCTCGGTCTGCCCGATGCGGTCCAGTCGACCGATGCGCTGCTCCAGCAATTCGGGATTGAGGGGCAGGTCAAAGAGCACCAAATGATGGGCAAACTGAAAGTTACGGCCTTCACTACCGATTTCGGAACAGAGCAGCACTTGCGCGCCCTCGGCTTCAGCAAACCAGGCGGCATTACGGTCGCGCTGCACAATGCTCAATTGCTCATGAAAGACCCCTACCCGCAAACTGCTGCGTTGCTTGATGGCTGCTTCCAGGGCCAACACTTTTTCCTTGGTCCGGCAGATTAACAAAACCTTGTCCGGACGGGCTTTTTCCAGAAAAGTAATCAACCATTCCACCCGCGGATCATCCTCAAAGTAAAAGTCAGGCAGCTGCCCGGTTTCTTCCAGGGTATCGGCCCGGAATTCTTGGCTCAGCCTTTCCCGCCAAAGCGCCGCGTCTTTTTCCTCCGACAAAAGGACCAGTTGAAGCTTGCGTTGCGGGAAGCCTTCCATGGCAGCCCGCGTATTTCGAAAAATTACCCGGCCCGGACCATAACGGTCCAGCAGGTCTTCGATCAATTGATTCCGTTCCAGGCTGCCGCCCTTTTCTACCGCCGCCAGCTGTTCCGGTTCCACCTGCTTTGTCAGCCAGGCTTGATCCGCCTTGGATAAGGCATCTCCTTCCACCAGACGCTCCACCAGGGCCGCAATATCTGCTTGCCCTCCGGCCTCAGCCTGAAAACTGGCAAAGTCTGCATAGCGGTCCGGGTCCAACAGGCGCAAACGCGCGAAATGGCTTTCCAGGCCGAGCTGTTCCGGCGTGGCGGTTAGCAGCAGCAAACCTGCGGCACTACGGCTTAGGTGCTCTACAATTTGGTAAGCAGGACTGGCTTCCCCCACCGACCAGGCCAGGTGGTGGGCTTCATCTACTACCAACATATCCCAGGAAGCTCGCAGGGCTTGCGCGGCCCGTTTGGGGGAGCCCGCCAGGAAAGCCGTGCTGCAAATGATGAGCTGATCATCCAGAAAGGGATTGCCTTCGGGCGCGCTTTCTTCCAGGGCCACACAGCGCTCTTCGTCGAAGATGTGGAACCAGAGATTGAAGCGGCGGAGCATTTCTACGAACCACTGGTGGACCAGGGTTTCCGGCACCAGGATGAGTACGCGACTGATGCTGCCATTCAATAGCAAGCGATGCAAAATCAGACAAGCCTCAATGGTTTTGCCTAGCCCTACTTCATCCGACAACAGCACCCGAGGCGCAAACCGACTGCTTACCTCGTGAGCGATGTAGAGCTGATGCGGAATCAGGTCAATGCGTCCTCCTACAAAGCCTTGAATAGGGGAAAGCCTTCTCGCATGTTCATGAGCCAGGGTTTTTCTACGTAAGGCAAAATGGGCCGGCTGGTCCACCTCCCCGTTGAGCAGGCGATCATCGACCCCATGCTGCACCCGTACCTCGCCCAGCTCCTCTTCGGAGATGACGCGATCCGCCCCGATGTACAGCAGTAAGTCTCCCTCTTGCACCCGTTCCACTACCATGGGCCTTTGCTTGGCATCCCGGATAGTGTCTCCGGGCTTAAAACGTACTCGCCGCAAAGGGGCGCTGTCGATGGCATAAAGGCGGGTAGCATCCGAGCCAGGAAAGTAGAGTTTGATCCGGCCGTGCGTGGTTTCTACTACCTGCCCTACCCCCAGTTCGGGTTCGCCTTCGGAGGTATAGCGTTGGTGCGGAAAAAATGCCATGCGAAAAGATGATTTGCGTGGCAAGAAGGCAAAAGGGCGGGAGATATGCAATGCAGGAAGGACAAGATTTTTGGAACGGAAAGAATAATCAGTCAGGCTCTCAGACCTTCCTTTTTTTACTTTCTGTCTAAATATGCCAACCCTACCAGTAGAAAAGGGACAATAAAGATCAGCTTAGTCAAGGATAAAGCCCGGTCGTTTTCTCAGATAATCCACAAATTTTTCACTGACCGCTTCCCCATGCAAATAGGCCGCAGATACAGGTTTAGCTACCGGTACAAAGTCAGGATCATTTATCACCTGCTTTGGAAAATCGTGGTGTAAAATCCCTGATTGGCCAGCCGTTATAAAGTCGAGCCCTCCGTCCAGAGCCTTATGCACATCTGCTCCGGAGCGAATTCTGCCTGCGGCCGTAAACAGGACCTTCCCAAAATCCAGGGCGGCAAAATGCTCCAGTAAAGTCTGATCCTGATATTTTTCCTCCAGAGGCAATTTGAAGCAATCCCAAAGCGAAAGGTCCAGAAAGTCGATCTTCCCATCCGCAATTAGCTGTTGGCAAACCCATTTGATCTCCGCGATGTCCATGCCGAAGCGCTCAGGAGAAAGGCGCACCCCCAGTAAGAATTCAGCCCCACATTTCTTTCTCACCTCCTCGACGATTTCAAACAACAGACGGGCTCTTTTTTCCAAACTTCCTCCATAGGCATCCGTGCGGTGATTAAATTCACTACTCAAAAACTGGCAGAGGATATATCCGTGGGCACCATGGATTTCTACCCCATCATAGCCACACTGCTTTGCCCTTACTGCTGCCGCAATAAAATCATCCCGGAGCTGCTCTACCTCGGCCAGGCTCAGGGCTCTGGCTCCGGTCTTTTCATCATCCGAAGGACATACCGGTCTTTCCCCAATCAGGGCCTCCGGCGACCGCATACCCGCATGATGCAATTGGACAAGGGCCAGGCTCCCGTGTCGTCTGATCTCGCTGGCCAGTCGTTGGTGGCCCGGTGTGTGGATATCGGAAAAAATGCCCAACTGGCCGGGAAAGCCTTTGCCATTGGCCTGGACGTGGGAAGCACAGGTCATCACGATCCCGAATTGTCCTTCGGCCCGTTTGGTCAGCCAGGTAAACTCTTCCTCCGAAAGCTGCCCATCTTGATGGCTTTGGGTATTGGTAAGCGGGGCCAGCATAAAACGGTTTTTACTGGTCAGACCACAAGGAAAGGTAAAGGGAGACTGGGGGGAGGTTGCCATAAAGATTAGCGGAAACGATTGAATTAAGTACGCCTATTCAACTTACCTCTATAAAATAAGTTATCCAGACTTGGAAATAGATGGACGGCATGATGAAAAGGCATTTCCTATCTCAGCCGGCATTCCGCCCATACCTTAAACTTACCCCAACTATCTCATTTCACCTAAACTTTACATATTTGATCCCTGCTCTTATTTCGTGCTCAATCAGATTTTCTTTAGGGGGAATCGGGCACACGTATTTAAGTGAGTAGGCGCAGTAGGGATTGTATGCCTTGTTAAAGTCTATGATTATGCTGCTCGCATCTTCCGGAATCTTTAAATCAATATACCTTCCCCCACCATACGTTTCCTTACCTGCCGTAAGATCCTTAAATGGGAGAAAAAGATAGTCTTCGGATCCCTCCTTCTCCTCCAGGCTGACCAATTTATATATGAGTAGATTGACTGGGTTCCCGGCTAGCGAAAAGCTGGCTTTGCCATAAATATCAAAATCTGCTTTCATCCAAAGATTGGTGGACATCCTTATCCGTTCAGGCTCAGAAAAAACCTCTAGACTAGCCTCGAAGCGATAGCTAGAATCCACGGTAAAAAAACTATGCCCACCTGCTTCCTTGAATGCTTGTAGCTGCTTTTCTTTTAGAATGGTTGTTTCGGGGTTCCCGTATTGCTCGTTCATCTCTTTCTGGAAAGCCGTGATTTCAACCAGGTAAGGATGCGAATCGGGGGGGCTTTGGGCGAAACTTAGTATTCCTGTACACATAAATAGAATAGTAAGTCCCCACACGCTTCTATTCTGATACAAATTCTTCGTTTTTAGTTCCTCCATTTTAATTATGTAATTAGCTCGTAAACAGACTCTTTCGTCAGGGTAGAAATCCTAAGCTATGGCAGGGATAAATACGTGTTCAGATGGAAGCACGTGATCCCAGGCATGTAGGATCAATCGGCCCAAAAACGCAATACCTTACCTTCAGCTGAGGTTAACCTTGCTAGCAGACGTTCCTTAAAACGGAGGTAAGCGGAACAGAAAGATTGGAGAGGTGAGTATTGAGAAGACAAGCAAAAAACCTGTATATAAGGTGGCTGGCCATCTTATCAAATATTCTCTATTCAAAAGTAGGCAAAATAAGATTATTTCGAGGCGTAAATCCCCTTTATTTCAATTAGAAAAATAAATAACCTTCTCCTAACAAAAGCTTATTCAAGCTATTGAGATGTTTTCCCGGGCTGATTAGGGATCATCATAGACCCCTCAGACACTATTGAAATTGGCATCCTGAGGCAGGGGCCTTTCATGGAAAACCCGTAAGCTAAGACGCGAAATGAGCGAACTTACCTCCTCTCTCAAAAATCCCTTCAGCTACTAGCATCGAATCCTCCCAGATAGTAACTTGCCGCGGGCATAAAACCGCCCTTGAACACTCTCAAACTAACGATATGTACATCTTAATGATCGTTGCTTTTGTTGTGGGATACTTCTTCATTGCGATGGAGCATCCCTTCAAAATCGACAAAGCAGCCTCCGCGGTCTTAACCGGGGTAATCTGTTGGACCTTATTGGTTTTGGGACAGGAAGCCATTTTTGCGGGCGTCTCTGCCGAAGCGCTTCATGGTCATACGGACCTGGCGCACTTCCTGGAATTCTCGCTACTGGAACACCTGGGCGAAATCGCTGAGATTTTGTTTTTCCTTCTGGGAGCCATGACCATCGTAGAATTGGTGGATGCCCATAAAGGTTTTGCCGTCATCACCGACCGCATCAAAACCACCGACAAGGTTCGCCTGCTCTGGATTATCTCCATTGTTACTTTCTTCTTTTCTCCCGTACTGGACAACCTGACCACTTCTATCGTGATTGCGGTATTGCTCAGGAAGTTGATTCGAGACAAAGAAGACCTTTGGTTTTTCGCCGGTATGGTGATTATCGCTGCCAATGCCGGGGGCGCCTGGTCTCCGATTGGAGACGTTACCACCATCATGCTATGGATTGGCGGACAGGTTACAGCAGGCAACATCATTCTGAAGGTATTTTTCCCTGGCGTAGTCAATTTATTGGTGCCGCTGATCATTGCCAGTTTTATGCTCAAAGGTAATGTAGAGCGTCCGCGTGCAGGAGAGATTGACGAAGGATTAAAATTCCCAGTTACCACCCGCGAACAAAATCTTATCTTCTGGATGGGCGTACTGGGACTGCTGTTTGTACCTTTCTTCAAGACTTACACCCACCTGCCTCCTTACATGGGCATGCTGTTCTCCCTGGGCGTTATCTGGGTAACTACCGAGATCATTCACCGCAACAAAGACCACGAAATCAAGAGCCACCTTTCGGTAACCGGCGTGATCACCAAAGTAGATACCCCCAGTATCCTCTTTTTCCTGGGAATTTTGTTGGCGGTGGCTGCCTTGCAAACCGCCGGGCACTTGACCGCTATGGCAGGCATCATTGACGAGACCTTCAAAGGCAACATTTACGCCATCAATACCCTCATCGGCTTGCTTTCCTCTATCGTGGATAACGTGCCGATTGTGGCGGCAGCCATGGGGATGTATCCGATTGAGGCCTATGCCACGGACCATCCCTTCTGGGAACTGCTGGCCTATTGTGCCGGTACGGGAGGTAGTGCCCTCATCATCGGTTCTGCCGCTGGGGTAGCCATCATGGGAATCCTCAAAATTGACTTCATCTGGTACCTCAAGCGCATCAGCTTGCTGGCCCTTTCCGGCTACTTTGCTGGTATTGGGGTATATTGGTTGCAGGAAATGTTGATTGGATAAAGCAGGCTTAAGCCTCTGAAAACTTATAGAACTCCGGAAGCTGGCCAGGCTAGCTTCCGGAGTTTTTGGTTAATGGGTAGGCAGAGCCGCACACTTCGTTAGGTAAATTGGGGTCTATCATATCGCCTGCGGAAAAATTGGTTCCAGGGTAAAAGCAATTTTGCATCATTCTTGCAATAGCCATTGCATAAATACTGTGGCCTTTTGGGGCTTTCCTGAAATTGACCTATGTCTACTGTCTACCTTGCCATTGCAAGGAGCTACAGACCTACCTTTGAAACTGCGTACCAGGAACTGAGAAAGGTATTGCAGGAGCATAATTTTGGCCTGTTCTCCTTCGTGGACGAATATTTGTTTTCTCCGGGTCGGGAGCGGCTCATGATGGAAACTGCTGAAGCGGAAATAGCTTCTTGCAGCCTGTTTATTGCCGAAGGCAGCAAAAAAGCCATCGGTGTAGGGATTGAAACAGGCATGGCCAAAAGCCGTAATATCCCCATTATTTACATCCGCCAACGTGGGACTCCTTTTTCTACTACCCTCGAAGGCTGTGCCCAAATAAGCCTGGTCTATGACGACCCGGCAGACCTCACCGAGAAAATCCGGGTTCTGCTACAAAGTTTTGTGCCACACTCCCCCAGGCTACGTCCAGCTTAGCAGTGAATAGGACCATCAAGTTACCTTTCGGGAACGTTTGGATACTTACTGAAAAGAGGCGGGTTCTTTTTTCGACCCGGTGTCTCTTTCCTTATTGTGAGGGTTCGGTATCGTTTTGTTACAGAAAGCGCTTGGAATGCAGCTCAAAACCGAAATATGCTTTTGTCTGATGGTGCTCAGCCTCAGTCCCCAATGCCAGAAAAACATGAAATTCAGTTATGTAGATGGGAGCGGAAACCGCTACCACCTCCTTGACCAGCAGCTCACCTATGCTCCCATGACACCCGAGCACAGCTCCAGCGGAACCTATAGCGGAGGAGATCCCGCCGTAAAAAACCTTTCTAAGACCGAACTGAGCCAGCTTAAGGAAAAGGCTGAAGGGCTGGTGGCGGATACCACCTGCCATACCCAAATGCGAACCATGGGGACCGGCACCCTGCGAGCCGGAGAAAAGCGCGTGCTGCTGAGTTATCGCTGTCGATCCAAACAAGCCTTTGAAAGCTGGTTGAAAGCCCTTCTGAAGGAGGATTAGCAAGCAGCATTTTCTCCCGAGCAAAAGAGCCTTTATCTTCGCTACCTCACGCTTAGCGAACGCTTATGACGCCCAAAGAAGTTGCCCACCTACTGGAGCTCGCCTTGGAAGAGGCCTATCCCTCCTTGCAAGCTATGTCTCCCGAAACCCGTACCACTCCCCTGGCGCCTGGCAAATGGTCTCCTCAGCAGGTCATGGGCCATTTGATTGACTCGGCAGCCAACAACCATCAGCGTTTTGTCCGGGTCCAGCAGCAGGAGAATTTTATTTTTAAGGGATATCAGCAGGATCAGTGGGTCATCCAACAAGCCTACGAGGAGGCTTCCTGGGAGACTATCTTGAACTTATGGACGGCATATAATCGTCATTTGGCGCATGTCATCAGGCATTTGCCGCAGCAGCTCTGGGCGCAAAGTCGCCATCCCCACAACCTGCACCAGATTGCCTTCAAGACCGTACCGGAAGACCAGCCCACTTCCCTCGCCTATTTTGTGGCTGATTACATTGCCCACCTGGAGCACCACCTCAAAGGCCTGATTCCGGGCTTTTCTACACGCTTATTGGGGACTTCCTATTGAGAAAATGTGACCTGCAACCCCTTTCCTTTTCCTAAGTCTATAGGTCCGGCATGATTCGGCTGAATAGCTGTATCTGGACTTGATCCCATTCTCCAAATTTTCGTATTTTGGAAATGTGGATACGCCCGTATTCAAAAAAACCACCCTATGAAAAAGCATGTCTTCGCCTGTCTGGTCGCTGCCGCGGCTTTTGTGATGCTCCCCGCCTGTGTGAGAAATCCTGTTACGGGCAAAAAGGAGGTCTCATTCATGTCCAATCAGCAGGAAATGGCCCTGGGAGCCCAGTCCGACCCTAGCATTGTAGCTAGTTTTGGCCTGTATGATGATCCTGCGATTCAGAAATTCATTGAGGAGAAAGGCATGGCTATGGCCAAGCTCTCCCACCGGCCTGAGTTGGAATGGAAGTTCCGCATTCTGGATTCTCCCGTGGTGAACGCCTTCGCGGTACCGGGAGGCTACATATATTTCACCCGGGGCATCATGGCCCATTTCAATAATGAAGCAGAATTTGCCGGGGTACTGGGACACGAAATCGGCCATGTCACCGCGCGCCACTCTGCCCGGCAGTATACCAAGCAAACCCTGGGACAGATCGGACTGATCGCAGGCCTCATCTTATCTCCTGATTTTCGGGAGTATGCCGAGCAAGCCAGCCAGGGGATGCAGCTCCTTTTTCTAAAATTCAGTCGGGATCACGAAAGTCAGTCCGATGCCCTGGGGGTACAGTATTCCACCCAGGCCGGCTATGACGCCCGCGAGATGGCGGATTTTTTCCATACCCTGGAGCGGCTCAGTGCCAATCCTAATGGAGAACGCCTTCCGGAGTTTTTGTCCACCCATCCCGATCCTGCCAACCGCTTTGAGAACGTAGGCAAAATGGCGGAGGAATGGCAGGCCAAACCCGAATATCAGGGAAAGAGCTTCACCATTAATCGTGATTCATATCTGAAAATGATCGATGGGATGATTTATGGAGATGACCCCAAGCAAGGCTATGTGGACAATTTTGTTTTTTACCATCCCGAACTCAAATTCCAATACAATGTACCGCGCAACTGGAAGACGGTAAATTCTCCTCAGCAGGTACAGATGGCTACTGAAGATGGGAAGGCCATGATGGTCTTAACTCTGGCTCAGGGGGACAATATGCAGCAAGCTGCCCAGAAATTTGCTGAGGAGCATCAGCTTACTGTCGTTGACAGCCGCCAGACCACCGTGAATGGCCTCTCGGCCCTGGCCGTGGTATCTGACCAGATTCCTCAGCAACAGCAAGGACAACAATATCAACAATCAGCCGCCAATCAGCCCACCGTCGCGACCAACCAATCCTCTGGTTCAGGAAGTGGGAGCGGAAGTAGTTCCTCAGCCCCTCCTACCCGACAGGGCGGAGGGACCACCACCAACTCCGGCAGCAGCGGTTCAGGCAAGGTGATCACCACCCGGGAGAATCAGAACCAACCGTCCGATAAATCAACCGGCAATACCGGTTCCACCTCTACCAATAACGGGAAATCCATTCCTCAATCGCCTTCCAATCAGAACCAGCCTGCGCCCTCGCAAAATCAGCCTGCGCCACAGCAATCAGGCGCTCAGCCGACCCTGAGGGTGTATTCCTATTACATCACCTACAACAAGCTGATTTATGTGTTCCACGGGATCAGCAAGTTTGAGGACCAGGCCAAGTATAAAAATGCATTCCTCAATTCGATGCGCAGCTTCAAAGTCCTTACCGATCCGGCGCGCATCAATGTGAAGCCAGAAAGGCTGAAGATCGTTCCGGTGAAAGCCAATGGCACCTTCCAGGCTGCCCTGAATAGCTACGGCATCACCAGCAAGCGGCATAAAGAATTTTCCATTGTCAATGGCATGGAACTAGGTGCAGCCGTCAGAAAAGGAAATCTGATTAAGATTGTGGAGAAGTGAGACCGTCCTTAGAGGACTGAGAGAGGTGAGACCGGCCCCGATAAATCGGGACCTGAGAGAACAGAGACCGTAACCCTGGCTTCCAGCCGGGAAATGGGCCCGAAGGACCCCGTAACCCTGGCTTCCAGCCGGGAAAAAGGGCCCGAAAGATTCGGCAGCCGCAGCTTGCAGCTGCGGTCAACCTACCAGCGAAGCTGGCCACTCTTTTCAGCGGATGCAATCCGCTGCTACGGAGATGCAATCCGCTGCTACGGAGATGCAATCCGCTCCTACGGAGATGCAATCCGCTGCTACAAAAATATATTGATCCTGACCCTAGCCGCAGATACCATCTGCGGCTTTTTTTTACAGCTCCACCACGACCTTACCAACCGTTTCCCCGGTTTGAAAAGCCTGCACCGCTTTGGGCAGATCAGCAAAAGAAAAGCGATGGCCCACCAGCGGCTCAGCCAGCTCAAGTGCAGCGATTTCTTCCAGAATCTGGTGCATCAGGTCTGCCTTCTGATAGATATGAATGAGGTTAGGACTTATTCAGGTTAATCGTATTCTGAATGTCCAGCTTGGGCCGTTGGAGATAGTAATACAGCAGCTTGAGATAATTAGGGCGCTTGCCCCGGGAAGCGTATTGGGCGGAGCCATAGGCAATCAGTCTGCCCATAGGGGCCATGGCTTCAAAGCTCTGCCGCAGGATTTTCCCGCCAATGCACTCCAGTACAATGTCCAGTTCCCGGCCATCCAGGGCCTGATCCAGCTTTTCTGCAAAGTCTTTCCCTCTGACGATTCCCCGGTTGTAGCCTTCCTTTTCCAGCAGAGGTAGCTTCTCCGCCCGACCTACGCTGCCGATGGTGAAAGCGCCCCATTTTTGGGCGATGCGATTGGCCCAGAGCCCTACCCCACCGGCGGCGCTGTGCACCAGCACGGTCTGGCCTTGTTGCAGGTCACCCAGCGGACGAAGGGCATAATAAGCCGTCAAAACCTGCACCAGGAAAGCGGCTCCTTGCCCCATATCCCAGGCGGCTGGTAAAGGAATCACATAGCGTTGGTCGGCATTAATGTGGGAAGCATAGCCGCCGAAGCGGATAACCGCCATCACCCGATCTCCCACCTGAAAGGTACTGCCTGGCCCCACCGCTTCAATGACGCCTGCATATTCCAATCCAGGAATAAAGCTCCCCTGAGGGGTAGCACTGTACAAGCCCCACATGGCAAAAATGTCCGCAAAATTTAATCCGATCGCCTGTACGGCAATCCGCACTTCCTGCGGACCGGGTTCGGAAAGCGATTCTGATTGAAGGTTCAGGTGACCGATGGAACCAGCCTTTGGCATGCGGTAGACCTGACGAGTAAGCTCTGGCATAGGCTATAAAACCGCCAAGATACGATTTGAAAGCAAACGAGGCCTGATCGATTAAATCAGGCCTCGCATCAAGAAGCAGGAGGGTTATTTGTGGAGCAGGACGAGAGTCTGGGCATACCGAAGCTGCCCTTTTTCCTGTACCAGCAACCAATATTGACCTTGAGGTAGAGCTGGCAGCTCAATTTCTACCCGGGCTTGACCTGCCGTCAATTCCTCCGTCTGAAAGACCTTTTGTCCCATCAGATTCACCATGGATAGCTCAAAACGCCCGCTTGGCAGGCCTTCTATGGCAAATTGACCAGTTGTTGGATTGGGAAATACCTGAAGCGAAAGCGCCAGGGCCGGATCAATCGGATTGGCGACGGCCATTTCTTCCGGTCCTTTGGTCACGCCCACCGTATCTGCCTCTGGCTTGCGAACGATCAGATAGTCCAGATAAATGGTCTGATTGCTCAGGAAGGAAGTAATCATAAAATGAAAGCCGGTCATCTGGGTCTGGGTAAGTTGATAGGTGGCCTCACTTACCGAGTTTTCGTTGAGGTTGGCAAAATAATCCAGGGTCAGCATGCTGTCCTGAATGCTGGCCCGAATGCTCCCGTCCCGGGTTTCCCCTCGGGGAAATCGAATGATGGGATATAGCCCTTCTACCTGGAACCCATTATTCAGGGTATCGTCCAGGAAAGCAATCTGATTCAGGGTATCAAAGCCAAATACGCTTTGACGGATCATGATGCGCTCAATGGTGCTATCTGCGCTACTAAAACCAAAGGCATTGGAATTGCTGATTTGCGCTCGAAAGTCAAAGTAATGCGCTTGCTGGAAAGCCATTTTTGTCCGTAAAAACTTATAGCGCGGCCCTGGGTTGGCACCATTGCTGGCATAACGAAGACGACCATTCACAATTTCCAACTTGGCGTATCCGCCAATGGGTTCCCATTTGTTACTGTCTACTACGCCGGAGGAAAAGTCATCAAAAAACAGGAAGACACTGTCTCCGGCAGCTACACTGCGGGCGGTGTCATTGCCATAATACAATTGAAAATCCAGCGAATCCCCAGCAGCTAAAAAAGGGATGTCCAGCCATACCCGGCCCATGCCGCTACCTCCGAGGGTATCAAAGTAAAAGTCCACGGGCTCACAATTCATATCTAGGAGACGGAGATCAGCGCCATCAGCCTGCAACTTGTTATTTGCGATGAGGCTTGGAGCATCAAGGGTGAAAAAGACATTGGTTTCGGACCAATCTTCTGAAGCGGGGTTGTGTAGGGAGACTGATTGGAAATAGCTCCAGCCCGTCAGGCAATTTTGGGCGAAAAGGAAGGTGCAAGAGAGGACTCCGGAAAGGAAAAATAGGAAAAGCTTTCTCATGTCAAAAAGTTAAGGTTAGATGTGTCCGGCCGGCCGTATAGACCGGGCTTACCTGGACATACTTTTAGTTCAATGATTGAACTAAAAGGTAACCTTAGCTGAGAGGCAGGGAGGTTTACAGACGGTCCAACCCCTACGAGGGTGATGACATCAGCTAGCCCGGGACAAAAATCCTCAAGGGCAGACCTATGTGTCAGCCCATAACACTGCAAAAAGAAATGAGCCATCCCGAATGTCGGGATGGCTCTTATTTTTTCACGAAACCAGCGTTCGTTAAATTTCTTCTTAAGCAAGCTTTCTTCCAGCCCGGCTCTCCTTCATGCGTCTGAAAATCGACAGCAGGAAACCAAAGGTCAGGATGAAAGTACCTAGCCACAAGAGGTTGATCATCGGTTTTTTGATCACCTTGGCGGTAATATGATCATTGGCCGGATTCACCCATTTGGCCTGGATGGTCACCAGGTTTTTGTCTGGCTGCACTCCTACGAAAGAAAGTTCTAAGCCCAGGCTTTCGATTTTATCCTCCTTCATGCTTGGCATATTGCCTTTGAGCAGGAAGAGGGGCTCTGCGCCCAGGGTATCCGAATCTGTAATGGCGGCGATATATGCCGCAGCAGCCAGGTTATATTCTTCGAGCCCTTCCTGGCCGGTTACATTGGTAATCTGGGTCAGGATCAGCTCAATATTTTCTAACTCTACCCGGTCTCCCACCCGCATTTCATAAGTATGGAAGGTAGGCTTTAAAGATCTTGGATCGGGAAGGCTGGACGTATAGGTATAGACATCACGGTCCCAGTAGATACGTCGACTGGGGTGGGCAATGATACTCTTCATTTCCTCATTCACCTCCGCTTCCGGGAAGAGGGTGAAAGCATCTTCACTCTTCCGGGTATTTTCGAAATAAAGACCGTATTGGGTGCGGTTGTTGATCAGCTGAGGATTGAAAGCATCCAGGTTGCTGTTGAGCACTTTGGCCACAGCTTCCAGGTCGATTTCTCCTTCCAGTTCTCCCTCCCCATCTGCCGTGGGATGTACGTGGTCATCTCCTTCTTCGTGGGCGTGATCATCTTTTTTGAGGAAGGGCGCTCTGCGCTCTACCACGGCCCAGGTTTCACCCGTAACATCTTCAAACCGGAGCTTGAAATACATGGCGTTTTCTTCGATCACCCGCAGGTTGTCAATCGGGGCCTTGGCTTTGCGTTTCCCCATATAGGTCAACTTATAGCCTTTGATAGAATTAGCGTGGAGTCTGGGCAAAAAGACATTATCTGCTTTTTCCTGTTCTTCCATAGGCAAGCCTTCAAAGTCCGCCGGGCGCAGGTTCACAGAAAGCACGTCATCATATCCGGAAGAAAACAGCATCCCCAGCAGCATCAACCCAAAGCCCAGGTGAACAATGGTTCCGCCCATAACTTTGACGGTTTTGCTGTTCTTTCTGAGTAAAGCGATCAGCACGTCCAGGTTGGCGAGGGTAGCGAAGATAGAGGCAAACAGCAGGATATCATCAGCGGCGTTCATGAGGTAGTAGTTCATCATGGCCAAAAAGCCGTCGCTGCCTCCTTCCGCGGGATTGATGGCCTCCGCAAACTGCCCGTCAAAAGCAAACTCCCAGCCGAGCAGCGTCAGGCGAATTTTCACCGCTACCGCCGCAAATACAGCAATCAACAACGGTCTTAGCAGCGCTTTCTCAGGATTGACCTTCATGGCTTTATGCCACCACAGGAACTGTCCGATGCCGGAAAGGACCCCAAAGAGAATCCCAAACCAGACCGTGTATTTGTAATAAAACAGCTGAACCTGAGGGGGAGGGGCAATGTCGGTCCCAAATATGGCATTGAAGACCGGTACCGAAGTAGCAAAGGTGATGATGGCACTGGAAAAAATGAAGACCAGGATGCCCAGGAACAACATAAACTCTGCGGACCACATCTTGCTTTCATCCGGTCGGGCGGGAATGTCCTTCCACCGTAAGGCAAAGAGAATAATCACCGCCACGGTATAGATGCCTACCAGGGCGATCAATTGTCCTCCTAATCCCAAATCGGTAAAGGTGTGAACCGAGGTTTCACCCAAAATACCCGAGCGGGTGAGGAAGGTACTATATAAAACCAACAGGAAGGTACTCACGATCAAGATCTGCGTGAGCTTCAAATATGCTTTGGTTTTGCGATAAATGAGCATGGCATGCAAAGCAGCCACGCCACAGAGCCAGGGCACCAGAGATGAGTTTTCAACCGGGTCCCAGTTCCAGTAACCCCCAAAGTTCAGGGTCTCATAGGCCCAGTAGCCGCCCATAATGATCCCAATACCCAGAATCATGACCGAGAAGGTCATCCAGGGCAAAGCGGGCCGGATCCATTCGTGATATTTGCCTTTGATCAAGCCAGCCATGCCATAGGCAAAAGGCATCAAGGTAGCGGCAAATCCCAGGAATAAGGTGGGCGGGTGAATCACCATCCAATAGTTCTGCAGCAGCGGATTGAGGCCGTTGCCATTGGAAGGCACGAAATCCGGGTTGGTAACATAGACTTCGGCATCAGGGAAGACATCTTTTAGCAAGGTAAAGGGCGAGCTACCGAGCTTTTCTCCGAAGATAAATACGCCCAGGAGCATGGAGGCCAGGATCAATTCCACCGAAGCCACGATGGCCAGCACCCCGTTTCGCCACTCGCTTTTATTAAAGAGCAACAGTCCGCCCAAAATAGAGTGCCAAAAGCACCAGAGCAGAAAACTCCCCTCCTGCCCTTCCCAAAAACAGGAGATCATATAATAAACCGGCAACTCATTCGAGGAATGAGACCAGGCATAATGATACTCGTAACTATGTGAGTAAATGATGTAGAAAAGGCTGACCACGATGCCCAGGATGCTGACAATGTGCAGCCCAAAGCTGCCTTGCCCCAGCCGTTCCCAGCTTTCCTTTTCGCCTGCATAGCGTCGTTCTGCCATCAGAAAACTGACCATCGAGACCAGGGCGCTGGCAAAGGCCATGCTAACGAACAATTCTCCTACTTTTCCTATTGTGAGAAAATCTCCCATGTTTTTTGATAAAAATCTTGCGTGAGATGCTTAAGCCCTTTTCCAGCACCCGCTGCCTGTCAGGCTTTCAAGGGGACTGGAGAGTTTTTCCGGCTAGCCTTACCTTGCTTTTATCCGGATCAAACCCATGTGTATTCCTGCAATGAATTTTTACCCAGGCATAAAGGGCCTGGAGTGATCTATAGGTCAGTACTTTCGGCTTTCAGCTCTGTAGCCTCAAACTTGGAGGGACACTTCATTTGAATTTTTTCGGCTACGAAAACCCCGTTTTTGTACTCACCTTCAACTACAACCCGGTCAGCTTCTCCGAAGTTGATGGGCATAGGATCATAATAATGCACCCGCTGGACCACATTGGAGGTATCCTGCAGATCAAACTGAAAGAGATCATTTGCCGGATTGTAAGGGGCGTCATCGCGGTTGACCCAGGTCCCAACGATATGGGCGTAGCGGTCGGTGGCCTTGGCGCCATCAAAGGTGGTGTAGGTACTGACATTGCCGCCGAAGCTGGTGGCGAATGCGACGGCTGCAACAGCCAAAATAACTAGGAGGACAATATTTCTGGTACTCATGGTAAACGTATGTTTTCTCTTCAAAAAACGAAACAGCTAAACAGATCGCTGCCTATTCCTTCCCTTCTAATTCCTGCAATTTCTGCTCCAACTGATTGACTTTACGGTTGGTGAGCAAGAGATACCCAACTACCAGGGCAAAAATGAGCAAAATGACCGCGATAACGGCCCCGATTTTCTCATAGCCCATCAGCAAACCCTCAGATTGGAGGAAGATGATCAAAAATCCATTTGATACCATAACCTAAACTTCATTATAGGCGCGTTCCGCTTCTATTTCATCTAGTCGGTACTGAACCAGTCCCATGCGGTAACGAACCTCATATATCCAATATCCCAGCAGGATGAATCCGATCATGGCTGGGAAAAAAACAGTCGTAAACGTAGCATCCACCTTGAGCTGTACCAGTTGACTGCCTTGCTCGGCCGTAGGATGGAGGCCGGGTAGACGGTCTGGAATAATAAACAGCAAGGGGATCAGGGTGGCAAAAGCAAAAATATTGTAAGCTGCAGCGACTTTGGCCCGTTGCTCGGGATCTGCAAAGGAGGTCCGCAGCAGGAAGTAGCCCAAGTAGATAAAAAAGGCGATCAGGGCGCAGGTCTGTTTGGGGTCCCAGTTCCACCAGGCAGCAAAGTCCGAAGCCGGCAGGTTGGAGCCCCAGGTTACTCTTGCCCAGATCATGCCACTGACCAGACCGGCGATACAAAACATGATACCCACTTTAGCCGCTTCCACCGCCATGACATCCAATTCAAGTGAGGTCCGTTTCAGCTTCAAATCCGGATCATAACTACGCAGCACCCGAAGACTTTGAACCAGAGAAATTCCCATCAATACGATCAGGACGGTCCAATTAGGTACATGGAAGAAAAAGTTGCGCGCACTCTGCTCCCAGATGGCCTGATAAGGCAATTCGTTTGTCAAACCAAAGATCAGGGTATAGAGAAGGAGGAGGACCGCGAGGCTTTTATATCCGATAGAAATAGCACTTTCTCTCTTCATATGGCCTACAACTTTTGAGGGGGCGTAATTGTTGGATGTTTTGTCCGTGAAAATCGCACAAATTTAGCCATAATTTTCCTCATTCACGCCATACAAAAGGAAAGAGAATCAAAGAAACGCCGGTGAGGATGGTCCCCAGTCCCAGCAGCAGATACACCTGATCGTATGCGGTAGCTGTGTTGATGCCACTGGCCCGTCCTTCGACGGCAAAACGGCTCAAGTCAATCAAGATCAATAAGACGGGCACGATCAAAGGAAAACTCAGGACCGCCAGCAGGGTATTGCGGTTTTCGGCTCGGGCGGCAATGGCCGTCACCATGGTCAGGTTTGCAGAAATGACCAGGGCGCCCAGGATCACGGTAAGAGACATCCAACCGGGACTGACCATGTCCATGCCCGCCAGAAAAGCAAAAGCCCAAAGGCTCAGGGTCCCCATCACAGACAGCAGCAAAAAATTGTAAATCAATTTGGCCAGAAAGACGGCCTGTGGCGAAGCCAGGGTGTAAGTGTACAGATGTTGACCTTGCCGCTCATTCAGAAAACTCTTAGCTACGGCATTGATCGCAATGAAAAGCATCAGCAACCAATACATAATGATCCAGATTGGTTTTTGCCACTTGCCGATAAAAGCCAGCGAAATAACCACCACCATGCTCAGTACATACAGCAGCAGTCCGTTGAAAGCATACTTCTGCTTCCATTCCAGGAGAAACTCTTTGTACAGCAGGTGCCGGATCGTCTGTAACATGCCCCAAAGGTAAGTCAAAGGGGTGAAGTTTTACAAAAGGCAGGCCAGGCTATTCTTCCTCCTTGATATTATCGAGGTAATGCTCCCTTCGCTTTGGCTTGGCAAATTGACGGGCGTTATAAGCTGCGGTGCCGCCTTTGGGAATAGTCAGGCTCTGCCATTCCTGGTCCTGCACCATACGGGCGATATAGACGATCTGCCCCACATGATAAGCATAGTGGGTCATCTGGCGGTTGATGGCCTCAGTTACCGTATGGCCCATGTTGCGGATGTAGATCATCTGCATGACTTCGGATTCACCTACCGTATCCAAGGCGGAAAAAAGGCAGGCCCACCCCGCTTTCCACTTCTCCATCAGTGCCGCACGGTCAGGAATATCCCCCACAAATTCCCCTTCCCGGTCCCGCCATTCCTTCTCTCCATCACTGGTCAGAAAGTCTGTCCAGCGGGATAGCATATTGCCCCAGAGGTGCTTGACGATGATGGCGATGCTGTTGCTGGCTTCATTGTATTGCCAGAACAAGGCCTCATCCGGCACCTGAGCCATACTGCGTTCTCCCAGGCTTTTGTAATACAAAAATTGCTTGCGGATACTATCCAGGTAGTTTTTTTCCATGGTACTCGATTGACGGTTTGGATTTTCGGACAAAAAGGAATTTCGAGAAAAAAGTCTCCTTATTATGCTTACGTGAGTTTGCTGCACTTTGTCTGTTCCCGTTTTCGTCTTAGTTTACCAATAGCCTAAAAACTTTCCCCTAGCGCTTAAATGGAGCAGGGAAGGAAAACGATACATTATTCATGAAAAAATCTACTACTACTCGCCGCCAATTTATTCGTTCCGCCGCTGCCGTTGCCGGGGGACTCGCCCTTACGCCTCCCCTCACTGCGGCCAGCTATCGCCGCATCATCGGGGCCAATGAACGCTTGCATATAGGCGTAGTTGGCGTGGGGGGCATGGGTTCTGCCCACTTACAAACCCTGGTCCAGATGCAGGACACTCAAAATATCAGCGTGGATGCCGTGTGTGATGTGTATGACAAAAGGCGGGACGCTGCTGTCGCCAAAAGCGGGGGCAAAGCCTTCTCGGATTACCGACAACTCCTGGATCTGAAAAAGCTCGACTACGTGATGATCGCTTCCCCGGAGCACTGGCATCATCGCATGATCCTCGATACCCTCGACACGGGCCGCCATGTGTATGTGGAAAAACCCATGACCCACGAAATCAAAGAAGCCCAGGAGGTGGTCGCCCGGGTTAAAGAAACCGGCCTCAAATTACAAGTAGGCGTACAAGGCATGTCGGATGACAGCTATATCACCGCCCAGAAAATGATCAAAGATGGCGTGCTCGGGAAAGTTACCATGGCGCAGATCGATTACTCCCGCAACGGCAACCTCTGGCAATATCCCATTGATCAGGATGCCAAACCCGGCGTAAATCTGGACTGGGAAGCCTGGCGCGGCCCCACGCCCAAGGTGGACTGGGACCCCAAACGCTACTTCCAATGGCGTCGTTATTGGGACTATTCAGGGGGCGTAGCTACCGACCTTTTTATCCACCGACTGACCCGTATCCTTAAAGCCCTGGACCTGAGTTTTCCGCAATATGTTTCGGCTTCTGGGGGACATTATTTCTTTACGGGGGAGGACAAAGCCGAAGTACCTGACACCTTCAATATGATGCTGGATTATCCCGAAGGCTTGACCGTTATGTTGGTTTCGGCTCAGAAAAACGATAGCCCCATCCGGCATTTGATTCGCGGAGACAAAGCCACCCTGGAATTTACCCGGACGGGCTTTACCATCACCCCTCAGCAAGCCACCACCAAGCAGCTCATCAGTGGCACCGGAGAAAAGTTATCGGTAGACCCAAGCGGGGTTTTTGTCCACGAAAAAACCGGGGCAGAAGACATCAACCTCCACCATCAGAATTTACAGGCCGCCATCCGTCAGGGAGCAGCCCTCAATTGCGATGCTGAACTGGGATATAAAGGCATGATGGCGTGCAAAATGGGCGTCATGTCTTTCCGCAAGCGAAGATATTTGCGCTGGGACGCGTCTAAAGGAAAAGTGGTCAAAGCCTAAGCTTTCGACCACCCACGCAATACCCTTGACGAAAATCATGGAAAAAATCCCTTCTTGGTGCTTAATTTGCGGTGCATTCACGTACATCAAGCATACGGTAAACATGGGATCAAGCTTCTTTTTTTGGTTGACGAAAAAAAGTCGGCGACCCGGGCGTCTGGTTGTAGCTAGCCTGCTGCTCGCGAACTTGTTCATCCTGGGGCATCGCCTGCAGGCGCAAAATCATTCGGTAGCCCGGATTTGGAATGAAGCCTTGCTGGAATCCATCCGGCAGGATTTCGCCCGCCCCACGGTACATGCCCGAAATCTTTGGCATTCTTCCATCGCCATGTACGATGCCTGGGCTGTTTTTGACAGCGTGGCTCAGCCCTACTTCCTGGGCCAAACCATAGATGGATACACCTGCCCATTTAATGGCTTTACGACTACTGTTCCTAAAGAGATAGCTGTCCCCACGGTCATCTTCCATGCCATGTATCGCCTGTTGCGCCATAGGTTCCAGTATTCTCCAGGAGCAGGAAACGCTTTTTCTCGGTTCAACAACCTCATGGTGCAAAACGGCTATAATCTGCTGGACACCACCACTAATTATAGCAATGGCAGCCCTGCTTCCCTGGGAAACTATCTGGGCAAGATGCTCATCAACTTTGGGATGCAGGATGGCGCCAACGAAGTCACGAATTATGGCAATGCGTCTTATTTGCCCGTCAACCTCCCGCTGGTAACCAACTTTCCGGGTAACCCCAGCATTTCAGACCCTAACCGCTGGCAACCCCTGACCCTCAGCGTCTTTATCGACCAGTCAGGCAACGTCATCCCCTATAATACGCCCCCCTTCCTCAGTCCGGAATGGGGACAGGTTACCCCTTTTGCGCTGGATACCGCAGACCGAACGACCTATACCCGTAGTAATTTTGACTATCAGGTTTATCATGACCCGGGCGCTCCTCCTTACCTGGATACTACCGGCGTAGATCCCTTGTCAGATGAATATAAATGGGGCTTTACCCTGGTATCTGTTTGGGGAGCCCATCTCGATCCCGCCGACAGCGTGATGTGGGACATTTCGCCCAATTCCATCGGCAACATTCAGAGCTACCCGACTACCATTCAAGGGCTACAAGGCTTTTATGATCTGCTCAACGGAGGCGATCCCAGCATTGGGCATTCGGTCAATCCGCACACCGGCCAGCCTTACGAACCTCAAATGGTTCCCCGGGGAGATTATGCGCGGGTCCTGGCGGAGTTTTGGGCGGATGGACCTGATTCAGAAACACCTCCTGGCCACTGGTTCACCATCCTCAACTATGTCAGTGATGAAATTGGTGTCGATAAGCGCTATAACGGGCAAGGACCTATTCTGAGTGAATTGGAGTGGGATGTCAAAAGCTATTTTACCCTGGGAGGAGCGGTGCATGATGCGGCCATTTCCGCCTGGGGCATCAAAGGTTGGTATGACTACATCCGGCCCATCTCGGCCATTCGGTGTATGGCAGAATTGGGACAGTGTTCTGATTCTACCCTGCCTAACTATCACCCTGGCGGCATTCCCCTCATCCCCGGATATATCGAGCTGGTGCAGGCGGGAGATTCCCTGGATGGCGGCGGAGACAACCTGAATAAAATTAAGGTCTACACCTGGAAAGGCCATCCCTATATCAACAACACCGCCACGGATGCGGCTGGCGTGGGTTGGATTTTGGCTGAAAACTGGTGGCCATATCAGCGCCCCACTTTCGTCACCCCCAATTTTGCGGGTTATGTTTCCGGGCACTCTACTTTTTCCCGGGCCGCGGCAGAAGTGCTGACCTATATTACCGGCGATCCCTTTTTTCCGGGCGGTATGGGAGAGTTTCAGGTGGACAAAAACCAGTTCCTGGTGTTTGAAGAAGGACCTAGCGTGGATTTTACCTTACAATGGGCCACTTACCGGGATGCCTCTGACCAAACCAGTCTTTCCCGGATTTGGGGAGGTATCCACCCCCCCGTGGATGATATCCCGGGTCGATTGATTGGGGAAAAAGTGGGCATTGCGGCTTACCAACTGGCAGAAACCTATTTCTACCAGGACCTGGACCAGGATGGTTACTTCAACTATGTAGATTGTAATGACCAGGATAGCACCGTATATCCTGGAGCTCAGGAAATATGCGATGGCAAGGACAATGATTGTAACGGCGTCATTGACGATGATCTCTTCCTTTTTTCCTACTTCAGAGATCGGGACGGAGATGGCTATGGAGATCCGAATTCTCCCTTAGACACCTGCGCCATACCCGCCCCTCCCGGATATGTCACCAACAACATGGACTGTCAGGATTTGGATTCCACTGTGCATCCTAATGCCCAGGAGGTCTGCAATGGGATTGATAACAATTGTAACGGACAGATCGATGACGGCCTGATCATTAACCGCTATTGGTTGGATGAAGACCAGGATGGATTTGGGAATCCCCTCATCTTCCTGGACACTTGTCTGCAACAGCCTCCCCTAGGCTACGCTTCCAATGGCAATGACTGTGCCGACGACCAGCCGGATATTAACCCCCTGGCCTCAGAAATCTGTGATGGCATCGACAATGACTGTCAGGGTGGCATCGATGATGGCTTGACGCTATATGCTTATTTCCTGGATGCAGATGGTGATTCCTACGGAGACGCCGCGATTCGCATGGATACCTGCCTGGCCGAACCTCCGCTTGGCTTTGTAACGGACAGTTCCGACTGTAACGATAGCGACGATCGCATCAATCCCGGCCGTCAGGACTTCCCGGACAATGGCGTGGATGAAGACTGCCTAAACGGGGACCTTATCCAACTGCACCGCATCTTCCCTAACCCGGTAAGGGATAAATTGACCATCCACTACCAAACCGATGGGAGCCGGATCGCTGAAATTTTCAGCCATGATGGCCGCTTGTTGATCAGCGAAGAAATCACCTTTGAATTTAACAAGGCCACCCTGGACCTCACCACCCTTCCAGATGGCATGTATACCTTACGCATCTTTGATCCGGTGCGAGAGATCTTCTTCGACCGCATGTTGATGAAACAGAAATAAGTAGACGTACTTTAGATAAGATATGATCCCACAGCGGGGCAGGAAGGACCCTGTCCCGCTGTTTGCAAATACCTCCCCGCATTCTCTATCTTGTAGCATGGACCGAATCATGCTCATCTTTTGTCTGGCCTTAGCCATGACTGCCTGCCAGACCCCTTCCCCCCTCGAGCAACTCGAGCGGGATGTCAACCAACTATTTGCCAGCCAGGAAGGCAGTTTTGCTATGGCCTTTAAGATGCTGGAGGGAAGCGACTCCCTGCTGATCAATCCCCACGAAAAGTTTCATGCGGCCAGTACCATGAAAACCCCGGTCATGATTGAGATGTACAAGCAGGCCGCAACGGGCAAATTTGCCCTGACGGATAGTCTAGAGGTGGTGAATGAATTTTCCAGCATTGTGGATGGCAGTCCCTTCCAACTCACCCTGACTGACGACAGCGAGCCCAAGTTGTATAGCAAGATCGGGCAGAAGCTGCCCTGGTCAGAACTGGCTTACGACATGATCATTGCCAGCAGCAACCTCGCCACCAACATCCTCATCGACCAACTCGACGCCAAAGTGGTTACCCAGACCATGCGGGAATTGGGGGCTCCGGACATTGATGTCCTACGCGGCGTGGAAGACATCAAGGCCTTTGAACAAGGCCTGAGCAACCGCACCACCGCCTTTGACCTGTTGCGGATTTTTGAGCACCTGGCCCAAGGCACGGCCGTCAGTCCCGAGGCCTCTCGGGAAATGATCGACATCCTGCTGGACCAGCAGTTCAATGATGTCATCCCGGCTTATCTACCAGAGCAAGTCAAGGTCGCCCACAAAACAGGCTGGATCACCGGCGTACACCACGATTCTGGATTGGTCATGCTGCCCGACGGCAGACGCTATGTGCTGATCCTGCTTTCCAAGGAAATGACGGATATGGAGGCGGGCACGGAGATGTTGGCACGGGTGTCGGAGAAGGTGTATGGGTATGTGATGGGGGAATAAAAATCGTGATTCATCCCGCATAATATGGAAGGAGAGATGATTTCATCAAACCACTTCTTGAAACTCTAACCACCCACAAATATGTCACCCCGGAAAGGCATTTGACCGGTAGGGAAAATGACTTATCCGGGGTCTCCATGATTACATGAGGATTGCAGAGACCTCCGACGATATAGATTCACCCAGCAGAGTACGGTACCAGAGCGAGAGACCCCGGACCGCTCACCTCCTTACAGTCGGAGGAGCTTCCGGGGTGACATGCATATGAAAGAGAAATAGCCCTTTCTTATCCGTCTCACATAATGCTTAAAGAAATGAGCCATCCCAAAATTCGGGATGACTCATGTTTGGCATTATTATTCTTTTGCGCCAAAGATCTGGCGCAGTTGGTCTACGATCTGGCCACCGCCGGACAGCGAGATGCTGTTGATCTTCTCGGCGATTTTCTCTACGTATTCCATTTCCTTCAGCTTGAACAGCATCTGGTTGTCTTCCATCAGCTTGGCGGTGTTGAGCAGGCTACGGGTAGCTGCAGTCTCCTCCCGACGCGCGATGGTATTGGCTTGCGCTTGCTTTTGGGCAATCAGCACCTGGTTCATGATTTCTTTCATTTCTCCAGGCAGGATGATGTCTCTGATCCCGCAGTCCAGCAGCTCGACCCCCATTTCAGCCAGGACTGGTCCAACGGCTACTTTCACAAAGTCTGCCACACCTTCCTTATTGGCCAGAAGTTCGTCCAGGGTGTACTGCCCGACGTATTCTCGCAGCGCTTGCTGCAGCCGCACATAGAGCACCTTGGCGTAGTTATTGGTTTCCACCAGGGCTTTTTCCACCTCGACCACCTGGTAACGTGCGTCAAAGTTCAGGCGGAGGGCCGCCTTGTCCTTGGTTAGGATTTCCTGTCCGGAAACCTCCATTTGTTGCTGGCGCAGGTCAGCTTTCAGAAGCGAAGTTTGTTGCTCGTTTTTCCAGAAGTAATAAGTTCCTGGACCGAGTTTCCGCTCAATCTTGCCATCTACGGTCAGCAGACCTACCTCAAAGGACTGAACCATGTATACCCGCATGTAGGAGTACAGAGATTCCTTGCCCATCAGTTGCCGATCCAGGCTTTCTGGCACTTCCAGCACATTCATATCGTAGTGCTCGAAAGTATAATTGACTACAGATTTCCAGAAAGGATAGCGACCTGGTTTGAGGATTTCGGAGAAGTTCCCCTCTCGAAACATCAGGCAGAGCTCGTGGTCTTTTACCTCCACAACCTGAATCATCTCCGCAAAGAGACGATCCTGGAGCAGCAGGTTCAGATCTACTGGCGCGTGGAAAGGCTGGGTAAGCGAATAGGTTTTGACATCGTCTGCCCAGCGGAGCCAGTATGAACCCTCTGGCAGCAGACGGATGAAATTCCCTTTTCGGAACAGCAGTCCCACAGAGTAAGGGTAGATAGTTACTTTTTTCATCGTCTGAAATTGTGTTTATGGTTATCTATGATATCACCCTTTCCCTTCATCTCAGCAAAGGAGTCGGTGATTGCTTGTTTCAAAAAAAGGCAAAACCCTGCCTGCTCCTCATCGGGTCGCTGGCGGAAGTCTTTTTGAGCAGGGCATTCTTTCAGGCGTTCAGGAAAGCCAGGGGCAAGACCAGCCGAAGCTTCGCTTGCTTTTGCTTTCCGAAGACCAGGAAGTGGGCCAAACGGAATCCAAAGACTTTCGGGCCGAAACCTGACTGCCGCGGGCCTGCAAGCAGACCTTAAGCCGAAAATCAGGAGGGGCTTTGCCGGGAATGATCGTCGCTTTCTCGACGTGGAACAATGATAATGGAACCCAAATCCATCGCGTCTACCATTTCCGCCATCCCGCCCTTGGGGCAGGAGCAGGACTCGAACCTGCAACATCGTCCAGCGCTCTACCACTGAGCTACACAGCCACAAGCTATGGATCGGAATTGCACACTGCTTAACACCAGACACGAAGAACAATCGGGTTTGCCGAATGCTCGTGGAAAAAGGGGGGGGGGGGGGGGGGGGGGGGG
>JBCBGC010000105.1:0-30486 GCA_038527215.1 Bacteroidota bacterium
TCCTCTGAAGCATTTTTTTTATCCATCAAAGGCCAGTAAGCATCAATACCGATAAAGTCTAGCGCATCCCAAAAAGCAAGGCAAACAAATCGTCTTTACGGAGTATGGCTATCGTTCGGTAGAATATACCGCCCGGCGGCCCTGGGAGACCAGCAGTGCTGGTGCCCAAAGCATGCAGGCCCAAATCAATGCTTATGAAGCGCTTTATGGCTGCTTTTGGGATGAGCCATGGTTTGGGGGAGGCTTTATCTGGAAATGGTTTGATCGGCATGAGGGAGTAGGAGGGGAGTCGCACGGAGGCTTTACGCCTCAGAACAAACCGGTGATGGAAAATATCCGCCGACGCTATCAGCGCTAGCCTTTTCTCCATCTTACCTCCCAAATGCTTATTTTTGCCGACCTCAAACTGACTGTATGAACAAATATGTATTTTTTGCCTGCTGCCTCTTACTCTTGGGGAGTGGATGTAAATCAGAAGAAAAACAGGGGCAGGCTTCTGCCGCTGAGGCAGCTAATCTGCCTGATCGCTGGATCGTAGGCTTTTATAATGTGGAGAACCTCTTTGATATCCACGATGAACCGGTGAAGCTAGACGAAGATTTTACGCCAAAAGGCCGGTATAACTGGACCACCCAAAAGTACCTGGACAAAATTGACAACCTGGCCAGAGCGATCGGCACCATGGGAGAAAATGGCCCTGATATCCTGGGTCTGGCGGAAGTAGAAAATGCACAGGTGGTGAAAGACATGGTCCAAATGACGGAACTAAAGGACCGGCAATATGAGGTCGTGCATGAAGAATCTCCGGATATGCGCGGGATTGATGTGGCGTTGATTTACAACCCGAAGACTTTTGCCTATCAATCTCATAAAGCGGTCGAAATTACCTTCCCGGCAGAGCCCAATTATACTTCCCGAAAAATCCTGCATGTAAGTGGGATGATGGGGGGTGAAAAAGTGCATATCCTGGTGAACCATTGGCCATCGCGAAGAGGGGGGCAGGAAGAAAGTGAGCCTCGACGGTTGCGTGCGGCAGAAGTAGCCGCAGAAATCCTGGCCGAGATCCGTAAGGATGAGGAATCTCTGGTACTCATCATGGGAGACATGAATGACGATCCGTTTAACCGCAGTATTGCCGAGGTTCTTCAGGCTAAAGGCGACCTGGCTCAAGTAGCTGAGGATGACTTATACAATCCCATGACGGTCATGCACCGGCCTGAGGATAGGGGGACCCTCACGTATAAAGGAAAGTGGAATCTTTTTGATCAGATTCTGGTGAGCGAGGATTGGATGGATCAGGAAAATACCTTGCTATATCAACCGGGGAATGCTTTTATCCACGGTCCCGAATTCATGCAGGTAGGAGGCGACGGGCCAGCTAAAGACATGCCTCGCAGGGCCATTTATCGAGGAGAATTTCAAGAAAGAGGATTCAGCGACCACTTCCCGGTCTACCTGTTGATCGGTAGACAATAGCCATGGTTTAGGCAAAGATTTTGGGGCAACGCTTACAGTGTTTGCCCTTTTTCTTTTTGTACTTCTTGCAACATTTTTTCTTCGCTCCTCCGCAGCTTATTTCTGGCGAGAATGCATCGGCGAGGCAGGGAGGTAGCTCGAAGGCAGGGCGATCTTTACGAGAAGAATGTGTGGCCATAGGATCAAACTGTGGCACAAACATAGAGCTTATTTAGATTTAGTCCAAATAAAAAAATCCACCCACAGGAAAGGCAAATTCAGGGTGAAGAACAGGGGACTCAACCAGGGAAAGAGAGGCTAAGTTGGGTGCCCTTTTCGGGAGATTGCAACATATCTGCCTTACCATTAAGCATCGCGATCCGGGTTTGTAAAATGGCCCAGGAAGCTCCTTCGGGAGAAGTAACCAGGGTGTCCACCAAGGGCATGGTCACGTCCATCTCTTTCAAGTCGATGCGCAATCCCTGTTGATGGGGGCTGATGTTTAGCCCCACGGAACCGGATAAATCGGACTGTTCCAGCTTAAAGAGGATTTCCATGAGGAGCCGATAAATGCCGAGTTGGCGGGCGGCGCTCATCGCAGGGAGGGGGTCTGGTTTAAACAACTGCAACCAGATTTTACCGCGGGAATTGACCGCGCGGGTCAGCCCTTCTATGGATGATTCCAGCCCTACTTCCTGGAGATCAGGCGGGGTAAGTTGGCTGGCCGTTTTCTGTAAGGCACTCCGCGCATTTTCTAAGGCACTCAGGGAGCGATGAATCGCTTGCTGGCCCTGCGGCTTTTTCCGATTCACATATCCATTCAGGTTGGCAATTTCGTTCTGGGCCTGATGCAGATGCTGGCCTACTATAAGATGTAAATGCTGAGAAAAGCCCAGCCAGGCTTTTTCTTCTTCTTCTACCACCGAAGAGAAACGCATTTTCTGCTGCTGCGCAATCATCCGCTCTACTTCTAAGCGCTGGCGGTAGCGGATATGGAGGAACACCCCGAGCCCGATCATGCTGAGGAGTAAGCCTAGCAGGCTGTAGACCAGCCAGGACGCGGCTTTTGGATGCTCCGGTTGCTGCATGGCTTTCAACAGCTGAAGGTCCTGCAGCCTATTTCTTTCTGCTTGCTCAGCGTAGAAGGCCTCTCTCAGCCCGGCCTGCCGCTTCATTTCCTGCAGGGAGGTAAGAGAATCTGTATATCGCTCATATCGAAGCAAATATGCCTGAGCTTCCTCAAATTGTCGTCTTTGCAGATAGATATCCCGGAATCGTTGAAGAATCATGGCCTGGGTGGCCGGAGAAACGCTAACTGAATCCAGATTCCCCGCTGCCTCCTGGGTAAAGTTCAACGCTTCTCGTAAGCGCTTTCGGTCCAGAGAAAGTTGAGACATTCTGAGATAAACCTCTACCAGTTCAGCATATTCTCCTTTATCCAGATAGATTGCTTCAGCCGCAGCCAATTCTCGCTGGGCTTCGCGGGGATTCTCCCGAGCCTCAAGGTAGCTGGCTCTGGTAAGATGAACAGCCGCCTGCGGGAGCAGAAAGTTACGGGATTGCAGAAGGGAATCAGCCAGGTTGAGTTGGATCTCTGCTGCGTCAAGGTCTCCCAGAGAGAGGTAGGCTTCTCCCTTGCGCCTGATGCTGGTCAGCAGCCGGAGCGTATCCTGACGTGTAACCCAAATGGGCTGCGCCGCAGTCAGGAAACTCAGCGCATCTTCTGCTTTTCCCAAAGCCAAAGCCAGATCCGCGGTCTGCATATACAGGCTGCCTTTCTCGCCGGTTGGTAGGTCCAGTTGCTGGTAGGCGCTTTGAGCCTGTTGCAAATAGGAATATGCTTCTTCCTTGAGCCCGTGTTTCTGAAGGAAGGTGCCAAGCTTTTGTAAAATAAAGGCCTGATAGGCTTTCTCCCCGGCCTGCCCATATGCCTCAAGGGCGGCTTGGAAATAACTTCTGGCGCTGTCCAAGTGGCCCTGGCTTTCGAAGAAGATGCCCAGATTATTCAGGGCAAATCCCAATTCTTTGTTGGCGTTCATTTCTCTGCCCTGAAGGACGGCTTCTCGCCCATAGCGCAGGGAGACCTCCGGGTCCTCATTTCTTAGCCAAAAGGAAAGGGTCGCTTTCACCTTGATTTGCTGAAGCGGGGGGAGATGCGGAAGTTGAGCCTGGAGGCTATCCACCAGGTTCTGAGCCTGAGACCAGGCTAGCGGGGCGATAAAAAGGATTAGGAGCAAGGAAAGACTGCGTAGCGATTGGAGGATCATTGAACTGGAGGCTTACGTCTGTCTATCCTGGCGTTGGACATGGCGATATGACCATTCCAAATATAGAACAAATAACATACCTAGTCCACTTTGGGCAGAGAATTTTCAATGACCGTTTCATTCTTTTTGATAAGAAGCGCCCATAGATAGAAAATTGCAGGAAAATGGCAGGCTGCGAAAAAAAAATATTTTTTTACCCAACCTTCCGAAATCAGAGGGCGTGTATGGGGGTAAAAATCATTCTTTCATCATCTTTCTTACTCGAATAACCTCGGTACAATGAAAAAAATTACTACAAGTCTCCTGCTATTACTAGGCATGATTGGCCTGAGTTGGGGACAGGTGTTGGTAACCGGAACTTATACTGACGGGAATGGAGCTCCTATTCCCAATGCTTCGATTTTTATCGAAGTTTCAGGAGGTGGCGCCGTGTACCAATCTACCACGACAACCAGCCCGAATGGCTTTTTCGCAGACAGCCTCGCCTCTCCAGGCGTAGCGGGTTATATCCTTGTTTGGGCCAACTGTGGGGCTTTTGGAATGGCCATTGATACCCTTCCATATTCACCCAATATCGGCGTTTACAATGTGAACCTGGTCTGCGGCCAACCTAGCCAGGGAAACTGTCAGGCTCAATTTGGCTTTTCCCAAACGGCCTCAGGTCAGATTTCTTTCAGCGATTATTCTACTTATAGTGGATCTTCTCCCACCTACCTTTGGGACTTTGGAGATGGAAATACCTCTACCCAGGTAAACCCTGTACATAATTATGCTGGAGCGGGTTATTATAATGTATGTCTGACCATTGCTGATACCGCCAATGGTTGTTTTGATACCCAATGTTATCTTATAACTGTAGGAGGATGTGTTGCCAACTTCAACGCCTACCAGATCTTTACCGGGCAAGTGGTCTTTGCTGCCGACAGCCTTTCTTACCCCGGCGCAAGCTTTGCCTGGGACTTCGGTGATGGAAATACGGGAAGCGGCTCATATACTACGCACGGCTATGCCAATCCTGGTTTATACACTGTCTGTCTGACGGTTACAGATACCGCCTCTAACTGTGTGGCCACTTATTGTGATAGTGTATTGGTGACAGGTTCTAATCCAGGTGGCGCAAACTGCCAGGCGCATTTTGCCCAAATCTGGACCGGCATTAATACCATGACTTTTTATGATTGCTCCAATGTAAGTTCTTCTCAAGGGCCGATCACCTGGTCTTGGGATTTTGGAGATGGAAATACCTCAACCGCTCAAAACCCTGTGCATGTCTATGGGCAAGCAGGGACCTATAATGTTTGTCTCATTATTGCTGGTCAAAACGGATGCGCTGATACTACTTGCATGAATGTGGTAGTGCCCTCAGGCAATCCGGGTTGCCAGGCTGGATTTACGGCCTTCCCGAGTACTTCGGGTGCCTTCGCCTTCTTGGCTGACTCCAATTTCGCAGGCTCACCTGTATACACCTGGGACTTCGGCGACGGAAACACGGGTACCGGACAGTACACCTCACATGCTTACCAAAACCCCGGCACCTACGTGGTCTGTCTTACCGTAACTGATTCAATCCTGGGCTGTACTGCGACCTTCTGTGATTCAGTCGCGACTCAGACCGGAGGTGGTGGAAACTGCCAGGCCTTTTTCCAGTATTACCAGCCCTTTGGTACGCAGGTTCAATTCTACGCTCAGCAAGGCCAGTGGAATGTTGCCTACAGTTGGGACTTTGGAGATGGTTCTACCTCTACCCAGCCCTTCCCTACTCATACCTATGCGCAGGCCGGTACCTACAATGTCTGCCTGATCGTTACCAACAATTCAGGATGTGCAGACACCAGCTGTGTAGCGGTAGTGGTACAAAACCTTCCGGCTTGTAACGCGAACTTCTACCCTTGGGTTTCGCCCAACCAACCCAGTCAGGTTCATCTATATGCAGATTCTACCTACAACAGTCCATCCGCGACCTATAGCTGGGACTTTGGTGATGGTACTTTCGGAGTTGGCATGTATGCTACGCATACCTATACCAACCCTGGCATATATACCATTTGTCTGACGGTTACAGATTCATCTTCTAACTGTACGGTTACGCAATGTGATTCTGTCAATATCCAGGGCATCAGCCTGGCAGGATGTAATGCTGACTTTAGCTGGGGACTTAACGCTACCGGGCAAATCAGCTTTACGGATCTTTCTACCGCAGTAGATAGTGCTGGCAATGCCATTGCCATTACCAGTTGGTTCTGGGACTTTGGAGATAGCACCTATTCTTATGCCCAGAACCCCACGCATACCTATACTGCTTCCGGTCCCTTCTTTGTATGTCTGAGCATCGTAGATGCCAATGGATGTGCGTCGTCGGTATGTGATGTGGTATTTAGCCAGACCCAAGGCCTCTCCATCTCAGGCATCGTCATTGCGGACAGCAACATCGTTTCCATCGGAACGGTCTATCTAATCCAGCACGATTCAGCAGCTAACACCCTGACCTTGATTGACTCCGTGCCGATGGCTCAGTCATATTATCAGTTCAACAATGTCGCACCCGGTACCTATCTGGTCAAAGCAGCCCTGGACAGCCTTGATCCAAATTACGCCAATTATCTGCCTACCTATTTAGGAGACGAGCTCTTCTGGTACAATGCAACCAGTACCATCGTCGCTAACTCCAGTGTCTTCAATCCGGTCATCTTCATGATCCAGGGAGCGAACAATGGAGGACCCGGCTTCATTGGCGGTAACATTAGTCAGGGAGCTAACAAAACTGGCGACAATATGCAGGGCGTCCTGGTCATCCTGATGGACGAAAACGGCAATCCTATTGCTTACACCCATACCGATCACAATGGTAATTACAGCTTCGATAACCTGCCACATGGAACCTACCATGTACATGTAGAGATTCCAGGCTTGCCTACCGAAGTATGGACCGTCATCATTGGCCCAGGTGCTGATCAGTTTACCGCGGCCGACTTTGAGGTGAATTCAACGCATGTTGATGCCATTGGCACCACCTCTATCGAGCAGTTCAGCTTTGGAACCATTGGAGATATCTATCCAAACCCAGTGAGCCAGCAACTGAATATCAAGGTTGCCTTCGATCGGATCACTGACCTGGAACTCTCTGTAGTGAACGTGATGGGACAGACCCTGAGCCGCAAAGTGGAGAACGGCGTGGTAGGAGAACGGCTGATCGAGTGGAATGTACAGGATCTGGCTGCTGGTACGTATATGCTTCAGCTCCGGGCTGGAGGAGAAGTATTAAGCAAACGCTTTATCAAAAACAATTAGAAGAATAAGTAAGTAAGTTAGTGGGGGTTAAGTCCCGGCTAAAAAGTGTAGGGTTAAGGGCTCGTGGCAAATATTTTGTCCGAGCACTTAACCGATTAACAACCAAGGTAATATGAAAGGAAGAGATCGGATCAGGTTTGAATACGGGTGATCAAAGCTTGGTCGATCTCTTTTCCTTTCTTTTCTTCAATAGGTATGCACATTGATCCACAGCTTCTTAAGGCCTGCGTCAAGCAGGACCGCAAGGCTCAGAACCTGCTGTATAAGCAGTGCTTCGGGGTACTTATGGGGGTGTGCATCCGTTATTACCGTCAGGAAGAAGAAGCTGCATCTGTCCTCAACCTGGGCTTTCTGAAAATCCTTCAAAACCTGGACAAACGGAAAGCGAAGGTTCCCTTTGAGGCTTGGATTCGGCGCATCATGATCAACACGATCATTGATGAATATCGAAAGAACAAAAGGCACCAACAGAAAATACGATACGAAGACCTACAGGAACCGCACCTTCAGGCGAGTAAGGTAGATTTCAATGAAGCAGACCGGCAGTTCGATGCTGCGGAATTGGAAGCCCTAATTCGTCGTCTACCCCCCGTGAGTAGAGAGGTATTCAACCTGTTTGCCATCGATGGATACACACACAAAGAAATTTCAGATATGCTGGGGATTTCAAAAGGAACCTCCAAATGGCATGTCTCTTTTGCCCGCAAGCAATTAAAGGGCTGGTTGTCGGAAAAGATGACCAATTTGATAACGAAATAATGTGGATATGAGTGAACAGCCACATATAGACGACTTTTTTAGGCAAAAGCTCTCGCAACGTGAGATTCCCTATCAGGAAAAATACTGGGCGGAGGCAGAACGCCTGATTGAAGCGCAGCAGAAAAAGAAGCGAAGGGGATTGATCTGGTTTGCTTTTTCCAATCTGGGATTAGGACTGGCCTTGCTCCCCTTTACTGTCATGGCCTTGATGGGAGGATTTTCGCCTGCCGATCCGGCAGAGCCGCTCATTCAGGAGGCTACGGCTTCTGTGGTATATACAGAAGAAGCATGTCCGCCTGAGATGCCGGGGACTGATGTGGCCCAGGAGGCCACAGAACCGAACCCGCAACATGAAGTGCTTAACCCGATACAGGGTATAGGTCCAATGTCCTCCAGGGCGAAGGCCTCGAAAGAAGCCGGGCAAACCTTGGTAAACCTGTCTGCCGACAAAACGAATCCTGAGGATCAGGCAGGTCCGATCCTGTCCCATCAGGCGGGGCAACGTCTTCAAACTGCGCGTAATGAACGCCACCCTTACTTTGTGAACCCCCTCAAAGCGCGGAAATTTATTCGTTGGGTCTCTCCGCTGGCGCAGTTGAACCACCGCTTTGCGCACAATGGGAACCAAGCCTACTCGCGCCACTATTTTGGGGTGCAAGTGGAGGGCGCGCTATATCAGGGCTGGCAAAATCGACTGGCTGAGCCCGCAGGTTTCAGCCTACGTCCCCAGGCTAGCTTATATTATGCCTATGGCCTGACCCCCAATTTGAAACTCCGGACAGGCCTGGGTTATGTGAGCCGAGGTGCCTTAAACAGTGATTCTACCTATCGGACGCTTAGCTTTTCATTTGGTCGGGAGGAGGAAAATACCACCATTTCACCTCTGGCTATGCATGGGGTGGAAGTCCCTTTACTGCTGGATGTACATTTGAAAAACCGCCATTACTTCAGCATTGGCCTGCAATCCCAGTATTGGTTGAATACGCGGGCCGAAGTTCAGAATCAGCGCATCGCCAACTTTGAAACGCCCCCGGTGGAGGGACAAAAAGCCTGGGGCTACAGGCAAGGGATGGCCCGTTGGGATGTGGCAGGTCAGATTGGCTACGGATATTACCTGGGCCGGGGCTATATGCTTCGGGTTTCAGCTTTGTATGGCATGAGAGACCAGACGCTCAATACTTTTTTCCTCAACACAACCAAAGACAGAAACCTTCAATTACGGATCGGCATTGCCAAGGATCTGTATCACTGGTAAGGAAAAGTTATGCGCTATCAACACCTAAGAATAAGCCCCATCCTTCTCACTTCCCTGCTTCTGACAGCTATGTGGGGGTGTAAATTGCAGGAGTTGCCGGATGAAAATATCGGTGAGCCTACCTTTTATCTGCAAGGAACCCTCGGTGGGGAAAACCTCTCTCTGGTTGCTGGGGAAAAGGAATACTACCTGGAAACCGGTTACCGCAAAGATCCCGTAGATGTATATGTCTTTCAGGGTGCCTTTGAAAAGGCCCCTTGTACGGATTGTCGGGAATCCCTGCAAATTGAGATTCGGGGAGAAAGGCAGAACCCCACTGACGAGCCTGAAGATATCGCTTCAGCTTTGCCCACTGGCACCTACAGATTTATTGAAGAAGTAGGACCCCGCCTGGGATACGAAGTGCATTTTGAAGCGGAAGACCCTCATGGAAATAATTCCGGCTACAACTGGGATTTTGGGGACGGGAATATGTCCGGAGGGGCAAGCCCTATTCATCAATACCCGGATACCAGCCTGGAATCGGTCATGGTATGCTTAGAGACGACCGACACCAACGGCTGCACCGGACTGGTTTGCAATGAAGTAGAATTCAAGGATATGTGTCAGGCAGAATTTATCCATGAGCTAGACAGTACCATCCAGTATATCTCTTTTAAAAGTACCTCTAGTGGCCAGGCCCCATTTCGCTACCGCTGGGATTTTGGAGATGGATTTGGGGCAAGCCTGGGCAATCCCGGTTACTATTATGGAGATTTGGACGACTATAAGGCCTGTCTGACCATTGAAGACGCTACCGGTTGCCGTTCAACCTTTTGTAAGGAAATCAGCGCCGATCCAAATAAATGCCAGGCGGGATTTAAGTTTCAGGTATTCCAACTCAATGACCCCAATCCCCTGGACCTGAGCAAAGTGAGGATTCGCTGGGTAAGCGAAAATGGGGTAGAATACCGCTCGGATCTGGTAGCGCAGGCAGCCGCCAGCAATTTTGAGGTCATCAGCTCTGAGCCTTACGATAGAAACCGCTTTGGCCAGCCTACCCAGAAACTAGGCGTGAAGTTTTCTTGCCTGGTTGCTGATGCGGATGGAAACGAAATTTTTCTGGAAAATATAAAAGGGGTAGTGGCATTAGGCTACCCGGATCTGGAATAAGCCCTTCCTTATTCTCATACAGGCTCAGGCATTCAAAAAGGTGTCTGAGCTTTTTTTATACATGAGAAATCCCACCAAGGAAAAGCTCGCTAGGTTTCATCCACCTCATATTTTTTGCGAAGGTATTTAAGATTAGCTGGGTTGTACAAAATGGGCAGTTCCAGTTTTTTGTCCTCCCCAAACCAACTGGAACGATGCACCAGGCTGTAGTTTTCTCTGCTTTTCTGGAGGGCAAAGAAGGATTTGTGAATGATGGGCAACTGTTCCTCCGGACCCACTTTCTTGTTATTCTTTAGGCAGTGAATCCGGCGAATGGATTTTTTAGAGCCCAAACCGTGGAAGTGGAAGACGCCCTTGGTGATTTCATGGCTGGTGTAGTTCGCCAAGGTTTCTTTTTCAAATTGTAGGGGTGGCAATCCTTTGTCTATACAATTGGCTTTGATTTTTTGGATCATCACATACAGGCTGTGTTTGGCCAACTGATCCTCTGCATAGCTCCCGCCCACGTCAGAGTGGACCCCAGGCATCCAGATTTCTTCAATCACGCCGGGGCGGTGGTTCATCAGGGTAGGGGAGAAGGCATCGCGGGTTTCATCGGCGGCCACCAGGTGTACGGCTTTTTGGACATTCCCCGCTACGTCCATGTTCTTGAAGAGGTTCCAGGATTGGAAGGGAATGCCCAGGAAGTTGACGGGAATCCCAAAGGCACCTACCGTATCCCATACGCCCAGAAAGCAAATGTTTACTTTTCTGCTTTGACTGAAATCTGCTTCAAATTTGACAAAGCGGTTCTCCACATTGTTGGTTTCCCGGTCTGAAACCGCCTCAGTGGTAATCACGATTTCCTGAGGAATGCCCATTTCGTGAATTTGGGCGGCTAGCATGCGGGCAGAAGCCGCTCCCCGGCTAAAGCCAAAAATGTAGATATTATCTCCTGGCTGGTATTCTTTGGCGAGACGTGAATAGGCATTGTTGCGAATGGCTTTTTCCCGCTTGCCAAAAGCTCCTCCCAGCAGTACTCCGAGTTTGTTGTGGTCGTTGTCATTGCCCACGCCCCGGTAATAGCGGGTAATTTGATTCTGAGAGTCCCGGGAGAGGGATTTATTGAGCTTGACAATGTTGGTCGTTAGGCCATCTCCGTCGATGCCGTATTCATCATTCCAGGTTCCATCCATCAGGATAATATAATTGCGGGGGGATTCCGGTCCGCTTATCCTGGGTCGGTAAGTCTTGGTTATTTTCATGTTTGGTAGCTTCTTTTTCACAGTTCTGCAAAGAACTGGGGGCCAAATTACGGAATGTAGATATTTCAACCAATGGGCCTTACAAGAGAAATGACCTGGACCTTTTGTTACCAATATCTAAATACCAAATGAGGCCCAAAGGTCAGCAGGGGAATCGCCGCCTCCTTTTTCCCGCCCAGCCTGAGGGCCAGGGCCTGGGAAGGCTGGTTGTCAGGGTGGATAAAGCTCACCAGGCTATCGGGTTGCATTTCCTGGGAAACGCTTTCCAGAATATGCTGGCAGGCTTCCATGGCATACCCTTGCCGCTGATAAGCCGGCAGTATCCAATATCCTAATTCCAGGGCTGGCCATTGGGGAGAATGCCATAAACCTGCGCCCCCTAGTAAGCGAGCAGTGCTTTTGTCTTCCAGGGCCCAGTATCCATAGCCGCGCATTTCCCAGTGTCCCATATAGCCAGCAATGAGGCGCCAACAGCCTTCCGCATCTTTCCTACCCCCTAAATAGGCGCTCCAGTTCTCGTCAGCAAAGGCCGGGATAATTTCGCTGACATCTTCTTCTTGCCAGGGGCGCAAAGTAATTCTCTCGGTTTGGCGTTTGCGATTCATAAGGATATGGGTTTTGAGGTCCTAACTAGCTGTATGTGAGTAGGCACGATTTATGATATTACTATATCCGAAAAGGATGAAGGCTCTAAGCCAACATACAAAGTTGAATTTTTCGGTTGGATGATCATACTTATTCGCACTTTCGCTATTAGTTTTGATCGGAAACCGTATCTTTACCCCCCGCTTCCTGATGGAAGCTGCTAAGTTTACTGAATGTATCTTTCGCCAGTTCTGAACGGAATATTAGCTGGAGTGATCTTGGCATTGATGGTAGGTCCAGCATTCCTACTGATCATTACGCACAGCATCGAAAAAGGCTTTAGAGCTGGGGCATTATTTGCCCTGGGCGTCATGCTAAGCGATGCAATCATCCTCTCTTCCACCTATTGGGGCTTATCCTATATTTACGAGGACCCAACCTTCCAAATGGTCTTTAGCCTGATCGGCGGCATGTTGATTCTGGGGATAGGCTTTGTTATGCTCACCCAAAAAACCAAAGCCCTGGATAGCCTCGAACCTGCTCCTAATGGCAATGGACATGGCTGGAAACTGGTGCTCAAGGGCTTTATGATCAATGTCCTCAGCCCGGTGGCCTTTATGTTTTGGGTAACCTTTATCAGTACCGCTCAAATAGATTTTGGCTTCAACAGCACCCAAAACCTGGTTTTTTTCTCAGCCATCCTGCTCACCTTGCTGCTTTGCGATTTCCTCAAAGCCTACCTGGCCGATCATATCAGGAAGTTCCTGAATGACCGCCGACTACTGATCCTCAACCGTGTTTTCGGGGTCGTACTCGTAGGCCTGGGCCTGCGATTGTTGTTTTTATACGTGCTGATGTAGCGGCAGCCCCTAAGCAGTAGCCATGCTTCCCCGCCTCCTGATCGCTACCTTTTTAACGTCTCTTAGGGATGGTCGAATACGCCATTTGGCATACATCCAACAGTTTTTGCCCATGCCTAAGTTCCTTCAGTTTTTGGCTTAGGTTGAGTTGTTGGAGGGAAAAATGGGCTAAAAAAATCCAGCCTCCCCAGAAACTCGCGCTGGAATTCAGCATGTTCCCTGCTTGGAGGGCGATGATCAAATGGAACAAAAATGCCATGCCAAATCCGGCTAAGGCCAGCCAGACCATCAGGCTTTTTTGCGAAAGGCTGCGGATCCTTTTTCGGTAAAAATCAGTATCCGGAAGCCCATGTAATCCTGAATGAAGGCTGGCAGGCGTATAAGCCTGTCTGATGTTTTTCATCTCCTCGTACAGATTCCGGTATACAGGATCCTTGAATTTCATAAGCGGTGCTTTGGTTAAGAGATGCTCATAATGAGCCAGGGTTGAAACAAAATCACCTCCTCAACAAGCGTTGAGGAGGTGATCAACTATGGCCACTGGCGCTACCTCCTTCCAGGGAAGGTATAGGCCAGGGATAGGTTGCCGAATAAATTCAGCGGATAAGGCGTATGCCCTACGGTTTCCCCCGCAGGATTGGTGTAGCTGAAGTTCTTTTCCAGGCTGCTGGCTACATTGGCCCAGTAGCGGATAGAAGGCTCCAGGGTGATGCCTTTCAGCAAGCCACCGGTTTTACCAAAAGGGCGAATCTGCCAGTAGATGCCCGCTCCAAGGTCGAAGTTGGTGTATTGCAGTTCCTGCTGCTCATTTAGCTCGGCATTGTACTGGTGCACTTTGGCTTCCAGGCGCAGGTCCATAGAAATGATCGGCCGAGCGATCAGACGGGGACCAAAGCCTGCTCCGGTCGAGTAGGGACTACGTAGGCTAAGGAGTTGGTCCTGATATTCGGTCCGCAGGGCCGGTCCACTGTAATTGAGGTTCATGCCGTGAGAATACTCAAAGACCCAGCGCTGGGTGGTGTAATTGATCGCGACATTGAAGCCATTCAGGAAGAGCGGTTGACTCATCCCAAAAGCCAGGGTCCATTGATCGGTATAGGGCTTTTCTTGGGCTTGTTGGGCCTGTAAGGGAAATTGGCTGAAAAAAAGGCTGACGAGGATTACTACGAATTTGTACATGATAAAAAGATTAGTTGATCATTGGATACAAACTTCGTAGCTGCCGCGACCCGCTTCATTCACATATGTGAATAAATCAGTCCGGCCCCGGTTTTTTCGCCCGAATTCTACTGAGGGATTGGGGTTTAATCCCCAGGTAGGAGGCTACATAATACTGTGGTACCCGATGGATGATCTCAGGATGGGTTTTCAAAAGTCGGACATAGCGTTGTTCCGCGTCCAGGGTAGCCAGGGTTTCAGAACGTTCTGCCGACTCTACATAATAGCGATCTGCAATCTTGAGTCTGATCAGGTTTACTTTGGGAAAGTCTTCCGCCAGTTGCAGCATTTTTTCCCCTTCGAGGACCTTAAGGCTACAAGCCTCCAGGGCTCGGATGTTCATCTCTGAAGGCTGCTGCGAGCTGAGACTTTTGACATGGGTAATCCATCCTGTTTCGAAAGCAAAATCACAGACTTGTTCTTCTCCATCAGCGGTGGTGAAATAGAGCACGGCCCCTTTTTCTATGTAGCCTATTTTGCGACAAATCTGCCCTTCCTGGAGAAAGTACGCCCCCTTTTTTAGGGTCAGGGGCTGAAAGCTACTTTCCACCAACGCTACTTCCTCTTCGGTTAGGGAATAGTTCTCATGGAGGTGTTGGATGAGTTCCATATCAGCTAGCGGCTTGGGAAGGAAGGGGTTGAATTCGGGCAAAAGCGGGTCTGCGCATCCACCACCATACAAACAATAAATTTGGCACCCAACTAATCCAGGCGATGATTTGGTAGGCTGGGATAAATGCGCCCATTAGCGGAATCAAAATGGGCATCCAGAGCCTGAGGGTAACGGCCCCAAAACAGGCAGCATAGCTATAATGCATCATCCGCTGGTGGGCGGCCCAATTGCCCTGGCGGACCGCTACAAAAGCAAGCAGGGTAGTGCTGAGCCATGCCACGGCCAAGGCTAAAAAGCCAGATTTTGCAATCCATCCTCCGGTAGCTGAAAAGGCAATGAACAAACCTGCGGAACCACTCATCAGTGCAGCGATCAGATAGAGTTTGCCTACCTGGCGATGAAGTTTCATGCGGTTCTTCCGCCAGGCAGGGACAAATTGACTCCAGCCTACTATGAGGGCCACGCCTCCCGGAAGAATATGTAAGTAGAAGCCAGTTTGCCAGGCCAGATCTGCGAGCAGGCTTTCCGGTTTGGTTTGCAGTAAGCCGATCACTTCTGCTGAAAGCAGATACAGCAGCGGGTAAAGGCCAATCAGGATAGCCCCTACTGCCATCAACCCACGGAGCACAGGAGATTTCATAGATTGAAACTAACAGAAAATCTCACTGAAGTCCAGTGCTTTATTCCTCTCGCAATATTTCCGCAGGATTTCGCCGGGACGCATTAAAAATCTGAAAGCCGATAATCACCACCATCAAAAGAGCCATGCCTGCTAAGGTGTATCCATATACATCGTATGCAACTTCCGTCTGGTAAGCATAGGAGGCCAGCCAACTGTTTACCGTCCATATACTTAGCGGAATGGCCAAGATACTGCCCAGCATCAATAAAATCAGGTAATCCCGACTGACCAGTTGGATGAGGTCGCGCAGCAAGGCCCCGCTGATTCTTCGGATGGCCAGTTCCTTCAAGCGGGTTTGCAAAGAATAAGCGATCAGGCTGAAGAGACCTAGCAGGGCCAGAAAAATAGCCAAACCACTCAGGCTAATCAGCAATTGCAATTGGGTTCGTTCCTGCTGATACAATTGATCATACAATTCATCTAAGAATTGGTAGGTTAGGGGATAGGTAGGAAAAAGTTCGTGCCATGCCTGTTCGACGGAGGCCATGGTTTCCTGGATTTTTTCGGTGTTCAGCTTGAGCAAGAAGGTACGCAACCAAATTTGCTCGACCACCAGGAGGGTAGGGTCCACTTGATTTTTTAAGGTTTCCTGGTGTACATCTTTGATGACTGCCGTAATCGGTCCCTCTGCCAGTTCAAAGCCCCCTATGGCCCAGCTGATCCGTTTGCCAATGGCTTCTTGTGGGTCGTTCCATCCCAGTTTTTTCATGGCCGTTTCGTTAACCATGTACTTGCGGGGCTGCTCGTTGAGGTACTGAGCAGGTGAGTAAGTTTCCGAAAATTGCGGATTAGGTTGGAAGACAAATTCATGGGTTTTATCCTCCCCTGCCAGTAATTCAATATCCATGGTTGCTATGAAGCCTGGACTGATAACCTGCATATCTAGCATGGGGGCCTGGTTAGGGTCGCTTTCTCCCCCTGCAACAAAAGTGGGACCTACATCTCTGATTTCCCGGGAAGGCACTTCCATACAGGCACTGACCATGTTCACCCCGGGAATCTGACTGACCCGATCCCTGAAGGCAGGATATTTATCGGTTACCGGATTCGGAATATTGGGAATAGCCAACACTTGCTCGGTATTCATGCCTAATTGCTTGTGTTGGAGAAAATAGACTTGATTGCGGGCCAGCCAGGTAGAGGCGACCAAAAGAACCGCCGTGGCAAACTGAATGCCTACCAGCGTCTTTTTCAGGCGGTTGCCAGCCCGATGACGCTGAGAACGTTGCGTGGCCTCCTTGCGATTCCATTGAAAACCTGCAAAGGTGGTGAGGACCCAGGCGGGATATAGTCCGGCCAGCATGCCCCCGGCGATGGCCAGGCCGACGATGCCGAGGATTTGTTGCCAGGCGGTCAGTAAAGGCTCAAAGAAGATAAACTGAGGCAAATAAGGCATCAGGATGGTCACCAGGGACCAGCCCAATAAAGCTGCTACCAAATGGTACAGCATGGATTCCACCAGCGCATATCCAACAAGATGTTTTCTGGAGGCTCCCAGGATCAACCGCATCCCGATTTCCTTGCCTCTGCCAATTGCCAAAGCACTGCTTAGGTTGAGGTAGTTGATGAGGGCAATGAGGAAAATGAAGAGGGCCACATACATAAAAACCTGCACGTTTTGACGATCTCCATTCGGGGCAATTTCTCTGGCTAAATGAGAGTCCAGATGGATATCCTCCAGGGCCTGAAATTCAATGTCGAGCTGCCCTCGCTCCCCCTCCGGTCTGTGCTTGGCCATGAATTCGGGCATTTTCGCTTCCACTGCTTCAATGGTCGCCCCTTCTGCCAATAACACATAGATATAAGCCCACCAGCTTCGTTCCTCTGGATTCTGGTAAGAGAGTAAGACTTCAACCGGCATGTGGGAATGGGCAGGCAGGTCCTTCATAACCCCGGTTACCTGATGGACCACCTCTTCATCGGTAAAATCCCCAACTACGCTTAGTTCCTTCCCTAAAGGATCCGCTTCCCCAAAATAGGTGCGGGCCAGACTTTCTGTTAGCACCACGGACTTGGGCGCTTGCAGGGCAGTAGCCGGATCGCCTGAGACCAGCTCAAAATCAAAAACGGAAAAGACTTCAGGATCAGTTACAAACGTATGAGGGGAAGTAAACTTTTCCTCGCCTATTCGTAGGTATTTCCGCTGATGATTCTGAAAACGAATCAGTTTTTCTATCTCCGGAATATCTTCCGGCAGCTCATTGATGTAGTCCAGGTAGGTCCTGGCCCAATGGGTTTCAAAGCCTCCTTCAGAGACAAAATGATGGGTGGGTCGGTAGATTCGATGAGATTTCTCGTGAAAACTATCGAAGGAAGTTTCATACAAAATGTAGAGACTCAAGCTGGCTACCACCGCATAGGCAATGGCCAGGCCCAGAAGATTCAGGCTCGCATAGAGCTTGTTTTTAGCTAGGTGTCGAAGGGCTACTTTGAGAAAGTTGAGGAGCATAGTGGCAGGTTTTTTCAGACATACAACCCTGCCGGGTCAAGGTTCAATTTAACCTAACTTTCTTATATCTGCCACTCCAGAATGGCCCCGGCATAGGTCAGGCCTCCGCCAAATCCAATCAGGAGAATCTTTTGCCCTTTCTTTAGTTGTCCAGTCCGGATGCCTTCTGCCAGCGCCAGGGGAATGGAGGCGGAGGAGGTATTGCCGTAAATGTGGACGCTATTGAGGGTTTTTTCGATGGGAAATTCCAGGTGATTACAAATGGCCTCAATGATGCGCATGTTCGCGCTATGCGGCACCAACCAATCAATGTCCTCAATGCTCAACGGACTCTTATCCACCAACTCCTTGGCTTGTTTGGCCACGGTCTGGACGGCCCACTTGAAGACCTTACGGCCATCTTGGTGCAGTTTATTATTGGCTTCGATGGCTACGCCATTGATCTGTTCCGCCATGCTGGAAATATAGAGCTCCTGCCCTTGTTCTCCTTGTGAACCGGTTAGGCTGCTGATGAAATCTCCTGACTCACCCGCCTCCAATAAGGCGGCGCCCGCTCCATCCCCGAAAAGGATGCAGGTGGTCCGATCTTCAAAATCCAGGTAGCGGGAAATGGTTTCTGCACCGATGACCAGCACTTTTTTGTGCGTTCCGGCTGCAATCAATCCCTGGCCGAGGATCAGACCGTAGACAAAGCCTGCACAAGCAGCAGAAATATCTAAGGCCCCGGCTCCGGTTATGCCCAACCTTCCCTGTACCACACAGGCCATGCTAGGCATGGTGTGATCGGGACTGATGGAGGCGACGATGATGAAATCAACTTCCGAGAGGTCCTTATTGTGTTCAGCCGCCATGGCTTCGGCGGCCTTCACACAGAGGTCCGTAGTAGACTCCTCCTCTACAAATCTCCTTTCTGTGATGCCGGTACGACTTTTAATCCACTCGTCCGATGTGTCAAGGATATTTTCAAAAAATCGATTGTCCACCCTTTTGCTGGGAACATAGCTACTCAAAGCTGTCAAACACGCTTGCATATCTGCGCAGTGATTAGGTCAAAAAAATGGGGGGGAGGGAACCAGCGTTGCACACCGGGAATGAAGTCGAATGGTAAGGACATTGCTGGCATGGGGCCAAAGGTAGAAAATAAAAAATCCCCTATCTAGAGCCTCGAGGCCTAATTTTTTCTTGAATTTTATGCGCTTTTATGGACCTGTCTGATTTGTCCTAAAAATGACCAACTCCCCACCAGAAAAATGCCTAACTTGCGGAGTGATATAAGCCTGCTATGGCAGGCAGATGTACATACATAAAAAGTTATTCAACCTTTTAACCATTCTCGCGAAATGAATGATGTCTATATCCTCTCAGCAGTCCGGACGCCTATCGGCAGCTTTGGAGGAATGTTTGCTGGGGTTTCTGCTACCGCGCTGGGTTCAGCGGCTATCAAGGGTGCACTGGAAAGAGCAGGGGTAAAGCCGGAACTGGTGGACGAAGTGCTGATGGGTAATGTGGTATCGGCCAACCTGGGGCAGGCTCCGGCCCGTCAAGCTGCCATTGGAGCTGGGATAGGCTATAATGTTCCCTGTACTACCGTGAACAAGGTATGTTCTTCCGGCGCAAAATCCATCATGATGGGGGCGCAGAGCATCATGTTGGGTAATGGAGATATCATCGTGGCTGGAGGAATGGAAAATATGTCTCAAATTCCCTTCTACCTCCCCAAAGCTCGCTTTGGCTATAAATATGGCGATGGCGCGCTAATTGATGGCCTGGCCAAAGATGGTCTGACAGACGTTTACAACCAACAAGCCATGGGCGTGTGTGCAGACGCCACGGCAGAAAAATATGAAATCAGCCGGGAGCAACAGGATGCCTTTGCCATTCAAAGTTACCAGCGTACGGCTGATGCTACTTCCTCAGGAAAATTTGCCCAGGAGATCGTGCCCGTCATGGTCCCTCAGCGCAAAGGAGATCCCCTGGAGATTACCGAGGATGAAGAGTTTAAGAAGGTGAAATTTGAAAAAATTCCTAACCTAAGACCTGCCTTTACCAAAGGCGGCACCGTAACGGCAGCCAATGCTTCAACGATCAACGATGGCGCCAGTGCCTTGATTCTCGCTTCTGAAAAAGCAGTGAAAGAACACGGCCTGAAGCCCATTGCTAAAATTCTCGCTTTTGCGGATGCCGCCCAGGAACCAGAATGGTTTACCACCGCACCTACCTTGGCCGCGCCCAAAGCCTTAGAGAAAGCTGGGCTGAGCTGGGATGATATCGATTATGTGGAGGTCAATGAGGCCTTCTCTGTGGTTACCCTGACCTTCAACAAAGTGATGGGCCTGGACGAGTCAAAAGTAAATGTACACGGAGGAGCGGTTTCCATGGGGCATCCCCTGGGTGCTTCTGGCGCACGCATTGTCACTACCTTGAATGGAGTATTGGCGGACCGGCAGGGAAAAATCGGGCTGGCAGCGATCTGTAATGGGGGAGGCGGAGCCTCTGCCCTGATCATTGAAAGATTGTAAGAAGTATTTTCAATACACGCACCGGCGTCGGAGGGAAATTCCTTTCGACGCCTTCATTTTGGGGGAAAGTTGCGCAAAATAAGGCCCTTTGTAACTTTTGTTGCGAAATACCCCTCTTTCCTCCTGAGTGATCAAACTTTTTTGGTAGCATCAGCATCCACACACTAGCCACAGTTGAACATCCACTATGATTCAGAATTTCTTCAAAATTGCCTGGCGGAACCTTTGGCGCCAAAAAGGATATACCGCGCTCAATCTCCTGGGGTTGGTGATCGGGATCAGTTCAACCCTCATTATCCTGCTTTATCTCTCCAATGAGTTGAGCTATGATGCCTACCACAGCAAAGCAGACCGGATTTACCGGGTCAGTTCCAATATCACGGAACCCGACAATGCCTTTAAGTGGGCGGTAACCCAGATTCCATTAGGTCCAGCCCTGGCTCAGGATTATCCTGAAGTGGAGGCCTTTGTCCGTTTTGTTGGCAATGGCAGAACCCGTTTTGAAGTAGAGGATAAGCAGTTTTTTGAACAAAATGTTTTTTTCGTTGACTCCACGGTCTTTGATGTTTTTACCTTTGAATTGCTGGCTGGTTCGGCTGAAACTGCGATGGATGCACCCAACCGGATCGCCTTGAACCAAAGTCTGGCGGAGAAAATGTTCGGTAGCGTTGAAGCTGCCTTGGACCAAAATCTGGATATCGGCCGAGAAGACCCCTTACAGGTGGCTGTTGTTTACAAGGACCTGCCCTCCAATGTACACATTCGGCCTCAGGCCATGATTTCCGCCAATACCCTGCCTGCCCGGGCGCGGCAAGGCAGTTGGGGCTCCTTTGGGATTTATACCTACGTGCTGCTGAATGAGGGAAGTAGCGGTCTCGCCTTTGAGGGAAAACTCCCGGAAATCATCGAAAAACATGTAGCCACGATTTTTGCCAGCCTTGGCATTACGGTAGAATATAAGCTGCTGAATATCAAAGATATTCACTTGAAAAGTACCTTTGAAGGGGAACCTGAACCCACCGGTACCATGAGCTACATTGTGATATTTGGGCTAGTGGCGGCTTTCATGTTGCTGATTGCCTGTATCAACTATATGAACCTGGCCACCGCGCGCTCAGCCAAACGGGCCAAGGAGGTAGGCATTAGAAAGGTTGCGGGTTCCTGGCGGCGGCATCTGATCGGCCAGTTCCTGGCGGAATCCTTATTGATCGCCTTTGTGGCCATGCTGATCAGTGTAGCGGCAACGGCTGCTTTTATCCCGGTCATCAATACCTGGTTAGATGCCAGCCTTACGGTAGCCACGCTCTGGCAAACCAGCTTGATTTGGGTGTTGGTTGGGGTATTCCTGGTGGTTGGATTCCTGAGTGGCAGCTACCCTGCCTTTTTCCTATCCAGTCTGCAGCCCGTTACGGTCCTGAAAGGGAGTTTCAAAGCGGGGAAAGGTACCGTGAATTTGCGCAAAGTGCTCGTCGTGGTCCAATTCTCCCTGGGCCTGATGTTGCTGATCTGTACCGGAGTGGTGTATGATCAATTGCAATTTATGCAGGACAAGGATATGGGATTTACGCGGGAGCCAGTTTTACGGTTTGCCCTGGATAACAGGAATTTAAGAGAAAAATGGCCGGTCCTGAAGGCTGAATTGGAGCAATTGCCTGGCGTTAATTCCATGGGAACGGCCACTTCTACTCCAGGAGCAGGTTTTAATAAAATCCTCTTTAATCTGGAAAGCAATGAAGGAGTGATGGATCAAAAGGGCGTGGACCACTATCGGGTGGATTTTGAATACATGCCTACCATGGATATTCCTATCGTACAAGGTCGGAATTTTGAGTCAGGTAGGGGGACCGACTCCACTGCCGCTGTTTTGGTTAATGAAGCCATGGTGCAGCGCATGGGGTGGGAAGATCCTATTGGCAAGCGGGTGCAGTTTGGGCTGGAAGATACCTTGCCATATTCTTATGTAATCGGGGTGGTAAGAGACTTTCACCAACGTTCGCTTCACCATTTGATTGAGCCTTTGATGTTTATTCCTCGAGGTAATAACCGTTTTGTCCACTTGAAACTGGACCGCGATCGCGTCGCCGATACCCGAGCTGAAATCGCTTCTGCCTGGACCGAACTTTTCCCTACCACTCCCTTTGAGCCGGAATACGTGGAAGAATCTTTCCAGGAGCAGTATGAGTCGGAACAAAAGCGCAGCAAAATTTTCAGCCTTTTTGCCCTGCTAACCATCATTATCGGCTGTCTGGGACTCCTGGGACTGGCTTCTTACACGGCTCAGTTACGGACCAAGGAAGTAGGCGTTCGCAAAATCATGGGGGCCAGTGTAACGCAGATTCTGGTCCTGATGACCAAAGAATTCAGCATCCTGGTAGGTTTGTCTGTGGTGTTTGCCTTCCCGATCTCCTGGTACCTGATGAAGAACTGGTTGACGGAATTTGCCTACGCGGTTGATCTTAGTTTCTGGACGTTTGGCGGAGCCTTTTTCCTTACCCTGCTCCTGAGTTTCCTCACCACCAGTTACCACGCCTTGAAGGTGGCTCGTGCCAATCCTTCCAAGGCCCTTAGATATGAATAAGCGGAAAGACAGTTTGTCTTTCACTGTATAAAGAGACTCTTCTCATCAATTAGGCTGGCCGGAATATTTTCGGCCGGCTTTTTTTTATTCTGCCTAACCATTCTTCAATCCCAACAAATATTTGTAGTTTTAAGATGCATAAATACTCCTATGGTGCGCATCCTGCTATGCTGGCTTTTGTTAGGCAGTTTCTACGTGAAAACGCTGGAAGCCCAGCCCAATATTTCCTTTTTTACCCAGGCCAAAGATCAGGCCTGGGATGGGATGATGGAGGATTCGCTGGTGCTCCGGGAACTCAGATTGATGAAGGCCAGTCTACGGATTTGGGTTCATGATCTTTCGGAACGTCGAGCCAATACATTGCGTCAGATTGCCGCTCATGACATCCCCATGGTAGCTGTGTTTAGCCTGGCGCCCAATCCTCAGCAGCCAACCTATGAGGCTTTCAAAGAATGGTCTGATATGTACGAGCTTTCCTGGCAAGCCGTGGGCTTGTGGGTCGCTCCGGAAGCTGATTTTTGGGCAGACCTGCGCAAGGCTCCCTGGAAGAAGGGGTGGAACATATACCAGCACTTATACCGCTCCAAAGCCTGGGAGGCCCGCCAAGCGGAAAGTGAAGCCTTAGCCGCGCAAATCAAAGCAGATGGTTTTAAGCTGGAAACCTACCTGAATCCTATGATTTGGGATGAGCGCCTGGCGGGTAGCAAAGCCATGCAACATGCGCTGCAAATTGGAGACGTAAAGGCAGATTATGAAGTACCCTTGCTTCTTTCCGGAACCCCGGAATTGGGCGCGGCGGCTATTCTAGGCTATGGACAGGAATTCGGTCGGGTGGCCATCGGAGATTTTGTAGAAACAACCGCTAGTGCATTACCGGTGCTAAATTGGGAAGATTGGACGCAACAGTTGCTGTTGGCCCACGATTTTACCAAGGATATTCACATCGCTCATCTTGAAGGATTGGTAGCTCGCGGATGGTTGAGTCGCATTCGGGCGTTTAACTTTCAGCAGCCGGTGGACCTATACAGCGGAGAGATTCACCAGCTTTCAGATTTCCGCGATCGCTTACAGCAACTATTGCCGCTGGCTGACTTCCCGCTTCTCACCACGATTGGAATAGTTTTATTAGGCATCCTGGCAATTTGGCTGGGCATCAGACTCCTTTTCTGGACCTTCAGGGCCATCGCTGATCTCTTTCGCTCCCGGCGGCAGCCTGAGCAGGTCGAAGTCTTGGGTTAGATGATCAGGCTTTCCTCATCCTTATTTTTGAAAAAACCCCGTTTTTTGCCAATTTTTGCCTAAACCCGTATGTCATGGATTCCCTACTCCTAACTTTCGCTGATCTCACTACGCCCTTAATCTCTGCCCGCATCTTCATTCTGGCCTTTCTGGCCATCCTATTTTTGCAGTCTGGATTCGATAAAGTAATGGATTGGAAAGGGAATTTATCCTGGTTGAAGGAACATTTTGCCCAAAGTATGTTTAAAGGACAGGTACCCTTTCTTTTGGGAACCATCATGGTCTTTGAAATCGCAGCTGGAATCATCACTGCTTTAGGACTGGCTATCTATGTATTTCAAGGTACGACGGGCATGGCCATTTTAGGTATTCAATTGAGTGCCATCAGTTTCCTGATGCTCTTCTTTGGACAGCGCATCGCCAAGGATTATGCTGGTGCCTGGACCCTCGCCACCTATTTCATTCTGGTCTGCCTTGGACTTGCCCTCTTTCACACCTGGCCGGGGGGCATGTAAATGCAGGAAAAAATTTGAATTGACCTAAAAATTCCCTTTTTTGGCTGATGATTCGAAAAAGCATAATATTTAGCCCCAATATGTATTTTTCGAACCTAGCTAGGAAGATTTAACCAGCGAAAACCAATATTCGATCCTAAGTGTACCGTGAAACATTCGTTTGGTGTCAGGCAAGTTCCTGATGATCAATTAGTAATATTGCGCCCTGCGCAAAAGGATTTGCAAGTGCTTTTCCCTATGTATAGCGTCTCCCCTCTTTTGGGGAGGCGTGTTTTTTTACCCATGATGGTGCATTTTTTAGCCGAATAGCCTACCTTTTTAGCCTATTTGATCATTCATGGAAAAGGATATATCTATACATCTGGTAGATAAAGGGGCCCACCTGGATGCGGTTAAAGACCTTCTCAGAGATTATGCAGGAATGCGGGATTATGACCTGGCTTTGGGGGATTTTGAGGCAGAGTTGGAAAAGCTGCCCGGAGAATACCAAAAGCCGGCAGGGGCCTTATTGCTGGCCAATGTTGAGGGGAATGCTGCCGGTTGCGTTGCGTTCAGGTATAATATGCCAGAATATTGCGAAATGAAAAGAATGTACGTCTCCGATGCCTACCGAAAATTGGGTATAGGGCAAAAATTGGTAACGGAAATTTGCCAGCAAGCAAGGGAAGCCGGGTATACCTATATGCGGTTGGATACCCATCCCTGGATGGCTTCAGCCATGCGTTTATACCGCAAAATGGGATTCACAGAGATAGGGCGGTACAACCAAAACCCTATTCCTGGAATCCGATTTTTTGAAAAAAAACTGTAAAACCCAATTGGGTAATGTTTACAATTCTATCCGGTAGCTCAGAAGGGGGAACAAGCCCAGACTTTGTTTATCAACTATTTCTCCACTGACCCAATCAAAGCGCTGGAAAGCCACATTCCTTCTATTGGTGAGGTTGAGGATATCCACCGAAAAGACCCGGGTATATTTAGCCCTGTTGCGGGTGAAGGTAAACCTCAGATCCGTGCGGAAAAATGCCGGCAATCGTTCGCTAAAGGCCTGATCTTCAATGAAGATAGTTTCGCTGGCCAATTGGGAGGCTGCTAAATCTATGGGGGTGGAACGGAAGCCTCCCTGGTACACCAAATGGAAATTTATTCCGAAGATTTTATGTTCCTTCTTCTTGCTGATGCGTTCAAATTCCCGACCAGCAGAAGTATTGACCAGGATATTGCTGTTATAGCGGGTATCCCTGAGGATGCCGTCGCTTCCCCGATACTTGGACTCAAACAAGGAGCTGCTGAGCAAAAAGTAATAGCCTTGATTGAGGGTTTTTTCTGCAGATAATTCAACGCCATAGTTCGTACCAGTTCCTTCATTGTTCAAGGGGCTGGTGACATAGCCTTCCAAGAGGTTTAGGGCGGAAAAAGCACTGCTTCTATCCGCTTCTACCGGCACGCCAAATAAGGCTTGATAGTAAGGTTCTACCTTAAACTTTAGGAATTGATCGTGGGCGTAGGTATAGTTAAAGACCCAATGATGCGCCCGGGTGAAACCCAGGTTTTCGTTGGGATAATAGGTCTGGTCATTAGGTAAAACCCCTACGGAAAAGTAGGTCGCCCAGAGTTGCAGCTGACTGTGTAATCCATAGGCCAACGCCAGACTGTGGCGCGGACTTGGCTGCAGCCTCAAAGAAGCGCGGGGCTCGAGTGAACGTTGCTGATTTAACCCGAAATACATCAAGTGTGCCCCTACGTCCAGGGTGAGAAAACGGTTGGGGGAAAATTTCCCACTTACATAGGGCTGGAGCAGGTAGGAGTTACCGACGGCACTGGCCAGGGCGCTCTGCCGATTGGGAAATCTGTTGGCCTGTAATTCGTAATTGATTTGGTTAAATATGAGACCACTCTGTAAGGAAAATTTAGTATTGAAAAAGTGTTGAATGCGGGAGTGCAAAGAGAGCTTTCGCTGTTTCTGAAAGTCTTCTTCTACCCGATTCACCTCAAAGTTTTCATCCAATAAATCTCCCGTTCTTTCGCTGTCGATGCCACTCCAGGCCAAAGAGGTTTTCCAATGGGTTTTGTTACCTAGCAACAGGCTGTGATTCGCCCCAACGGCCCCCATATTGGAATAGAAATTTATGTCAAACCTATCTCTTTGTTCACTAATAAGGCTATCCACTCTGGGCGCTTGGAAATTATTGCTACTCAGGCCTCCGATACCCCAGACAGAAAAGGTGCCCAGTTTTTTAGTGGGGAAGTTTAACTTAAAGGAAAGGTCCTGAAAACGAATGTCTTCCGGAGTAAGGGGGATGCCTACCGCCCCGAAAAATCCCACGGTTGAATACCGATAATTCAGGAGGAAGGAAGCACCTCCTTTTTGTCCAAGCGGTCCTTCAGCAGCCAGGTCCAGGCCAATTAAACTGGGCTGTAAGATGAACTCAAATTGTTCATTATTTCCACTCCGGAGCGACATGTCAAAAACTCCTGATAAAGCATTGCCATAGAGTGAACCAAAGGCCCCGCTGGTAAAGCGAGAATTTCCCAGCATCTGGGCGCTGAGAATAATGGTTCCTCCTCCATTTTGGGTAAGGCGATCACTGAAAGTTCCCGCATTCGTCAAGTGGTTGGGATTCACGATATCCACGCCTTCCAACCTCCATAAAAGGCCGTTGGGAGAGTTGCCCCGGACCACGATATTGTTGGCTTCATCATTGACAGAAGCCACCCCGGGAAAACTGGCTACCAGGCGGGCCGGATCATAATAGGTCGCGGCAAATCTTTGGCTTTCTTCCACTGTAAATGTTCGGGTAGAGATGTTTTTTACATCGCGCGCTTGCCGTGAATCGATGACGATTTCTTCCCCTTCGTATAGTCGGGGAGCGAGGCTGATGGTCAGCACAATTTCTTTACCGGAATGCACATCCAGGGCATTGAGCAAATAGGTCTCGTAGCCGGCAAGCTTTACCAGCAGATTCTGCCTTCCTACAGGTACATTTTCGAGGGTAAATTTTCCGTCGGATCCGCTCTTGGCGGTGGGAGAATCCTGGGTATTTTCCAGGCTAATTAAAGCTCCGGAAAGCGGGGCTTGGTTCGTTTGATCTACAATCTGGCCCCGGACTATCTGAAATAGATCCTGCGCCGGTAGTTGGGGCAATCCAAGCCCCAACGTAAAGATGAGCGAGAGGTATATATAGCTAGCTGATAGCCAGCGGCTTGAGGAGAGAAGTGTTCTTTGCATGTTAGTCCAACCTAAAGGTCCCAAAAACAGCTTTAAATATGGGTAAAATTCGGGCAATTTCCAGCGTCAAAGCAAGTGATTTATGACACTGATACATCCTGCTGAAAAAATGGCTTAAAGCACCTGATGGTTAAAGGGCTGGACCACCAATTCTGCTACCACCCCTGAGGAAGGCTGCTGACAGAGAAACCAAACCGATCTGGCTGCCTCAGTAGCCAGGATCATTCGGTTGCGTTGGACCCGGAGATCGATGTTATCCCAGAAGGCACTGTCTACCCCTCCGAGGTATAAATTGGTAAAGCGGATCTCGGTGCGTTTTACTTCTTCCCGCAAAGATTTGATCATCCCATTGAGCCCGTACTTACTAGCAGCATAAGCTGATGCCCCAGCCATGGGCGCTTTTCCCAGTACGCCGGGAATGTGAATGATCAAGCCCTGCTTGGTAGCTTTCATCGCTGGGAGCAAGCCGTGGAGCAATTGATAAGAGGCAATGAGGTTGATCTGGATCAGGCGCTGGAAGGAAGAGAGTTCCAACTGTTCAATCGGTTGGATGATGCCTATGCCGGCTGCATTGATGTAGATATCTGGTGCCTTGCCGTCCGCGAGCACTGCGGCAAGCATTTGCTCGATGCTGGAAGGGTCCTCCAAATCGACGGATAAAACCTGATCATCTGGTAGGGAGAGCTGTGCTTGAAGGGCCTGCAGTTTTTCCTGGTTTCTGCCTGCCACCCATAAATTTGCCCCTGACTGTTTGAGAAGTTTTGAAGTTTCCTGGCCTATGCCACCTGTCGCGCCTACGATCAGCGCCTTTTTTCCCTGGATACTTTGCATAATTGATATGATTCAGGCATTGTAACCCAAGGGTGGTCAAAGTTGTTTTCACAACGGCAGAATAAACCTACTCCTCAGAAGAGATCGCCTTCTCTTGGAGGGGAATAGAATTTTCCCAATGTCTGAGGGCGCCGTTTTCTGTGAAACTTATGGTAAAGCTGTTGTTGGGTAAATCAATGGATAAGCTTGCGGTATGTGGGCCATTGACCCAATGCATCTGCAGTTGGTCATCCGCACTTTCTGCCAAAGCGAAGCTTCCCTGAAAGGCGGGATGAGCATTCCGGAATCTGATCAAGGTGAAGTGTTGCTGAAGATATTCAGACTGGATGCGATGCTTCATTTCTTCCCGGGTATAATAATGGCGATTAATATCTCTGCCCACCCGGGTTTTGGCCAAAAGCTCCATATCATTTTCTCCCGCCAGCAATCCTACATAGTATACTTGGGGAATACCGGGGGCAAAATACTGAATCATGCGGGCCAATAAGTAGCTTTGCTTATCCCGTCCCAACGCATCAAAGAAGGTGCAGTTTACCTGGTACAGGTCAAGGTTGGAGGCCGCTGCCCCGGTGGCTTGTCGGCTTTGTCCCTGACTTTTTTCATGAATCGCTTCCACTAAGGCTTCAATTTCATGAGGCTCAGCCAATCCTTCTGTTTCTCCCTGACCATTGCCGGCTCCGATATCGATGATGCCTATCCCGTCATGGGTATCCAGGACCGTAATGGCATTTCTAGGGCTGATGCGCAGCCATTTTTTCAGATTCCTGGCTGAGCGAGCGAATAAAGTATGAAGCACCAGGGGAGGCAGGGCAAAATCATATACCCAATCCACCTTTTGGGCAATCTCAATCTGCCGTTGGTAATAAGCATGTATTTCGACCAATACCTCTATGCCTCTGGTTCTGGCTTTCTCCGTCAGGGCTTCAATAAACTCAAAGGTTTCCGGAGTCATGAAGCAAGAGGTCCCTGGGGTCTTGATGGCATAGCCTACTGCATCCATGCGAATCATCTTTACCCCTGCTTCAGCAAAGGTATCCAGTATACTGGTCAGGTATTTTTGTCCTTCGGGATGATACACATCTATGTCCACCTGCTTTCTGGTAAAGGTGGTCCACATAATGCGGGCTTTTCCATCACCGGTTTGAAAAGTGGTAAAGGGAAGGCCTGGCCGCGGTCGATAGATGGTGGTCAGGGTTTCCTCCGTTACCCCTTGTGGAAAGACTTTATCCAAACTCAGAAAAAGTCCTTCGTAAGGAGAGGCTTTCCCTTTTGACAATACATCCTGGAATAAATCCGAATCAGCCGAAATGTGGTTGACGATTAAATCCGCCATCAACTCATAGTCTTTTCCCAGGGCTTTGATTTCTTTCCAACCTCCCAGGCGTGGGTCTACCTGCCGATGATCGATGGGATCAAAGCCCGCATCTTCACCATCTATAGGATAGAAGAAGGGCAAGAGGTGTAGGCCGTCAAAAAGGCCCTGAAGGTCGGTTTGTAAGATGTCATGCAGGGTCTGAAGATCAGGGCCTCCCAAGCGATCTACATAGGTAATCAATTGAACCTGGTTTTTCATCGGATCATTGGCTTTTGTCAGTCAGAGGACACGTAGAACCCTGACCACCTATGATATTGCGCCCGCGTTACAGAAATCGTTCTTTGTAGCAGACACCGGGTCCAATTGATTACCTATGTAGATCGCTTGGGAGGCCCTGATCTTCAGACCCTGCATGACATCTTACAAACCGACC
>JBCBGC010000106.1:0-29661 GCA_038527215.1 Bacteroidota bacterium
GAGGTCAAAACAAGGTCCGTTGAAAATGGTATTGTTGGTCGGATAGTTAGGCGAAGAAGCCTCCACGTACATATACCAGGTCCCGTCAGAAGCACCGGAAGGTCCGGTTCCGTTAGAAGGTGTTCCACCGGAGCGACGCGTCCAGTCAAAGTCGTCTCCACTGGCCTGGCTCCAGGCACCGGTTCCGCTTTCAAAACTCTCATCATAAGGGAAACTGGAGATGGTGGTCGCACAAGAAGGACCGCCACCGCCGCTATTGTTTTCTACGGTGATGTCATCCACACACATGTCTCCCTGCCAGCTCGAAGCCGTGGTACCGGAGAAGCGGAGGCGTACTTCTGCATTGCCTGCATAAGCACTAAGGTCCACAGAGGTAGGATTCCAGCTACTGCCCTGGTCACCCGATCTGGTCCATACGGTCGTCCAGTTAGAACCATCCAGACTTGCTTGCAAGTTCAAGGTACCTACTGCCCCACCGGTCATATGATACTGGAAGGAAATTTCAGGATCAGACAAGCTGGAGAGATCGAAACAAGGGCTATTCAGGATGGTGGTCAGCGAAGGATAGTTGGGAGAAGAAGACTCCACATACATATACCAGCTTCCGGCCGCTGCGCCTGAAGGGCCAGTTCCGCTGGATGGGGTTCCGCCAGAGCGACGGGTCCAGTCAAAGTTATCCCCAGAACCTTGGGTCCAGCCACCCAGACCGCTTTCAAAGCCTTCTGAGTAGGGGAAACTGCTTACGGTGGAAGAACAGCTCGGTCCACCGCTACCGCCACCAGCCGCTGCTACAGCCGCACCGGCATTGACCCGGCCATTGGCGTAAGTATTGTCAAATCCACTGGCTCCCATATCGATAGCCGTGGTGTACAGGATATTTTTCACCTGCGCGTCAGTCAGGCTGGCGTCTACAGAAAGGACCAAAGCAGCTACCCCTGCTACTACAGGACAGGCCGCGGAAGTACCCCCAAAAGTATTAGTATAGTTGCCACTGGCATAACCAGCGCTGCCCATACGGTCAATGGTCCGTACACCCGCACCAGACAGGAAGCCTTGAGCGCTCACATCATTAGAAGGCGCTACGATATCCAAAGCCGAACCTTCATTGGAATAGTCAGAGATAATACCGTCGTTGCCGAAAGCACCTACGGCAATCACAGAAGAAAGATAGGCGGGATAGTCTACACAAGTTTTGTAGCCGTTTCCAGAAGCAAATATCACGACACAACCCAGGCCACCGCGACCCGTGTTAACGGCATCGTTGATGGCGTTGGTCAGAACGGAGAAATTTGCCGTACAAGAAGTATATCCCCAGGAGTTGGACATGACGTCGGCCCCATTATTCTTGGCCCAGGTAATGCCGTTGGCGATATCGGTAGAAGACTCACTACCAGCAAAGATATTCACCGCCAGCAGCCTTACTTCAGGAGCCAGGCCCTGAACGCCGAGGCCATTGTGAGAAGCCGCAATGATACCGGCGCAAGCTTCACCGTGGTCTCCGCCCGTACCAGGGGTACCATTCCCACCAGTAAGCGGCGTGTAACCACCAATCAGACGAGAAGTACCCCCACTGTCGTTGAGGTCTTCATGATCTTCGACCCCATCATCAATGACACATACGGTGATGGAAGAAGAACCCAGGGTAGAAGCCCAGGCCTCAGGTGCATTACAGTCCGCATCGTTGGTGCCGGGAAAGCCATCAATGGTCTGCCCGGTATTGTTCATTTGAAACTGTTGCGCAAAAAGTGGGTCGTTGTATTGCGTTACTTTGGCATAAAAATCCGGGTGAGAAAATAAGGTATGGCCGGATTCCCGCAGGGCGTTGGCCAGCGGCAGGACCATGTTGATGTCATGTACATCAATCACTTCTGCGGCCAAATCCGTGCGGACATGACGAGCGCCAAACTGATTGAGCAAAGACTGAATCGAAGAAAGGTCTTTGCCAGGTTGGTATTTGAGAACGACCTCGTGGCTTAGCGCCAGCGGGAAGCCGTCATCTAGTACCAGCCCGAAAGCAGCACTCTTAAGCTTGTTTTGGTCGATCGCCAGCAGCTCTAATAAGCGGGGGATGCTTTCGGTACGGGGGGAGATAAAATGTACCAGCCAGCGGTTGTCGAATTGGTGAACATCTACAGAAGATACATAGTGAGGATTAACATTAACCTGTGGCAGGTTCTGATCCTGAAAATGTAACACCAGGGTTGTGCGGTCTTCGGTCAGGTTAATCTTTTGTCCATCAGACCAGTAGTAGGAGGTTTGTGCGAAAAGGGAGGAAACAAAAAAAGTTGTCATGCACCAGGCCATGACCGTAAAGATCCTTTTCATAAAAGTAGCGTTTAAGTTAGTGTGAAACGTAATTGAGAAAGAACGAGAACAAATAATGTATGAATTTTTCTCTATATCCTTCGTACTACTCGAGTTACGAAAAGTTCATTTTTTGTTTTTTTGGCCATATAATTTCATTCACCGGAATAGATATTCCTAAAGATTAATCATTTGTTCAAAAGCGAAAATCCAGCGTATTCGTCATAAAATCGATATTTTGACCATTTTAGCCTTTCCTATATATAGCAGAAGTCTGATGTAAGATTTTTGGGAAAAGAGAAAAGACTGTATAGTTGATAGCAAAATTTATTTTTAACTTATTTTTCCCTAAGTGCCAACAACTAAGTATCGAGGGACTGCATACATCCAGATCAGACGTCCTTAAATCCACCGAAAATCCAGCCTTACAAGAATAATTTCCGTAAATTAGAGTATGGAGAAAGTGGTAAAAATCACCAGTTTAAAACAAAAGAGTTCTGACTTAGCCTATTGGTTAGCCCAAACTCCCCAAGACCGCCTTTCCGCAATAGAAACCCTTCGACAGCAATATGTCAGACTCAACAGTATTCAGCCAGAACTTCAGAGAGTTTGTAGAATTATAAAGGATTCATAAAGTAAGATCCTTAATCGCTGGTGGGTATGCAGGTGGCTTATATGGACACCCACGATACAAAAAGAGGTGATCATTGACGGAGTTCCTATGCTGTTCATCGGATTGGAAGACTTAAAATCGAATAAATCCGCGACGGGAAGACCCAAGGACTTAAATGATCTGTCTCATCTTTCAGACTAAATGGAACAATCCCTCTTTGCCTATATCGAACAGTATATGCCGCTTTCGGAAGCGGAAAAGCGGACCTTAAAGGAATTAGACCTGTTTAAGTCCTATCCCAGAGGCCATTTCCTGATCCGCGAAGGAGCGTATTCTCAATCCTCTTTTATGGTGGCTAAAGGCTGCGTCCGCACCTATTTCCTCGAAGACGGACAAGAGCGGACCACAGGTTTTTATCTGGAGGGAGATGCCCTGGAACCTTTGTGCAGCATCACAGGAGAGCCTTCTACCTATGCGGTCGTATGTGTGGAAGATTGCCTGTTGAGTATCAGCAACAAAGACATGGAAGCCGAAGTCTTTGCCCGCTTTCCCCGCTTTGAGACTTTATGCCGTCTCCTGACAGAGGAAAAAATGGCCCAGCAGCAGCAAAACTTTGACCAGTACAAACACGCCTCCCCGGAACAACGCTACAAAGTCCTCAAAGCCAGTCGGCCCGACCTCTTCAATCGGGTGCCCCAGCACCAAATCGCCAGCTACCTGGGGATGACGCCAGAATCTCTGAGTCGTTTACGTCGGAGGTTGATGGACAAAAAAGCCTAGTAATCGCATTTCTTATCTTTCGTCAATGCGTCGGGGCGCTTCCCGGCCTAGGTTTGGGTATTGTTTCACCAATTACTCAAATCATGAAGAACTTTCTGATCGTATTTGGCCTCACCCTGGCCATGCTTATGCCCACCCACCTTTGGGCCCAGCCTCACATACCAGACTCGCTCCAGCGTAAGCATTTTGTCAGCACCTCTCTGTTTATGGCCATGACCCTGGTTCCATCGAAGGATAATCCCCGCTTTTTCCAATTGAACTACGGCTATCGATTCACCCCCAAAGATGCCTTGATTTTGGAAGCCATCACCTGGCAATACGCAGCCCCCATCGGCATTCCCTATGGCCCAGATAAAGGCAAGGAAGAGGAATTTTTCCCTGGCAAAGCCCGCGACATCGGTCTGGGCCTAGCCTATCAACGCTTCTGGTGGAAAGGAGCCTATACGACCCTCCACGCTACCCCATTTTACCAGACTTACCTCAATCCGGACCTAGAAAAAATCCAGGCAGGCTTCCAACTCTTTATGACCCTACGCTTTGGCTATCATTTTTCCCTGCTGAAACATCGCCTCTTTATCGAGCCTTCCGTGGCTTTCACCCACTGGCCCATCAACACCAACCTGCCTGAAGACTTTGCCAGACAGGAAAACAAATGGCCTAATTATTTCCTCTTTGAACCTGGGATCCATATAGGATGGAAGTTTTAGTAGAACAAAGGAAATCCCCTAAAAAATGAGCATGTTGTATAAAATCCCTATCAGACCACCGCCATGCAAGCTCCCTTTGCTATCAAATTCCTCGATCACGTGGCCATCCGGGTGCTGGACCTCGAACGATCCGCCCAATGGTACGAAACGGTCCTGGGCCTGACCCGTTTTCAGACCGACCACTGGGGTCCCTTCCCCATTTTTATGTTTGCCGGGAAGACCGGGGTAGCCCTTTTTCCCGCCGATCCCGAAGCACCCCGTCTGACCCGCGCCCAAAAAGGCGTCAAAATCGACCATTTTGCCTTTCAGGTAAGCCGGACAGCCTTTGAAGCAGCCCAAGCACATTTCACCCGCCTAGGGATTCCTTTTGTCCTCAAAGACCACCATTTTTACCTCGCCTGCTTTATAGAAGATCCTGACGGCCACCAAATAGAGCTAAATACCCTCACCTTAGCGGAAGAAGAATTCTATACCTGGCTGTGATTGCCCGGGCTTTTTCCGATATTAGAGACTAGCTAGCCTTACATCCTATGAACTCCTTCTTATCCCTGCTCATTCAACACCTCCCTATCGGGGAAGTACAAGCGGATCTTTTGCTACAGCGTTCAGTCAAGCGGGTGAAGAAAGGAACCGTTCTCCAGCGGCAGGGAGAGAAAGCCACCATCGGTTTTTTTGTTCGGGAAGGCCTGTTACGCGCCTACACCCTGGACGATAAGGGCAAGGAACATATTTTTATCTTCGCCCCAGAAGGGTGGATGGCGGGGGACGTAGAATCCTTTACCTACGAAGCACCGGCGGAACTCTTTGTAGACGCCCTGGAAGACAGCATCGTTGAAGTAATCACCCCTGAGCTGATGGAGCAGATCGATCCTTCCCAGGCTTTTCTGAGAGAGCAAAACCAACGCCTCCTTCGCCGGGTAGGGGTCCTTCAGCGGAGGGTCCTCATGCTGATGAGTGCGCCTGCTATTGAGCGCTACGAACATTTTCTCGAAACCTACCCCCAAATCATTGACCGGGTGCCCCAAAAAATGATTGCCTCTTATCTGGGTATTACCCCGGAAGCCTTGAGCACCCTGAAAAAAAAAGCCGGACTTAATCCACATTAATGGTGCCCTTCCCGCCCCTGCCTAGCTTGCGATCCATTAGAACACCTTAATTGAACCACAATGAACATTGCACTTTGGATCGTTCAAGGCTTATTGGCCGCCATGTTTTTAATGGCTGGCATCATGAAACTGAGTCAACCTAAGGCCACCCTTAAGGAAAAAATCGGCGACTGGATAGATGACTTTTCTTTGTCCAGTATTCGGGTGATCGGCTTACTGGAACTCCTGGCTGCGATTGGCTTGATCGCGCCCATGCTGCTGAATATTGCACCCATCCTCACACCCCTGGCCGGAGCCGGGCTGGTCCTGACCATGCTGGTGGCAGCCGTGATTCACGCCCGACGCAGCGAAAATAAAGAAGTAGGCATGAACGTCATGCTCCTGGGGCTGGCAGCCTTTGTTTTCGTAGGAAGAATGTATCTGCTTCCGGTGATGTAAGCTATACACGCTTGAAAAAATCTGGATAATGGCCTATCTTACAGAGAGTTAGGCCCTTATCTTTTTTGTATGCTCAACCACCGTCAACAAGCCTGGATTGATGCCGGATACCAACTCTTCGCCAAGCAGGGCCCTCCTGGGCTCAAGGTTGAAGTGCTGGCCAGAGAGGTGGGAAAAAGTAAATCTTCATTTTATCACCATTTTGCCGACCTGGAGGTTTTTACCGAATTCCTGCTGCAATACCACCTGGAGCAAACGGCCCTTATTTATGAAAAAGAAAGAGCCTGTCGCAAGGTGGTCCCTGAGCTGCTCTATGTGCTACTGGAAGCAAAAACAGATCTCCTCTTCAACCGGCAATTGCGCATCCATCGCCATATTCCTGCCTTTCAGCGCTGTTTCGAAAAAACCAGTCAAGAGGCGGCCACCTCCATTCAGGATATCTGGGCTGCAGAACTAGGCTTAGCCGAAAATACCCGTCTGGGCGTGATGGTTTTACAGCTCACCCTGGAGAATTTTTACTTACAAATCACCCCCGAAACCCTCACCTATGATTGGCTGGTCCACTATGTGACCGAACTCAAGGCCATGGTGCAGGCTTTTGCCCAACACGAAAAGCGGAAAGACGATTGGGTGAAATAGGGCCCTAAACCTGCCTTGGGGATCAGGTTGCCGATACAGTTCTAAGGCGAGCCCAGATCGATTACGATCTGAACACGAGCCAACATATTTCCTGAAAGCGCTGCCTCCAGGCACCTTTCCGCCGTATCATAAGGAGAACATACCCCGCTGCCCATGCCTATCCTTTACCTGATCGCCGCCCTTTTTTGCTTCCTGTTGGGTCTCGTCCATTCCCTTCTGGGAGAGCGCTTGATTTTTCGAAAAAAAAGAGCCCAGGGGCAGCTTGTACCTACGCTGGGTAAACCGGGCCTGGCGGAAGCTCACCTCCGCATCATCTGGGCCACCTGGCATTTGGCGTCGGTTTTGGGGTGGGGCATAGGCGTGATCCTGCTGCAGCTTTATCTGCATAGCTCGGAAGTACCGGCTGAGATTTTGGGGTGGACCAAAGGGGCCATCGGCCTGTCGATGGGGCTGGGTGGGCTGCTGGTAGGCTATGGCACCAAAGGCCGCCATCCCGGCTGGATGGTCCTTGGGTTGATCGCTTTGCTAAGCTGGCTAGCCTAAGCAGCCCTCAGGCTCTCCGAACAATCTTCCTCCTCTGATGGTTAAGCACACACCCTCCTGGGGGAGAAAGTGATGAGCTTTCTCTCATTCCACCTGCAAGTATCGTTAATCATCTGCGGAGAATTCTCCGAAAAGGTCAAGGACATGGCATCCGGCTCACTTTTTTCTCGTTGGAACTTTTTTATCCAAAAAACGCTCTCTCTTCCCGTCCGCGAACGACTGGAAAAGGTTATCCTATGGATTGCCATTTTGAGCTTTGTGATCCACCTGGGATTGATATTCCTCACTCAGATGGGCTTTCTGACCATTGATGCGGCTTTGCTTCAACATCCCATTGCCGCCACCTACACCCCCTTTTCCTTCATCCTGATCTATGAGGTGTATTTGGTCATTTACTATTTACCCCATTCTTTCACCACCTATATCGGCAAACAGTATGAGATCATTACCCTGATCATCATCCGCCGGTTATTTAAGGATTTGCCTTCTTTTAGTTTGTCCTCCCCCCATCCGGATTTAGCGGCCAGCGCCCCCTTACTCTATGACCTGCTCGCCTCTCTGCTCCTGTTTTTTCTGATCTATCTGTTTTATCGGGAAAGTAAAAAACTTCGGCAGGAAAGCTGGGAAGACGTCAGCCAGCGCTATCCTCGCCTACAAGAGTTCATTAACTTTAAGAAAATTGTAGCCGGACTCCTGGCTCCCCTATTGCTGGGCATGGCGATTTACAGCTTTTGGGACAGCCTGAAAACCATTTATCTGTCTCCAGAGCTGGCGGAAAGCACCTTCAAAAACATCAATCATATCTTTTTCGATGAGTTCTTTACCGTGCTGATCGTAGTTGATGTTTTTATTCTTCTGGCTTCTTTCTTCTATTCGGACGAATTTCATAAAGTGATCCGCAACTCGGGCTTCATCATTTCGACCATTCTGATTCGTCTCTCTTTTTCAGTAGAAGATCTTTACAGTATTCTTTTGATGGTGGGTTCGGTTTGTTTTGGCATCCTCATGCTGTGGATTCATAACCGATTTGAGCAGCTACAACCAGATGAACCCGCTTCACGCTAAGGCCCAGACTGGAAAATATGCAAGATCATGGCGATATTAGGAAGGACTGATCAGAGAACAGGCCTTTTTCATCCTAATAGTCAGTACCATGGATCTCCAAACTTTCACCCAGGAGTTCGCCTCCTTCCAGAGTCAGCTTAAATCCTATCTCCTGAGATTCACAGCCAGCCAGCAGGATACGGAGGATTTAGCGCAAGAGACCTGGATTAAAGCCAGCACTAACCTTCCCTCCTTCCGGGAAGAGTCAACCCTCAAAACCTGGGTATTTGCCATTGCCTCCAACCTGGCCATCGACATGCTCCGCAAGCAAAAGCGATGGCCGGAAAATGTAACCGATATTTGTAAAGCGGCGGCCAAGGAGGACCCCGTGCATTTTCAGGAAAGCATGCGCATCATCCAGACCTCCAACTATGCTCGCTTTGAAATCAAAGAGCACATTGCTTTTTGCTTCACCTGTATTGCCAAGTCCCTGCCCATTGAGCAACATCTGGTCCTGATGCTAAAGGAGATTTATGAATTCAAACTCAAGGAAATCGCGGTCATCCTGGAAACCACCGAGCCCCTGGTCAAATACCACCTTCACACCGCCCGGCAAAAAATGATTGACATTTTTGAAGGTCGCTGTGCCCTGGTCAACAAGGAGGGCATGTGCCATCAGTGCACAGAGATCAATCAGATCTTTAATCCCAAACAAAACGTGCAGGAGGAGTTGGTCAAAATCAAAATGACGCGGGAAGCGGAAAAGGGGGACAAACAATACCTTTTTGACCTTCGCATGGAGGTTTTGCAGGAAATTGATCCTTTTTCATCTGGGGCGCACGAACTGCAACTCCATCATTTAGAGCACAATAGGCGGGTGATGGAAAAATATTTGACGGAAAAGGCCTAAAATCCTATCCTTTTCTTGCCCCCCTCCGTCAAAGCATAAAATTCATCAAGCAATGAAAAACATTTGCCTAATCTTTATGCTTATGACAGCGCTATCTTCCATGGCCCAAAACGGCAAGGCCACCACCGAAAAAAAGACTTTTAGCCGCACCACCACCGTCAGTATCGATATTGACGCAGACGTCAGCATTGTATGGAGCCTACTCACCAATGCCGATGATTTTGCCCGTTGGAATTCCACCGTGGTATCTCTGGAAGGTCGGATAGAAAAAGGAGAAAAAGTCCTCCTGAAAAGTACCCTGGACCCCAGCCGCACCTTCAAACTCAAGGTAAAAGAGATGGTGCCCGACCAACAACTGGTTTGGGGAGACGCCATGGGAACCCGGACTTACACCCTTACGCCCAGCGGATCGGGGATGCGCTTCCTGATGTCAGAAAAAATCGGAGGGCCCATTTTCCCTCTTTTTGCCAGCAAAATCCCCGACTTCGATGCCAGTTTCGAGCAGTTTGCCGCGGACTTGAAAAAGGAGGCGGAGACCATCGCCGGCCAGTAAGCCACTTACGCAATCAGATGATGGAGGAGCCCTGGGTTCCTCCTTTTTTTGTCCAAACATATCCCACTAAAACCAGTTTTTATGGTATGCAAAGCATGATCACTCAACATCTTATGGAAGTCGATGAGATCCTGGCTGAATGGATCCCTCGGTTAGACTGGCCGGAAGCCCCCACTGACCCGGCAGTTTTTCACGACCTAATGAGTTGTATCATCGAGCAGCAGATTCATTACCGAAGTACCAAAAAGACCTTTGCCCGCTTGTTGGGAAAAGCCGGGATTGACGTCCTCACGGTGGAGAACTTTGAAATTTCGAAAATTTCAAAGTTCTCAATGGCTTTAAACTTTCTGGTAAAAAGCAAGAAACCATTGCCGGGGTCATAGACTTCTTTTCATCAACTCCGCCGGCCTGGGAACACCTGACAGAGCAGCAAATTCGGGCGGTCTTTAAAGGCTTAGCCGGCATTGGCCCCTGGACCCAGGATATGATGCTCCTCTATACCTTCGGTCAAGCAGACATTTTTCCCGTACAAGACTACCACCTCCGCCTCATCATGCGGGAGTTGTATGGCTTACCCGAGCAAGGCCTGAACCGGGAAATGCGTCAAATTGCAGAAAACTGGCGTCCCTATCGGTCCTATGGTGTGAAATACTTATTTTCCTGGAAAGCCGCTCGTAAGCGTCAATTGATATGAAACAATCCGGATCAGCAGACCTGGCCCTCATGGGGGGGCACATTCCTTCCTGGCTCTATGAGCGGATGCGGAAGATGAGCCTGGCCATTGTCGAAGCCATTCTCACGGAGTATGGCCACGAGGCTTTTCTGGCCCGCATGGCTGATCCTTTTTGGTTTCAGAGCTTCGGGGCGGTGATCGGCATGGACTGGAACTCTTCCGGGGTGACCACCGCCGTCATGCGTGCCCTCAAATCCTCGATTAACCCTCATGGGCATCATTTGGGCCTGTACGTCTGCGGAGGGAAAGGTAAAGAATCCCTCAAAACGCCCAACGAACTGCTACGGGTAGGTGGCAGTACCGGACTGAATGGGGATGAACTGGCCCGTTTTTCCAAGCTCACCGCCAAAGTGGACAACACCGCCGTGCAGGATGGTTATCAGCTATATCTCCACAACTTCCTGATCAGTGAAAAAGGGGATTGGACGGTGGTGCAGCAAGGCATGAAAACCGGAGACCAAAGTGCCCGCAGGTATCACTGGCATTCTCAGGCTGTGGAATCTTTCGTGAACGAACCCCATGCCGCCGTTTGTGGTACCCACCAAGGAGAGATCCTTAATCTGGTTTCCGGAGAAGCTCAGCCTACCCGGGACGGCATCATGGAAATATCTGCTGAAGATCCGGGCAAGATGCTAAAGGAACTGCCCAAATTGCTGGTGCCACGTGGGAAAGGCATCAAAGCCGGAGATGTCAACCTTAAGCGCCTTAGCGCCATTCTCCATCTGGCGCAAGAGCAGGAAACCCAGCAATTCGAAGATTTGTTATTGCTCAAAGGCCTGGGGCCCCGCACCCTGCAATCCCTGACCCTGGTCAGCGAGGTCATTCACGGTACGCCTTCGCGCTTTTCTGATCCGGCTCGCTTTGCCTTTGCGCATGGTAGCAAGGGCGGCAACCCCTTTCCGGTCCCCACCCGGGTTTATGATGAAACCATCACTACCTTGCGAAAAGCCGTTGATATGGCCAAAATAGGCCAGACGGACAAGCAGAAGGCTATCCAAAAGCTATCGGACATGGCCCGACGAGCGGAGAAAACCCATCAGCCTGACAAAGACGTGGAAGAACTCCTCGAACAGGAAAGACGAGAGGCCTGGAAACATGGAGGACGGACCATGCATGGCTTTGTCCAGCCCCCAAAGGAACAACAGCTCAATCTGTTCGACGAGGAAAGAAATAAAGAGGTAGATTAAGCGAATTCACATATTGATTTTGCAGGACGATGGGCCCTAATCCTGCCTATCTTAGGAAACTATGCGCATGATCCCAGTCTCATGAACAAAGCTTTTGCATTCTTTTTGGCAGGGCTAGTAGCCATGCTTACCGCCTGCCAGCCTACTCCATCTACTCCGGCTAAGCTCTCCGGAGAAATTGAGGACCTAAAAAATGAAAAGGTCTACCTGGTGGCTCACCATCAGGTACAAGATTACAAGCATTATGTTGCGGCCCTGGATTCTACCCAGACTGACTCTTTGGGGCGGTTTACCTTTAACCTTGAGTTGGAAAGCCCTCAACTGCTGCAGGTGAGAGGGGAAAATGGTTTTGGGGTGTTGCAAAGCGAATACCTCTACTTGTCTCCCGGGGATAGCCTGAGCTTTTTACAGAAAGATCAAAAGCTCCACTTTTCTGGTCGGGGAGCGCCTGTCAATCAACTGAGTGTAGCTATTCGGGAACTTTCCGCTGATGCGCCCCGGCTCAGAGAACGCGTCAAACAATCCAAGGAGGCCTTCGGGCTGGAACTGGACGAACGCAGGAAGCGGGAAGAAGAATTTCTGGCAAAAAAGGCCGATAGTCTGACCCTGGACCCTGACTACAGGGACTTACTGGCGCGGCAGATCATCTACCGCTGGGCCAACGACTATTTCTACTATCAGCGCTACCATCGCTACTATACCGCGCAGGAGTGGGCTTATGTGCCTTATGATTCGCTCCCCTACCCTTTCCAGGATGACTTGCCCCTGGACGCTGAAACCATGCCTGGCAATGGGTCCTACATGCGCGTCATTCACTGGATGTTGGAGGATCATTACCAAGGTGAAATTGCAGGATTGCCGGATTCCCAGATCTGGGAACAGGAAATGGCCCGCAAATTCCAGCTTGCCCGCACCGCCTTTAGCGGCATCCACCAGGAGGTGGCTTTGGTAGACATTTCCCAAAACCTGGGCACGTTCCTTTTGTCTGGCAAGGAGCATTTTTATGACCACCTCCAGGAAATCAAGCAGCACTATGATTCCATCAAAACGGACGAACGTTTTCACGCGTTTTTTTCCCAAAACTACGCCTCTTATCAAGCCTTAGCTCCTGGACAAGCTGCGCCTGACTTTTCGTTGCCCACTCCAGAAGGCAAAAACATGAGCCTATCGGATTTTTCGGGCAAAGTGGTCTACGTAGATTTTTGGGGGACCTGGTGTGGCCCTTGTATCGAAGCGATTCCCAAATCCCGAGCCTTACAAGCCGCCTACGCTGGCCGGGAGGATGTAGCCTTCGTCAACATTGCCCTGGAATATGGACCAGAAGACATTGAGCGCTGGAAAAAATTTGTGCAGGAAAACGACTTCCCGGGAATCCATTTAGTGGCCGATAAACAATTTCACAACCCTATCCTCGCGCCCTACAAGCTCAATTTTGCGCCGACCTATGTGCTGATTGATGCCGAAGGTAAGTTGGTAGACGCCCGGGCCGAAGGGCCGGGCACTATAGGCGAAGATTTGGTAAATTTACTAGGTAGCCGGTAAGGCTATGGATTTATCATTGTTTACCCTCATTACCCCCTCCGTATGCGAAAGATATCAGCTTCTGTCCTATTCGTAATGGCTCTGCTTTGCCTGCCATCCGTCGGATTTTCTCAGCATACGCCAGATGCTTTGCTAGGCTACTGGCAGGGAGGATTCATCAAGGGAAACAGCTTCCAACGCCTGGAAATGCACATCTTCGAGGAAAAAGGTAAACTCTTGAGTTTACAGGTCCTGGAAGAGTGGCATCCTAGTTTTGGGGAATTTCTCCGGCCTGTAAAGGTAGATTCGCTAGGGAATATTAGCCTGGGCTCTGGCCATGGAGCAGCCACCCTTACCTTAGATGAGCAGTACCTGGAACTGGTCGGACAGGTTGAGGGACGTTCACCCACAATTTATATTCACTTAAAAAAAGTGCCCGCGCCCCCAGCGCTTGACTATAGCGTGAATGCCGTCCAGATTCCCGGCGATGGCGTAAGCCTGAGTGGGCATCTTCATCTGCCTCGATACAACCCCACGCGTACGGCATTGATTTTGGTGGGAGGTCGCAGTTGCTATGCGGGAGAAACCAAGTACGACCTCATGGCCAAAGTCCTGCGGGACTATGGAATCACGGTTCTGGCTTACCAGAAAAGAGGGACGGGAAAGTCCACCGGAGATTGCCAGACTGCCACCATCGAGGACCTGGCTGCCGACGTGCGCGCTTGTCATGCTTTTCTGAAGCAGCAGGAAGGAGGCTATGACAAAATTGGGGTCATGGGCAGCAGTGCCGGAGGCTGGGTTATGGCAAAAGCCCAGGAGAAGGTAGATTTTGACTTTATGATTTCCATCGTGGGACCAGGCACCTCTGTTTTCGACCAGCAAATGCAATCCATGGACTACGGCATGAAAAGATATAATCTGCCGAAAGAAAGCCGGGAAGGCCTGCTGAAATATACCCAAATGATGTTTGAGGCACCCGCAACCCAAGCCTCATTTGATAGCTTTCAAGCCCTCCTGAAAGAAGCCAAAGAGTACGGCTGGAGTGAGTTATTGGATAATACGGACATCCCTCCCTCTGTAGCTGGCATTGACTCGCTATGGGTGCGCCGCCATAGCTTTGATCCGGAAGCGGTGCTCAGCCAATATACCCATCCTTTCCTGGCTATTTACGGACAACGCGATTGGATTGTCCCTTATGAAGAAAATATTGCCCAGCTGGAAGCCTGTTTTTCCAGAAAGCGTCGCTCTTTGCTGACTACCCACGTTGCTTACGATGGAGAACATGGCATTGAAACCCGAGCCCGGTATGTAGACCTGGGCCGGAATCAGTCCTATTGGCATTTTTTCCGAATATCCCCCCAACTCACCATTGAAACAGTGAATTTTTTACGCCGACATCGCTTTATAGAATAACGCCTAACACCATGAAAACCAATTCCTTGCTATTTTTTTCTTTCTTCCTCATCATCGGAAGCACGGCCCCTGAACAGCCTTCGGCTGGGCTGTTGGAATGTCATTGTTCTCCCTATGAACCTCTGTCTGAAATCCCGGAGCACCGCCGTTTGGCATTGGTAGGGAACCAGGAGCAGGTTCAGGAATACCTGACCGAATGGGAGGCTAATGGAGGGAAGCCGCAACAAATCCAGGAGTTAATCCTGGCCAACGGAGCCCTCATCACCCCCGAGTTAAGCCGATTTTCCGAGGTGAAAAAGCTACGCTTTCAATCCCAGTTTGACCTTCCCTTGGGCGACCTGACCCGATTTCCAAATCTGGAAATGTTGGTCCTGGAGAACTCCATCATGTCGGAAGGAGAAAAAATTGATCAGGTACTGGGGCTAAAGCATCTGGAATTGATCAAAAGTCAGTTGAAAGGAGAAGCATCCGCCCAAGGGGTCAGGAGCCTGCGCACCCTCCGCATTCATTTTGGGAGTTGGGGAAAGGGATTTCTTCCCTTAGGCTTTGGCAAGTGTCTGGAGGAAATCTCCATCAATGGCATGACAGCAGGGAAAATCGGCCTGAATACGGTAGACTTTTCCCAACTGAGCTGTCTCAAACGCGTCTATATCAATGACACCTTTGGCAGCATCACAGGCTTCCCCAAAAACTGGGATGCTCACCGCATGAGTTTCTGCCGTTTTGTGAACATGAAGTGGACCCAAGCCCAACAAGAAATCTACAAGCGTTACCGAAAATAAACTTATGGCACAAGATGCTACCACCCCCTGGCGGCTGTATGGGAAGGATCCGCGATTTATCTCTCCGGACCAGCAATACCGCATTGACTACGGCGAGCCCGGAGAGATTGCTATGGGCGGGCCCTGGAGTGCCGATGCCCTCCTGATCGACGCGGCGGGCCGGGAAATTCTCCTGAGCAGCATGGGGGCAGGTCCTCCGGTATGGCAGACAGATAGTCGCTACCTGGCCCTACCTGTCTGGACCCGTAGCCGTCAGCAGCAGTTGATGGTAGTAGACGTAGTCGAGAAAAAAATCCGAATCTATGCCCAAACCTTTAGCGTCCTGATGTTGGAAACCTTTCAGGGAACCCTCATTGGAGGCGTCAACAGCCCAAAATACCGCACCAGTGACTTGGCTTTTGATATCACCAAAAAAAAGGTGCAGGAAGAAAGGGCGTTAATGTAGCCGCTTTCTGTTTAGAAATGTAAGCCCATAGAAATCAGGGCAGCAAAAGAGGATTGATGAAGGGTAAGGTCTGGGATGGATAAAACCGGAGGAGAATCGGGCTTCTGGCAGACCACCCCTTTCAGGGTGATGGGCTGAACCAAATGAAGCCGAATATTTCCCCCCAGGGAAACGAATTTATGGGGAAAAACCCGCAGGCGGCTTTGGAGAAAAACGCCAGGCAATAACCTCTCCCGGGTATATCCTTCCAACACATCTCTGGAGGGTTCATATTGAGACTGATAGCCCAGGACATGGCGAAATCGGGCCTGATGGATGCTTGGACCGGCGGCCAGGCTAAATTCCAGGGTATGTACCCGATACCGATTCATCGATTGAAAGACATATTCCCCCAAGAACCCAAATATGTACATATCCCGCTCTCTGAAAGAAGCATAAGCGTCGATTTTTGAGGCTACTTTTGGGGTACCCGTTACTTCATTACCCGTGGCCACCTGAAAACTCCCACCCACTCTCCAATGGGGATGGATATTGACCATCAGTTCTCCTCCTGCAGTCCAGAAACTTCGCGATTCTCTGGCAGGTGTAAAACCCGCACTATCATAGGCTGCTGCCATCTGGAAATTTGAGGCCCTGAATCCTCCTCCATACCAACCTGACAGGTGAAACCGTCTTTGCGGAAAGACTTTCTTCATCAATGGACTATGGACCACCCCTCTCGAAAGGTGGACGATATGGGTTGAATCCGCCCGGTGACTTCTCCCGTCCTCCAGTTGCGGAGCACGGGTCGCTTCAGGAAATATCGCGTAGCGATAGGTTTTTTTGACCAGCCCTTCAGGCAACAAGCCTTTTACCTCTAGTTCATGGGCCTCATCAATTTTTCCGGATCGGTAGATCAACCCCCAGGCCAGACCGGCCGGTCCGCCAAAAACCAGGCCCGTAATCACCGCCTCCACGATGGGAGGCAACAAGTCTCCATCCGCTTCAATCAAAATCACCGTACCTACTGGTCCCCCTACGATGAGTCCGGCCCTCAGCGCCCCACGCCAAAAACTCCGATCCCGTTGAATCCAGATAGAATCTATGGCTCGTATCGACACCCCAAATATCAGCTCTTCATAGCCCGGCTGATATAATTCCTGCCAGGGCCAGAAATAAATAGAATCTGAGCTAATGGTGTATAACTGTCCCTCATAGACCAGGCCGTCCTCTGTCTTTACCTGGGTATGAACCCGCATGAGCTCCCATCTTTTCTGGGCTTGTTTCCAAAGACGCTCAGATATGCCTGCAGGAGTGGGGAGTTGGGCCTGCGTAAAAAGAGGCAAAAAAAGAAAGGCCAAACCGTACATCAGGGGCCGGAGACAAAAAGTATGCATCGCTTTCATACAATGGGGGTTAGGGTTCTTCCAGTAAGGAAGTGAACCGCTCCCGCAATTGCATAAGGCCTACATCATAAGGGCGCATGATTTACCTCAACCTAACCCCCTCATTATGAAGCGTGTACCGAAAGGGAATAGATTTTCCCTTCCAGCATACCCTTAAAACTGCGTATCATACACCATCGGAAACTGCTCTGGAATTTCTTCCTTGCTTTCGCCCAGGTTCTGGCGCAGGTCAATTTCGATGCCCCGCGCAATGGTGGAAATCGGCACATCATTGGCCGAGCCTTCAAAGGGATTTTCCCCCGTGCGGCCAATGCGCTCCATGGTATGAAAAACCCAGGCTACCATGGTGTAAAAGGGTACCGAAAGCCAGACAAAAAGCTTCCCGAATAAGGGATGTTCCCCGGCCATCTCAGCGCCGATATCCGCAAACTGCGGCACGATAGCCAGCGGCAGCACCAGCACAAATACCCACATGAAGTAGTGATTCAGAGAGGCAAAATGGCGGGGATAAGGAAAGTTTTTGATCCGCTCTGACTTGCCCTGCAGGGTAAACAGTTCTTCTAGTACCCCTTCCAGTTGTAGAAAAGCAAACTCCCAGATGGCCCCATGATCCTTCAGGCGACGCAGATGATGGGATTGCAGGTACAAAAGTGCGGTTTGCTTATTGTTTTTGCTCATGACATAGGCCATGTCCTCCTCGGAGAGATAGGCCTTCATGTCTTCCTCTACCGTGGAGTCCCTTTCTGGGGGATGGACGGTATCGGTCCATTCCTGATTGGTTCTTTCCTGAGCGATGGTCTCCCAGGGTTTGCTCGCCCGCATAGCATGGCGGAGCGCCGTCATCCAGGCAATATGGCGGTAAGTCAGGGTTTTGATTTCATGCTTCAACTCTCCCTCAGAAAGTTTCACTGTAGCCTTTTCGTTAGAGACCATATCCTGCACGAACATGCCAAAGGTGCGGGAGGTATTTACGATGCCGCCCCATATCTTGCGGGCTTCCCAGATCCGGCCATAGGCGGAGTTGTTTTGGAAACCAATCACAAAGGCCACGGCCGTACCAATCAGGGCCAGGGGGGTCCAGGGAAATCTAATCCATTCTAGCTGGAAGTATTGATAAACCGCGACAAAAGCGATGCTGATGCCCAGAAACAAATAGGTGGCAAAGCGGGTCCAGAGGGCCATGTCCCGGGCCCGGTAAACTTTTTTCGTATACATCTAGGTGGTAAATTTTTGGTGAGTGAGTCCCTCCCATTCCCATGCCAAAGGGTAAGCCGCCATCATTTAAACGGACCGGTTGAGACAAGCAGGACAGCATAAATATTTCAGGCAATGCAAGCAGTAGGTTGGGCATGTAGCTGGAGGTATAGAAATTCAAGAGAAAAATTACGGAATATTCATTCCAATAGAAAATTCACCCCTGCCCGCCAAAAAAACCAGATAAATTCCAACCCTTGGGGACCCTCTTCCTATCTCTAGCCTATACCCATTAACCTACCTTACATGCGAAACACTACCCTATCTTTTCTCCTGATCAGTATCTTCATGTGCAGTTGCATTACCCGCAAAGGAGCCTTTCAAGGACAAGCCTGGGAACGGCATGCCTCTCCTCAGGCCGCAGGCTTTAACCCGGAAAAACTCGCAGCCCTGGATCAATACATAGATAGCAGCAATACGACCGGTCTCATTGCCATCTATGATGGGAAAGTCATCTACGAATACGGCGACCTGAAAAAAGTCAGCTACCTAGCCTCTTGCCGCAAAAGTGTGCTGGCCATGCTCTACGGAAAGTATATCGAAGACGGAACCGTGGACCTGAACCAATCTATAGGCGAATTGGGCATTACTGAGGCGGATGGTTTACTGCCGATTGAAAAAACCGCCAAGGTAGACCACATCATTACCTCCCGCTCCGGCGTCTTCCATATCGCCGCCAATGGGGGCTACGACCTCGACAATTTTAAGCGCAGAGGCAGTGTCCAACCAGGAGATTATTTTGTCTACAGCAATTGGGACTTCAACGTCGGTGGGCACCTTCTGGAGCAATACGCCGGGAAGAATATCTATGAGGAAATGGAAGAGCAGTTTGCCAAACCCCTGGGCTTTCAGGACTGGCACATCAAAAACCAACGCAAAAGCGGCAAAAAGAAAAAATCTCAATACCTGGCCTACCATTTTTACCTCTCCACCCGCGACATGGCCAAGCTGGGCCAGCTGATGCTCAACCAAGGCGAATGGCAGGGCCAGCAATTGATCTCCCAGAATTGGGTCCGCAAAATCACCAGCACGGTAACGCCTCAAGATACCGTATTGGCGCGTGGCGGGGGCTATCGCCGACCCGATGTGCCCAAGTACAGCTATGGCTATATGTGGTGGCTCTTTGACGAACTAAAGGGTCAGGATGCCTACGAAGGTTCTTTTTCCGCCACTGGCTATGGCGGACAGTACCTCACCGTCATCCCCAAACAAAAGCTGGTCATCGCCCACAAAACCAAACTCGACATTCCTACCCTACTTGGTTGGAAATACCACGAAACCCCTGAGTGGGTCTATTACCATATCGTCGATCAAATCGTCAACGCCCGGGAATAGGCTACATCTCCCAGCCTTCCCGGTACGGCCGGGTTACAAACTGGTTCGCTTCCTCGAGGTTAGTGATCCGCATGTTCTCGCCATCCCAGAGCAGTTTTTTTCGGGCAAAAAATTCCATGCGGCCCTGGCTGTTTTCCCGGCGGAGCATATAACTACGGATGGCCAGGTTGCCCATGAGAACCGTTTCGGTCATCGGGCCAGCATAGTCGAAGGAGGAAGTGAGGCCTTTGTGTTCCTCACTGCCGAAACCCGCTTTACAAGCATCTACCCATTTGCGCTGGTGGCCATATTCCGGTTCCTCGTTTTCCTCCACCTCCGGCCCAAATTCCGTGGTGCCATCAAAGAGATAGAGTTTGGGCATCAGCGGTGAGCTGTCGTTGATGTTGGTAGAAATCAAGCCTTTGTCTCCGATGATCAGCACCCCGTTGCTGCTGTTTCTGCCACCCACGTCTGCATCGGCAGGAATGATTTCCGGATGAGAAGGACGAATGCCGCCATCACTCCAGGTCATTTCGATGGGGCCTCCGGTTTTGTCCGTCGCCCCAAAGTGTAAGGTGATAAATGAAGAAGCCGGGCAGCCTTTGGGATGGTAGTCTGGCGTCCACATTTTGGTGAAGATAGCGCCCACACTACACTCAGCATCGGTAGGATATTTCAGGTTCAGGGTACGGAAAGGAATGTCAATCAAGTGGCAGCCGACATCCCCCAGGGCGCCGGTACCATAGTCCCACCAGCCCCGCCAGTTGAAGGGGTGCAGCTTGGGCGTAAAGGGCATGGCAGGAGCAGGTCCTAACCAGAGATCCCAGTCCAGGGCATCCGGCTTTTGATCCGGGGCAGGTTCCGGGAAAGCAAAACCTTGAGGCCAGACCGGCCGATTGGTCCAGACCTGCACCTTGGAAATCTTGCCAATGGCTCCTGAATCGACCCAGCCTTGCACCATCCCCAATAAAGGATTAGAACCGCCCTGGTTGCCCATTTGGGTGACCACTTGTTTTTCGCGGGCCAGTTCGGTCAGCATGCGTGCTTCCCGGATATTGTGGGTCATCGGTTTCTGCACATAGACATGCCTGCCTCGCTGCATGGCATTGTAAGCTGCGGGGCCGTGGACATGGTCCGGGGTAGAAATGGTCACGGCGTCGATTTCCGGCATTTCGTCCAACATCTTCCGATAATCCGCATAGCGCTTCGCTTCCGGGAAATTCTCCACCGAACGCTTGGCCGAGCCACTAAAGTCTACGTCGCAGAGCGCAACCACTTTTTCTCGTCCATTGACCGAAGCATGTTTGATATCGCTGATGCCTTTTCCTCCGGCCCCGATGGCAGCCAGCACCAACTGATCACTGGGAGCAGTATACCCCACGCCTCCCAGAACATGGCGCGGTACGATGAAAAAAGAGGAAGCAATGACCGACTGTTTGAGAAACTTGCGGCGGGAAGTGGTAGGAGTTTGTTGATCCTTCATGAAAAAGCCAGATTAGTAGTAGGAGTAGGCAAAAAGCGCGGGCCTGCCTGAATTGAAGTTAAAGAATTTGTGGAAAAAGCACAGGGCTTGCTACTTTTTTACAAGCGATCAATCAGGCGCATAAATTCCTCTTTTTTGCGGCGGGAAATATTTACCTGCTGCCCATCGCTCATAATGACATAGCCGCCTTCCCCTTTGACATAGCGCTCCACATGATCCAGGTTGATGAGGGAGGAGTGATGCACCCGGCAGAAATGAGCAGGATCCAGGATTTGCTCGATTTCTTTGAGCTTTTTCGAGACCAGCATAGGCTTTTTGTCCCGAATAACCAGCTGCGTATAACTGCCATCTGCTTCGCAGTACAAAAGGTGCTTTAGCTCGATAAACGCCATGCCTTCAGCCGTAGGAACCGCTAATTTCCCTTCTTTACCCAGGCGGTTTTTGACATTGTGGATCACTTCGGGATAAGGCATGGTCGTCTGCTGTGTCTGCTGTTCCCGAGCCCTGGATACTGCCGAAACCAACTCATCCACCTCCACCGGTTTAAGTAAATAATCCAAGGCAGAAAAGCGAATCGCCTTGATAGCGTAATGATCGTGAGCCGTAACAAATATGGTCTGGAACCGTGGCGCGGGAATTTTTTCCAGCAGATCAAAGCCACTCATCCGGGGCATTTGTACATCGAGAAAAATCAGATCTGGGTCGTAGGCAGCAATGGCTTCGAGGCCCCTCAACGGATCAGGACATAATTCCAATATCTGCACTTCAGGGCAAAATTTCTGCAAGAGAAGCTGAAGACTCACGCGAGCGTCTGCTTCGTCGTCGATGATCAGGGCACGAATCATACAGGAAATTGGCGATTTTTTCCCAAAGCTGCTACGTCCAGTTTCGCTTCCTGCCTACCACCTATAAACTCACGCCTGCCAGATATGAAGTAAGGCATGTAAACGGGCTTTGCGCTTGCTAAGATTAGCCTGCTCCTCTCCCTGTAGGAGCAGCTTTTCTCAAAGCATTTTTTCACGCCTTTTAGCTTCATTCATCATGTTCGCAAAAAAAAGAAACAATCAACTCCTTCTTTTGCTGATCCTTCTTTCAGCCTGTAAAAACGAACCCGTAACGCCACCCGAAAACCAACCCCCGGATCCCTTCTCAGTCTCCGTGCAGGTGGATACCATCACCGCCCTGGTCAGTTGGACGGCAGCAGATGATCCCGATGGTGATCCGGTTTCCTACCGGGTAGAATTGGACAATCAGGTCATTGTCGCTTCTACCCAGGAACTTTCCCATACCCTTCCCCAATTGGATTACGACCGAAAGTATTCAGGAAAAATCGTAGCCTTTGACCCCGAAGGAGCGGAAAGAGCGGTATCCTACGATATCACCACCGATCCGGAGCCGAATTCTCCTCCTGGGGATATTACCTTGGTTTCTCCCAAAGACGACTTACTCAACCTTGACCCTGGCAATATTTACTTTGATTGGGAAACGGTCAGCGATCCGGATGGCGACATGCTGACCTATGAGTTGTGGGCCGGAACTGAAGGAACAGCCGCTGATCTGATCCACAGTGGCACGACCACCAACTATACCGCGACCGATCTGCTACCGGGTGAAACCTATACCTGGAAGCTCATTGCTGTGGATGGAAAAGGCGGCCAAAGCGAAAGTGAAACTCGTGAGTTTACCACCCGCATTGTGGTGGACGCCACGCTCCTGACCGAAGCGCCCTGGGCCGCCCGTTCCGAGCACAGCACCCTGGTTTTTAACAACAAAATCTGGGTCTTGGGAGGCAACATCAGCTCGGGCAGCAACGACCATGATGTCTGGTCCAGTCCTGATGGCATCACCTGGACCGAAGCTACCAGCCAGGCAGGCTGGGCCAAGCGTCAAAGGCAGGGAGCGGTAAGCTTCCAGGGAAAAATGTGGATCGTAGGCGGCTTACAATATTATGGTGCCGGCGGGGCCTTTAACGATGTCTGGTCCAGTTCGGACGGCATTACCTGGACCCAGGAAGTAGCGCAAGCCCCTTTTGCCAAGCGCTTCGCCTTTGAAATGGCCGTATTTAATGGAAAAATGTGGCTCTTTGGCGGCATCGGAGATGATAACACCTACTATCAGGATATCTGGTCTAGCAGCGATGGGGTTAGCTGGACCGAGGAGGTCAATGATTGCGGCTTTACCCTTACGGATGCCGGAGAAGTGCTGGTCTACCAAAACAAGCTCTGGGTTATCGGCGGAGTAAATGACAATGTTTACGAAAGCTCCGATGGCCAGAACTGGTTGCAGATAACCAACGATGCCGATTTCGGAAAGAAAATTGCCCACGCCTGCGTCACCCATGCAGGCCGCATGTGGCTAATCAGCGGCTCCGATGGAGAAGTCAATTCCACGGTTGAGGAAAAAGACATCTGGTATTCAGTAGATGGAGATCACTGGATCGAGTCCAACTTTAACGCCAACTTTGAAGCTGTAGCCTATAGCCGAGCCGTGTCTATGGGCGGCAAAATGTACCTCGTCGGCGGGGGCGGCGGTTTCCAGAGCTTTTTTGTTACCAACAAAGTATACCTCATCGAATAACCCCCATCCCAATGAAACGCTTAGCCTATCTAATCTGCGCCCTCCTCTGGTGGATGGGAGCAGTCACCACCCTATCCGCCCAACAGGCCGAACTGGGCTTTTCCTACCAGGCCGTGATGCGCGACGCCCAGGGCAATATCCTGGCCAATAGCCCCCAGACCGTACAGTTCATGGTACGGCGGGACAGTGCCAATGGCGCCATTGTATATGAAGAGACCCACACCCCCATGTCCAATGATCAGGGCTTGATCCATTTGATCATCGGAGAAGGAACTCCTTCTACGGGACTCTGGGAAAATATGGACTGGCAGAATGGGCCTTTTTTTCTACAAGTCTTCCTTTCCGGCACCAATATGGGCACCCAACGTCTGGAAAGTGTGCCTTTCGCCAAATATGCTACTGATATGCGCCTCAGTAATCTGCTGGACGTCGCGGACAGTCTGCCCCAACAGAACATGGTCCTGAAATGGGACGGCACTGCCTGGCGACCTGGCGTGGATGCTGGAGGAGCCACTTATCAAGCAGGCAATGGCATCAACATCAACGGTGCCACCATCATCAATACTGCCCCAGACCAGACCGTCTCCCTCACCGGAAATGGCGCAACCTCGGTCAGTGGCAACTATCCCAACTTCACGGTCAGCAGTACCGACCAAGTCAACGATGCCGATGCAGACCCGGCCAACGAAATCCAAAACCTCAGCTTGTCCGGTTCAACCTTGAGCCTGTCCAATGGTGGAGGCTCGGTGAGTTTACCTGCGGGCACCGCCTATCAAGGCGGCACGGGCATCAACATCAATGGTTCCACCATTTCCAACACCGCTCCTGACCAGACCGTCTCCCTCACCGGAAGCGGCGCGACCTCGGTCAGTGGCACCTATCCCAACTTCACGGTCAGCAGCACCGACCAAGTCAACGATGCCGATGCGGACCCCGCCAACGAACTCCAAAACCTCAGCTTGTCAGGTTCGACTTTGAGCCTGTCCAATGGCGGTGGTTCAGTTAGCTTACCAGCGGGTACCGCTTACCAGGGTGGCACGGGCATCAACATCAATGGTTCTACCATTTCCAACACCGCCCCCGACCAGACCGTTTCCCTGACCGGAAGTGGGGCGACCTCGGTCAGTGGCACCTATCCCAACTTCACGGTTAGCAGCACTGACCTCGTCAATGATGCGGACGCCGACCCCGCCAACGAAATCCAAAACCTCAGCTTGTCGGGTTCGACCTTGAGCCTGTCCAATGGCGGTGGTTCAGTGAGCTTGCCAACAGGTACCGCTTACCAGGGTGGCACGGGCATCAACATCAATGGTTCCACCATTTCCAACACCGCCCCCGACCAAACCGTTTCCCTGACCGGAGGTGGGGCGACCTCGGTCAGCGGCACCTATCCCAACTTCACGGTCAGCAGCACCGACCTTGTCAATGATGCGGACGCCGACCCCGCCAACGAAATCCAAAACCTTAGTTTGTCGGGTTCGACTTTGAGCCTGTCCAATGGGGGCGGTTCGGTCAACCTTCCCGCCAGCACAGACACCAGCCATTGGGACCTAAATAGCCAGGATCAGCTGATCAGCCAGCGGGCTGCGGGTATTGGGTTGGACACCCTGGAAGCCGACCTTCAGGTAAAGCAGGGAGGTAATGTCTTTTTTGGAGAATCGCTAATTGGTACCAGTAATCGACTCATATGGTTCGGTGCAAAAGGTGCCCTGAGAGTAGGCAAAAGTGGGATCGCGACTGACTGGGCGGAAGATAGTGTCGCAGAATATTCGGTAGCCCTGGGGCGGGAAAACCTGGCAAGGGGCGCAAACAGTGTTGCAATGGGCAGAGGGAATGAAGCCTCAGGCGTGGCTAGCGTAGCCTTAGGTTGGGGGAATCATGCACAGGGTTCCTACAGTGCCGCCATTGGTCTAGGTAGTGACGCAAATGGATTTGGGGCCATTGCATTGGGTTCTACTTCCAAAGCTGAGGGTACCAATAGTTGGGCTGGCGGCCTGGCCGCTGAAGCCATTGGTGCAGGAAGTTTTGCCGGAGGCCCCTATTCCGAGGCAAGAGGGAATTACAGTACCGCTTTGGGCCATCAAAACATTGCATTTTCCCTGGGAGAAACCGTTTTGGGACAATATTCCACCCTTTATCCCATGTCTTCTACAGGGGCAAGCAATTATTCCTCCGCTGATAGGCTTCTGGCTGTAGGAAATGGGATCAATTCCTTCAACCGCAGGAACGCTCTGGTTATTTACAAAGACGGGCGCACCGGGCTAAGCATGAATGAACCCAGAGCTCGGTTTCATGTTCCGGAAAATAGTACAGTATTATTTGGCGGGGACACTACCGGTACGGGGACCAAACAAATCTGGATCGGGTCCAAAGGGGCCTTTCGGGGAGGAAGCCTCACCAATACCCTGGGGTCCAAGGGCTGGGATGTCGACAGCGTAGGAATTTATTCCTTTGCCTTTGGGAAAGACCCAAAGGCTCGGGGCTTCGCCAGCTTCGCCTGTGGAAGTGAAACGCAAGCGCTTAGTGATGCCAGTTTCGCGGGCGGATTCTCGACCAAAGCCTCTGGCACAGGCGCCTTTGCGGTAGGCTGGGGTGCGGAGGCGGGGGCGCTGGGCGCCTTCGCCGGAGGCTGGAGCAACAAAGCATCAGGCTTGGCCAGCACCAGCTTCGGATATTTTAACGAGGCCTCCGGAGAAGGTTCTATGGCAGCGGGACGAGCCGCGCTCGCAGAAGGGAACACCAGTTTCGTCTTCGGATATGAGGCAACCGCCAAAAGCTGGACTGAAACAGTTCTGGGCATCTGGAACACAGATTATACGAGTTCCAGTACGACAACCTGGGTGGCCACCGATCGACTGTTTGCTATCGGCAACGGCACCAGCAACAACAATCGTTCGAATGCCGTCACCGTCTTCAAAGACGGGAGAATGGTCCTGGGGAATTCCACCCCGAGCGACCGCCTGCAGATAGAAGCTGATGCTGGAGAAGATGCCCTGCGGGTTCGCGTAGCCGGTACTACCAGGTTTAGAGTATACCAAAATGGTGGGGTTTCCATTGGCCAAAGTGCCTTTAGCAGCACTCCCCAGAATGGCCTGTACGTCTACGGCGCCGCTCAGTTCAACGGGAATGTCTATCCCCGCAGCGACAACGCGGTTTCCCTGGGCCTCTCAGGGCGTCGTTGGTCCACGATTTATGCTGCCAATGGGGTCATCCAAACTTCTGATGTCCGCCTCAAAGAAGACATCCGTCCCCTTACGGCTGGTCTGGAAAAAGTGATGGAGATGCAAGCGGTGCAGTATCGCTGGAAAGACCAGCCGGAAAGCCCAGAGAAAATCGGCTTTATCGCGCAGGATCTACAGCAGGTAGTACCCGAAGTGGTACACACCCCTGAAAACGTGGAAGATCACTTGGGAGTCAATTATGCAGAGCTGGTTCCGGTGCTGGTGAAGGCCATTCAGGAGCAGCAAGCCCGTATCGAAGCCCTGGAAGCAGCCCTTGAAAAAATCCAACAAGATCAGGATGAATAGCCATTACATGGGAATGACCACGTTCACTTCGGTTCCGGAGGCCTGGCCGGAAGCATCTTCTAAGTCGATGATCTCGATCAGGGATTCTTCTCCCTGATCCGCCATCAGCCTCAATCTCTCCTCGGTAACCATCATAGCCATCGACTGGTGGGAGGGGGCTGATTGTTTCTTTAAGCGGAGCGCTTGCTCCCGCCCGACTCCATTGTCCGTTATGCGGCAGTGGAGTTTTTCATTTTCCTCGGCGATGACAAGGGCAATCCTGCCGCTGCCCGATTCCTTGTGCATGATTCCATGCCAAATGGCGTTTTCCACGAAAGGTTGTAAGAGCATGGAAGGCACTTCGATGTCGTCAGGGTCCAGTTCCGGTGCAAGGCTTACCTCAAAGTCGATCTGCCCAGAGAAACGTTGGTTTTCCAACGCGACGTAGGTGTTGAGCATGTCCAATTCCTCTGCCAGCGTTATGTGCTTTTTTTCCGAAAACTCCAGAATCTGCCTGATCAGCCGGGCAAACTTAGAGAGGTTACGGGGAGCTTGTTCATTTTTGTCCTCCAGAATGAGTCGGTTTATGGAATTCATGCTGTTGAAGACAAAATGCGGGTTCATCTGGGCCCGCAGCGCTTTGAGTTCCAGGTCGGTGCGCTGCTGTTGGAATTGGGCGGCATCTAAGGCACGCTGGTTTTCTGCCAGTTGCCGTTCATGGCTCAACTTCCGTTGCTGGTTGACCCAGATCAGCCAGGCAAGCAATCCCAACAGGATCAAGCCTGCGATCAGCCCCCAGCGGAGGTAGGCTTCATTCTTCAATGCGGCATCTTGCAACTCATTTTGGGTAGTGAGCAACGTAATCTCAGCCTCTCTTTTCTCCGCCTCAAAGGTCTCGGTCAAGGTCGCGATTTCCTGGGCCAGTTCCTGATTATACAGGGTGTTATTGAGGAGACGGGCCTGTTGAAGAAGTCCGTAAGCCGCTTCATGTTGGCCTGAACCTGCCAGGGCTTCGGCCAGATTGACCATGTCCCTGCGTTGGTTTTCTTCGGCCCCTATTTCCTGATTGATCTGGAGAGATTTTCGGTAAAAAGTCTCCGCTTGACGAAAGTGCCCCAAATCATAGTGAGCATCCGCGAGCATCGCCAGGGCATCCGCATGATAAATAGGCGCGCCATCGGCCCAGTAGGCCACATTTTCCTCCAATAGGGGCAGCACTTTTTGGTTCTTGCCCATTTTCATGAGACAGCGGGCCAGATTGGCTTTGACGGCCACCTCATTTCCCTTAATGCCTTTTTTCCGAAAAATCTCTATGGCTTCTTCATACCGGGAAACGGCCTCTTCGAATCGTTCCTCATCATAATACAAGGAACCAAGCCCATTCAGCACCAGCGCCCGACGCCGTTCTCCCTGCTTACTTTCCAGCAAATCCAGTCCACGTAGATAATCTTTCTCTGCTTGTTCCTGGTTTCCGCTTTTGCTTTGAACCCAGCCAACCCCATTTAGAATATTACCAGCAGAAAGGCTGTCTCCTTCCTTCATGGCCAGGTCCAGGGCATCGTAGTAGGCAGCAATAGCGTCCTCATAGCGCCCCTGATCGGACCGAATCATGCCTTTGAGATGATTGAGCCGCATTTGGGGACGCTGCTGGTCAATTTGCTGAAAAAAAGCAATGGCTGAATCACAGTGCAAAGCCGCTTCCTCATAGGCTCCTTGCCAGCGGGCAGCAGAAGTGAGATAGTCATGAGCCTGACCGAGATGGGAGATAGCCCCTTTTTGGGAGGCGCTTCTTTTGAGCTGCTGTGCATATTGACGCAGGCTGTCCCCCTCCCTTTCCCCATACCAATACTCACACAAATCCGTAAGCAGCGAAAAATAGGTACTGTCGACGGCTTGTGCCGCTAAGCGTTGCTTGATGCTATCAGGATAAGCGGGTTGAGCAAAAAGGCTGGAAAAAAGCACCAAAGAGGCAGCAAAAAAATAGATCAGGGGTTTCATGAGCGGCAGCTAGTTGAAACGATAAGATAGGGATTCCGAGGTATTTTTTATCTTTTCTTCCTAAAGCCTTTACCCATGCGTTTTATATCTCTTCTCTGTCTTTTCCTCTCTCTGGCCTGCACTACCGCTAAAAAACAACCCACTGTGGTCTGTTTGGATGCCCAGGGTCAGGCCATCTTATACACGCCTCAGGCCCAGGATTTGGAGATCGATCGCGGGGCGTATCAAGACCAGCTATATGGCTTCTGGTTGGCTCAATGCATCGCCAATTGGACGGGTCTGATTACCGAGATGGATAAAATCGGCAACATAGGCGAAATTCAGACCGGCGCTTTTTATACCCGGGAAGACTGGGGCACCGCTGACCTTCCCAATATCTGGAGTGGAGATGCTCCCAGCAAAGTATCTGACACCATCGACTTTGTG
>JBCBGC010000107.1:0-21332 GCA_038527215.1 Bacteroidota bacterium
GCAGCTGCAAGCTGCGGATAGGATTTCCCTGCGGAATCGCAGTTCTGTTCAGCGAATGCTGGCCTTCTCTCAGCATCCGCTGAGACCATCCCAGCGGATGCAATCCGCTGCTACCGATGCCATCGAGTATTTACGGTGTCCCACCGACCCCACCCGTAACACTGGCTTCCAGCCGGTCATCGCGCCACCGCCACGGATATCATCCGCGGCCCATGGCCATCCGGCGGAAAGAATTCCGCCTGGGCAGGACCGTGCCTGCAGCTGCAAGCTGCGGATTGGATTTCCCTGCGGAATCGCAGTTCTGTTCAGCGAATGCTGGCCTTCTCTCAGCATCCGCTGAGACCATCCCAGCGGATGCAATCCGCTGCTACCGATGCCATCGAATATTTACGGTGTCCCACCGACCCCTCCTCGCATCTTGCAGCTTCGGCCAAAAAGGACCATAACATACAGCCCATAAAAAAAAGCGCCGTCCCCTCGGACGGCGCTTCTTTATATCAACTCCCTTCCTAAACCGTAGTCTCAGAAGCGATGGAAGAACGCAGGTAATCGGCGTTCATCTTGGCGATGTTGGTGATGGAAATGCCTTTGGGGCATTGTACTTCACAGGCCCCGGTATTGGTACAGTTGCCGAATCCGGCTTCGTCCATGGTTTGCACCATTTTCTGCACCCGACGATTCCGTTCTGGTTGCCCTTGAGGCAGGGTGCCCAAGTGAGAAACCTTGGCGGAGACGAAGAGCATAGCAGAAGCATTTTTGCAACTGGCTACACAAGCCGCGCATCCGATACACTCGGCAGCATTCATGGCCTCGTCAGCCACTTCTTTCCCAATGGGAATTTCGTTGGCGTCTGGGGCGCTACCCGTGCTGGCGGTGATGAAGCCGCCCGCTTGAATGATATCATCAAAGGGGGTACGGTCCACCATCAGGTCTTTGATGACCGGGAAGGCCTTGGCGCGCCAGGGTTCGATGTAGATGGTGTCTCCATCACTGAAGGAGCGCATGTGCAACTGGCAGGTAGTAGTTAGACGGCTGGGGCCGTGGGCCTGCCCATTGATCATCAGGCCACAAGATCCACAGATCCCTTCCCTGCAGTCATGGTCAAAGGCGACAGGCTCTTCCTGCTTGGCCACCAATTGCTCATTGAGCACGTCCAGCATTTCGAGGAAAGACATTTCCGGAGAAACATCGTCCAGGGTATAGTCTTTAATCTGGCCCTTGGAATTGGGTCCTTTTTGCCGCCAGATTTTCAGATTTATCTTCATAGTTTCTTAATTCAATGGATAGGTTGAAAAATATTGCGGACCAGCTTAGACGTAGCTCCGGGTTTTGAGTTCTACAAAGTTGAATTCGAGTTCTTCTTTATGCATGACCGACTGCTCTCCGTTTTTGTATTCCCAGGCCCCTACGAAGGCGAAATCCTCGTCATTACGGGTCGCTTCTCCGTCTGCACTTTGGTACTCCTCGCGGAAATGGCCCCCGCAGGACTCATTGCGCTGCAAGGCGTCGTCTACCATCAGTTCTCCCAACTCCAGGAAGTCAGCCGTTCTCCAGGCTTTTTGTAACTCAGGGTTATACTCGTTATCAGAACCAGGCACGAAGACATTTTTCCGAAAATCTTCTTTCAACTCCTGGATCATCAGTTTGGCTTTTTTCAAGCCTTCCCCGGTACGGGCCATGCCGCAGTAGTCCCACATGATTTTTCCGAGGGCTTTGTGGAAAGTATCCACTGAACGAGGGTTTGGCCCTTGATTGTTCAGGTAGAAGTCAATCTCCTGACGGGTGGTTTCTTCCGCTTCGGCGAAGGCAGGATGATCGGTGGTTGGGTGGTCATCCAATGGCTGGTCAGCCAGGTAATTACCGATGGTGAATGGAATGACAAAGTAACCATCAGCCAAGCCTTGCATCAAGGCACTGGCTCCCAGACGGTTGGCTCCATGGTCAGAGAAGTTAGCTTCTCCGAGGGCATATAGTCCCGGAATGTTGGTGCTCAGGTTATAATCTACCCACAGTCCTCCCATGGTATAGTGAACCGCAGGGAAAATCCGCATGGGTACTTCATAAGGATTGTCATCGGTGATCCGCTGGTACATTTCAAAGAGGTTGCCATAGCGTGCCTCAACCACATCTTTGCCCAAGCGCTTGATAGAGTCGGCGAAGTCAAGGAAAACCGCTTCGCTGCCTTCCATCACACTGCGTCCCTCATCGGTGACATATTTGGCGTTCCGGGAAGCCACATCACGTGGCACGAGGTTACCGAAGGATGGGTATTTTCTTTCGAGATAGTAGTCTCTTTCTGCTTCCGGTATGTCTACGGGTTTTATCTCTCCTTTCCGAACCTTCTCAGCCATTTCCTGGGTTTTGGGAACCCATACCCGGCCATCATTCCGAAGCGACTCAGACATCAGCGTCAGTTTGGACTGATAATCTCCGTGCTGAGGAATACAGGTTGGGTGAATCTGCACATAGCAGGGGTTGGCAAAGAGGGCCCCTTTTTTGTGGGCTCTCCAGGCAGCAGTTGTATTAGAGTTCATGGCGTTGGTGGAAAGGAAATAGACGTTTCCGTATCCGCCAGAAGCCAATACTACGGCGTCCGCCGCATGTTTTTCCAACTCACCAGTGAGGAGGTTTTTGACAATCACGCCTTTGGCGTGTCCGTCGATGAGGACAATGTCAAGCACCTCACGACGTGGGAGAGACTCGACATTCCCCAGGCCGATCTGACGGCTCAGCCCAGAGTAAGCACCTAGCAGGAGCTGCTGTCCGGTCTGCCCACGGGCATAAAAGGTCCGGCTTACCTGTGCGCCACCAAAAGAGCGGTTGGCGAGATAACCTCCGTATTCCCGGGCAAAAGGGACACCCTGAGCCACGGCCTGGTCGATGATATTCACACTGACCTGAGCCAGACGATATACATTGGACTCACGAGAACGATAATCACCTCCTTTGATGGTATCATAGAAGAGGCGGTAGACGCTGTCCCCATCGTTCTGGTAATTTTTAGCAGCATTGATTCCTCCCTGGGCGGCGATACTGTGCGCCCTGCGCGGACTGTCCTGGAAGCAGAAGGTCGTAACCTTGTAGCCCAGTTCGGCCAAAGATGCCGCAGCAGAGGCTCCCGCCAGTCCGGTTCCTACGACAATGATTTTGAATTTTCGCTTGTTGGCTGGGTTTACCAGCTTGATGTCGAATTTATGCTGATCCCATTGCTCCGAAAGTGGTCCGGTAGGAGAATTTGATACAAGTTTCATAGACATTGATTACTTAAAGAACCGGTTTAAAAAAGGCCTAAATCACGAAACAGAAAGAAAAGCGGCATAGCCGCAAAAACGATGGGAACGCCCACTGCGATGACAGTTCCTATATTCATTATGGCCGGGGTGTATTTCTTGTGCACGAATCCGAGCGTACGGAAGGCACTTTGGAAACCGTGGCTTAGGTGAAATGCCAGGAGTACCAGGGCCAATACATAAAAGACGACGATATACCAACGGTCAGCACTGAAAGAGGCTTTCACTACTTCCGTCATGGATATGGCGCTATATTTTTCTTTGGGCAGGTCCATGGCGCGCAGCTCACCGAGTACTTCGTAGTCGACATAGCTGTTTTTATCCAGGACCATGGCTCCATTGCTATCGAGGACAGGTTCTTTCAACTTCCAGGCTTCTTCATAGGCCTGCGTCAAAGTGATTTCCTGGGTTCCATCTCCAAATTTGTATTTGCCCCAGAACATCACCAGGTGCAAAATCAGGAAGGTCAATACAATGGTACCGGAAAGCCCCATGTTGCGGGAAAACCAGTTGCTGGAAGCAGCCTGACTTTTATTAAAGGCGTACTTCTCTGGCCGGGCTTTGTTGTTGTTACTCGTCAGGACGGCTGCGAGAATGATGTGCGCAATAAAGCCTCCAAACAAGACCCATTCCAGGATTTTGATGATGGAGGTGGTGGTCATGAAGCGGGTGTACTCATTAAAGGCCAGCCCACCGTCACTTTTAAACAACAGAATGTTTCCACTCACATGTACAAACAAGAAGGAGACGAGAAACAGTCCGGTTAGCCCCATCAGGAATTTTTTTCCTATTGAAGAAGAAAAAGTTGAAGCTAATGAACTCATATAGGTGTGTTAAATGTAGATTTCGTAGATGGGTTAAAATTAGGTTGACCCTCCGCGAATGTCAAGCTAAGATTTATCAGCTAAAGGTAGTTTAGAATGATTCTACACTAATAGCGGAATTTCCTCTAACCTGGCACCTAAAATATTCAATTTTCTCTATATAGCGAACCCCGACAATGGAAAAATGTTTCCTGTACGTAAAAACCTTTTCACTTTTTTTGCGTTTTTAATGTTTAAACATTGAAAAATAGAAAAAAGCCCTTACTTTTGTCCCGCAATCTCCAACATTGTCAATTAATAGAAAACTATGCAAAACAAATTTTTCATCTTCACAATTTCTCTGCTGGCCCTTACTTTGGTCGCTTGTGGAGGTAAAAAAGAAGCCACCGTTGATACAGCTGATCAAGCCGCGGTAGCAGAAGCGAACAGCACTGCAGTTGAGTATGCAGTAGACCTGGGGGCCAGCTCTCTCGCCTGGACCGCCAAAAAAGTAACTGGACAGCACAATGGCGTAGTGCCCATCACTGAGGGCTCTTTCAGCATGGAAAATGGTACCGTAACTGCTGGTTCTTTCACCATCGATATGGCGAGCCTGAAAGTGCTTGATATTGAGGACGAAGAAACCAACGGTAAACTCACCGGACACCTGAACTCTCCTGACTTCTTCAACACGGCTGAATTCCCGGCTGCTTCTTTCGAAGTAACCAAGGCAGTTGCCGTAGCTGACGACTCTACCAAGACCCACGATATCTCCGGTAACCTCACCATCAAGGGGATCTCTAAAGAAATTACCTTCCCAGCCAACGTAAGCCTGACCGACGGAACTTTTGCTGCCATGGCAGACTTCAACATCGACCGCACTGAGTGGGACATCCGCTATGGTTCCGGTAAATTCTTCGAAGACCTGGGAGACAAAACCATCTATGATGACATCAATTTGGTTCTGAACCTGGTAGCAAAACCTGCTACAAGCCCAACCGCTATGCGGTAAAAGGTTCGAATTTTCTTTTTTTTTAGCACCTCCGAAAGGGGGTGCTTTTTTTATGGCAGCGCTCTTAGCTCCTTTAACCTTGCTTCCGCTTGCGCCAACTTTGAGTCGGGATCAGCTGCTTTGAGTGAGGCTACCCGCTGGGCATACATGTCGACTCCCAGCTCTTTGAGCTGCTTATGTAATCGGTGATCAGGAGGGATAGCGGTAGCGGCAAGTTGAAAGGCCTGCTCAAACGAATCGAGGCCTGCTTCAATTTGTTCCTGATCAAGATACATCTTGGCTCTCCAATAGTTCAGGAAAGCAAAGTTGGCCTTGGTTTGAGGGAGCGCAGGTTTCCACAGGCTTTCAGCTTTGAGAAAATAATGAGCGGCGGAGTCTAGAGCTTTGTTCTGATAAGCCGTGATTCCTACCCAATAATAATCCGTGCCCACAATCGGGTGTTGAGCCCCCAAAGCAGCGGATCGGTAGATTGCGGCCTGTCTTAAATGGAGGTAGGCGGAATCATAGCGCATTTTTTTTCGAAAAATCAGGCCTATTCTGTTATGGGTATTGGCCATTTCCAGGGAATCAACCGGCTGAATATTCTCCAGGATATTCAACGATACGCGGGAGAAGATTAAGGCGGAATCCAGTTTTCCTAACCTATCCAGCACGATTCCCCACAACTGATAAATGGGAAACATAGCTGGGCTATTTTCTCCATGTAGAGCTTTGCGGTTGGGATATATATAATTCAGGTAAATGGCAGCTGAATCGTACTTCCCAATATGGAAGAAGTTGACCGCGAAGTTTTGGTACATGTCATAGGTCCTGGGGTGGCTTCTCCCAAAGGTTTTTTCCATCAGGGCTACGGATTTTCGCATATAAACCATGCCGGAGTCGAATTTACGCTGGTCCCCATAAAATTTAGAGAGGTTGTTGTAGGAAACGATCAGCTCCATGGGCCTTTCATCGCTATTTTTTACTGCTATTTCCAGAGACTGTTCATAGTAGAACTTTGCAGAATCTAAGCTTTTGGTCGTGGAGAATAATAACCCCAGGTCATCATAAATAATGGCCCGTTTGAAGTGGTTGGGTTCCCAAATCCCTTCCCCAATGCTTTGCGCTTTTTTGAGGTAGACATAGGCAGAATCGAATTGACGGAGGACCATATAGCTTCTTCCCAGGTCCTGGTAATTTTTACAAATGATGGCATTAGAAGGACTTAAGGTTTCCTCAAATATTTTGTTGCTTTTGCGATAGTAGAATAAAGCGGAATCATACTGGTTGAAATCAGCATACAACTGGCCCAGGTTTGAAAGGGAGTTAGCGGTTTCGGGATGGTCGGGAGCTAGGATATGGTTATTCAAGGAGATGCTTTCCCGAATGTAGAAGAGGGCAGAATCGTATTGTTTCAATATTCTAAAAGAAATGGAAAGATCGTTGTAAACAGAACCGAACTCCGGATGGGAATCTGGATGAACCTGCTTACGCAGCATGAGTGATTTTCTTTGGTACTTTAAGGAAGAATCGGCTTGGTTTTTATCAATAAACTGTAATCCTAACTGGCTGAATCCTTTGGCAATGGCCCGTAAATCCAGCGAATCCTGTTGCTGTTGAATTTTAAGGGCAGCTCGTTGGTAAAAAATGGCGGAGTCCAGTTTGCCCATTTCCATTAGAATGGAAGATTTTACATAGTATGAATTGGCCATTTTCGAATGGCTAGGAGGATAGAGCTTTCTTTTTACCTGCGCTGCTTTGTTATGTACCATGATGGCGGAGTCAGGTTCTCCCATGACGATATATATGCCAGCCAAGCGGTCATATTGATTAGCTTGTTCCTTTTCGGCTTGGCTGTCAAGAGAGAATATGGCCAGGCTTTTCTTCCGGTAGAGCAGGCAGGAATCATATGCTCCCTGATTCCAGTAGTTAGCAGCGAGCTTTCCATAGAGGTCCCCCAGTTCCTGACTTCGTGGTTTAAGGCGGCTCAATACTTTTGCTTGTATCTGGAGGGCCTGGATCGCCTTTTGGTATTGGAAAGTGAACTCAAGCACTTTTATTTTGAGAGACAATGCCTCCAGTTTGGTTTTGATGGCGGCTTCATTATCTGTGATCGATTGCTGGATCAGACTAAGGTCTTGTTTAGCCCGCTCAATGGCAGCTAAATTATTCCCCACATCGAGGTCCTGCGCCTCCAAAATCAAGATCACTGAATCTAACTCCCCTCGGCGGAAGGCCTCATAGGCCCTGCGATAATATTCCGCTGCAAAGTCCAGGTTTACCCGGGCGAGTTCTTGGGTTACTTTTGGTAAGCGATTAGTAGTGGCGTCCAGTTGTTCTTTCAGCAGGCGTTCGGCTTCCCAGCGATCGGCTATTTTGCGTCCCATATCGGTTTCTAGCTCGGCCAGGGCTTTTTCCTGATTGTTTTTCAAGCGCTCGATATACCGGTCATAGCGGCGGGTGATAGAGCGGAGATTGATATCGTAGAGCTCGGTTTGGGCTTTGGCGAGGCTTCCCCTGGGGGCCAGGTAGATACGAAGCTTCTCCCTGCGGGGAATCACTACGTCCAGTAATTCTCGCTGATTGACAACCTCTAAGCCGGCCTTTTCTACGCTGATGCCTACAGAACTGCCACCCGGTAAGCCTCTGAAGAGAATGGAAAACTCTCCCTGGGCGTTGGAATTGGCCGCGGTGGCGAAGTCTGCTGACACATAAGCCTGGTCCACGTATTGTATCTGGCCGGTTTTATACTGGCTGTTGTGAAGGCTGACCTGCCCTTGCAGGGGGATGTCCTGGGCAAAGATGCTTCCCACTGCCTGTAGCAGGAACAGCAGGCTGCAATTCAGGTGGAAAGCCTTGAGTAGGGGGTTTTTCATCTCTCCGAGGGGATTAAAGGTTCTTTAGTTCTGCCAATCTCTCCTGGTCGGCTTGTTTATCGGCACTTTTGGCCAGTAACCGATTGCTTCTTGCTTCATACAGTTCAATCCCTAAAGCAATGGTTTTGCGGGTGTCTGGATGTTGTAGCCCTAACTTTAATCTCCTCATTTCCAGGCATGTTTCGATGTCCAAAATTGCCTGATCTCGCTCTTTTTTCATGTTGAAGATCATGGCCCTGGTATGGAAGGACTGGGCAAGCTCCGGATGGTTGGGCAAAAGTCCTTCTTCCTGTATATCAATCGCCTTATTGACTGAGGCTAAGGCCTGCTTGTACTTGCGGGCTTGCAGGGAAATCCAGGCATGGTCATGGTAGCTAGCCGCTATCAGTGGATGATCAGTGACTAATTTTTCCTCTCGCAATTGTATAGCCATCTGGATATAATGAAAAGCGGAGTCCAGGTTTTCCAGGTCCGCGTACACCAATCCCATGTTTGCGAAGGAATAGGCCTTGGATACTTCCTTGGGGGGTAGCAGAACTTTTTCCAGCTCGATAGAGCGCTGTTGATAGATTCTAGCAGAATCTGTTTCCCCTAAGGAGCGCAGGATCAAAGTGTAAATATTATGGGAGATGGGCCACATAGGATGCTTTTCGCTGAGTCGCTCCTTGATCAATTTCATGGCTTTTTGCTGGAAGACCCGGGCGGAATCGTATTTGCCCGCGCTCCAATAAGCTTTGGCGAGATTATTATAGCCTATGCCTACCAATTGAGCTGGAACCATACTATTGGCCTCCTGTAGGGCGAGAGATATTCTCTGGTGTTGGGCACCCTTGGTAAACTCTCCAAAGTCTTGGTAAAAGACCGATAAATTACTGTGGGTACCGGCGATAAGCGGGTGATTTGCAGGCAGGAAAACGCCAACAAAGTCCAGGACTTCTTCTTCATGCTTGATCGCTTCCTGATAATTTCCTACCCAGAAATGCCCGGTAGCCAATCCTTTTAGGCAATCCACGAGTTTACTTCTAGGAGGTGGGGACTGGGATCGATATTGTTGGAGGAGATGACTGGCTACCACGATGAGGGAATCTCCCATTTGGGCCTTTCGGTAGGCGTCCACCAGAAATTTGTAGGTGTCAAGAGACTTTGGATGGCTAGCAGGAAAAATAGCATCAAAGATCTTTCGGGATTCCTCAAGGTAAAAAATAGCGGAGTCCAGCGGAGGCCTGCTTTGAAAGTAAACCCCTAGCCCCTGATAGGCCATACTCAGGGTTTTGAGATTGTGTCCCGGTGTGGAAAAAGACTGGGCGATAGATAAATGATAGTATTTATACGAAGAATCTAAGGCGCTCTTTGCCCAGTAAAAGGTGCCAAGATTTTGATAGCTACTCGCCAAGGCCCCCCTTGGCTGAGGGGTTTGATTTCGCCGGATGGTGATCGCTTTATTTAAATAGAGAAAGGCTGAATCTACCTTTCCCAAGTCGAATAGGGTAGAGGCAAAATTATGGTAAGTGACTGCCTGATAGGGATGGTTATCAGATAGAATCTTTTTTCGAATAGAAATGGCTTTTTTAAAGTAATAATAAGAAGAGTCCAATTGGTCCAGGTAGTCTAGGGTCAAGCCAATATTGGTGTAGGCTTTCGCCAGCCTGGGATGATTAGGATCAAATACCTTGATGAAAATGTTATTTGCCTTTCTGTGATAGGTTAGCGCTGAGTCATAATACCCCATGGAGCGCATGATTTCGGCGTAATTATTCAAGGAATTCCCCAACATCGGATGAAAAGGATCCAGGTGTTTCTCCTTTAATGCCAGGGCCTTTTTTTGATAAAATTGGGCAGAATCATAGACAGATAAATCACCGTAAATTAAGCTCAGGTTATTGTAGGAAGATGCTAGCTGGTGATCCTCTTCTTCCAGAATCCTTTCTCTAATCCTGGTGGCTTGCAATTGGAAAGTTTTTGAGGAATCCAGTTTGCCCAGATCCTGATAAATACTCGCTAGCAAATCCAAATCCTCAGCTTGAATTTCCGGGCTATAAGTAGAATCGGATTTTTTTATCTCAACCGCCTCGATGAGCGCCAGCCTCGCGGAATCGAAATACCCCAAATCTCTTTGGAAGGTAGCCAGGCCCGTCAGGGCTGAGGCAAAGCTTACCTCATATTTAGGAGCCGCTTTTCGGCTCATGTTGAGTACCCTTTTTTGAATGACTGATGCTGAGTCGAAAAATCCAGCAGTGCGGTAAGCGTAAGCAAGGGCTTGTAACGTCTTTAAATAATCACCTTCTCTTCCTATGATCGAAGAAAAAATTTTCAGTTTCCTTTGAATAATCACCCTGGATAAGCTGTACTGGAATTGAAGATCATGACTACGAATCATCAAATCCAAGGCTTCAATTTTTTGATCAATAATCGCTTCCTGTTGCCCAATCGCCTCCTCAAGGATGGTCACCTGTTCCTGCGCTTTATCGATGGCAGTAATATTTACTGCCGCATCCAGGTCCTGAGCATCCAGGATCAAAATCACCGAATCCAGGGCTCCGCGCTGAAAAGCCTCGTAGGCCCTGCGATAATATTCTGCCGCAAAATCCAGGTTTACCCGAGCGAGTTCCCGCGTGACTTCAGGCAATTTTCGCCGGGTAGCTTCTAACTGCTCTTCCAGTAAGCGCTCTGCCTCCCAGCGGTCGGCAATTTTGCGCCCCATATCGGCTTCTAGTTCAGCCAGGGCTTTTGCCTGATCACTTTTTAGTCGCTCGATATAACCATCGTAACGGCGGGTGATGGACTCCAGATTAATATTGTACAGCTCGGTTTGAGCTTTGGCCAGGCTACCCTTGGGAGCCAGGAATATCCTTAACGCCTCCCTGCGAGGGATGACCACATCTTGTAGTTCCCGGAGGTTTACTACTTCCAGCCCCGCTTTTTCTACGGTGATCCCTACCGAACTACCACTGGGCAAACCGCGGAAAAGGATAGAAAACTCTCCGCGGGCATTAGAGTTGGAAGCAGAAGCGAAATCGGCTGAAATATAGGCTTGCGATACGTATTGAATCTGGCCGGTTTTATATTGGCTGTTGTGCAGGCTGACCTGACCTTGGAGGGGAATGTCTTGAGCATGGAGTATGCCTGGCCCCCCGAGCAGGAATATCCATAAAGAAAGACGTTGTTTAGGCTTACTTAGCATCCGTTTCATTTCCTTTGCTTGATTATAGGTCTTCGAGCTCTTCCAGCCTTTTGCGTACGGCTTTGATGTGACTCCTTTTCTTTTTGATATGGGTGGCGGCCAGCCATTTTTCGTAGGTATTGCGAGCTGCCTCTTTAGCCCGCTTCATTTTGCGAGGAGAAAGACGACTTTGCTGCTGGTAATTGCTCAAGCAATTTTCCACGTAGACCATGGCTGAGTCCAGATTTTGAGCCAGGTAATGGTTGTGCCCGATTTCAAGGTATAGATCTCCCACCCCTCGGAATGTCGCCCCCAGGGTTTGCTGATAGATGTAGACTACCTTCTGAAAGTATGCCGTGCTAACGTCCAGGGAATCCAGCTTTCGGTAGACAAAAGCCATATCATGGTACAATGAAGCTACCATCGGATTTTTGGGAGAAAGCGTGAGCAGGTATAGAGGTAAACTCTGCTTTAGATGATAAAGTGCTGAGTCATACTTACCCATTTCACGGTACAGCTTGCCTAACCCATCGTGAGCCGCAGCTAAGTAACTTTTATCTTGATAATCCCCTTGCTCGTAGACCCGTTTGGCTTTGAAGTAAAATACTTTCGACTGCTCAAACTTTCGCTCTACTTTATAAATATATCCAGCATCTCTATAAGCCGATCCAATATGGGGATGAAGGGGAGCATACTTCTTCAACAAGATTTCCCGACAGAGCTGGTTGTACTTTTTGGCGCTATCCAGTTGTTTACTGGCCAGGAAGTATCGGGTCAACATCAGGTAAGAGAACCCAAAGGCATGGTGGTCAGGAGGGTAATGAGTAGAAAAAATTTCGATCGCCTGCTTTTGATGGCTGATGGCGGAGTCTCGCTTACCTTTGGACCAATAAGTAACGGCTAAGTTGGTAAGGGCATTGGCGATGATTTTCGCTGGTCGTTTATATAGATGCTTGCGAATGGCCAGAGCCATTTTTTTCAGCCATAAAGCTGAATCCAGTTTCCGCTCTATTTGCATCAGCCCTCCATAATGGGCAATGATGTTTGCCGCACTTGCGGAATCCACCTTGCCTGCCATCGCAAGCAAAAAAGGTTCTCTACTCACTTTTTTAGAGGCTTCACCCTGGCCCATCTGGAAGAGAATTTGCCCTACCTGGTGGAAGGATTGGAAGGTTCGGGCGTGGGTTTTTCCCAGTCTCTTTTTTCGAATGCTCAGGGCTAATTCAGCATAGGATAAAGCAGAATCATATTGGGCTGTGTATACATGAACATCAGCCATGCGGGTATACACCAGACTCAGTTCCAGAGAGTCCGCCCGCATCCCCCGGTAATAGCTTTCCATCCGCTTATAAACCTCCATTTCCTTTTGGGGTTCAAAGTTGATCTCGTAGGTTCGTGCCAAAAGACCTAAGGCCTGAATTTTTTGCTGCATTAAGGCCTGCGCGGTGGCGATGGCGCTGTCCAGGTCAGCCCGGGCTTGCTGCAGCTTATCCCATTGAGAAAGATCCTTTTTCGCATTTATATCCTCCTCTTCCAGGATTAAAATCACCGTGTCCAGCGCCCCTCGTTTGTAGGCTTCATAAGCTCGCCTGTAGTATTCTGCTGCAAAGTCCAGGTTTACCCTGACCAATTCTTTGTTGACCTCCGGCAGCCGGCTCTGAGTGGCGGCTAACCGCTGCTCCAACAAACGCTCCGCCTCCCAACGGTCGGCAATTTTTCTCCCCATATCTGCCTCTAAGTCCGCCAGTGCTGTTTCCTGATCCGTTTTTAGGCGGGCAATGTACCGTTGATACCGCCGGTTGATCGCGTCCAAATTGATGTTATACAGGTCCTGCCGGGCTTTCTCGAGGCTCCCGATCGGGGCCATGAAGATCCTAAGGTTTTTGCGTCTGGGTATGACGACTTCTTGTAATTCTTCCAGGTTGACAATTTCTAATCCTTCCTTCTCCACCAGTAATTGTACCGCACTCCCCGTCGGCAAACCCCGAAACAAAATAGAGAACTCTCCTTGCCCATTACTCTGAGAGGCGGTGGCAAAGTCCGCGGACACATAAGCCTGATCCACATACTGGATCTGGCCGGTTTTATACTGGCTATTGTGCAGAGAGATTTGGCCCTGGAGGGATATATCCTGGGCCCATAATGAGGTGATTCCTCCCCAAAAGAGGAGGAAGAAGTGTATTCTGTTCATGGTATCAAGTAGTAGTGAAAGATCCTTTCAATTACTTGAAAGATAATAAGTTAGGAATATTTTTTCATTTTTTCGTAATACACGCTTAAGGAAATTGTCAAGATTGGAACCAAATGCCCAGCGGGAAAACCCCTCTGGGTTTTATTTTAATTGGCGCTTCAATTCACGCACACTCCGCCTCAGACTTTTCTTCAAGGGCTTATGGCGGGTGCCCGGCAGGAACTCCAATTGTTTTTTATAGCAAACCAATGCCCAACCCAGAATTTCGCTTTTTTTCGGATGGGGACTCGGCCGCGCATCCATCATGATACTCACTGCTTTTTCGGCATAGAGAATGGCAGATTGCAGGTCATCCTTCAGGAAGGCAATTTTACTCATGCCATGATAAGCGATGGCCAGGGCGGTATGTCGCTCATTATAAGCGTTCTCTACCAGGCGGATGGCTTTTTCCTGGTGAAAAACAGCGGAGTCATAGGCTGCTACTTCGCACTGTAAAGCCGCCATATAGGCATGCGCTTCGGCCAGGCTTTGATTTCGACTAGGCACCCGGGCCAGGATATTGAGCTTTTGACGGTGGCTTTGAATGGCCTTTTTGAATTGAAACTGCAAATGATAGGTCGCAGACCGGAGGTTGATGGCCTCTAGTTTCTGGCTGATTTGGTCCTCATGGAAGGATATCTGGTGATTGAGTCGGGTAAGGCGGGTTTCCAGAGAATCCAACTGATGGAGCTGTACAAAGGTCTCCTTTTCCAGGGAGTCCAGGGTTTGCATGAGCTGAATCAGTTCTTTTTCTTGAGAAAAAAGCCTCGGCAAGGCAAGGGTATAAATGATAAGGATTGAAAGAATTGCTTTCATGTCTGTCTGTTTGATATCAGAAAGACGATAAGCCCACAGGAAATACATATCAGCCCGCTTTATGGGGATAGCTTAGCGGGATTACTCTGGAGAATCAAAGGGGCAGAACTTGGGTTAATCCGGGGGAAGTCATAACTTGCTAACCTAAAATATCTGTCTTCCGAAAGGGAAGATTTTTTCCTCAAAACCGACAATTTTTATGGCTTCAGAAAAGTATGATGTTACGGTCATCGGCTCCGGCCCTGGCGGATATGTAGCGGCTATCAGGGCTTCCCAGTTGGGGATGAAAACAGCTATTATTGAGCGCTATCCTACCCTGGGCGGAACCTGTCTGAATGTAGGCTGTATTCCCTCCAAGGCCTTGCTGGATTCAACCGAACATTTTTTTCAGGCTAACCATCAATTCGCTGCTCACGGGATCAAAGTTGGAAAAGTTGAGCTGGACATGCCACAGATGATCCAGCGCAAAAGAGAGGTGGTGGATCAAACCACGGCGGGGGTAGCTTTTCTGATGAAGAAGAACAAGATTGATGTGTTCGAAGGGCATGGATCTTTTGTAGACAAAAACACCATTCTGGTGACCAAAGGAGATGGATCCACCGAAGAGGTGAAAACAGATAAGGTAGTGATCGCTACCGGTTCCAAACCTTCCACCCTGCCCGGCATTGAGATAGACAAAAAGAAAATCATCAGCTCCACCGAAGCGTTGGAGTTGACGGAACTGCCTAAAACCATGGTGGTGATCGGAGGGGGTGTCATCGGGGTAGAGATGGCCTCCGTTTTTGCTCGTTTGGGCACTGAAGTTACCATCCTCGAGTATGCCCCTCGCCTCATCGCGGGCATGGATGCAGGGCTGGGCAAGGAATTAGCCAAGGCCATGAAGCGGGAGCTGAAAGTACAAATCATGCTCAGCACCAAGGTTACCGGCGCCAAGGTAAGCCGTGGCAAGGTGACCGTTACCGCTGAAAATAATAAAGGCGTAGCTGCTGACTATAAGGCAGATATCTGCCTCATGGCCGTAGGTCGTCGCCCCTATACCGATAAACTCGGGCTGGAAAACATTGGCATTGAACTGGATCGCGGACGCATCCCCGTCAATGACCACCTCGAAACCTCCGTTCCTGGCATTTATGCCATTGGGGATGTGGTTCGTGGAGCCATGCTGGCGCATAAAGCCTCAGAAGAGGGGGTGTTTGTCGCGGAAAAAATGGCTGGGCAACATCCGCATATCAACTATCGGGCGATTCCAGGCGTGGTGTACACCTGGCCGGAAGTGGCTGGGGTAGGCTATACCGAAGAAGAACTTAAAGCCGATGGCGTACCTTATAAGATGGGGAGCTTTCCGTTTAAAGCCTCCGGACGAGCCAGAGCCAGTATGGACAATACCTTCGGCTTTGTAAAAGTCCTTTCGCATAAAGAAACCGACGAACTGCTCGGCATGCATATCATGGGGCCACGAGCTGCTGATATGATCATGGAAGGGGTCATGGGACTGGAGTATCGCGCCTCTGCGGAGGATATCGCCATCTTCTCTCATCCGCACCCCACCTTTAGTGAATCGGTCAAAGAAGCTGCCATGGGCGCTACCGGAGACCGCATCATTCATTTGTAACCCTTACGGAACGCCCAATGAGCGACAAAAAAGTAACAGGAAAGGTACTGGACAAGGATATCCTGCTTCGATTGCTAAAGTATGTCCGTCCCTACCGCAGCCAGTTTATCGGGGCTTTGAGTTTTACCATCCTGCTGGCCTTGTTGATTCCGGTCCGGCCTCAACTGGTACAGATTGCCCTCGATAATTTTGTCGCTTTTGGAGATGTAGGCGGTTTGAGAACCATCATCCTCATCATTTTGGGGGTGCTGGTTCTCCAGGCTTTTATCATGTACCGCAATACTTACCTGACCAATTGGCTTGGGCAAAGCATCATACGGGATATTCGGGTAAAAGTCTTTGAGCACATTCTACGACTCAAGCTAAAGTATTTTGATCGTACGCCCATCGGTACCCTGCAAACCCGGACCATCAGTGATGTGGAGGTGTTGAACGATGTCTTTACCTCAGGACTGGTCCGTATCCTCGGGGAGATTCTCCAATTGGTAGCCATTCTGGCCTTTATGCTCATCATCAATTGGCAGTTGACCCTGGTCATGCTGATCACCCTGCCGCTGATGGTGCTGGCGACCAAAGTATTTCAGATCAAGGTAAAAGGCGCTTTTCAGCGGGTTCGTAAATCCGTCAGTGAGATCAATGCTTTCATGCAGGAACACCTCACGGGTATGCAGATCGTCCATATTTTCAACCGGGAAAATATGGAGCTGGATCGCTTTGATCAAGTCAACCGGCGCTTGCGCAAAGCCCACATCAATTCCGTCCTCTATTATGCCGTCTACTTCCCGGTCATGGAGATCGTGATCGCGATGAGCTTGTCACTTTTGGTTTGGTTCGGGGCGGGCAATGTCGTAGAAGGACAGGTCTCCATTGGAGAACTGGTCGCCTTTATCATGTACTCTCAGATGTTTTTCCGGCCGCTGAGACAGTTAGCGGATCAGTTCAATACCCTGCAACTTGGCATGGTCAGTGCGGATCGGATCTTTAAAGTGCTGGATACCCATGAGTTTATTTCAGATGAAGGCGAAAGAAAAGAACTGGAAGGGATTGAGGAAGCCATCAGCCTGGAGTTTGATCAGGTGAACTTTGCCTATGCTGATGAAAATTGGGTCCTCAAGGATATCAACCTGGCCGTAAAGCCAGGCCAAAAGGTCGCCTTGGTGGGTTCCACCGGTTCCGGAAAAACCACCATCATTAACCTCTTGAGCCGATTCTACACCTTGAACAAGGGCAGCGTAAAGATCAATGGCGTAGATGTGCGAGAACTGGAATTGGGCTACCTGCGCAGCCTGATCGGGGTAGTGTTGCAAGACGTATTTTTGTTCTCGGGCTCCATCTACGACAATATCACCCTGAACAATCCGGAAATACCGATGGAAAGGGTAGTGGAGGCCGCCAAGCAGGTGGGGGCCCACGAGTTCATCAGCAAGCTCCCTGGCGCTTACGAATACAACGTCCGTGAAAGAGGAGCCACGCTTTCCTTGGGGCAGCGACAACTGATTGCTTTTGCCCGGGTCATGACCTATGATCCGAATATCCTCGTTCTAGACGAAGCCACCGCCAACATCGACACCGAATCCGAAGAAATCATCCAGCATGCCATCGATACGGTGATGGCAGGCCGTACCTCGATCATCATTGCCCACCGCCTTTCGACCATTCAGAAAGCGGACAAAATCGTGGTACTCCACCACGGAGAAATCATCGAATCCGGCAATCACGATGAGCTTTTGGCTCAGGAAGGGGCCTATTTCAATCTGCATCAGATGCAGTTTGCCCACTAGCCTCACACACAGAGGAATTTATTTAATCGGAAATTTTGTAATTTAAAATAAAGGATTACCTTTTGTCCAACAGCCACACAGCCCTTGGATAGCTACGCGACTTCTATGATCAATCTCCGGGCCACTTGCTCCCTGCTCATTTCTTTCCTCCTCATTCCTACTTTTCTTCCTGCTCAATCCGCTGATACCCTGCTGGCACACCAGTATTTCCAGACGGCTGATTCCCTCAATGCCAACGGCAGACGGGACAGTGCCATCATGGTCTTTGGCCAGGCTGCAGAGGCCTATAAGGCCCAGGGCCAATGGGACGCCTTTCACCGGGCGATCTTTCGCCAAACCAAAGCCTGTAACCTGAGTGGACAAGTCGCCCAGGGTTTGCAAGTGCTGTTACCGGTGATGAAAGAAGCAGAGGAAGCAGAGATGGACCAAAGTGTGTCCTTTGGCATGTGTGTCGCTGAATTGGGCTTAGCCTATACCATGATTGGCCAATTTGATTCAGCAGAAAAAAAGATTGATCAGGCCCTGGCTTTGATACAGGGAAAATTGGGACCTAAACACCGGGAAGTAGGCCTGGTTTTAAACAAAAAGGCTTATAGTCACCTTTTACGAGCTCAATTTCCCCAGGCTACCCGCTACTATGAAGCAGCCATTGAGGCCGGAGAACCCAAAAGTCGGGAAGACTCTTCAAGTTGGGTAAAGCATTATCTCGGGCTGGCCGCCATTCAGTTTTACCTGAGTGATTATGATGGCGCTTTGGCCAGTAACCGAAAATGTGTGGAGGTATGGGAGCGGATTTATGGTCCGGAAAATGAGCGGATTGCCTCAGCGCTGATCAACATCGGTAATTGTTATAAAGAGAAGGGAAATTTTGCCCTGGCACTGCCGCAGTTTGAGCGGGCTCAGCGGATCTTTCAGGCCCGAAACGCTGCCCCGGATAATGCCCAGGCCCTTTGTTATCACAACCTGGGGAGTTGCTATGTGGCCATGGATGATTACGGGAGAGCCCGGGATGCTTATCTAAAGGCGCTGGATATTTTCCAAAACGTACTCAAATCCCAACATCCTCAGGTGGCCATTACCATGGAAGGACTGGCCATTGCTGAAGGTCAGCTTGGCGACCGGGCCACCAGCCTGCGCTATACCCAGGCCGCCCTTGCCCATAAAATCAAATCTCTCGGCCCGGATCATCCTTCCGTGGCTGTTACCTTGAACAACCTATCCAGTACCTATTTCGAACTAGACAGTTTCTCGCAGGCCAAACAGACCATGAAACAAGCCCTGGCCATCATGGAAAGCCGCGAAAACCGCACCAACGAGCTTCCCTCTTCCTATATGAGCATGGCGGGTTTGGTCAGAGAAATGGGGGAAACTGATTCCGCCCAATATTGGATGGCGCGGGCCGGAGAGGCTATACAGGCTATGCCCAAGGGAAAGAACCGGATTCAGGTGGAATACCTCCTGAGCGTAGCAGAGCAAGACCGTCACCTTGGACGGGATGAGCAGGCCGCGGAAAAGGTTGTGGCTATATGGAAAGAGTTGAAGGAAGGCTATGGATTTTCGGGAAAAATGGAAGAAGGGATTCCCGGCTTACTGGTACTGCGAGCCATGGATCATGAGGTGCGGGTGATGGGCAAAAAGGAAGCATGGGAAACCGCCCATGAAAAAAGCCAGGAAGCGGCTGCTTTTGGGTTGGCCGTCCGAGACGCCAGCCTGGATCAGACGGCTAAAAATAAAGTAGGACAACGCCTTTCCGGTATGCTAAAGCGAGGCCAGGACTATGCCTATTTGGCCTATCAAGCTAAACAGGCCCCCAGCATCCTGGAGGAAGCTTACAGCCTCAGCCAACAAAGCAAGGCGGGCCAACTCAATCAGAGTTTACGCGGGGTAGCGGCTCGTTCCCGCATGGGCTTGCCAGCCTCTCTGGTTGAAAAGGAACAGGCACTCAAAGCCGAGATCGGGTTTTGGGAAAAAAAGGTCTTCGAAGCCCGGCAGAAGGTGGCGCAGGATGATTCTCTGCTCCTCAGTCAGCGGGCCAGGCTCAGCGCCTTACGCAGCGAATATGAGACGCATAAACAATCCCTGAAGGATGATTATCCTGCTTATTTTCAGCTGGTATACGAAGCTGCTTCTCTCCGTCCGGAGGAAGCCAAGGACATGGCAGCTCGCTCCCAAACCGCCATCGTGGAATATAGTCTGGGTGAACAGGCGGCTTACGCCTTTGTGGCTACGGCTGATACTTTTGCCTATGTCCAATTGCCCGGTCAGGTAAGTGAGCTACCGGCCCTGGTCTCTGGCATGCTAGGGGAATTTGGGCAACAGGGAGGGGCAGCTGTACCTACGGCGGCGGCTGAAGCTGCACCCGCTTACGCTTATCGTTTGTATGAAATGCTGTGGGCTCCCCTTGCGCCACTGTTGACCGACTATGAGCGGGTAGGCATTATCCCAGACGGCTTGTTAGGCTACGTGCCCTTTGATGCCTTGCCTGCCAACCCACAAGGCAGGCCTTATTTGCTCGAGCAGCATGCTATTTCTTATGCCTATTCCGTCTTAGGCTGGCAGGAAAGTTTGGGACAAAAAGCCCGTTCGGCAGACCTCCTGGCTTTTGCGCCTGATTTCGATGCTGCCTGGACTTCCGGCGAAAATTATTTTGCGGAAGCCCGCGCCAATCTGGGACCCTTGCTGCACAGTGAGGCGGAAATTGATCGCCTACAGGAAATCTGGGGCGGCGCGCTCCGAAAAGGGGCAGCCGCTTCCGAAAAGATGTTTAAAGACCTAGCTGGAGCATACGGCATTCTCCATCTATCTAGTCATGCCCTGGTCGAAAACCAGAATCCTATGTATTCCCGCATCCTGTTTACGCCTGGGGCGGACAGCCTGGAGGACGGGGCTTTGGAAGTAGCTGAACTCTTCAATATGCAGTTACAGGCTGATATGGTGGTCCTCAGTGCCTGTGAAACTGGGGTAGGGGAGGTATATGAAGCAGAAGGCATCATCAGCCTGGCCCGGGGCTTTTCCTATGCTGGCGCCCAAAGCATCATCACCAGCCTCTGGCAGGTAAACGATGCGGCGACCGCTGACCTGATGGGGCGCTTTTACAGCCATCTCCGCCAGGGATTGCCCAAAGATCAGGCCTTGCGTCAGGCCAAGCTCGATTACCTTCATGAGGCTGATGCCTTGCATCGTCATCCCTATTATTGGGCTGCCTTTGTGCCCTTGGGCAACATGGCCCCCCTCGATCCCAAAGGGCCCCGCCTACACCTGGCGCTAGGCCTCGTCCTGATTGCCATCGGTCTTTTCGGCGCCAGTTGGTGGCGCTACCGCCACGAAGGGGAACACATCCCCGGCAGTCACCCGTAACACCGGCTTCCAGCCGGTCACCGCGTCACCGCCGCGGATATCATCCGCGGCCTGTCGCCATCCCGCGGAATCATTTCCGCCTGGGCGTAGCCACAGCTTGCAGCTGTGGACGATCTATTCAGCGATTGCTGAACCCTTCCCCGCAGCTGCAAGCTGCGGCTACCGCAATCCTGCGGTGATGCTGTCCCACCGAATCACCCCGTAACACCGGCTTCCAGCCGGTCACCGCGTCACTGCCGCGGATATCAACCGCGGCCCAGGGCAATCCAGCGGACACACGCCCGCCTTGGCAGGACCCTTTCCCGCAGCTGCAAGCTGCGGCTACCGCAATCCTGCGGCGATGCTGTCCCACCGAATCACCCCGTAACACCGGCTTCCAGCCGGTCACCGCGTCACTGCCGCGGATATCAACCGCG
>JBCBGC010000107.1:21431-29323 GCA_038527215.1 Bacteroidota bacterium
GGCCCAGGGCAACCATTTCCGCTTGGGCGTAGCCACAGCTTGCAGCTGTGGACGATCTATTCAGCGCCAGCAGGACCCTTCCCCGCAGCTGCAAGCTGCGGCTACGGTGTCCCACCGAACCCTACCGCGGCAACAGCCACCCCGCAGCAATATCCCCGCCCCAACAAAAAAAGGCTGCCCCGGGAGGCAGCCTTTCCATTATATCTTTCGGCTAGCTTAATCCCTCCGCAACATGCTGGAAACATCCTGCACCTCGTATCCTGAGAGAGAGAAAATTTCCGCCGGCACACTGCCTTTCTTAAATTCTTTGATCTGGTAGGAGGTCTTTTGCTTACCTTTTTTGTCCGTAAAGTGAGACTCCATGGGGAACCCACCGAGAGAATATACATTGTTGTACTGGCCGGAAGGGGCGGCGGAACCTGAACCAGAGGCTTGGACGTTGATGAAGCTCAGCATTTCTGCCATGTTCAGGTCTGTTCCATTGGTAATCCAGACCAAGGTGGTACCTTCTTCATTTTCCACTTTATACTCCTTACAGAGGTATCCGTGGATGGTTTTGGAGCGCCCCGTAGCCTGAACATTGGCGCTTTCGGTGGAGTATTGCTCGGTGCTTTGCGCATCGGTATTCACCTTTACCCCGATTTTTATCATGGGCAGGATCATGGCGGTTTTGTTGCCGTCTTCGTCGATGATTTTGTTGATCATTTTACGCTTGCCGCGATCCATGATCATGGTGATCTGCTCGTCTTCCCCAGGCTGTTGAGGCTTCATGGCAAAACGGTAGGTGTCCATGTAGTAGCTGATGGTCGAGGGGGAGTCTTTTTCTTCCTTACCATTTTTGTAAGAGCGATATTCCATGGTATAGTACCCAATGAATTCGCTAGGCTTGACATCTGCCGGAGCCGTGTCGTCAGCCCCAATGGTGATATTGACTTCATCGCCATGGTTTTTGACCTTGACATTGACTTCCTGCTTGCGGGTACTGTCAGCAGTGCCTTCTTTGCTGTCGCCGCTCAGGATTTTGTCCAGGGCGTCGTCGATTTTTTCGTCTACCTTTTCCTCAACTTTCCGATCAATCCGTTCGTTCAGCTTGCGCTTGATGCGGTTACGGATGGATTGGGCAGCGAGGTCGTGTGTAGGGAGGATAAAAAGGGCCATCAGCCCCAGGATGATAAAATTGCGCATAAGTAGCATGTTCTAAGCGTTGATTCTGTAATAAAATAATCCTTCTTTGGCTATTTTGAAAGATGGAATATCTTTTTGGCTTGGCCACTGACCGTTTCAGGGCCTTACCATTACTGAGTGTAAGCCAGGAGAAAAAGGTAAACAGGGAAGGGGAATTTTTTTGTAATCCGCATGAACGCAGGAATTCTAGAATAGAAAAAGCCCCATCCCGAAGCCGGGATGGGGCGAATAGTTTACCTATTTTTTCGAAGTCCTAAACTCTACACCACAATATTGATGATGCGGCCGGGTACTACGATTACTTTCTTAGGACTTTTGCCATCCAACCATTGCTGGACTACTTCGTTGCCCAAAGCGATTTCCTCGGTCTGGGCTTTATCCGCCTGGGCGGGGATACCGATCTTGGTGCGCACCTTGCCGTTGATCTGTACGGGGTAGGTGATTTCATCCTCGACCAAATATTTCTCTTCCCACTGGGGGAAGCTAGCGGTCAAGATGCTGCCCTCGTGTCCCAAACGCTGCCACATTTCCTCTCCGAAATGGGGCGCAAAAGAAGACAAGATAATCGCGAAAGGCTCCAACAAGGTCCGCTTATGGCTTTTCATGCGGGTCATCTCCTTGGTAAAGACCATGAAGGCCGGCACACAGACGTTGAAGGCCAATCGGTCAATGCCCTCTTCCACCTTTTTGATGGTTTCGTGCAACAACTTCATTTCCTCCTTGGTGGGCTCTTCGTCGGTGATGATGCTTTGCTCATCCTCGCCTACAAATAAGTTGTAAGCTCGCTTCAAGAAGGTGTGCACCCCGCTGATGCCCTCGGTATTCCAGGGCTTGGCATCGGTGATGGGGCCTAAGAACATTTCGTATAAACGCAAGGTGTCCGCGCCCATATCTTCACAGATTTGCTGTGGGTCTACGGTATTATAGTAGGACTTGGACATCTTCTCCACCTGCTGGAAGGTTTTGAATTCTCCTGCTTCATTGGTTTTGAACTGGGCTTCTGATTCCTTGGTCCAGGTTTTGAAGCCTGCGGTATCCATGACCCCGTTTTGTACCAAATTGATATCGGTGCGAATATGGCTGTACTGATCTTCGTTGGCGTCATTCACCAAATCAGCTGAAACGTATTCGTTGGTTTCTTTATCCCGATACATCACCTCAGACACGCCTTGAATCATACCCTGGTTGACCAAGCGATTAAAAGGCTCGTCCACGTCCAATTCGCCGATGTCAAACAAAAATTTGGTCCAGAAGCGGGAGTAGAACAAATGACCTACGGCATGCTCGGTGCCGCCCACATACATATCTACCGGCATCCAGTAGTTGACCACTTCTTTGTCGGCAAAGGCCTGCTCATTGAACATATCTGGATAGCGCAAAAAGTACCAGCTGGAACCTGCCCAGTTAGGCATGGTGTTCAAGTCGCGGGGAAAGCCGTCAGGGTGATTTCTCCACTCGGTGGCACGGCCCAAAGGCGGCTCTCCGGTAGCGGAAGGCTTATATTCGTCAATTTCGGGCAACTCCAAAGGCAATTCGGAAGGGTCGATGCCCCGGGCGATGCCGTTCTCATAGACAATCGGGGTAGGCTCACCCCAATAACGCTGGCGCGACCAGATCACGTCCCGCTGCCGGAAGGTGATTTTCCTTTCACCTATGCCCATCTCTTCTAAGCGGTCGATGATAGCAGTAATCGCATCCGAGGCTTTCATGCCATTCAAGAAGTCGGACTGCACCATGATGCCGTCCTTGGAAACAAAGGCTTCTTTAGAAATATCTCCCCCTGAAATGACTTCTATGATATCAATCCCAAACTTATGGGCAAATTCATAGTCTCGTTCGTCATGGGCAGGTACGGCCATGATGGCCCCGGTCCCATAGGTGATGACAACATAATCTGCGATCCAGATCGGCAATTTCTTGCCGGTCATGGGGTGGATGGCGTGGCCTCCAGTAAAGACCCCGGTTTTGGTGGTATCGGCAATCCGATCCCGCTCAGAGCGGTTTTGCGCCCACTCTACATATTTTTCTACTTCGGCCCGCTGAGCATCGGTGGTGATTTTTTCTACCAACCTATGCTCTGGCGCGACCACCATAAAGGTGTTGCCATACAAAGTGTCTGGGCGGGTGGTGAAGACTTCAATTTTGTCGTCCACGCCATCCACATCATAGACAATGGTGGCTCCTTCAGAACGTCCGATCCAGTTGGTCTGCATGGTCTTCATGGCGTCCGACCAATCCAAGTCCTGCAAGCTGTTCAATAAGCGGTCAGAATAGGCGGTGATGCGCAAAAACCACTGGTTCATCATGCGCTTCTCAACGGGATGGCCCCCGCGCTCGGAACGTCCGTCTTTCACGTCCGCGTCGGCCAAGACGGTTCCCAAAGCCGGGCACCAGTTGACACTGGCCTTGGCATTGTAGGCGATGCGGTAGTTCATCAAAACTTCAGCCTGCGCTTTGTCGTCCATGGCCTGCCATTCGGCAGCGGTGAATTTACCTTTCTGGGTAGAGGCGGCTTGTATATCTGCGTTTCCTTCCGCAGCAAAGGTGTCGATCAATTCCTGGATGGGGCGCGCTTTTTCGGCGCTTTTGTCATACCAGTGATCAAACATCTTCAAGAAAATCCACTGAGTCCACTTATAATAGCTGGGATCACAGGTGGCCAAAGCGGTATCCGGATCATGGTGCAAGCCCATCATCTCCATTTGCGTCAAAAACCGCTTGATGTTCTTCTGGGTGATTTCGGCCGGGTGAATGCCGGTCTTGATGGCGTATTGTTCGGCAGGCAAACCAAAGGCGTCAAACCCCATAGGGTGTAACACATTAAAACCTTTGTTGCGCTTATACCGGGTAATGATATCGGTGGCGATGTATCCCAGCGGATGCCCTACGTGCAAACCTGCTCCCGATGGATAAGGGAACATGTCCATAATGTAGTACTTGGGTTTGCTAGAGCGTTTTTCAGCAACAAAAGTCCGGTGTTCTTTCCAGTACTGTTGCCATTTTTTTTCGATCTGCTGGAAATCGTAAGTTCCCATGATAATGTTGTCGTTGGAGAAAAGTCGCTTGATATATGAGCTTAGGGTTAAAGCGGCTTTTCAGAAAATGGTCAAAGATTACTACGAGCGTACAAATAACGTGCGATAAGGGCGAAATTGTTACAAAAACCTCCGTTGAATCCGGTGTATTTTTGTCTGAATCTTACCCCCGCCTACACGGGAAATTCCGTAGGCTGGTTGTTTGGCCAGCGAAGTTAGCGCAATTCGTTGGAATTAGCTAGTCAGGACAAAATGGCTAAAATGGAAATAGGTTTTTCCTTGATTTTCTTTATCTTTTGCCCTTCGAAAATCCTTAACAATGGCTCAATACTGCCTTTCGGAATTTCTTGGTCTCCGGCTAAAAATATTTAGCCTCATATGTCTCCTGGGATGGGGGGGACCAACTTACCTGAAGGCCGAAATCTGGCCACCCGAAAGTGAGTCCGTAGAAGAAGATTACAGAAATGGGGTTCAGGCACGCCTTTCCTCCAACATCGTTCAGACGGTGGATGGGGTGGGACCCTTGAGAAAGGACCGATTGGCGTTTTTCCAATCTCAGACCTTTACGATTCCGATCAGTAAGGCTAAACCCTTTTTGACTTTTTCTCCTTCCGTGCTGCTAAACGAGTACAAGGAGGAGGAGTTCAAGATGCAGGCTAGGTTCTCTCCGGATGGACAAACCTGGGGTGAATGGCAGGCCGTGAGGCAGGCTCATGACCTGAGAGCCGACTCGAATTTGTTCGTCGGCAATCTGCTCTATTTGGATACCAGTGTTCATTTTTTTGAGTATCTGGTGGAATTCAGTGTGCCTACACAAGGTATTTCTACTACGCTGCTGAAGAAAATTCGTTTCAACTTTTTTAGTCCGGGCGATGTTACGCCTGTGGTTATAGACCCCAGTAGCTATAATGAAATGCCTACCAAGGATGGTAGCTGCAACTGTCCGGAGCCAGCATTTGCCAGTCGGACTGACTGGAACTGCCCCGACGGGCAAAATCCCAGCTGCAGCAACCCTGTCTCGACGACCGTTTCTCACCTGATCGTGCATCACTCTGCCGGTACCAATTCCAGTAGTAACTGGGCAGCGACGGTCCTCAGTATCTGGCAATTTCATACCACGCCTTCTCCTTCTGGCAGTGGCTTTTGTGATATCGGCTACAATTGGTTGATCGACCCCAACGGCACCATTTATGAAGGTCGCGGGGGCGGAGATAATATTCGGGGGGCTCACTTCTGTGGGACCAACACCGGCACCATGGGCGTGTGTTTATTAGGTAATTTTGAGAGTGCGACGCCTACCCAGGCGGCGTTGAATAGCCTCAAAATGCTTTTGGCCTGGAAAGGCTGTAAAGAGTCTCTTTCTCCGGCAGATACCACCTTTCACAGCGCTTCCAGTAAAAACCTGCCGGTGGTTTCGGGTCACCGAAATGGTTGTGCTACTGCCTGTCCAGGCGAAAATTTATTTGCAGCTTTGCAAACCATGGGGGCGGATGTCCAAACGGAAATCGATAACTGCAGCCAGGTAGCTTCCATAGATCCGAACCAGGACCTGTTTCAGGTTCAGGTATTTCCCAATCCTAGTCAGGGTGAATTACAGCTTATCTGGGAGGGTAAGGGCGGCTCCCTCATGACGGTCGAATGTTTCACGGGCACGGGCGTGCGGGTTTGGGAGAGCGTCTTTCGAAGTTTCCCCGGCAAAAATGAGCAGCAACTCAAACTTCCCGCGAAGTTGCCGCAAGGCATGTACTTTCTGAAGCTCAGCGACGAGGAGCGGATGACTAGTCAGCGTTTCCTCTTGATGGATTAAGCCTGCCCGTTTCCACTTTTCATACCGTATACCACTGGCCGTTTCATTATGGATGAGTTGGGCCGTTTGATTGGCTTGCTTAATCGCCTGCGGGGCTTTGTGGATTTCGTAAAAAAAGGGTTGGATAGGCAAAAGCCTTACCCCAATCCCCCAATAATTGAGGTGCTGGTGTAAGGCTTCGTATACCTGGCCTCGGTCAGGCCCGGTATTTCAATAAATAGGATGAAGCTCAAAGGAGCTAGCGAATGGGACTTATGCTTTCCCTTTGCCTTTTCCTTCTTCTTCAGTAGGGGCTTCACCTTTGAATTCTCCGACGATTTTTTTCTTCATTTCGTCAAATTCCTTTTTGGTGATGTGTCCGGCTGCTTTGAGCTCGCCTAGCTCTTTGAGCTTTTGGAGGGAAGCTGCCTGAGGATCTACCTCCGCCTCAGCTTTGGCTGCATCCGCTTCGTCCTTCCAGGTTTTGGCTTGCTGCTTTCCTTCCTCATAGCGTTCCTGGTAGTATTTCTGGTAGGCTTCGGCATCGAAGTCCTTGAAGGTACCTCCTTCTGAAAGGTGGCGGAGGAATACTTCCCCGAGCGCATAAGTGGCAGCTCCACTTAGGCCAGCCAGGGAAACGATCCCGAGCACTGTACCAATACCAGGAATTCCTTTGATCAGGGAGGCGCCGATGCGGGCCATGATGCTGCCGGTGAGGGCACTGATAAAGGCTTTGCCGGAAGACTCGCTATAGTCTATCTTGTAAAGATTGCATAGCTGCTTCACCATGTCTAACTGGATGGCCGTAACGGCGGTAAGGTCCAGAATAGGAATGGGAATCAGGCTCCCGCCCATGGCATATAGGGTGTGTTGACGAATGATTTCCTGGGCAGCTGTTTCGTGCGTATGTGTAGATTCTGACATAATAGGACTTGGCTTATGTTCTGGATTGTGTGGGAGAGACGCTAAAAAAAGCAGAGGTTGAAAAATAGATGTGGTATTGCTAGATTTTTTCTCCCTCCTACATTCTTCGAAATTTATAGGAAAATGGTTGTATGTTAGGAACATAAACTGCTAATAATCCTCTTTTTTGCATGAAAAAGCTTCTTAAACTACCCTTATTGCTGATAGGGTTTGGCTTATGCCTGATGGCGGTTTCACCAGATCATGGCAAGGAATCCCGCTCGCTTCAAATCAACGGGGTGAATTTTGTGGCCCCTTCCCGGGTCTTAAAAGAGAATCCTATGCAAGCGGTAAAAGAGGCGAATGCCAACTGGATTTCGGTCATGCCCTATGCCTATGGCCGAAAGAACTCGCCGGAAATTCGCCACAATACCGCCTGGCAGTGGTGGGGGGAAAAAACGGTGGGAACCATTCAGACCATTAAATATGCCCAGGAGAAAAAGCTCAAAGTGATGATGAAGCCTCACGTATGGGTTCAGGGGGATGGATGGTGCGGTGAATTTAAGCTCCACAATGAGGAGGATTGGCAGGCCTGGGAAAAAGCCTATGAAGCTTATATTCTTCCCTTAGCCCGGGAAGCTGAAAAACTGGGCGTGGAAGCCTTCTGCATCGGTACGGAGTATCGTCTGGCGGTTCGGGAAAGAAAGGCGTACTGGCGGTCTCTCATCGCTAAGATTAGAAAAGTCTATTCCGGCCAGCTCACTTATGCAGCCAACTGGGATAATTACCAGCGGGTAGCTTTTTGGGATGCGCTAGACTTTATCGGTATTGATGCTTACTGGCCTTTGATGGATAAAAAAAATGCTTCAGAGGAAGCTTTGGAAAAGGCCTGGCAGCCGATTTATCAGGAGTTGCGAACTTATTCCAAAAAGCAAGGCAAACAAATCGTCTTTACGGAGTATGGCTATCGTTCGGTAGAATAT
>JBCBGC010000108.1:0-29307 GCA_038527215.1 Bacteroidota bacterium
ATCCAAAACATGGGTCATCCCGGATTTTGAGCAAGCCAAGATTTCATCAAACCACTACTTGAAATCCCAACTACCCACAAATATGTCACCCCGGAAAGGCTTTGAGCGTTAGCGAAAAGACTTATCCGGGGTCTCCATGATTACATTAGGATCGCAGAGACCTCAGACTATATAGCTGTCGGAATCCTTGACCCCGGACAGCTCAGCTCCCTGAAGTCGGAGGAGCTTCCAGGATGACAAGCCTATGGAAGAGTGGATAAGTTCATCCTGGTGGAGAAATGGTTTTTCATGTGTCTTCAAGCAGGGTCAAAAGCAATGAGCCATCCCAAACGTTGGGATGGCTCATGTTTTCTATTTCAAATATGACTTAGCGCAGGATGAGTTTTCGCCAAATTTGATGTCGGTTGGTCTTGACCCCCACCAGATATAAGCCACGGGGTAGGTCCTGAACCTGCCAAGAGACTTCATGTCCGGCTGGCAGCGCAGCAAACGTTTCTTCCCGCATGATCTGGCCGGATGGCGTCATCAGCATGAGACGGCCCGCCTCCGGCAGGGCCTGGGAAAAGCGCATCCGAAATGCTCCGGTCGCAGGGTTGGGATACAGCGCCATCTGCAAGGCCCAGGCTGGATCGAGGCTGGTCAGCCAACTGACCACTACCCACTGTCCCAGGGTGTCAGCGCCACAGCTCCCGGTGATCACCAATTCTACATAATAGCTATCAGGCTGGGCAAACTGATGGATCGGAGCGGGAAGGGTGGAAACATTGCCATCCCCAAAATCCCAGAAGTAGGTATTACTCCCAACGGATAAGTCGGTAAAGGAAACCTGTAAGCCTGAGTCTTGATAAGCAAAATTTGCCAATGGGCTGGAAATCAGCTCCACATAGACACTATCCGAGGCCGTACATCCAAATTGATCAACTACTTCCAGGCTATACCAGCCGGTTTGGGTAGCTGACAAACTTGTGTTTTGGGAACCGTCCGACCATAAATAATCGCTATAGCTGGCAGATGGCTGAAGCAAATAAGCCGTATCGCACACCACCGTATCCGGCCCTAAATCCAGCGAAAAAGCTGTGCTGAAATCTGCCAGGCAATTCATGGGCAAAGGAGTATAGCCCTGACGGGGCGCATCTTCCAGGTCCCCACTATATCCTCCGGTAAAGATTTCCCCTTGCCAGGGAGCGATCCAGCGGAAAAATTCATCATAGACGGGCGTAGCCGAAACAGGGGTAGCACTGCCATTGATCAGGTCCAGTAACGCAAAATCGTAGGCCGGAAGATTGTTGACGGAATCAAAGGCACCCACCGTGTACAACTGCCCGCAATCCGGCACCAACTGACGAGGAGGCAGATTGAAGTCGATTTGCAAAGGCATGACATTGCCCGAAGGTCCATCTATTTGAGCGAAGTGCTTTCTACTGAAACCACCTATGGTGCCAAAGCTTCCGCTCACATAGAGTTGGTCATTAAGCGCCTTCATATCGTAGACGCCCGCAAAAGAAGTGGAAAGATAGGGAGGCTGATATAAGCCATAGGTCTGTAGGAGCTGTCCGGAATCCGCGGTAACCGCCACCAGGGGATCGCCAAAAATGATATGACCTGGTGCGCCCGAGCCATTATAGTTGACAAAAGTTGCTTCTCCGGCATCAATATAGACGCGGTTTCCGGCCACTTCGATCGGCCCTGGATCGCCCCCCCACAAGCGCGGGTTAAAGGGTAGCAGCTCAGTGGTATCTTTTTTCACCGCGGCCACATAGCGGATAGGCTGCCCGTTAAAGTTGAGAAAGTCCCCAGCCATATAGATGGAGGTATCGGTGAAGGCAAAATCGTAGATGCCGCCGCCTACAGCATAACTCATAGGCAGGAGTTGCCCATTCACATCATAGGCTGCAAAGGCCTGACGAACCTGCCCACTGATTTCGGTAAAGTCTCCTCCCACGTATAGCACATCTTCACTCCATTCAAGGGTCCGGACCGGGCCATTGGGCTTAGGTTGCCAATCGGTTGGGCGACCACTTTGCAAGTCGATAGCGGCCAGCCTTTCGACCGGGACCGAACCAAAGGTGTTCAGCCTACCTCCCAGGACCATTTGCCCGTTTCGCATGGCGAAGGCCTGTATTTCCGAGGTTTCTGAACTCCGAAAGGCTTCACCCTCAATGCCCGTCTTTTGATAGGTCTGCAAGTTGAATTCGGACAAAATATGTCGGGCGGTATCCTGCCAAAGCCAAAATCGGCCCGCCAGGATAAAGCTCGTATCTGTAAACACCATATCATGCACCGCATAGGTGTTGGGATGTAGGTTCATCACGGTGGAAAGATTCAGCGTATTCAACTCCACCCGATCAATCTTAGAGGGCTCTATGATAAAAAGGGCCCCATCTCCAATTCCCAGGTGGATCACCACCCAGGTAAAATCTTTAGAATAAAAGGTGTTTTTGGTGCCTATATGTACCCCTTTAAGAATCCCATGACGGTGGAAAAATACAGAGTCTCCGGTCATCGCCATCTGCTCCACCGGATCATTGATATTCAGTCCCCACCATTCACGGGCAGTATGGGTAAGTAGGTCGGCGGTTACAAAATGCTTGTGTTGGACTATGCTATTGTCGTCGGTAATAAAGAAGCGTCCGGTAACCACCAGGAAGCTGTCGTTTAAGCCAATCTGCCAGACTTCTGCACCTGGATTCATATCCAGGTCGAGGTCGCGAAGCAGGCCTGTAGCCGGATCAATATCCGCCAGCCCTCGTCGTACGACGTTTTGTACCGAATCGAAATCCCCTCCGAGATACAGATGGCCAGCTCGGTAGGCCAACCTGCGAATCAAGCCGTTTACCTCGACTTGCAGAGGCAGCACATGGCCCAAAGAGTCCACATGGGCCAGATTATGGCGGGGGGCATGCCCCACCGTCTCGAATTCTCCAGCCAGGAACCATCCGCCCTTTTCGTCCGAAACAATATCATGTATCTGGCCATCCGGGTTGAGATAGGGAAAAGCAAGGATGCTGTCCAGGGTATAATCATGAGCCGCTAAGCCCGGCTGATAGGGCCCCGCCTCCGAAAAGCTTCCAGCTAAATATAAGGTCCCATCATGCACCACGCCCGATCCAGTCTGCCCATTGACCATCCACAGATGATCTTCGATGTCGTCTACAAAAACATGGGTAGCCTGACGTTGCTGGCAGCCATTATTGTCGGTAACCGTGAGGCTATAAATGCCCGGTTCGGTGAGCGTAAGGTTGGGCGTAGTAGGACCATGCGCCCACTGATAAGCAGAAAATCCAGCCACTGCTTGAACCAGGACCGAATCTCCTTCGCAGATAGGATAAGCATCTATTAAAGGATAAGCCGGAGAAGGATAAGTCTGGATCTGGGTAGTCAGGGTATCATTCATGAAGGCGTTGTCCACGTAGCCATTAGGCAGGGAGGTCCAGCATTTAAATTGATAAACAGAATCAGCTCCCAGGTAGTGAGCTTTCAGGGAAATAAACCCCGAGGTCGTGCCCGCTGGGATAGTCTTCTGAAAGGGTACCGTCGGATAGAGAACGCCATTAATGCTGTAGTGCAACAGTCCGGAGGTAACGGTAAAGCTGGGGCTGAGGTTTTTCACCTGAACCTCCAGTTCTATGGTTCCCGGGCATAGCTGGGCTGGAAAGCTCGCGGCACTGACCTGAATATCTGGGGAGGGCACCACGATCGTAAACTCATCTGCTCCAATGTCTGGACTGCCGAGGGTTCGATTTTGTCCTTGAATATCCTTGCTTACAGAACTCAGATAAATGCCCTTCCCATCAAAAAAGCTGTTTTGGATATTGGTGTTGTCAATAAAGCCTGGCGTCTGGGTAAAGACCGCATTGCCTGTCACAGTACCCGTCTCCAAACTAGAAGCGCTTTGCAGTTGACTCAGGCTGGTATAGTTCTGCCCATTATAGGTGTAGGCCAGGCTCCCGGGATAGTCAAAGGCATTGTAGCCGGAAACGATGGCCGAGCCGGTGCCAATGGTTATTTCCGCCACTTTACGGTTGCCACTGTGGTAAAGCAGGTTATTATAGAGGGTAATGCCAGGTCCATTGGTGCTCATTTTCCAAAGAGGATCGCCATTGTTGGAAAAGAAGTCATTGTTGACAAACGTATTGAAAAACACGTGCATGCCTTCGGAGCCGTTGATTTCTAAGCCGGGGTCCGAAGGCTGGACCAGAATGATGTTGTTGATGACCTTGTTGAGGTTATTGTTCAGGTCCTTTTTGGCATTGCCAAAAAACATCCCCCCATGAAATTGATTGTTAAGCACCTGGGTATACCAACTGGAATAGACGACCAGACTTCGCGCACTGTAAATGCCATCGAATCGATTGCGCTCGATCAGGGTATTTTGCACTTGAGCAAGCTGGATGGTTTCGCCCATGTTGCCCAGGAAGATATTGTCCCGAATGATATGCCCCCCCAGCATAGGGTTGCCGCCCGTCAGTCGAACGCAGCCTTTACCACTGGTAATGGTGTTGTCATGGACGGAGATATGTCCTGACTGTTCACTATCAATGGTAAAAGCCGAAGCATTGAAACCTGAGCCTGCGGCGGTGAGGCTGCAATTACGGATAGTGATATAGTCGCAGGTGTTGCGGATCCGCATCACGCCTCCCATGGCATAGGTCGAACTTGAAGGATGAGAATTGATGGTCAGGTGCTCAAAAATGATGTGCTTGGCCCCGCTGAGATAAAAGGTATAGTTCTCGGTAAAATCATTGAGGGAGTGGTCAAGGATGACGCTACTTGCCGAACCGGCCTGAGACGTAATGGTCAGGGTGTTGGTCGCAGATACCCCGGAAATGGGACCTAGTATCTTATAGTTGGCCCCGGAATAAGTCCCCGACAGGAATTCCAGGCTCACAGGGCCACAGACGCCATAGGTCTTGAGCGAATCAATGGCCTTAGCAAAAGTTTGAAAATAAGCTGCGTTGCCGCCCACGGTGTAGGAGCCGGAGTAGCACTGACTAAGCAGACTGTTAGGAAGGGAAAGAGAAATAAACAGAATGAGGACAAGCCCCCTTGGCAGGGCTTTGTGTGTGTTGATCATGGTTATAAGTATAAATTTTAGCGGGGACAAATTACGACAATTCGCCTTTTTGCCAAAATCTCCTTCCCACGATGCCCTACTGGGTGATCTCGCTCAATTTAATGGTGCGGCGAATGCGTTCATTTTCCTCCACATCCGTCACCCTAACCAATATCTCCGGGTCTTCAGCTTCCCAGTTTATATCAATCCGTCCGTAGTGGTTTTCCATCACCGGGCCCTCCACCCGGTTGTCATTGGGGGTTGCAAAATGCCAGGTAGAAGTGATGCCGCTAGAGGTGATGTCATATAAGGGGTATAGTCCTTCTTCCTCCAGCCGGGATACCTCCGCGTAGTGCACATCTCCTGAGATAAACATCACCCCATTGGCTTGGGTCTTTTTGATCAGGTCCAGGAATCGCTGTCGCTCATGAGGCAGGTTGGCCCAGGCTTCATAGCCATTCCAAGTGATGCCAAACTGCGTACTGGTTGCGATGATCCTGAGGGTCGCGGGTACCCTGAGCTGTTCTTCCAGCCAGGTCCATTGGGCGTCTCCCAGCAAGGTAGAATCCGGGGTGTCATATGGCCAGTAATCAATCGGATAATGAAAAGCCGTGGTATCAACTGCCTCTCCGTCATAGCGACGCAATTGGTCTCGAAAGGTCCGATTGTCCAGCAGGATCAGCTGCAAACTTTTGTCCCCCGCTCCAAACATATAGCTGGTATAAATGCCGGGGCGGGTGTGGCGAATATCGGTACTATCAACCTGCCAGAAATCCAGGAATATTTCTTTAGAGGCTTCTTTAAATTCATATTGTCTTCCAGCATCGTTCCACCCAAAATCATGATCATCCCAGGTCGCCAACACTTGAGAAGTTTCCCAGAGTTGCTGAAATTCTGCTTTGGCTCCCAGGCGTGCGTATTTGGCCTGTAGGGTGTCCATCACTTTGGTGTCGCCGTAAATGTTGTCTCCCAGAAAGACGAAAAGGTCTGGATCGCCCGCAGCCGCCTGAGCCAGGATGGGTTGCGGGTCTGTTTCGTGTCCACAAGAACCAAAGGCCAGGCTCCTGACCATAGGAAAGGTATGTTCTGCCTGAGGCAAGCTAGCCGAATCTGGGTTTCCGGCGTCTTCCGAAGAGGTATGGCAGGAAACACAAAGGACGAAAAACAGGAAAATACAAGGAGAAAGTTTTTTCATCGTTAACAAATTAGGTGGATGAAGGGACAAACCTAATAACCTAAGTTCAATGCCAAGTGATCAGAATACAAATTTTCTTATTATCTTCCGCGCTGTTTTATTTTTAACATAACAATCATGAGACTAAGATTTCTGTTTTTATCTCTCTTTTGTACCCTTAGCTTTTCTCTTTTTGCCCAGGTTGATGATCCGGATCTCTTCTATGGGAAATGGGTTTTTGATAGTCCCAGTAACATGGAAGGGGAAGAGTTAGACTCCATGCAGCTCAAAATGATGGAGCGCATTTTTAAAGACCTGACTTTTGTTTTCCAGGAAGACGGCCTTTGTGAAATGCAGATGATGGGCAAAGAGGAAATGGCCAAGTGGGTATGGAATGAGGATCAAAGTGCGGTCATCATCACCTCCAAAACCGGCCAAAACAACGAGCACGAAATCATCGAACTTACCGCTGACAAAATGATATTTGGCATGGGACGCAAGCCCATGGTGCTCAAAAGAGCAGAGATGGAAGAAGGAGATGTCCTGGAGGAAGTACAGGTGGAGAGAAGCCTGGCCGAAGTAACGGGCTCCCAGTTAATCAAAACCTGGTATCTCAAAGAGACTTCCAAGGACAGAGGATTTTTGATGAAAGCGGCCTTTACCTTTAATGAAGATGGAACGGCTATTCGTCAACTGGGACCGGTAAACATGGATGGTACCTGGAAGCTAGATGAAGCAGCCAGTAAAATCACTATGATTGGAGAGGAAGAAGATGGTTCGATGGATTGGTATGTAAAGGAAATTTCGGAGGACCGCCTGGTGCTTTATCGGGGCACCACGGAAGAAACCTGGACCATGACCACCGAACCCTGGGCCGAACAAGACGAGGAATAGGTTTCGGAATATACCAAGCCCCTTCTGCTCCTATGGACAGAAGGGGCTTTTTTTATTTACCCTCCAATTGGTACCAGGCGATGCTGCGGTCGAAGGTGGTTTCTTTTTCCAGGGTGTGTAGGCCAGTGGCTTCAATCAGGGCTTCCATGCCTCCTTCGGCCATATAGGTTTGGTAGTGGAAAAAATGCCCGGAAAAGCGCTGATCCAACCAAAGGCTGACTTTTTCCTGCCATCGTTGAGGCGGTTCCAAAGCCGCTACCCAAATTTCACTGCCGCATTGAGCCAGGAGTTTCAATAAATCCACGGCCTTTGACCAACGTAGCACATGAAAAAAAAGGGAAGCGGAAGCGATATCTACCTTCTGAGGGGGAAGGTTGTTCGGAGAAAAACCCTGGTCGGTAAATTGAAGATGATCCAGCCCCTGCTCCTTGGCTGAAGTTCTGGCGTATTGAATCAGCTTATGATCTAGGTCTATCCCCCAGCCTGCTTCTAGCTTGGGTCCAGCCAGCCGCAAAAAATCGCCCGTTCCACATCCGACATCCAGGAGGGTCGCTTGCTCCGGCACGGCCGCTAACCATTGTTCTCGTAAGGGACGAAGATAGCGATCGCTGGTGCGTTTTTTCCATGTGGCTTTAAGCATAAGGCAGAGGATTTACTGTATAAAAGAGCCTTTTTGGCTTTCAGAAGTTGGAAGCAGCTAGTCTTTGCCACAAGCCTGCTTTTCCTACCTATCTTAGACTTTCCTGCTTCTTTTTTTCCTGATCAGACCTTATTTTCGGACCAAAAGCTCATCATGTCTTCTGCCCTCACCAGTCCCTTTGCCCTGCCTTGTGGTGTGGTTCTTCCCAATCGCATCGCCAAAGCGGCCATGACCGAACGCCTGAGCGACCGGGATCAGCGCCCTAATCGGCGTCATCAAACGCTATATGAGCATTGGTCTGAGTCCGGCTCTGGTTTGCTGATTTCAGGCAATGTGCTGGTAGACAAGCGGTATAAAGAAGCCTCTGGGAATGTGGTCATTGAAGATGAGCAGATCGTAGAAAGCCTAAGGGCCTGGGTCAAAGCCGGTACCAAAGCCGGGAACCAATTTTGGGCCCAGGTCAACCACGCAGGACGTCAGGCTTCTATTTTTTCCTCCTTCAAACCCCTGGCTCCCTCTGCCGTCAAATTGAAAAAGCTAGGGCTTTTTGCCAAGCCCAAAGCCATGACGGAAGCTGAGGTAGAAGATGCCATCCAGCGGTATGTTCAAACGGCACTGCTCTGCCAGAAGGCAGGTTTTACGGGCGTACAAATTCACGCGGCCCACGGCTACCTCATGAGCCAGTTTTTATCGCCCCGGACCAACCTCCGGACGGATCGGTATGGCGGCACCATTGAAGGGCGGGCTCGGGCCTTGCTGGAAATCGTTCGACAATGCCGGGAAAAACTCGGGCCGGATTATCCCCTTTCCGTCAAGATTAATTCCGCAGATTTTCAGCGAGGAGGCTTTGAGGAATCTGATGCCATGTACGTCATCAAGGCCCTGGAGGAACTTAAGGTTGACCTCTTGGAAATCTCCGGCGGTACCTACGAAAACATTATTTTTCTCACCAAGCGTTATCAAAAGGAGTCCACGCGCCAGCGAGAGGCTTACTTTCTGGATTTTGCGGAAAAAATCCGTACCCAGACTACCTTACCTTTAATGGTAACCGGCGGCTTTCGCAGCCTCGCCTTTTGTGAAGAAGTCATTGCCAGTGGCAAGCTGGATGTGATCGGCTTTGCCAGGCCTTATTTGATGGATGCTAGCTTTCCTCAAAGCATGCTGGATGGCACGGTAGAACGGGTACCTGATGCAGCCTTCGACTTTAAGCCCCGTATGATGGCCGACCTGGCCGAGGCCGGATATTACGATTACCAAATCCACCAACTCGCCAAGGGCAAGTCCCTGAAACCTGGGTACAATCCATATATAGGTTTACTGCGGTTCACGAAGAATGAAATGGTAAAGGGGTGGTTTTAATCCAGGCTAGCATTTAGCCTTCTCCCTCTAAGCTGGGCATTCTCACGATATGATTCCATGGCACACAAAACCTATTTCAGCTGGTCCTCTGGCAAAGATGCAGCCCTTGCTTTTTATCATCTGAGCCAGGATTCCCAGTTCCGGATCGATCGCTTGCTCACCTCAGTCAATGATCACCACCAGCGGGTGTCCATGCATGGCTTGCGGATTGCCATGCTGGAAGCTCAAGCCCAGGCCCTGGGTTTACCGCTACAATTGCTGCGGCTTCCGGAACAGCCGACCATGGCTGAATATGATACCCTAATGGATAGCACCCTGGCCAATCTCCAGCAAGCGGGCTATACCCACGCAGGCTTTGGAGACATTTTTTTGGAAGACCTCAAAACCTATCGGGACCAGCAATTACAAGCCCATCAGATTCAGGGGGTTTATCCGCTTTGGAAAAGAAATACCACGGAGCTGGTCCGTGAACTGATTGATCGAGGCTTTAAGTGTGTGGTGATTTGCCTGAAGTCAGCTTTATTAAGTGAAGACTTCCTGGGCCGGGAAATAGATGAAAGTTTTTTGCAAGACCTCCCGCCTACAGTTGATCCCTGTGGGGAAAACGGGGAGTTCCATACCTTTTGCTATGATGGGCCGATTTTTCAGCATCCGGTCTCTTTTCAATTAGGCGAAAGGGTTTATCGGGAATACCGCAATCCAGATCCAGATCAAGAGATCGGCATGGGATTTTGGTTTTGTGATGTCTTGCCTGGCTGACTAGTGATGAGATTCCTTTCCGTATTTTTTTAGGGCAGTCTGCACTTCTAAGATGGGCGCCCGTAAGCTACCATCTCCCAGGCTTTGGCTGGCTTTTATATCGAGGTTGTGAATGTCGTAGGCCTTTTGGTCCAGGTCTAACATGATCACATCAAAGGTAAAAGCGGTTGCGGATTGGGCAATAAACCAATGGACGTTGTCTTTTTCGTCAGAAATGGAAGTATGCCCGCCCGGACTCAGAGTGGTATCCAAGGTGGGTTTGACAATCAGATGATTTCTTTCCTGACGGATTTTTTCATAATGCCTTACATGGAGATCGCCCTTCAGGATTAAATGGGCGCTGGCCATATTGCTGTGGCCATGGGGGATGATGGCCCGGTCTTTCTTCATGCCGAATATTTTCTTGACAAAAGCTGTGCGAGTGGGTAGGCCAGAAAGGGTAGGAAAGCGCACCATTTTGGTATTAACGCCTAAGTCCGGGTACTGAAAGCCCTGACTCAGTCGGTCAAAGTCGATGAAGCGCAGTAATTCATCCAGCGGAATAGTCTCGTATAATTCGGCGAGCTTTTGCTGCCATTCAAGGGGTGTCAGGCTTTGCTTCCTGAGGTCCTGACAATATTCATGCAGTTGGATGGCCCAATGGTCGGTAAGCGGTTGGATGCTTCGGGCTAAGGCTTGGGTGGTCCAGAGGCTCTGAAAGAGGGCGTAGCTGGACACCGTTTGGAGGAGTTGCTTGGAAAATTCCCGACGCTTCATGTTCAGTAGGTTTGAAAAGGAAGTTACGGAATTTGGAGGGGAATAGGTATGCCACGAATGCACGAATGGAAGACCAACCCCTAATTATTCGTCCTTAATTCGATAATTCGTGGCTAAATATAAAAGGGCCACGAATGCACGAATGGAAGACCAATCGCTAATTATTCGTCCTTAATTCGATAATTCGTGGCTAAATATAAAAAGGGCCACGAATGCACGAATTAGGGACGAATCGGGGGCTATCATTTTCAAGGGACCAGAGGGATTTCTTCCCAGCCGTCCTCGTGCCTGCGCAGGGAACTCCGCAGGTGTCCTTCTCTCCGTAATTGGAGAAGGTCGATTTCATCAGGGATGATCTCTACCAAACAAAAATAGAGGTGTTCGCCCAAGGCATCTTCCTGCCAGGCGCTACCCGGAGGCCGTTGTGTTTGATAGTCGCGGGCTGAGGGACCTGCGGCGAGCCGGCTTTTGATCTGCTCAAAGGCTTCCCCTGATTCGACCAACCGGGCCTGGCCTTTGATCCGTACCTGTAATTGCTTTTTGGGATGGTAAAATAAAGCGGAGACCTCGCTATGCTGCCGTAGCTGCGCCACTTTAGGCGTCCGACTATCCGTATAGCAGCGAAGAATGAGTTCAGCAGAAATGCCCCGATTTACCACCGTCCGCAGTTCAGGATAAGTCTCTCCCAAAGTCCCTAGCGTAAAATATCGGAAAGGGTGTTTACGATCCGCATTGGCACGCATCAGTTCTGCCTTGGCCAGGGGCCAAAGGGCTGTACGCAGATGTTCCATAGGCATCTAACCCAGGAAAGGATACATTGTTAGGCTCGACTATTTAGGAGCGGTGCCCATAAAGACACTCGCGCGGCCGTTGAAGGGATTGCCAGAGGCCCGGCGGAAGGAGACGATCTGCCCGGCATGCCAAATGGCGTCAGCAATGGGACCATTGATCATGTTCCAGTAAGGAAAGCTGGATTGGCGTTCCCCGCGCTGGAAGATCACCTTGAGTTCTCCAACTTCTTCTGCATTTTTGCCTCGCATGAGGGTCGCTGCTTCGGCCAGGTTTTCCAGCGTAGCCTTGCGAATCTCTTCGAATGTCATCTCCGAATTATCGACCCGGGCATTAGGCTGATTTTTAGCTGCATTGATAATGGTACCGGACAAGCCATGCAAATGCTGGAGAGTTTCCCAGCAGCTACGCGCATCTTCGGATGGTTTGTAATCCAAATCTTCCTGCCGCAAGCCCTCAGTAGCCCAATAGTACCGAAAGCCCAGGCCGTCAATCATCCGAGCTGCCATGTTGCCAGAAGTATAATCCTCCGGAGCTTCGGGAATTTCTCGATAGGGTAATTCAGGGTCAGATTGGGCAGAGAGATGAGACATGGCAAAAAGGCTCAGAAACAAACAAAGGATTCGCATAGTCTTCCAGAGATTAGGGTAAAATCAATAATACAATCTCCGGGCTTTTCCTCCAAGTCGCCCCTTCTTTTTGCCTACTTTCCCTCCATTAAAGCCTCAATCAGGCCCTGGAATAGCCCCATACCGGTCGGAATCAACGCATCGGGAAAGTCATAATCCGCCTGATGCAAGTCCGGATGCTGCTCGCCTGCCCCCAAGCCAAACATGATGGCCGGGTATTTTTTTGCAAAATGACCAAAGTCCTCGCCAAAACGATAAGGCAAAGTTTGCCGTTGGAGGTCAAGGTTATGGTCTGCTGCGACCTTACTCAGCAATTCGTTTAGCGTGGGATCATTGGGGGCTGCCGGGAAAGCCTCCCGCCAGTCAAGATCATAGGATAAGCCCCTGGACTGACAACGCTCATGCACATAGTCATGCAGCCGCTGGCACAAGGTTATCATGGGTTCCTCCGCCCGCGTTCGCATGGTCAGGTGGACCTCTCCTTTACCCGCTGCGATGCCATAGGCCAGTTTACCGAGGTGAGCATGGACCGGGGTGATCAGACAAAAGTCCTTTCGACTAAGGTCCGGTTGATTGAGCGACTGACAAAAGCTCAAAATCTCCGCCAGGGTGAGGGCCGGATTTAGCCCCGTTTCCGGAGCAGAAGCATGGGTTTCTATACCCTCCAGGAAAATAGCGACGCTCTGTACGGTACAGGAAAATTGTGATTCCAAGAGGATCACCTGATGTAAAGCTTGGCCCGGCATATTGTGCAAGGCAAAGACCGCATCAGGTTCAAGGCCTTGCATGCGGGGATCGGCCAACATATCTCTGCCTCCCGCTCCGGTTTCCTCAGCGGGTTGAAAAATCAGGGCTACCCGTCCCTGGGCAAAGGCCTGCTGTTTCAGCCAGAAAATCAATCCCGCCACCATGGTCATGTGCCCATCATGGCCGCACTTATGGGAAACTCCAGTTATCTGAGAACGGTGGGCAAAGGGGTTGACTTCCTGAATGGGCAAAGCATCTAATTCACAGCGAATCCAGATCGTCGGCCCACCCTGCCCAAATTCGTAATGGGCCACTAAGCCATGTCCCCCAACTTTTTCCCAGATCTCGGTGGGATGATGTTGCTGGATAAAATCCCGGATCGTAGCCGCGGTCTGGATTTCCTGGCCGGAGATTTCTGGCTGTTGATGCAAAGCGTGCCGCAAGGCAAGTAGATGTTCCATCATGGGCTATACGGGATAAGGGCCTTCGTCAAATTGCTGGTCGTGGTATCCTTTGATTCCCACCGCTCTGGCTAGAGGACTGCGAAAATCCTTTCCTTCCGCGATCGCAGCCAAGGCGGTCCCAAAATCATAAGCTGGCTTCCAGCCTAATTCTCTCCGGGCTTTCTCATTGACATATACCCGGCCAAAAGTGGGGAACATCTGCCAGTTTTTTTGGGCAAAAACCTCCCGGAAGGAAGGATAATATTTCTCAACTACGGTTCCGGCATCTTTCATTAAGGCCAGCCGGTCCTCTGGTTGAAAAGGGGAAGTGGCACTGATGATGTATTTGGAATAGCCAATCTCAGGAGCCTTTAGCATGGCTAAGCGATGGGCCTCCACAATATCCTCTAAATCAACCCTACGCACCAGCAATTCATTGACCTTAATGTTGTCGTCTTCATATTTCCCTCGTCGGGCTGGGTTATCGTCTTTTTCCAGAAAAAAACGAGAGGTCCGCAAAACCAGACAAGGTAAGCCATGGTTGCGGGCGTAGAGTTTACAGAGGTCTTCCGCAGCGGTCTTGGTCACGCCATAAATATTTTTGGGAATAGGCATGACTTCCTCCGTAATCCAGGTAGCCGGAGCTTCGGGTTCTGGAATCATGGCATCCCCAAAAGTGCTGGTGGTACTGGTAAAAATGAAGGACTTGACCTGATGTCGGCTGGCAGCCTGCAGTAGGTTGAGCGTAGCGGACACATTGGCTGAAACGAAGTCCTGCTCGCTATGGGTTACCACATGGGGCTTGTGCAAAGTCGCAGCGTGTAACACAATATCTACGCCTTGCATAGCAGCTTCCACCACGGTTTGATCGGCCAGGTCTCCCACGATTCGGGTAAAAGGAGACGGCAGCAAATCCACTCCCACCACCTCATAGTCGCGTCCCAGGACTTTTATCAGAGCTTCTCCTAAATGTCCGGCACTGCCTGTAACGAGGATTTTCATGGAATTTTTACCCCCAATATATCAATCCTGCCAGCAACAGTAAAAGCCCCCATTGGCCCAGTTTTAGAAAATTTTGCGAAAAAGACCGGGACAGGGCAATGGTGATGGCCCATACCACAGCATAGGCTAGAAAATACAGGCTTAGCAACTGCTGGATGGTGTCAGGATGGGTAAAATAGCTGGTGAAATTCAACAAACTGAGGCCGATAGTTGCGAGCAACAAATCCACCGACACCCAATGCCAGCCGCAGCGGACCTGGGTCCAGATTTGTCGCTTTCCGTCAGTATTTTCCGATGAGGCAGGTTCCAATTGGCGGAGTTCCTGGTCGCCCATGTAAGTGTGCACACCAAAGGCTAGCAGACACAAGGCATTGGCAATGAGAAGGGGAATACTCATAGGGTTGAAGTAGGCAAAATGAAGGGGCGCATCATGGCGTTGGTCCCTCTTTTTTTTACGGATAAGCCACCTTCAAGTTGATCATAAGGAGTAAAAAATCAGTCCTGTAAGGCCTTTACCATCTCCCCTGCCGGAAGGACCGCTACTGCCGCATGTTGTACCATCCTCTTGAGCAACCCATCTAAATATCCTGGGCTTACCGGTCCCCAACCTTCTCCATCCAGCCCATGCAGATTCAGGACCAACCATCCGCCTTCGGTTTGGAGAAAAGCCTGAATTTCTTCCTCCAGGTAATCATCACAGTTATCCGGTCCGTGGCCCCAGGCTCCCAGCCTTAAGTTTTGGGGAGGAGCAGGAAAAGGATTGGCTCGCTGGTTCATGAACAGCCAACCGCCGGTCCGGATTGCTGCTACACGCTTTAGGCAATACTGCTCTAGCTCCGGGGTTGAAGCATTGTAGGCAAAGTTATACACGGCATAGGCTGGGTCGTATCCGTCCAGGTTTTGTTCGAAATAATCCAGGCACTTATCAATGTTTTCTTTGGCTAGGTTCACCGGCACTTCGGTCAGGTTAAGGTGTTCCCAGGTATGGGGCATGAGTTCATGGCCCCGGCTAGCCAATTTGTTCCAGTCATCAAAGTCCCCAAGGATTTCCCGGGGCATCCATTTGGGGTCTCGGTTGAAAGTGGGAAAATGTCCCGTGGCAATCACATTGAAGCAGGCTTTTAGCCCATAATACTCATGGATCTCCGCTACTCGATAAAAGGACTTCTTAAAGCCATCATCAAAACTCAGAGTAAGGAAGTGGGTTTTCTTAGGAAAGCGCCACCCGCCCAGGCTAAGGCCAAGAGCGGCCAAAGCAGTAGTGGAGAGGAAAGATTTTCGATTCATACAGAGGCTCTAAGGTAGCTATCAAGCCAACTCCCCTTTTCCTTTCACTAGATGTAGCCAGTGTTGGGGTTCTTCATGAAAATCGGCAAAGCCCACCTTTTGTCCAAATACATCCCAAAGGTCAGTACGTTTAAGGTGGGTAGGTCGCGAGGATAGCAAAGCCTGATAGGAAGAATAGGCATAGCTGCGAAAATCATGGCAAGCCCCATGATGTTGAGGGTTGGTGTGGATATAGGCGATGAGTTGAGAAAGCTCCTGTTTTCCCGTGATTAAGCCTCTTTTGTACCGTTCCTGGAACAGACTACCTGAACGTTCAAATCGCTTATTGATAGCTTTGGTGTAGGCATTGAGGCAGTTTGAAATGGGTTGGGAGAGGCTGCGGTCCCGCCATTGGTACTTAAGGGGTAAGGCTTCCAGCTTTCGTACATGGATACAAAAATGAAAATGGTTGGGGAGGAGGCAATAGGCGTAGGTCTCCGCAATAGGGGAAATATGTCGTTGCCAAAGCCGAAGAAAGTACGGGTAATTTTCCGCTTGTTTGAAGAGCGTTTCCCGGTTGTTGCCCCGGCTGTAAATGTGGTAGATCTGATTGGGCTGGAGGGGGGAATGGAGGAGATGTTTTTTCATGATTTCTGGGGTTAAGGGTCCAAACCTAACAGGTTTTCGAAACCTGTTAGGTTTGGCAAGAAAGCTCCTCGCAGCTCCCCCTTTATGGAAAATTATCCCCACAGGTATCTATAAAACACAAGCCATTTCCCTATGCACAACCCCTTATTCCGATGCCTGCTCGCCTGCCTTCTCGCGCTAAGTAGCATTCAATGCCGTCATCTCCCGCAAAGTAGCGAGGAAAATTTCTTCCAAATGGAACAGGAAAGCCTCCTTGCTCTCCTGGCCCTTTCCTCCCAACAGCCGCACATCTGGATCTCCAAAAGCCAATACCGGCTGGAACTTCGCCTGGACACCTTGCTGCTAGCCCGCTTCCCCGTTGTATTTGGCGGCAATCCCGTAGATGACAAACTCCGGCAAGGAGACCGTTGTACCCCGGAAGGCACCTTTCAGCTTAGGGACCTCTACCCACATCAAAAGTGGTCCAAGTTCCTCTGGATAGATTACCCCACCGAAGCTTCCTGGCAAAAGCATCGCACCGCCAAAGCCCAGGGGCTGATTCCAGAGGAAGCAGATATCGGGGGCGAAATCGGCATTCATGGCGTACCTGAAGGCTACGATTACGCCATCGACCAGCGCCAAAACTGGACCCTGGGCTGTATCTCCCTAAAAAATGAAGACGTGGACTGGCTTTACCAGTTTGCTTTTAAGGGCATGAAGGTGATCATTTCACCTTGATCTCAACCCGATTTTTCCAGAAATCCTATTCAACCAGGATGAAAACATCCTCTTTTTCCGGGTATATAGGGCGAGTCAGGCATGGGCTGCTATTCGAGAAGGGCAAGCAGTCCCTCAAGGGGCCATAGATTTGCTAGCCACATACATCGAACAAGCAGAAAACGGTGCCAAAAAACCCGTCGGGTTCGAAAATTTCTCTCTGCCTGAAAAAAGGGCAAAACGCAGAAAAACCTTTCAAATTAGGCTCTTGGGGCATATTTCCCCCTCCTGACATGAGTAACCACAACGGTTACCTAATTTTTTTTTCATTTTTTTTCTCTACCTATGTCCTATTCTCAAAAACTCATTCGTCGTGGGGGTGAATGAAGTATTTGTATCACCTTTAATACCTACAAAAAATGAAAGAATTCATGATGCTGTTCCGCCACATTCCTTCTCCTGATTACGTACCCACGCAAGAAGAAATTGCCGCCGAAATCAAAAAATGGCAGGACTGGATTGGAGGCATTGCAGCTCAGGGTAAATTCGAGCGCACCGACCGGCTAGGAACCATAGGAAAAGTCGTCAAACCCGGTGGGTTGATCACCGACGGCCCCTACGCTGAAGTCAAAGAAATCATCGGCGGGCATATCATCATCAAAGCCTCCTCCCTCGACGAAGCCGTTGAAATCGCCCAAGGTTGCCCCGTCCTGGGACATCCCACCGGGCATGTAGAAGTCCGCGAAACCCTCGTCCTCAATCTGTAATTTTTTACTGGGAGCATCCCAATCATCTTAAGTCTAATCTAGGTGCGTTGGCCCCGAAGATCCGTGGGGAGGATGGCATGTGGGGAAGGCCTTGGTTGGGATCTTCTTGATTTTTGCGCCACTTTTTATCAAGAAAAAGTGGCAAGGGAGTAAAAAGAAAATCTAACAAAAAAACTAATGAACACCATCTTCACCCCCTCCACCATATCCGAGTTCAAAAACAGAATACATCACCTCAACCCGGAAGCAGAAGCCAATTGGGGCAAAATGAGCCTCTACCAGATGCTTAAACACTGCACAGAAAACGACAGAATGCTCCTGCGGGAAAAAGCTTACCGGCGACTGTTCATCGGGAGACTCTTTGGCAGGATGGCCCTGAAAAGCACCATCAAGGATGAGCAACCTATGAAACCCAATGGTGCGACTCATCCAGACCTGATCTTCAAGGGAGCAGGAGACGTTTCGGAACAAAAAGCCCAATGGCTGGACTTACTGGATAAATATGCCCAACAGACTGAAGCGGATTATCAGGATTTTGTCCACCCTTTTTTCGGAAAAATGACTAAATCAGAAGTAGGTCGCTTTGCCTATAAGCATATTGACCATCATCTACGCCAATTCGGAGCCTAATGTCCACCCCTGACCTCATTCCCTCTCTCTACCGGGCAGAGTACAGCAAAATGATCGCTGTACTCTGCCGGAATTTTGGGCTAGATCAACTGGGGCTGGCTGAGGACATAGTAGCGGATACTTTCTTGCAAGCCTCCGAACAATGGCCGGTCCAGGGCATCCCCGAGCAACCTGCGGCCTGGCTCTACACCGTGGCCAAAAACCGCACCCTGGATTACCTACGCAGGCAAAAAACCCGCCGCGATAAAGTAGAGCCAAACTGGAAAGCAGATCAGGGCCAAAGCCAGGACATCGCCTGGGATGCGTCGGTCATCCAGGATAGCCAACTGCGCATGATCTTTGCCATTTGCCATCCCAGTCTCCCCCCCGAATCGCAGATCGTGCTGGCCCTGCGCATCCTGGGCGGCTTTGGCATAGAGGAGATCGCTGCGGCTTTTCTTTCTAATAAAGCCGCTATTAATAAGCGCCTATACCGGGCAAAAAGCAGTTTGCGAGAACAAAACATCGAGCTCGATCTTCCTGATGAACGGGAAATTTCCCAACGCCTCGAAAGCGTCCTGACCACGATCTACCTGCTGTTCAATGAAGGCTATTATTCCGCTAGCCCCAACCAGTCCCTCCGCCAGGATTTTTGCTTGGAAGCCATGCGCCTGGCCATCTGCCTGACCGAGGATGCCCGTACCCAAATGCCAAAAGTCTATGCGTTGCTTTCGCTAATGTGCTTTCATGCTTCACGATTCGAAGCAAGAAAAGTGGGAGAGGAATGGGTACTCTACTGGGACCAGGACCGTAATCTCTGGAACCGAGGCCTCATTCGAAAAGGCGAGCAATACCTCAACCTTTCCTCTACCGGAGAAAAGCTCAGCAAATACCATTTGGAAGCAGCCATTGCCTACTGGCATACCCAGGAAGAAGACCCGGAAAAATGGGAAAACATCCTTCAGCTGTATAACTACCTACTCCAGGTGGAATATTCTCCTGTGGCAGCCCTCAACCGCACCTATGCCCTCGCCCTCGCCAATTCACCGAAAGAGGCCTTGACCGAAGCAAAAAAACTAGCCTTGGATAAGCTACCGCTTTATCACTGCCTACTGGCCGAACTCTATCTTATGACAGAAGCAGTTCCCCTAGCCCAGGAACACCTCAAGAAAGCCTTACTTCTTACCGCCTCCACAGCCGAGCAGCAATTGATCAAGAAAAAGTTGCAGCAATTGGTGTGAGTTTGCTCCCCTCAAACCCAAACTATGCGTATATTCGTATAGGTAGTAAAGCAAGAAATGAACTGGCAGGAGCATATCGAGTCAAATCCCAAGATTATGTTTGGGAAACCCGTGATCAAAGGCACGCGGATTCCAGTTGATCTGATTTTGGAAAAACTTGCCCTGGGAGAAACCACAGAGCAAGTGCTCACCGCTTATCCTCATCTTACTGCCGCCCATCTTCAGGCTTGCTTTGCCTTTGCCGCTGCTTCAGTAAGGAACGAGTTAGTTCTTCCTTAGTCCCATCCATATATGAAATTTTTGGCCGACGAAAACATCGATCGGGCCCTGGTCCTGTTGCTTCGAAAAAATGGTTATCAGGTATTGGATATCAAAGAGATTTCACCAGGAATAGAGGATGAAAAAGTCTTGAACCTGGCCAATTCAGAAGAGGCGATTTTATTAACCGAAGACAAAGATTTTGGCGAATTAGTATTCAGATTGAAACTGATAAGCCAGGGGGTGGTATTGATACGCCTGAACGGGTGGGATAGTGAAAAAAGAGGGAAGCGAATTATTCAGGTCATCCAGCAATATCAAGCCTCCCTATGGCAGGCCTTCACGGTAATTGATCATGACAAGGTTCGAATTAGAAAGTCGCTTCTTTAACTTAGCATTTTCACCTCAACTCTTCCACCTCCATGCCGACCTCTACCTTCCCTTCTCCTTCATGTAAAAGATTCACCCCAAAGTGAATGCTGTGGTCGAAGTTCCGGTAGGCAGCCAGGGTGCGATTAGGCTCCTTTTGCATGAGGCCCGTTTCCTGGTCAATGTTGGGAACTTGACAGCGGATGCAGACTTTAACGTTGAAAAACTGGATGGCTCCTAATCGAAAACTTTTCCAGTCGTCTTCTTCATGCGGCGTAACGGCATCTATCACCAGATTAGGACGAAAGCGATCCATGCCGACGGGCGTATCTAGTTTAGCATTGAGAAAATCAAGGCTGGCCTGCCCAATCAGCAAGTGAGGATAGCCATCCGCAAAACTCACCAGATCTTCTTTGCGAGGCCGGGATACCAAACGCTTATGCTCCTCTGCCATATAGATCAGATGAACCTTTTCTCCCAAAAATTCCGAGAACCAGGCATCAACCGCGTCTGATACCCGAAGTCCGGCCGTATCTTTTCCCCAGACCTGCGTAGCGATTACCTCCTGGGTGGTAGGGACAAAAGGCACGGTCAGCGCCGCTTTCAAGCCTTGCTTTTGCTCCACCCTTAACCCATCCTCCGCAACAGATACCGCCAGCGTGGCTAGTTTCGGAAAGCCTCTTTGCGTAATAAAGGTGCCATCGGCCTGCACCAGCATCCAGCGACGATCGTGCTTAAGACCGCGATCGGTCAGTTCGGCAGAAGTGGCACGAAAACCCCCGAGGGCTTTGATGGGATAGATATAGATGTGGGTGAGTTGCATAAGATGGGAGTTACTGAAGGCGAATTTAGGGCTTTTGGGGAGGAAACAAACTGCCCTTCCTGCTAATCCCTTTTTTCCTGTAACATCCTCGCAATCTCGCTTAAGCTATCCGTCATGACTGGAGCATTATACTGCTCCCAAAATGCGGCATCATAGGCCTCAGCCTGCAGCTCTATACTCTGCTGAGCCTTTAAATTGGCGCGAAAGACATAAGGCTCAGAACCAGGTACCACCACCCGATGAATAAACAATTCTTTCTTCGGCTCCTTGACAAATAACAGCTGCTCAGGTTCCTCCATATTGTAAATTTCCCAGCGATCGCTTTCCCGCTGATATTGGAGATACCATTTGCCCTGTATTTTCTGATAGGTAAAAAGCAGGTCATAGTGGGTTTCCTGCTGTCCATTTCCCAGTCGATCTTTGTAATAGCTTTTTTCTGTCCGGGCTCGGCTTAGTTCGATTCGGGCAAAAGCAAAATCCTCGGTATGAATAAATAAACGAGCGGTCTGGAAAGGTGCCTTGACCGCTTCAATTTCGTATACCCAATCCCCTTGCCAGGCCTGTACGCCTTTGAGGGTGTACGTCCAGCCTTTGCGAAATTTGATAGGGCCATAGTCGTAGCGGATGCATTCATCCTCCAACAGATCGATGACCGCATTTTTTCGATCCCAGGCATCGTTCCACGGATGCTTTTTCCCGAGAAAGCTCCGCTTCACCTGTTCCAACTCCACCGCAGGAGTCGCCTCAAATAGGGGCTGCGCATAGGATATCTTGATGGCACACTCCATATACTCCACGTACTGCCCATCTTCTTGCTGTAAATCTCTCACGTAGCCTTCCAAATAATAGGGCTCCTGCGGATAATTTTGCTCGATCGCTTGGTAGGCTTTCTTGACAATAGCTCTGGCTGAAAGGCGTTTTCCTTTCCCCGGTTGAATCAGCACGGTATCCAGTTTTTTTTCTACCGCTTCTAGCAAAATCACGGTAGGATTGCCTAAACCCTGAATGGGTAATCGTTGCATATCAAAACCAATGGCGGATACCGTAATGCTGCTGTCGCTAAACCTGGATGCCAGATACAGGACAAACTTCCCCTCGGAGTTGGTTTGTACCGAGCGCCCCAGACCAGGCACCGCAACAGTGGCCAATTCCAAAGGCATACCGCTTTCCCCGTCCCGAACTTCTCCCTGGAGCTGTAGGATATCCTGGGCAAATACACCGATGGGAAGGAAAAAAATCAAAAGGAGCAAAAAAGAAGGTGCGTAGCGCATAGGCATGAGGTTTTCACCGGCGCTGGTCCCATTCTTCTTTAAAATGAAAAGCCCACCGGTTTCTTGGGTTAGAAAAAGAAACTTTTGGTGGGAAAAAATGAAGGACGATGGTCCAGAAAAGATACAAAGGCAGAACAAAAAGGTTGCAGGATAAATGCACTTTTAGTTTTGACCCCAAAAAAGGAAAGAAACAGCGGTAAGGATTTTTTTCGAAAAAAAATTCCTCGTGTCAAGTCCCTGACAATTCTCCCCGGTTGAAAGCCTCATCTTGCGGTAGAAATTGCCACTAAACGTATGAAACAACAACGTTCCCTTTGGGGCCTGGCCTTGGCGGCCATGGTCCTGGTCAGCTCATGCATCGGTGATGACTTTATCGATGACAGCATAGCCGAACAGCTCCGGATTACTGCACAGGTAGATAGCCTCGCCATCGGCGATAGCTTTCAGTTGGAAGCCTCATTTTTCAACCGCCTGGGTGCAGAAGAAGCGGTTTCCCTGAACTGGACCAGTCTGGATCCGAATCTGGTGGAAGTATCCTCCGCCGGACTGATGACAGGATTGGCCGAAGGTGATGCCCGGGTTACTGCCTGGACCGAAAGAACCAATGGAGACAATGTCTCAGACACCCTCGATGTGCATATCGGACAAACCACCTCAGGCGGGGTAACTGCCCGAGCCGGAATGCTCCAGACTACCAGCAGCTACAGACTGGTAGGCGACTTCATGATGGAACAGGTTGGCGATAAGCTCGTCCTTTCCCTGGATGAAAATTACGAAGCCTCCAGCAGCCTCCCCGGTCTTTATCTCTACCTGACCAATAACCCCAGCACCATCAACAATGCAGTTGAGGTAAGTAAGGTCACCATTTTTAAAGGTGCCCACGAGTTTGAAATTTCAGATGTCGATTTAAGTGAGTACAACTATGTTCTCTACTGGTGTAAGCCTTTTGGGGTGAAAGTAGGAGAAGGAAAATTTATGGATTAATGAACAGACACACAGATATATTTCCCGTTTTGCGCGTCCTGGGCGTCTGGATGCTTTTTACCCTAAGCAGTTTCACCCTGGCTCTTGCAGGGGGGGGCTGGACTCCAGACAAGGGCTCTGGTTTTATCAAGCTCGGACAGTGGTGGGTCGTTTCGGACCGACATTATACGGACCAGGGCATTGACCCGAACACAACCTTTGGGGTATTCAATACCTCCATTTATGCGGAATTCGGCTTGACCAACCGCTTACAGGCGACCGTGTACGCGCCTTTTTTCAGCCGCACCTATTTCAACAATACCATTTCCCAAAATACAGGGGAAGTCATTCAGGCTGGGGAAGCCATTCAGAGCTTTGGAGATACGGATATTAGTTTGACCTATGGCTTCCGCAAAGGCAAGTCCCTGGTGTGGAGTGCGACCGTACTGTTTGGCTTGCCCCTGGGCAATGCCTCTGGAGGAAGTCAGGGCAACCTGCAAACTGGCGATGGAGAATTTAACCAGATGATCCGTGCCGATGTGGGATACAGCAAGCGCCTGGGCAAGGTGGACACCTATTATACGGCCTATGTGGGCTTGAACAATCGTACCAACGGCTTTTCGGATGAGTTCCGTTATGGCATTGAGGCCGGGGCGACTTTTAAGAATCGGGTTACCACCACTTTTCGGGTGTTTGGGATTAATTCCTTTAAAAATGGTTCTTCAACAGATGTGCCCAATAGTACCAGTTTGTTTGCCAACAATAGTGAGCATCTGACCATTTCGCCGGAAGTATCGGTTCGGGTGCAAAAGGATTGGTTTCTTTCAGCTACCGCGGCCGGAGCCGTTTGGGGACGCCTGATTTTTGCCAGTCCCTCCTTTGCGGTGGGCATCGCTAAGAGAATTTGACACCTATTTGATTTTCCTTTGATACATTTTCTTTTGAGGTGGGCCACTTGGTCCGCCTCTTTTGGTTTGGGCCACGAATGCACGAATGGAAGACGAATTCAGAAGCTATTCGTCCCTCATTCGAAAATTCGTGGCTATCATTTATAAGGGCCACGAATGCGCGAATGGAAGACTAATTCAGAAGCTATTCGTCCCTCATTCGAAAATTCGTGGCTATCAATTATAAGGGCCACGAATGCACGAATGGAAGACAAATTCAGAAGCTATTCGTCCTTAATTCGAAAATTCGTGGCTATCATCTATAAGGGCCACGAATGCGCGAATGGAAGACGAATCGGAAGCTATACGTCCCTCATTCGAAAATTCGTGGCTATCATTTATAAGGGCCACCAATGCGCGAATGGAAGACGAATCAGAAGCTATTCGTCCCGCATTCGAAAATTCGTGGCTAAAATTAAAAGGGCCACGAATGCGCGAGTGGAAGACGAATCAGTAGCTATTCGTCCCTCATTCGATAATTCGTGGCTAAAATTAAAAGGGCCACGAATGCGCGAATTACGGACGAATCGGGAGCAATACGTGTGCCTGAAAAAATCGCAGCTTCCCTCAAAACGCGGTCATTTGAGTGAAGGATAGATTTGAAGTATATTCAACTTTAACTCTCCTGATTTTGGGAGAGGAGAAAGGGCAGGCTTCAACGCATGGATTCAATCAAAGCATTACAAACTTTATTAGACCAGCTGAAGGATAAAGACCTCCAGGGTTTGACTTCTCAGAAGGCTATGGACGCCCTGGAAGCCTACAGCGAAAGGTATCAGGAGCTTTATGATTATTGGATGCAGGAGGTGAAGGCAGGCAAAGAAATCCCCTTGGAAAAGATGGGTTCCCTCCTCGAGGCGGTATCCGCAGAAATGAAGCAGCAATTTACCCGACCTCCCAGTCCTAAAATGCCGCATCCCTTTTATATGATCAGGAGCTTTAGGCAGCGACTCGCTTACCTGACATTTGAAAGAGATAAAAGACTCCCTAGCTACAAAAACCAGCCTTGCCATTGTGCCTTGCGCTTGGCACATGGCATTGAACCTGACTTCCCCCAACTAATCGATTATGGCCGGGCCGTCTTGTATCACGACGATGAGAACTTTCTCATCAAGCGATGCCCCCACTGTGGAACGAAATGGATCGATGCCACGGTACCAGGCATGCTGAGTATGTCCCAGACCTGGCGGGAGTGGGACCCCATGGAATATGTATTGAGAGAAGTATTTGCAGATAAAAAGGGGTAAGCCGGCTTTTACCCAGACTAAATTCCCCAAACGCCCACTCACATGAAGAATCAACTCTTATTGTTTACCCTGCTCCTCCTCTACCTTTCCGCATTTGGACAAAAACCCCGAGCCCGGGACATCGGCGTGCCTTTTTTTGGCAAGCCCGGTGAGTTCAATGCCATCACGGATGTAAAAGGAGTCGAAGTAGGCTACAGCACCATCATTTCGGGAGAAGGGAAAAATGTGGTGGGCGAAGGCCCCGTTCGGACTGGCGTTACGGCCATTTTTCCCCGAGGAAAAGCCGCGAAATTCAGTCCGGTTTACGCCAACTGGTATAGCCTCAATGGCAATGGCGAAATGACCGGCACCACCTGGGTAACGGAATCCGGTTTTCTCGAAACTCCCATCATGATCACCAATACCAACAGCGTGGGCGAAGTCAGACAAGCGGTCCTCAAATGGTATGTGGACACGGACTGGTACCGAGGCGAGGACTGGTGGTACACCTATCCGGTGGTAGCAGAAACCTACGACGGATTTTTAAATGATATTTATGGCTTTCATGTGCAGGAAAAACATGTGCTGGAAGCGATTGAAGATGCTAAAAGCGGTCCCATAGCCGAAGGCAATGTTGGCGGCGGCACGGGCATGATGTGCCTGGGCTTTAAGGGAGGAACCGGAACCGCTTCCCGGGTCTTTCAGATTCAGGATTCCACCTATACCGTAGGCGCACTGGTCCAGGCCAACTTTGGCTACAAAGGGAACCTGACCATCGCGGGCGTACCTGTAGGCCAGGAACTGATGGACACCCTGAACTATGAGCTTCAGGCCCCGCCCCAGGGCCGCCGCAAAGAAGGAGATGGCTCTATCATCGTGGTGGTCGCCACCGATGCACCCCTTTTGCCCCACCAGCTAAAACGAGTAGCGCAACGCATCCCCCTGGGCATCGCCAAAGTAGGCGGCATCGGTTCCAATGGTTCAGGCGATATTTTCATCGCTTTTTCCACCGCCAACAAACAAGCCTTTAATCGAGAAAAAAATGTGATGGTAGAAAGCCTTTCCAACGACCAGATTTCCTGGATTTTTCAAAGCACCGTGCAGGCCGTAGAAGAAGCCATCATCAACGCCATGATCGCTGCCGAAACCATGGAAGGCATTAATGGCAATAAAGCGCACGCCATTCCGCATGAGTTGCTGCGAGAGACCTTGAAGAAGTATAATCGGCTAGAGGAGTAGGATTAAAAGCGCAGTCATCCTGGGCACCAATTGGAAGATGGAAAAAACCAAGCAAGAAATATTCACTAAGGCTATGCAACAGGTAAATCCCGAGATGGATGAGGCTGCCCTGGCGTACCTGCTTGAGAGTTGCTTGTCCCATACCTTCCCCAAAAAAGACGAAATTATTACTGCGGGTCGAAAGCAAAAGGGCATTTTCTTTTTGACCCGTGGACTGGTGAGAGGATTTTATGTGGATGCCAAAGGGGATGAGATCAGCATCCGATTTATCAATCATCAAGGATGGGTAACCCATTACACTGCTTTAATCACCCAAACTCCCAGTCAGTACACCTTCCAATGCTTAGAAGAATGCGAGGTGGTAGAATTACCTTTTGAGCGTATCCTCACAGGGTATGCCGCCTTTCCTTCCTTAGAAAAACTCGGCAGACTGATCGCCGAGTCTGTCCTCATCACCCAACAAGCCCGGATTGAAAGTTTCCAATTTTTGGACGGGACGCAACGCTACGAGCAGTTTGTAAGCATTTATCCAGACCTGTTTAACCGCGTCTCTCTCTCCCACCTAAGCACCTATCTGGGCATCAAACGTCAATCCCTCAGCAGAATCCGCAAAAAAATGAGCGGCCACTAGTTTTGTCACATATGTGTCAGGCAGGAGGTGGCCCTGTCCCATAGGTTTGTATCATTAATTCTCAATGATATGAACGTCTTATTGATTGGGGCAAGCGGTTTTACCGGGAAAGTGGTCCTCCAAAGTCTATTGAGTCAGGGGCATCAGGTTACAGCCGTAACGCGCGACCTCTCCTCCCTGAAAAGCCATCAAAAAGGCTTGCGCATCCTGCTGGGGAACGTGCTCGATGCGGATTTTATTACCAAAGCCTTGAAAAATCAAGATGCAGTCATCAACTGCCTCGGCATAGGAGGAAAAGGGAATGCTAAGCCTAACAGCCTGGTATCTGATGCGATGGAAATCCTGGTAAGCGCCATGGAAAAAGCCAAGGTGAAAAGGCTAATCGCCATGAGTAATGTGGGCGCCGGCAATAGCCGGGCTTTTCAGCCCTGGTATTTTACCAACATCATTCTCCCCCTTTTTATGAAATGGCTCCAGGTAATTATTGAGGACAAAAATAAAATGGAGCCTTTGATCATGAATAGCCAGTTGGATTGGACCATTGTCCGCTGCCCAAATATCGTAGATCAACCCGCTAAGCATACTCTCCATGCGACCATCGATGGAAAAGGCTTAGGCTTCTCCGTTACCAATAGGGATGTAGCAGCGTTTATGGTCGACCAAATCAACCGCACAGATTTTCTCCATCAGGCACCTTGTGTTTCCAATTAAGCTTCTTCACGCATGAAAAATTTACCTTTCCTTTTTGCCATGGTTTTATCTTCCAACCCCCTATTCACCCAAGCAGAAGGTTCATTGCCTTTGGAACCACACGCTATACAAACCCGCATTGGCCAGATTGCGGTTTACCAAAGGGTCGTTCCAAATACCGTTCCCGTGATCTTTATACACGGGGTGTATTATGACCATCATCTCTGGAATTATTATACAGAGCGGATTCAAGACCGGACCGTGATCAGTGTCGACATGCCGTTGCACGGAAAAAGTAAAAACATTCCATTAAAAAACTGGCAATTGGAGGACTGCGCCCAGATGTTGATAGACATCCTGGACCAGCTGGGACATTCGGAAGCCTATGCCATCGGTCATTCCTGGGGCAGCATGACCATCCTGCGAGCGGCGGCCAAACATCCGGACAGATTTAAGGCCATCGGCCTGTGCAATATGCCCGTAGCCCAGGCATCCTTAAGCCAAAAATTAGCCTTTGGGTTTCAACACCTCATGCTTCCTTTCAGGAAGTTTTATACCGGGCAAGTCTCAAAAGTGATGTTCTCAGCCGCATCCCGAGCAGCCAGACCAGAACTGAAAAACTATCTCGAATCTACCATGTCCCTGCTCAGCCAGCGCGAAATCAGAAAAACCGATCGGGCAGTGATCACCCAGGCTGATGACGGGCAGCTATACCTGCAAACCTTGCAGGTGCCTGCACTGGCGCTGAAAGGGGAAGAGGATTATGTTCCCAGGCTTCAACAAATAGAAACCACCGTTATTCCCGGGGCTCATACCAGTCCATTGGAACGACCGAAAGAAGTGCTTATCTTCATTCAACGTGTCCTGCGTGAATAAGCCTGAGACCTAAGGTCGTGCTGATGCAAGGGGAGAGCAGGCTTTTTTCCCACGAAAAAAATGGAAGCATTTAAGACCTATCTCAATCACATCAGTCCCCTTACAGAGGAGACCTTCGAAGCCTTACTGCCTTATTTTAACCAGATTACCCTAAAGAAAAACGAATTCTTTGTGCGGGAAGGGGACTACGCGAAAAGAATCGGCTTTTTAGAAAAAGGGATTGTGCGGGCATTTTTCACCAATCACGAAGGCAAAGACTACAACAAACAGTTTTTCGTGGGGCCTTCCATCATTGGGGCCTACACTTCCCTGCTCACCCGGCAGCCCAACAAAATCGCTCAACAAGCCTTGACGGATTGTCAGGTATGGGTAGCAGACTATGAAAAAATTGAGGCGTTGTATGAACACCATCATGACCTCGAACGACTGGGCAGGAAAATCGCTGAGTTCTATTTTCTGGAAAAAGAACAAAAAGAACTGGAAATGGCCTTACTCGATGGGGACAAAAGGTACCTCATCATGCGGGAAAGGTTTCCTACCAT
>JBCBGC010000109.1:0-29142 GCA_038527215.1 Bacteroidota bacterium
GTCCGTAACACCGGCTTCCAGCCGGTCAATTCTCGCCCTCGTCCGTAACACCGGCTTCCAGCCGGTCAATTCTCGCCCTCGTCCGTAACACCGGCTTCCAGCCGGTCGAGTCTCGCCATCATCCGTAACACTGGCTTCCAGCCGGTCAAGTATCGCCATCGTCCGCCACACTGGCTTCCAGCCGGTCGATTCTCGCCCTCGTCCGTAACACTGGCTTCCAGCCGGTACCTGCCGTTTGCCTGAATGGCAAAATTGCCTCATCTTTTGGCATGCTGAAGAGCGTTTACCGGCTGGAAGCCGGTGGTGTGTGTGGTGACCGGCTGGAAGCCAGTGTTACGGACATTTGTCCGGGGTTCTGGTTGTTCAACCGTAAGGGCTAACCTAGGTGTTAGCCCCAGGTAGTGACCGGCTGGAAGCCAGTGTTACGGACATTTGTCCGGGGTTTTGGTTGTTCAACCATAAGGGCTAACCTCGTGTTAGCCCCAGGTAGTGACCGGCTGGAAGCCAGTGTTACGGACATTTGTCCGGGGTTTTGGTTGTTCAACCGTAGGGCTAACCTAGGTGTTAGCCCCAGGTAGTGACCGGCTGGAAGCCAGTGTTACGGGTGTTGACTGGCTGGGAGCCGGTGGTGTGGGTGATGACCGGCTGGAAGCCGCTGATACAAAAAAGAGCTGGCGCATGCGCCAGCTCGAGTCTTCTGATGGAGTAGGGGAGCCCTAGAAAAAGTAGCCCAAATCGAGGCTGAGATAGCTCACCTTGATTTGTTCATTATTGTTGAATTCGCTTTTGTTGTTCTGGTTGATGAGGGCACGGTGGAAGATCAAGCCCGCATTGATGGTGCCGACCCGGTCGATGACCCACTCTGTGCCGGCGCCAAAGAGGAAGCTGATACCGAGGGGATTGACGAGGGCGGCTTTCTGGGTGGTGCCGCTTTCTGCCACTTCCAGGGTAACTGGATCGCGTCCGGTCCACTGGTTTTTGTAGCCAAAACGCACGTCCAGGGAAGCCCCAAAAATACCATAAATAAACAAGCCATTGCCGACTTCGTTGGAGCGACCTTTGAGGGCGATCGGAATATCAATGGAGGTAATGGTTACGTCCTGGGTGGCACTGAGAGAATCCAGCGTCAAGGTCCGTTCAAAGCCCTTGCGGACGATGTGAATGCCGGAATACAGGCCGTAATTGTCGCGGATGCCGTAATTGACCATGAGGCCGTAGGAGAGGCCCAGTTTATTGGAAACCACGTCTCCGGGAATATTATTTCCGTTTTCGTCAGTAATCAGCGGAAAAGAAACGATGGGGCTAAACCGAAGCCCAATTTTTAACCCTTCCTGGGCTTTCAAAGCGTTAGTACCCAGCATGCTGAGCAGGAGAATGAGAGGTAGTGATATCTTTTTCATACGTGGATAGATGCGATGTTAGGACTGCGGCTAAACTAAATTTTATGGGTCGGATTTCCTAACCCTCGGACTTTTGACCCGTAAAGTTGGGAAAAGGCACTTCCCGACTGGGTTTTTCCCCGGATAAGTCCGTCTTTTGTTCCGAATACATAACCCATGCATCTTCGTTTTATTGCTTTACCTGCCCTGCGACCTGTGCTCCTGATCAGCCTGTTGGGGCTCTTTTTTTTACCCGCCTGTGAACCTGTCGATCCTAATGCCGATGTCGCTGATCTGCCTTTGGAATGGGATTGGAAACGGACCGACCACATGATGTGGGCCTATGCTAAAGCCATTCAAGCGGATTCTACGCTAAGGCCTGACGAAGGCTTCAATCAGTATCTGGCGGAAGAGGCCGACTTCTTTCTTACCCTGGCGGGGAAAAATCCCAATCGTCCTTTACGCCCAGGTGAGGATAGCCTATTGAAAGCTTCCCTGCATGAAGTTTTGGCGGACAGCCTGGTTTTCGCGCTATTGGATACGGTGCAGCAAGCCTTTCCGACGGACTATGACTTTACTTCGGGATTGGAACCCGCCTTAAAACGCCTGCAACGGGAATTTCCAGAGGTCAATGCTCTCCCTACCTTCCGGACCCATGTCAACGGTTTTCAACAATTTGGGGACTGGCGCAGCGTAGACCAGATTCAACTTATGCCGGGCTATGTCAGCTTTGGATTACACTATTTCTTAGGTCCCGATTATCCGTATTATCCGCCGCAGGTTTACCAATATCAGCGGAAGCGTTTTCAGCCTGATTATATGGCCGTTCGCTTGCTGCGGGAAATCGCTGATGAGTTCATTACTCCGGCCCCAGGGAATAAACAGCCCAGTCTGGCGGATATGATGATTGAGGCAGGGAAGCGACAATATTTTGTGTCCAGTTTGCTTAGAGGGGTTCCCGATTCCCTGATCATGCGGTATTCCTCCGAGCAGATGGCTTGGGCGGAGCACTTTGAAGAAAAAAACTATGCATTCCTGGTGGACAAATTATTCGAAACCAATTTTAAACTTCAGCAGGAGTATTTGGGCGATAAGGGTTTTACGAGTTCACTTAGCCGGGAATCCGCCCCACGGATCGGAGAATATCTGGGTTGGAAGATCGTTCAATCTTATATGCGGGAGCATCCAGCGGTAAGTCTGGCAGAATTATGTCAGCGGACGGATTATGAGGTGATTTTTCGGGAGTCAAGGTATAAACCATGATCTGAGGAGAGGAGCGACAGCGGATACCCGGAAACCCGGCTTTTGGCTCTGGTACAACTTTTGTTCTTTCATAGGCAGGTGCTTAGCCTTTTTTCCACTATTAATCCTTTAAGCACATGCCTGCCCCTGATCTCAGTCCTCAACCCAAACTTCCTATGCCTTTCCTGGACCGTAAAAGTGTGGATACTGTCGCGGAAACTGGAACCTTCCTTTGTCCCCAATGCGATGTAAAACGACCCTATCGTCTCGTTTTGGTCGAAAAAATTCTCAGTCTGGCCTGGTTTCGTCTGCGAACCCTCGAAAAACAAGGAGAATATGTAGAATGCCAGGTTTGTAGAGGCACCTTCAATAAAAGCGTCTTGGAAGAGGCACAAGACAAAGCAGAAAATGACATGATCGCTGAGTATGAGAAAGCCCTTAAGCATTCTCTGGTCCTCATGCTGCTGGCGGATGGGGAAGTAGATGAGCGGGAAAAAACGGTCGTCCTGGATGTAGTCAATAAATATAGTTACCGCAAATTGGACATGGCGCAGCTAGACCAATACATAGCTTTTGTCCAGCAACATCAACAAGATATCTCCGCCTATCTAAAAACTGTTTCCCCCATTTTAAACAAACAGGGGAAGGCAGTTATTATTCGTGCGTTGCTGACCGTGGCCGCCGCGGATGATCATATCGCTTCATCTGAAATGACCCTTTTATATTCGGTAGCGGATGTCCTGGGATGGAAGCAGGGACAAGTAAGACAGTTCCTGCAGGAAATCATGGCGGGAGCCGCCTAAGCCATGCCTGGCGCTGGCTCCTTATTTTTCATGCCGAAGTTATAGATCAAGGCTACGATCAGGGAAATAATTAATCCTACGGGAAAGATTTCGAGGAAGGTGATGCCCATACGGACGGCGCGGTTTTCTTTATAGAGGACCATCATTTCTTCCTGCTCGGCCATGGTGGTATTAATTTCCTCTGCACTTTTTCCTGCTTCAGCCATTTGTTCCCGCATGTATTCCACGTATTGATCCCCAAAATCAGAGGCGTAATTGGTGTAGTATATTTCCCAACCGAAGACGTAGACAAAGCCCGCGACCACCGTGATGGCAAGCCCCATCAGGAAAGCCTGAATGAACTTGATTTCGCCATTCAGTTCTTTGTCTCTGTACTGCTTGACGGCAAAGAAAATACTGGACAGAGCAATGATCATAGTCGTATAGCCGATGAGCTGTCCGTTGTCGAAATTCATCTCACCCCCTTCCTGAGGAATGGTAAGAAAAAACATGCCGCCACAGATCAGGCCAGCGATACCTCCAAAGATTAATGCGATTCGTAACATAGATTTGAATTTTGAGTGATGACCCCAAATAGGCCATAGGAGGGGATTTTTCCCTCATACTTTCGGGTGAATCTCCCATTTTGTCCGCAAATCACCCTTTAGTACCAGAGATATCCTAAGCCAAAATCCCCAGATTCTTACCGGTCTGCACGGCCTGGGTCCGACGCTTGACTTCCAGCTTCATGAAGAGATTAGAGGCGTGGGTTTTGACAGTATTGAGCGAAATAAAGAGGCGGTCAGCAATCTCCTGATTGGACAAGCCCTCCGCCATCAGTTGCAGAACTTCAAACTCTCGCTCGCTCAGGCCGATTTCTGAGAGTTTTTTTTCGTTGGGCAAAAAGGCCCGAGCCGGTGCTTCGGTTACCACCATCTTGGGACGGGTCAGTCGCAAGCCCATCCAAATGCCCAGCGCCGTACAGAGAATGCCGATCAGTCCCACGTACATCTCCATGGTGATGTCTCGGACAAAAAAGCGATAATCTATAAATTTCATCAGCCATACCAGGACGGCCATCATGAGGGCATATAGAAGAATCGTTTTTTTCATCAATAATCAGGTTCCCGAGAGAAGAAATTTAAGCAGAAATGGCGGTATCCCCTAACAAAAACCGGCAGACTGATCGCAGCCTGCCGGTTTCTATGGTAAATGCTTGCTAAAAGATTCCCCGCCTATCGGAGCCAGATACGCTGGACTTTCCGGAACGCTTCGTCCTCTACTACGAGGAAGTAAATCCCTTCACTTAAGCCCTTGCGACTGAGTCTTAATTGAGATTCGGTGCCGTTCATCTGGTGGGTCAGCTCTTGTACGGTCTGCCCGGTAGTCGACACCATTCGAACCCTGAGGCTACGATCCTCATTACTTTTGAGCCGAACGGTTAATTCTCCTCGCTGGCCGACCGGGTTGGGGAAGGCCTCCAATTGAAGGAAGAGGTTTTGATCTTCAATGGTTACCTCAACCGTAGGCGAAAAGTCAAAGGCTCCGTCGAAGTCAATGGTTCTCAAGCGGTAATAGCTGGTACCAGGCATCGGGGCAATGTCAGTGGCGTTGTAGGACTGAACCACACGGCTACTACCTACCGCTGCGACATCCAGGAGATCGCTGAATACGCTGCCGTCCTCGGAGCGCTCTACGGTAAAGTGGGAAACATTTTCTTCCTGGGCGGTTTTCCAGTCCAGGAGGACCTGACCATCTTCCACCACGGCGTTGAATTCCAACAATTCTGCTGGGAAAACTACGTCTGGATAGAGGAAGGCCTGAGGGACGATTTCCTGTGGAATATCATTGCTAAACCAGCTTAAAGAAGCTTCAGCGTATACGCCTTTTTCATAAAACTCTACCCGGATCGGCACCTGGGCTCCGGCATTCATAAAGAGCTTCCCGCTATGCTGGGTAGCGCTCTGGTCCTGCCAGGCATCAATGAGCAGTTGATTGTTGACCCAGAGACGGACACCGTCATCGGTTCGGGTTACGAAGTGAACGGTATCGCTTACCGGAGATTCAATTTTTCCTTTCCAAAGGACCGAATAGGTATCTCCACTCATGCCAGCATCGGGCGCACCGGCTCCCCAGTAGAAGTCAATCTGGGCATCGGTTCTGGCAAATCTAAGGTCGCTTAAATCATCATTGTTGTAATACTCTCCTCTCAGACCGGTTCCGTTCCCGGAACCGTTGGGGATGATGCGGAAACTTCTTTCCACCGGCTCAGCGGCATTGTAATCGCTGTCTCCATCCTGGGTGGCGCGAATGACGACCAGGCCTTCAGAACCCGTGAAGTCCAGCAGGTTATTGGCTCCCAGGGTAGCCGGGCCAGAAACCACTTCAAAGTTCACCGGTAAGGTGGAGGTAGCCGTGGCGGTCAGAGAAATATTCGCTACTGAAGCTGGCTGATGGTCGATATCTGCAAATTGGATGGACTGGCCTTTTTTGTTACATCCGCCTTCATATACCCTGAATTCTGCTACCGAAGTCCAGTTATTGCCATTTATTTCGGATAGGGCCAGGAGCCGGACATAGCTGGCATTTTGGGCAGCAAAGGAAACGAATCGCTCGGAAGCGCCGCCGCCCCAGGTACCTGAAGCCACTGGTGAACCCCAGGAGGAACCATCCATGCTCAGGTATATCTCATAATCGCGGATGGTGCCATTGGCGCCACCAGCTCTGGGCAGATAGCTGATCTGATTGACCGAGCGAACCGCTCCCAGGTTGATTTGCAGGTCGTGGGGTGGGGGAGGAGAGCTGTTTTGCCACTCCGTATGCCAGTAGGTATTGGCATCGCCATCAATAGCGTTAGAAGCGGGCGCATTCTCTCCATTGGTTTCCTCACTGTCCACATAATGGATGGACATATCAGCCGGATTGACTTGGTTGTTACACCCTTGCGTCGCGAAATCCGGGTCCAGGCTCATGATCCAGTTTTCCATCAGTGTCAGGCCGTATTCGTCAACGTTGTTTTTACCAACGGGAGGCATGGCCAGTTCTGAGTGAACCAACTTCATGCGCTGATACAAGACGGAATGTTCCAGGTCTCCCGGTACCACGATCTGTGAACCGGGTTTGCCCATATCCTTCCTGGCCGCCCCATAAACGATATCTTTTTGGTCCAGCGGAGTACTTAATTGTGCATCAAAATCTGCCTGCACGCCCGTTCCGGGTCGGTGGCAGGAGGCACAGTTGGCATCCAGATATGACATGACCTCTTCTTCCAGGGTGAAATCGGTACTATTAGGAGGGGCAGAAGTCAAGAGGCCAGCCAGGTTATTGGTATCGATCGGATTTTCCAGCAGATCTATGTACATATAAGTCTTAAGCTGGTTGGCTGTCCGACCGGATATTTCATAAAAAGCATCGCTGTTCAACTGACTTGCTTTGGGGCCCAATACGCCGCCTGTTACTTCATTATGGCAACTCAGACATTCTCCCCGACTGGGATAGTACCAGGTGAGGGTTTGAGGACCAGTGGAAGTTTGGATGGCAAAAGTGTCGGTTCGACTATCGGTCAACAGCGTGGCATCCGTCTGCGCATCATTCCATCGGTAGGTCACCCCGTAGAATTTTCCGTCATCCCCTTTGATCATGAAACGGGTTTCCAATTTGCGTTTGGACGTGGCGTCATTCTCATCGGTTTGAATTTCAAAATGCTTAACCAGCACCGAGCCATTGGGATAGTCCCAATCTCCATTCGCGCTGTTGTCAATCTGAGTGCCATCACTGGCGTAGTTGCCATTGTTGGGAACCGTAAACCAGCGGTATTTCTTGGCAGCATCAGAGTAGAAAGGCATGTTGAGCTCAAAGGGGATCAAATAATCCTCCGGCTGCATATTGTTGAGATTGGAAAAAGCGCCGGTCTGAGAAAGGAGAGTCGGTGGTTCGACAGCTCCCTGGTTCTGACGGGTGAGTTTATAAATCTCACCTCCGGAGCTGTTATTACCGTTGAATTTCATGATGTATAGCTCCCCATCACCATCTACGCCAAATCCAGAAAGGCTGTAGAACTGGGAAGAGAAAGGCAGCGTCATCAACAGTTCAACCGTATGGTTCCCCCCTGCATCATAGGTGAGGGCCCAAAGCCGCTTGCTACCATTGTCGCCAAAGATATATTTGCCATAAAGGTCTGGATGTTCACTGCCACGATACACGTAGCCGCCGATAATACAGCTACCCCCACTACCATTGTGTTGGTATTCAAAAATGGGCAGGGCTTCATTGCCAATAGGGGTGCCACTGGTACCGAAATACCAGGCAGAACCTTCCTTGATTGGCCAATAATAATTAGCGCCCGCGGAAAGTACATTGACCTCCTCGGTGGTTTGCTGGCCGACGTCTGCCAAAAAGATGCGGCCGGACACCGGGTCTTGGGACACGCCATAAGGGTTTCGCAAGCCCAGCGCATAAAATTCCTCCAAATATCCGCCATTGACATCCTGCCAGGGGTTGTCATTGGGGATAAAGTAATTAGCCGTAAAACTGTTATCGCCAATCCCACTGTGAAGGCTGGGTTGACGGCGAATGGCATGACTGGTGCTCGGGTTGCGATCCACGTCTATACGCAGGATTCCGCCAAACAGGCGTTTGTCGAGGTATTGGCTATTGTCATAGGAATTGTTGGACCCTCCTTCGTCTCCGGTACTGATATATAAGAAGCCGTCCTGTCCAAAAAAGAAGCCCCCACCATTGTGATAAAGGTTGCGATCCAGTTGTTGGATGAGCACCATTTCGCTATTGCCATCTGCCTCCATATCTCCGCTGCCGTTGGGAGAAACGGTAAAGCGTGAAATGCGAGAATAATCGTTAGATCCATCCTCGTATTGATAGAAGACATATACGTAATTGCTATCGATGTTGTATCTCGGGTGAAAAGCAAAACTGAGTACGCCACTCTCACCGTCGGTCCAGGTGCGACTGCTTAAATCCAGATAGACCGATTTGGAACCCACCGGACTTTTTTGGAAAGCCTGAATCCGCCCGGTTTTTTCAGCAATCAGGATGCGACCGCTTCCGGGTTCTTCCATGAGAAACATGGGAGACTCAAAGGTATGACTAGGAAAAGCTAGCTCTACCTGCCAGGCGCCACTGCCCACACCAGGCGTCCGGGGCGGGAAGTTGTTGTCCATAAAATCACCCACTGGGGTAGGGTTGTCTAACCCATACTCAGAGATGGCGAGTGGGACAAAGGCAGTCAGAGTAAGTAAAAGAAAGAGTAATAATCCGGTGGCGTTAGGGGGAGCAAGTTTGAAAAGGGAACGCTTATGCAGTCTGCTCATGGGTTTTTACATACGGTAACCGGGGGAATGAATGATACAAGAGGTGTATAAGTTTTAAATGGTGAACCAAAGATACGTGCGAATGCCCTACGATAATTTGAGGGATCACACATTTCTACAGGTAAAGAAAGGATTTGGGAAAACTTGTCTGTATTTAAGGCCAAATTTAGGCTTTTGATATTTTACGAACAAAATTATTCGCTATTCAAGCTAAAATATACGAAAATAATTTGATTGAATGATTAATTAATAAAAATAATTCAGGCGTAAGAAATGAAAGGAAAGCGTCAAAAAATGGTTATTAGCTGGCGTAAATCTTATCCATCAGCTCTGAAATCTTAGCCAGGCGCTTTCGATCGCCTCCAGGGACCTCGGCAGAGCCCCATCCCTGATAGCCTACCTCAGCCAGCCCCCAGTTTAAGCCAGGCCAGTCCACATCCCCTTCGGTAAGTTCTACCTGGAAACCCTTCCAAATGCCCTCGTCCCGCATTTTTTTCAAGCTATACTCCTTAATATCAATTTTGAGAATGCGGTGTTGGAGAATCTCCACCCAATGGAGCGGCCATCCATAGCGCAAGAGGTTTCCTACATCCAGGTACCAGCCGATCATATCCGAATCGAACTGGTTCAGGTAGTGGAGAGCTTCTACCGGGCTGAGCAGGAAGTTGTTCCAGACATTTTCGAGGGCAAGCTTTACGCCCGTCTTCTCCGCAGTCGGTAGGACTTTTTTAATTTCTTCGATGGACCGATCCCAGGCTTGCTGGTAACTGACTTGCTCTTTTACCACCCCAGGGACGACCAGGACGGTGGTCCCCCCCATTTCTTTTGTGTCTTTGAGGGCTTGAATGATGGAATCTGTACAGGCTTTTCGCACTTCCGGGTCTGGATCGGAAAGCGGCTTTTTCCAATGCAGGGAGTTGACCACGCCCGGCAGTTCAATGCCGCTTTTGTCCCGGGCCTTTAGGATATCCTTCAACTCGAATCCATTCGGACTGTCCATTTCTACCCCGTCAAACCCCAGGTCTTTTACCAGGAGAAATTTATCTAGTAAACTGAGATCCTCCTTGATCATCCCATATTTCAGGCTTTTTTTGATCAGGGGACGGGAGCCGGTAGGGGAGGCCCAGCCCAGGGAAGGCTGTAGCATCCCAGCCGCCAAAGCCAGGGAAGAGGTTTTGAGGAAACTACGTCGGTCTTGATTCATGTCGGGACTTATTTAAAGGCCGTGATACCGGGTTTGGCAATAGGAGCATTTTCCCAGGCCAGATCCCAATTATAGGCATCTATGTCTGGACCCAGGACCTCTTTAGAGGCCAATACTTCTTCTTTGGTAATCGCTTGTCCGGTATATGCTACCATCCGTCCCCATAAGGCCAGCAAGGTACTATTGGCCATCCATTCGCCATCGTTGATGGGCTCTCCTTTACGGATGGCTGCAAACAATTCATCGTGCTCGGTTTGGTACATGTCATTGACGTCGCCTCGATACCGCCATACCTTCTTGCCATCCAGATCGAAGATTTCATGCTTCCTCCGGTTGCAATCAATCAGGCAGCTGCCTTTGGTGCCCAGAATTTCCAGGTGATAGGCGCGGGTGGTATCTTTTTGCTGGCGGCTAAAATGAAAGCCCTTGGCTCCGCTATCGAAGTCATAGGAAATCGCAAAGTGATCATAGACATTGCCGTAGATTTCTTCCACCCTGCGCTGCCGGCCCCCGGTTCCCATGGCACGAACAGGCATTTCGTTGCCCAGGGCCCAAACCATCATGTCCAGGCTGTGGATGGCTTGCTCTGCAATATGATCTCCTGACAGCCAATTATGGTATAACCAGTTACGGAGCTTGTACTCCATATCGGTCCAGCCTTGTTGCCGTTCCTTATGCCAGAGGTAATGGGTATTATAGGTATTATAAACGGCCCTCACCTGCCCGATTTCTCCTTCCAAAATGCGCTGGAAAGTCTCGCGTTTAGGAAAATGATAGCGCCAGCAAAAGCCAGACATAAGGGAAAGGTTCTTTTCTTTCGCCATGCGGGCTGCCTGGTAGATTTTCTGGAGACCGGGTACATCTACGGCCATGGGCTTTTCGCAGAAGACATGTTTTCCAGCTTGGATGGCAGCGGTCAGGTGATCGGGCCGAAAACAAGGTGGCGTGGCGAGCAGCACGACATCTACCCCAGAGTCGATCACCTTTTGATAGGCATCAAAGCCCACGTACTGGTGTTCAGGACTAACCTTGACCTTGTCAGGATGTACGTCCGCCAGATTTTTGAGGGAGCTTTGCAGGCGATCCTCAAAAGCATCTCCCATGGCGTGGAGGACTACATTTGTATCAGCGGCCAGCGCCTGATTTGCCGCACCTGAACCTCGGCCCCCACAGCCTATCAGACCGACTTTTATGGTGTCCTGGTTGGTGGCAAAAGCCCCCTTGGGAAAGAGCAGATTTAAGCCTACAGTGCCTCCTACGACGGCAGTACTGGTAGATTTTACAAATTCTCTGCGGCTGGTTTTATTTCCTTTATTTGACATCTGAGTAGTAGTTATGAGAAATGCATTTTGGTCAATAGGAAAGCTACTGATTCACCCCCTTTTTTCAAAACTCAGACGAAAAGCCAAGCATCAATGGCCGAATTTCTCTACCTTATAGAAAGCCGTGAGTTATCAACAGTCGGCATGAATTGTGGCCTGGGCTGTTGAACCCCCTCAAATAAATAGTTATCTTGCGGCTTATATCTTCGCTATGGATTTGAAGCCCCACGAGTATTTGAAAGATGGTCCGGTGCTATACACGACCAAAGAGATCATTGAAGACTATCGGCTCGCATATCGCAGTCGACAGGTAAGTTTGATAGGCAGGAAAGAGGTGCTCACTGGTAAGGCTAAGTTTGGGATTTTTGGGGGAGGAAAAGAGATTCCTCAGATTGCCATGGCCAAGGTTTTCCGGGCAGGGGACATTCGCTCAGGTTATTATCGAGACCAGACCTTTGCTTTTGCCTCGGACATGTCAACCATCCATCAGTTTTTTGCTCAGCTCTATGCCCATCCAGATGTTGAAGCCGATCCATTTTCCGGAGGCCGACAAATGAATGCCCACTTTGGCACCCGGGTCCTCAACGAGGACGGGAGCTGGAAAGACCTCAGTCAAGAGTTATACTCTAGTGCTGATTCAGCGCCTACGGCCTCACAAATGACCCGTATGGTGGGGCTGGTACAAGCGTCTGCCTTGTATAGAAAAAATAAAAATCTCTCTACCTATACCCATTTTTCCAAACACGGGAACGAGGTCGTATTCGGAACAATAGGTAATGCCAGCTGCGCTGAGGGGCAGTTTTGGGAAGCGATCAATGCCATGGGGGTCATTCAGGGACCGCTGATTATGTCCATCTGGGACGATGATTACGGCATCTCTGTACCTAACGAGTTTCAGCATACCAAGAACAACCTATTTGAAATGCTCTCCGGTTTTCAGCGGAATGAGCAGCAGCGGGGCTACGAAATCTTCCAGGTGAAGGCCTGGGATTATGTCCGGTTGATTCAGGTATACCGGGAGGCCGCTAAGCTGGCCCGTGATGAGCATATCCCTTGTATCATCCACGTGGATGAGGTTACCCAGCCACAAGGGCATTCTACCTCCGGTAGCCATGAGCGCTACAAAAGTGAAGAACGCCTGGCCTGGGAAAAAGAGTGGGATTGCCTGGCACAGCTTCGCACCTACCTCTTGGATAAAGGCTATGCTACAGAGGAAGAACTCCTGGCCTGGGAAAAAGAGGATCGGATAGCGGTCCGTAAAATCAAAAATGAAGCCTGGGGTGCGTTCATTAATCCCATTAAATCAGAAGCTGCTGAGCTGATGGATATGCTCAGCCAATTGGCTGAGGCCACAGGTACCCAGGCATTGTTGGAAAATCTGGTAGATGAACTTCGTCGCAGCTTAGAACCCAACCGCCGAGAGTTAATGGCGGTATCTCACAAAGCCCTCATTGCCTTACGCGATAAATCCCATCCTTTCATTGAGCAGCTGAAGGATTGGCGGAAAACCAAATTCCAGGATGGGGAAGAGCGGTATAATACCTTCCTCTACAGTGAGGGGCAGGAATCTCCCTTTACCGTACAAGAAGTCCGACCTCAATATCCAGCCGAACCCGAAATGGTGCCCGGCTTCGATATCCTGAATCGTGCTTTCGATGTCTATTTTGACCGGGACCCGCTGGTTGTGGCTTTTGGGGAGGATGTCGGACAACTAGGCGATGTCAATCAGGGCATGGCTGGTTTGCAGAAAAAATATGGCAAGGACCGGATCATGGATACCGGCATTCGGGAAAATACCATCATGGGCCAGGCCATTGGATTGGCTATGCGTGGTTTCCGCCCGATCGGCGAAATTCAGTATCTGGACTATTTCATTTATGGGCTGCAACCCTTGTCCGATGACCTGGCTACCCTGCGGTATCGGACCAGCAACGGCCAAAAAGCCCCGGCGATCATTCGTACCAGAGGGCACCGCCTGGAAGGGATTTGGCATGCAGGCTCTCCCATGGGCATGCTCATTCATGCCTTAAGAGGCATGCACGTATGTGTGCCCCGAAACATGACGCAGGCTGCTGGTTTTTATAATACCCTCCTCCAGGGAGATGATCCGGCGGTGGTGGTAGAAGTCCTAAACGGATATAGACTGAAAGAACCCCTTCCTTCCAATATTGGTACCTATTGTGTACCGCTGGGGCAGCCGGAAGTACTCCGGGCGGGGACCGATGTTACCCTGGTAACCTATGGTGCCTGTTGCCGCATTGCGCTGGCTGCGGCGAACCAACTTGCGAGCCTGGGTATTGAGGTAGAAGTCATTGACGTACAGACGCTCTTACCCTTCGATATCAACCACGATATCGTCCGATCGCTGGCCAAGACCAATCGTCTGCTGTGCCTGGATGAGGACGTACCTGGCGGGGCCAGTGCGTTCATGATGCAGCAGATTTTGGAGGAACAGGGAGGCTATGAATTATTAGATTCGGCTCCGGTGTCTCATACTTCTCAGGCCCACCGGCCTGCTTTTGGAGATGACGGAGACTACTGGTCTAAACCACAAGTAGAAAGCGTGGTGGAGGCTGTATATGAAATCATGCAGGAAGCTGATCCTCAGGCTTTCCCAGATATATTCTAGCGAAAGTTTATGTTACAAACGCCCGCCTTTTGCTCCAAAAGGCGGGCGTTTGTCATCCCTAAACTCCTTTTTCCCTTACTTTTACAAAAAATCTCCTACATATTAGGGAAATCCTATGAGAAACAATCGTTACTTTTAGAAGGCTTATGCAAGTATGGAAGAATCTAATACTAAGCCCCGCTTAGCCTCGGTCATCTCGGGCATGATTTCCATAGCTTGAAAAAAGTGCTTAGGGTTTGGGTGCCTCCCGTTTTCCCGACTCAAACCCGGTCAACATGAAAAGGATTAAGCTTGATGCTTCGTAGGTGGACGTCTGTATGCTTGCTCTCGCTTCTCTGTCTCCAGCTTTCAGGACAAGAATACTATGCCAACAGCAGAAGTATCGGTCGACAGGATGGACTATCCCACTATCGGGTGTTGGCTTTATTGTCTGACACAGATGGCATGTGGATAGGTACGGAAGATGGCCTCAATTTTTTTGACGGATATTCATGGCAGTACTGGACCAAAGATGATGGGCAGCTCGCAGAAAATCAGGTCAATTTTATCTTTAAGGATCAAGCCGGTTTTCTCTGGGTTTTTCAAACGGAAGAGGTAGAGCGAAAAAGTGATATTCTTTCCATTAGCCTAATTTCTCCTGACCGTAACCACACTTATAAAGTAGAAGAAAAACCTGGTACCCCTCTCCCTTTTTCGGTGGAGGCCGTCCAGCAGTTTTTTGCCGATAAAGCTCAACGCCTTTACTTTCTGGTAGCGGGAGAATTATGGGAGTATTCCTTGGAACACCAGTTTCGGGTGTTGCCTATTCCCGAGCATTTTGAGCCTCATTGCATCATGCCGGGAGGAACTCTGGTAGGACGGAGTCAAGAAAAGCTGGCCTTGCTGCCGCCTGCAGGCGAGCTCAACATCCTGGATTATCCCCTGGACGATAACTATTTCCAATTATTGGGCAATGAGGACCGATTCTGGATCTGGCAGCCCAATCATCCTTGTCAGGTTTTTCAACGCAAATCCGACCAGTATATCTCCTGGGATTTCCACTTCCAACAATACCGAAACTCCTATTTTGCTTTGCTACATTTTAATCCGGAAAAAGAGGAATTGTGGATAAACCGCCAGGATACCACCTACCTGCTGGATCGGGATGGAAAGGTCCTTTTTGAATCCTTGTTGGTGCCTCGTAGGATCGAAATGGATCGGGACGGAAATTACTGGTTGGCCAAATATGAAATTGAAATGCTTCGTCTGCAAAAGCGGCTCTTTCGTCGGCTACTTCATAATGACCAAATTCCTGAACCCCTGGATAAAGATCACCAGTGCAGAGGCATTTACCAGAAAGATCATCAGCTGCTGGTGTGCACCTACGGTGGGGTCCGGACAGTGGACTTGGCAACGGGTAAGCTAGGAAGATTTTCTACTGGCAATGAAGTATTTTTTGATTTGCTCAAAGATCGAAACGGAGACCTATGGATGGGGTACAATGATTTGGTGCGGCTAGACCAGGAAACCGAAAACGTCTCTCGGAGATACCCCATCGGAGACCTCGTAAGACGTACCTGGTGCTTGTATGAAGCCCCAAATGGAGATCTCTGGTTAGGAGAAAATAAAGGCCTTTTCTGTTTATCTGCAGGAAAGCTACAGGCTTTTTCCCGGTACAATGAATTTCCAGAACTTAGAGAAGCCAGTACGTTGTTCTTTTTTGAGGATCAGGACAGTGTGTTGTGGCTGGGTGGAAACCGGGGCCTGTTTCAGTTGGACCTTCAACAAGGGGTGGTGGCCGCTTATGGGAATGATCGCACGGCTCCTTTTTACCTGCCCGGACTGAAATTTCAGCATATGTACCAGGACGAGGAAGGTATCTTTTGGTTAGTCACCGAGGATGCAGGCTTGATCAGATGGGATAAAGAACAGGGAGAAATAAAGCAGTTTGATAAATCCTGGGGGATGCTCACCAATAACATTTACGCTGTTTATGAGGACGCGTACCAATACCTGTGGATGAGCAGTTTTAATGGGTTGATCCGCTTTGACAAAACCTCAGAAAAGGTCGAGTTTTTTCATGAGGAAGATGGGGTCGCTCAAAATGAGTTCAACCGGATATCTCATTTTCAGGCAGAGGACGGCCATTTATACTTTGGCAGCCAGAATGGGGTGACAGCTTTTCACCCTAGAGATTTTTTGCGGGAGTACGGTAGAGAAGAGCCTTTTACCCTTAGCATCGGCAAAGTTTCTATCATTGGAGAAAAGGTGCAGACAGACTTTTGGGCCAATGGAAAACCGATTGAACTGGATAAGCTTCCTCCGGGAAATGGCATCATTGACCTGGAAATAACCGGTTCAAATTCCTTCTGGGCCGGCAGCCTGGCCCTGTATTACTCCCTGGAAAAACAAGGGGAGGAAGAGGCAATTATTTCCCGGGAACAGGTGAGCTTTAGTGAGCATATCGAGCTCTTTGAGATGGCATCGGGAAACTACCAATTAACAGTAAGGGCGGTTCAGCCCAACGGCAAGCAACTGGGGGAGAGCCTGCTGATCCCCATTCGGATCAAGTACCCCATTTACCAACAACCCTTGTTTTGGTTGGGAGCCCTGCTGATCTTATTAGCTGCTTTTTGGGGATATACCCGGTGGCGGACCATCAGGTTAGAAAAACAAAAAGCTTCGCTAGAATTGTTGGTTCTGGAACGGACCCAGGAAATCCTGGAGAACCAGGAAACCATTGATCAACAAGCCAAGCTCATAGAATCTATGCAGACCCAGCTTCATCAACAGGATGAAGCCTGGCTGGCCCAATTTAAATCCATTATTCTGCAACGGCTGGAGGATCCAGGCTTTTATTTGCCGGATGTGATTGATGATCTCCAGATGGGGCGCACCGCTTTTTTTGAGAAGGTAAAACTCCTGACCCAGATGACGCCCAACCAATACATCCAGGAAGTGCGACTCAATAAAGCCCGGGCGATCCTTGAGGAAGGCTACCCCAAAACTGTTAAGGAGGTTGCCCTGGCGGTGGGCATGAAGGAGCCTAAATACTTTTCCAAACTCTTTAAAGAACGGTTCGGACGCCTGCCCTCTTCCTATCTTCGGGCTGGGAAAACCTAAGAATTCCGAGGATGAGGCTTATTTCGGACGATTTTCCCCATAAACGGACGATTTTCACCCCTGCCGGATAATTTTACCCCTATCCCGGACAATTCTTCCCTGCCTTCGCTGAGGATATTGTCATTTTTTCCAGGTAATTCGAATTCATCGCTGGTGATCACCAGATAGGCTGGTTTGATCTGTTGATCAGGAATTACCCATCACCAAGATTTGCTTGAACGGTGAATCCCCCTGCACATAGGGCCTGCTTATCCCCCTGATGAATAAGCTCGCAATAGGTGCTTAAAAAGTGAATTAGGAATAATTGTATTGGGGGCGGCTATACAGAAGAATTGGGGGCAGGCGGGGAGGTAATGTCCCTGGGCTTAACCAGGGTCGGATACATGATCAGGTTTCACGGTACCATCCCCGCCGCTTTTTTTCTCCCATGCCAGCCCTTGCCGTCAAAAAAGCTGAACGCATTAATCCTGTTGAATAATTCTTTTGAGATTAACTGGTGGGGGTCCTTCCCTCCAACTTTACAACGAAGGTGTAGGTTAAGAGCCTGTTTAAACATTATTCTTCAGGGGAATACTTGTCTTTTGGGAACCTGATTTCACCATTTACCCTCGTCATAGCACGCTATGCCTCAGGAAAATGGCTCATCAGAACCTCAAAATCCTGCTTATTCCCCACTAAAGCTCAAAGTTAAACAGGCTCTAAGTTGGAGGAATGTTGTTGGGTGCGCACGACGGGGCCCCCTTATTTACTTGCGTAGGGTATCGCCTGGAAGGTGGAAAAGAATAGGAAGAAATACGCCCTTGCATGCTTCAATAGCCATGAACCTCGCGGAACCCTACTCGTAAGCTCCCCCGCAGCTACCTGAATGGTAGCTCAGGGTGGGGGAGATGGCGCACATATATGTATGGTGGCAAATTATCCCAGGTCGTATGGATAACCCCAGGTGAAGGGTAAAACGAATACCCCGCATGACAATGAATCACCTGAGCTTATTCTTGGTGTCGCGGCCTGGGTTTTTTGTTTAGTCCTTTTTTCGATTTTTCCAGGTAGGAAAAGCCTCAATGACTACTTCATAATGTTCTGGATCATACACAAAATTGAAGGCGTATTTGGCAAAGGACAAGGCCACTTCCCGACGCTGAAAGACGGGTAAGATGGCTTTGATTTGGGCACTGGTCAGGCAATCTTCATGAACCCAGCGTTGGGTAAAACGGATGTGTTCACTGCCAGGGAGGCGGGACATGAATTCCAGGGTCTCCCTAAATAGCTTGGAAGAAAGCGGCCCGCGACAGGGACGCAAAGGGTCTTCCTGAAAACCAATTTCTTTATAAGCAACATCCTCCTCCGGAGCAAAGGCTGGCTGTTCCTCCATCTCAAAAACTGCCTGTTCCTCCGTTTCAAAGGCTGCCTGTTCTTCAACTACTTCATCCACCATGGCAAAGGCAGGTCTTTGGTCCAACGGATAACAACCTTCCCGATAGTTATCCTGAATAAACCGGGACAGTTCCAGGACATCATTTTCGCCCTCCATGAGATCAATGACCATTTGATAGTTTTCTGGATCTACCACAAATTCATACGCAAAGCGAGCCAGTTCCAGACGATTGGCAGGACGCCGCAGTTGTTCGGTAAGGGCTGCCAACTGCTCACTGTCCAAACAACTGGTTTGGATGACCCTCCGACCGTAATCCAATCTTTCCCCCTCCTTCTGCATCCGGATCATATTGCGAAAAACCTGGCTGAAAGTTTGTCCGGACATAGGGTCGCAGCAAGCCTGCAAGCCCGCCACATAGTTCCCCTCATCTCTGGTGGTAGTGACTACCCCATCTGTCCCCTCCGAATAGCCATCGGTACTGGCCGTCCAGGGCAATACTTCCTTTTGGCGAAGCGTGTAGTACCCTTTGGTATCCCAGCTGAGCTCATAGTGGGCCAGTTGGCCCATCTGCACGGGTACCTCTCTCCAGCTCAGGCTACTGTTGTCTTCCGTCCAGGTAATTTCGAGACTGATGGTAGCTGAAGTAAGGGGGGCCAAAGTAACATCGGTGACCGCTTTTTTGAGGTATCTTTCACCGTCCAAATCAACGAAGAAAGTCTTGGATTCAGGGCTGGAGATGCGGAGTGCTCCCTGACCAAAGCCCAGGCCGTACAGGGTGCAACACAAAAGGAGGATAAATAATCGTTTCATATGGCTTTTCTTGGGTAGTACAGTGTACCTTAACATACCTCCAATAATTGGGAATGAAACGGTGGAAAATAGCTGCTTTATCCTCCGTGTTAGTTGATTGATCAAACGTGATAGGGAAAATTTGGGAATAAAAAAAAAGGCAGCCCGAAAGGGCTGCCTGAGGCTAAATTGGGGTTGCCTATTTTTTCTTGGTCACTTCTAGGAATTCCGTGCCGGAAATCTCTTTTTCCTTGCCCTTAATTTCCCCTTCCAAATAACCAAATAGTTTTTCGTCCATCAGTTCCCGGTAATGCATGTCGAGCATTTCCTGGTTCTGCATGGTATACTTTACATATTCTTCTTCTTTTTCAGCGTCGAGGTCCATGCCCATATTGGCCAGGTTCTTCCGCACCATGTCGCGGATTTTTTCCTCAAGCTCTTCGGAGGTAACCTCCAAGCTGTTTGCTGCCTGAATGTTAGAAACGAGCAGGGACCATTTTACGGACTTGGAAAAGTCATCGTATTCACTCTCTACTCTATCCTCTGTGTAGTCTTCCTTGGTTTTGAGTAACCACTTTTTTAGAAACTCATCCGGAAGACTCATTTCGTTTACTTCCAGCAAGCCTTCCTGCATGCCGTTTCGGAAATGCCATTTGGCACTGTCTCCCAACTCTTTGCCAATCTGCTCCTTCATGCGGTTCCGGAAGTCCTCTTCGGTTTTGAGTTCTTCCAGGTCAGTCCAGCGAAGGCTGCCGCCTACTTTTTTGAAGAAGTCTTCATTCATCTCCGCCATGGTCAGACGGTTGATTTTCTTCAGATCAAGTTTCAGCGTTTTACCTTTCAGGGCTTTGACCTCATCCTCTTCCATGAAAAGGATTTTGGCTACCTCAGCATGGGCCCGGGCAATTTTGAAAATATCAATGTCCAGAACCTCGCCGGGTTTTACCCCCATGTAAGGCTTAAAAAACTTTTCGGAACTGATGCGCATAGGATTGAGGGCCACCATGCGATCGAATCCTTCTTCCACTGCTTCACCATTTTCGTCAGCTTCGAAGATTTTTCCATAAAGAATATCTCCCTTTGCTGCCTCTTCTGGATTCTCTACATCTCCAAAACGCTCTTTATATTCGTCGATTTGCTTATCGATCATTTCGTCATCCGCTTCCACGACGTAGCGGGTGAGCTTCTTCTTGATTTTGAAGTTGGGTTCAAGTTCCGGAGCCAGACCTACTTCGAAAGTGAAATCAATGTCGTTTTCGCAGTTGATATCGAAATCGTCCTCAGTCTTGAGGTCCTTTGGAATAGGATCTCCCAGAATTTTGAGTTCTTCTCCCTGAATATAATTGGCGAGTTCTCTACTGATGGTTTGGTTGATCTCTTCGATAACGAGGGACTTTCCTACCATCTTTCTCACCAGACCTACGGGTACCTTTCCAGGACGGAATCCCGGCATACTCGCTTTCTTGGCCTGCTCTTTGAGCGCGGCATCCACATTCGGTTTGTAGTCAGCAGACTCCAAATGAATCAAGATTTCCGCTGTCAAGTCACCTGTCTTCTCTTGCGTAATGTTCATAAAAGTATCCTCTCGGAGAAAAGTAAATGCTGCTCATCGGTAACAAGCAGCAAATTGTTGATGGGGCTATCGATTCAGAAAAAAAACCGTATAACTAGGTGCGGATGAAGGGACTCGAACCCCCACGCCGGTTAAGGCACTAGATCCTAAATCTAGCGTGTCTACCAATTTCACCACATCCGCTTGACCATAAAAGAACGAACTATGTTCAATTTCAGCGCACAAATTTAGAATAATTTTTCCTCAAACGAAAATAATTCCGAAATTATAAACTTGCCCTCTGGCTAGTCTGAAAAGCGGATCAGCATAGCGTCCAGAGCGGCCAAAAAATCTAGTAGCAAACTCCATGTCTGAGGTCCTCGTCAACGAAACTGAATTTTACGAAAAGCAAATATTAAGGGCTTATCGAGCCATCATTCGCCCGATGAAAAAAACTTCCCGGGCCGATAAAAAGACCATCCGTCGGGCCTTTGAATATGCCCGGGACGCTCATCACGGGGTGAAAAGAAAGTCAGGCGAACCCTACATTCTCCATCCCCTGGAAGTAGCGAGGATTGTAGTGGTGGAAATGGGGATAGAAGATCCTACTTCCGTGGTATGTGCGCTCCTGCATGATGTAGTCGAAGACACAGATGCCGAACTGGGAGATATCCGCCGGGAATTTGGAAATAAAGCCATGGAGATCATCGATGGGCTGACCAAAATCTCTGGCTCTTCCCGCATTGACCGGATGGATTCTACACAGGCCGAGAACTTCCGAAAAATTCTCCTGACGATCTCTGATGATATTCGGGTCGTCCTGATCAAGTTGGCAGATCGTCTGCACAATATGCGCACCATTGGGGCCATGAAGCAGGAAAAGATGCTGAAGATCACCTCTGAGACGATCTATATTTATGCGCCGCTCGCCCATCGATTGGGCTTGTACGAGATCAAAACCGAATTAGAAGAGCTCTCCTTCCGCCACAGCCAGCAACGGACCTACGAAGAAATAAAAGCTAAACTAGAAGCTAGCCGGGATGATGCGCAAGCCTATGTAAATCGCTTTATCTCCGGAATCCGTCGGGCCTTAAAGGATACGGGCGTAAAATTCACTGTCAAAAGCCGGTATAAATCAATTTATTCCATCTACTCTAAGATGGTTCGCAAGAATCTCCCTTTTGAGGAGATTTATGACAAATACGCCATCCGCATCATTTTAGAAACCCGGGATGGCCGGGAGCGGGAGGATTGCTGGTATGTTTATTCCGTTATTTCGGGTCTCTACAAACCGAATCCGAAGCGCTTACGGGACTGGATCACCGTGCCCAAAGATAATGGGTATGAATCCTTGCATACTACTTTACGGGGCCCCAGCGGCCGCTGGGTGGAAGTGCAGATTCGGACCACCCGTATGGATGATGTCGCGGAAAAGGGGATTGCTGCCCACTGGAAATACAAAGAGGACGGTGCCAAGCAGGAAGAATTTCTCACGGAGTGGATTTCCCAAATCAGGAACATCCTCGAAAATCCCAGCCTGAATGCCTTGGAGGCGGTTCGGGAATTTCGGGAAAACCTCCAGCCCAACGACGTATTCGTATTCACTCCTAAGGGAGATATGATCCGCATACCCAGTACCTCTACGGTTTTGGACTTTGCCTACAAAATCCACACCCGCATTGGAGATACGGCCATTGGTGCGAAGGTCAACAACCGGGTAGTAACCCTGGACCAGGAGTTAAAGCCCGGAGATATGGTGGAGATTTTGACCTCCAAAAAGCAATATCCTAAAAAGGAATGGCTTCGTTTCACCCGGACCGCCAGAGCCAAAGACCGGATTCGCAGTGCCTTGCGTCGGGAGCGGAAGGAAATTGAGGAACAAGGCCGCTTGCTTTTTACCTGGAAGGCTCGCCAGTATGATGTAGATGAGCATCATCCATATATGAAAGAGTTGCTGGCTTACTTTATGATTCCGACCGTTGAGGAATTTTTCTTCGCTTTGGGCAATCACCGCATTGATACCCAGCGGATCCTGGAATTCATCAAGATGAAAAAGGAAGGGAAAACCCTGGATAGTCAACTTCAGGAATGGGAAAACAAGAATAAAAAACAGGATCCAACCTGGGCGGATTTTGGGGTTAATCCAGATATGCTGGTCTTGGGCAAAGAAGACGAGATTGAATCCTATGTAGTGGGTAAGTGTTGCAATCCCTTGCCTGGGGACGATATCCTCGGATTTAAGGATGAAAATAACCGAATCGTCATTCATCGCACTGGCTGTGAAAAGGCAATTTCTCTCATGTCCAGTTTTGGGGCTAATATTATCAAAGCCAAGTGGGCTGAAAATACCGGGGTTACCTTTTTGGCGGAAATAAAAGTGGTGGGGCTGGATAAACAAGGCATGCTCAATGACATCATCCGGGTCATCTCTTTGCGGATGAAACTGAACATACGAAAGGTGATGATAGATGCGGAAGAAGGCCTCTTTGAGGGAATCTTTTCTCTTTACGTCCACAGTACCCAGGAACTCAACCAATTGATGCAAAGATTGGATTCCTTTGCGAATGTGCATTCCGTAACCCGCCACGGAGCCGAAGAAGATGCCTAGCCCAGGGGTTGCTGTTGCAGCATAGGATGGGCCATTTCTGTCAGGGGCCTGCATTCACTGGTGCGGATTCGATAGGCGAGCTCTATAGAAGGTCTGACCACTGAGAGCCCGTATCCTCCATCCTGGAGGATGGTTTCATACATGCGGGTGTGTAAATCCGTAAACCCTCCGGTAAAATCGACTTCAATCCCATCCACCTGCATAGAGCGGAAAGTGGCGGGCTGTTGCTGCTGTTGGGCCTGCGTTAAATCTTGCTTGTCCAAAGAAAGGTACCAGGTTACATCTGCGCGCTCCAATTCCAGAAAGCCACTCATTTTCTGGGGCCCTTTGAGATAGACATCTTGCGATTGCACCCCTCCAAACATCCAAAGCAGCATGTCAAAAAAATGGATGCCAATGTTGGTCGCGATGCCGCCTGATTTGGCTGGATCTCCCTTCCATGAATACCCATACCAGGCGCCGCGAGAGGTGATATAGGTGAGGCTTACCTGAAATCTATGGGCAGGATCTGTGGCCAGAATTTTTTCCCGTAAAGCCAGAATATTGGGGTGGACCCGCAGCTGGAGGATAGAATGAATGGTGCCAGGATATTCTGCTTCGAGTTCCTGCAAAGTATCGATCTGCCAGGGGGTAATCACCAGTGGCTTCTCGCAAATCGCATTGGCCCCCAATCTCAAGGCCAGGCGGATATGTGCGTCATGTAAATAGTTGGGAGAGCAAATGCTTAAATAATCAATCCCCTGGTTGCCAGGAGCCCTTCTCATTTTTTCCAAATGCCGATCGAACCTTTCGAACTCAGTAAAAAAAGCTATTTCATGCCCAAATTGGTCCAGGATTCCTACCGAATCATGGGGGTCCAGGGCCGCTACAAGTTGATTGCCTGTATCCCGGATGGCCCGCAAATGTCTGGGAGCAATGTAGCCCGCCACTCCGGTAATCGCGAATTGCCGCATGCGTTGATTTCTTTCCTGCAACATAGCAAAACTTTTCTGCTCGCCTATAGTCAAATTTCATCCCGAACTTTCAGTTTAACGGCGTGCACGGCAACATTTATCCCATAAATCTTACATGCTTCCCACCGCTCAACCCCCTGCTTTTACCAGTTAGGCCGGGATGCCTACGGTTCGTCCTGATGCCTAAGCGACCACTCTGTTTAGAGGGTATCTTTGATAATACTTGGAGCGGTTTTTGCTCACTTAGATACAATTATTCCAGTAATTCGACCCAACTCAGGCACACCCTGAAACACCATTCGTTCTTTCCTAGGATAAAATATCATGAGAAAACTTTTACCCGGGTCGGATATAGGAGTTCCACTTACTCCTTCATTCTATGTTGCATATCATCATTACCCGGAATGAATTGCTCTTAGGTTCGGGTCAGTATGAGGGCTGGCTGAATCGAATCCCTTTTCCAAACCAAACACTTCCCCTCAATCCATTTGCTTACCTCAGCATCCGAGAAATCGAAGATGCTACAGGCAAAATCAATCAATCCCGATCTGGGGAGCCGATTGAAACCACCCTTTCTTATCCACCTGAAATCAGAGGACCTCAGGTGCGGACCTTGGTCAAAGAAATGGAGCTAAGGTTTGGCGCCTTTTTAAAATTGAGTTGGCATGGCTCCTGGTTTCCCGCTTTGATGGAAAGCCTGGATCATGAAAGCTTTGATCCCGATCAAGAAAGCATCTTATTATCCGCCATCCAATCGCCCTTGGATGGCATGGCCTATTTGCCTGGTAACACCGAAGGAAAGGAACAATACACAGACTTTTCTGAACGTGCCCAGGAAAATCTCAGACATCTGGCGCTGAGTCGCACGATTAGCGGGCTGGAATCTATGGGTTTCATGCTCAACGAGGAAAATAGGAGAGCCTTAAAAGATCATTTAGCGTCTGGAGAGGAGAAAAATTGGCATAAATACCATCCCTTTCTCGCTTTGGAAATAAAATGGACCCCCTCCATCATCCAACAAGCGCCAGAACCCTTTGAGATCATGGCCAGGGATGAATGGATGAAAGTCCTCACCGCTTCCAGCAGCACGGGATTTGTGCCTGGTCAACTAGTGATGATGGGCAAAAATCTAGGTCAATCAGGCTTTTTAGATTGGTTGAAAGAGCAAGGCGTAGAAACCATTGTCTCCTTAGGAACCATGGATCAGGAGGAATTTCTGATCCAGCTCTTGAAAGGCGCCCAGGTAAGTGGCCAAAAAGCCTTGGGAACCTGGAAAGAACTTGAGAAAGTAGCTGCTGTGGCACAGGATAAAAACATGGCCGTAGCTAAGGTTCCTCAAGTTGAAAATAAAATTGAATCTACCACCACGCAATTGGCAACTCCTCAGTCACTGGTAGGAGTGCCATCAGTGGATAAAGAAAATAGGAACACAAACGGCCTTTCGCCAAATGTGCCTACCCCTCCTTCCGCAAACCCACGTGATGCTCAGCTAGCATCACAAAAACAACAGGCTGAAGAAGCCCGGAAGCAAGCGCTGGAAGAGGCCCGCCAAAAAGCTGAAGCAGAAACCAAAGCCAGAGCAGAAGAGGCTCGCCAAAAAGCTGAGGTAGAAGCTAAAGCCAGAGCGGAAGAGGCCCGCCAAAAAGCTGAAGCAGAAGCTAAAGCCAGAGCGGAAGAAGCTCGCCAAAAAGCTGAAGCCGAAGCTAAAGCCAGAGCGGAAGAGGCTCGCCAAAAAGCTGAAGCCGAAGCCAAGCGTAGAGCCGAAGAAGCCCGCCAAAAAGCTGAAGCCGAAGCCAAGGCCAGAGCGGAAGAAGCACGTCAAAAAGCTGAAGCCGAAGCAAAGCGTAGAGCTGAGGAAGCCCGCCAAAAAGCTGAAGCAGAAGCTAAACGCAGAGCCGAGGAAGCCCGCCAGAAAGCAGAAGCAGAAGCTAAACGCAGAGCAGAAGAAGCCCGCCAAAAAGCAGAAGCGGAAGCTAAGCGTAAGGAAGAAGAAGCTCGTCAGAAAGCAGAAGCAGAAACTAAGCGCAGAGCGGAAGAAGCCCGCCAAAAAGCTGAAGCCGAAGCTAAACGCAGAGCCGATGAAGCCCGCAAGAAAGCTGAGGCAGAAGCTAAGCGTAAGGAAGAAGAAGCTCGCCAGAAAGCAGAAGCAGAAACTAAGCGCAGAGCGGAAGAGGCCCGCCAAAAAGCCGAAGCCGAAGCTAAACGCAGAGCCGAGGAAGCCCGCCAGAAAGCTGAAGCAGAAGCTAAGCGTAAGGAAGAGGAAGCGCGCCAGAAAGCAGAAGCAGAAACTAAGCGCAGAGCAGAAGAAGCCCGCAAGAAAGCCGAGGCTGAAGCCAAACGCAAGGCTGAGGAAGCGCGCCAGAAGGCAGAAGAAGAGGCCAAGCGGAAAGCGGAAGAAGCGCGTAAGAAAGCCGAAGCTGAAGCCAAACGCAAGGCTGAGGAAGCGCGCAAGAAAGCTGAAGCAGAGGCCAAGGGTAAAGCTGAAGAAGCCCGCCAAAAGGCTGAAGCAGATGCTAAGGCCAAAGCTCAGGAGAAAGCTGAGCGGCTGGAACAAGAAATCGATGAACTCAGCAAGCTGGAATTCTTTGCTGAATCCAAAGCCTCAGAAGAGCAGGAAGCCATCCTGAATGCCATGGCTGCCAGCAAGGCCAAAGTTGCCGAGGAAACGGATGAAGAGGAGGCCCATGAGCCAAGCACCCTTCCAGAGTTTCTCAACCAGACAGAGGCGGGAGTTCCCCCTGTGGTGGCCAGACACAATGGGCTTCAGGGCGAAGAAGGAGAAGGCATTAGTTTGGAAGAGCGGCACGATGCCGAATTGTCTCAAATGGAAAAGCAGCTAAAGGAGCTGGAAGAATTGGATGACCTGAGAAGAGCAGGCGAACTCAATACTTCTTTTGCCTCGCTGGGTGATCCTACAGATAGTCTCGCTGATAAATTCGAGATGCTAGGTGAAATAGAGGATGAAGAATTCGTTTCTCTGATGGTCAAGTTGAAAGGCAAGCGGGATAAAAAAATCATGCGCTGGCTTTCTCGGGAGCGAGAACTGGAAACAGATGCCATGGAGCATTTCCAGGCCCTACATCGCAAAGAGCAACGGTATTTTGGCAACTTAAGCGAATTAAATGAAGCCCAGGAAGGCTGGTATTATATCCGCAATGTAAACGAGGGTATGCCGCTGCCGAATTTTATTCGCAAATATAAATTAGACCGCAAAAGAAGCCTCAGCAAATTTTCCAGTCGCGAGCTGGAATGGCTGATAACGATCGTGGAATCTGTACAAGACTTGCCGATTCCTCACGGAAACATGAAGCCTGATAACATCTTTGTAGTCAAAAAAGGATGGGGCGGCGATCGTCCTATTCGGGTGAATTTTTCCGGTTGGTCTGGCCGTAACGTCCAGGCTGCAGATGACATTGAGATCCTACATGAAAACCTGGATACTATGCTGGCTCCAGGGGTGTATAAAGAAATAAGAAATACCCTCAAATTTTAATCATGAGCTTACCAGAACATTCATCCAATGCTCCCCATCGGATGTACATTGAGCACCTTAAGGCTCAGGAGAAAAAAAAGAAAAGAAGGAAACTGGGGGCAATTTTACTCGGTTCCCTGGTTTTGTTTGGAGGAGGAATGGCCGCCTATTCTTTTTTAGGCACAAGTCAGGAAACCACCAGCTACTATACCTATGCCCCGGAAGAATTAAGTCTGGGAAAGGTCAATTGGTTACTAAGTACCACTGAAGGAAAATTGGTCATCTCTGATCCTTCTATTGGCCTCCTCGATACCATCAATTCTTCGGAAGACTACCTTACTTTTCGGGCAGAATGGGAAGCCCTTAAAGGAGGGGAATCGACGCCTACCTTTCCAGATGATCAACCCGAAGCCGGGGTGGCCCTGGAAGAGGAAGGAAGCATCGACCTCGTAAATCAGGCAGATGAAGAACCGACTACAGAGTTGGTGGCCAATCGGGAACCAGAAGTCGAACCAAAACCAAGTCCGAAACCAAATTACAGCCTGAAAGGAACCTCTTTTATTGTGGAAGGAGACCCCTATCAGGATGAGGTGCTGAAGTTCACCATTCGGAATTACCGACCCGAAAATACTTACACCCTTGATTTGGGGAATGGCATCAGGAGAAGGATCAGGAGAACCTTTACCTATGCATATCCAAAAACCGGCCGGTACACCATGATTCTCACTGCCTCTGACCCGGATAACCGCAAGGCCTCTATCCAGAAATATCATGAGATTTTTCCTCCGAAACGGGAAATGATTACTGCAGCTCCCCAGACTCGGACGACGGTGCCTGCCCGTCAGGTGGAGACCCCGCCTAAATCGGAACCTAATCCCGCCAGCAGTTCTTCCAATACTTCTGCTCAGCCAAGCGTTACGCCCAGGACTCCGGTGATAGAAGATAAAACCCCGGCGACAACCAAGCCCTCTTCTCAACCTGTGAATCGCCCGAAACCTGAACCAAAACCAGCCACTCCGACCAATAACCGACCTCAGGAAACGGTGGACACCACCACCCCGCAAATATCTGCGGATGTGATGCCTTCTTTCCCAGGTGGAGAGTCTGCAATGTTCCGCTTTCTGAATTCTCAGATTCGTTATCCCAGAGCAGCTATTGACTATGAAGTGGAGGGAAGAGTATATGTGCAGTTTGTGGTAGACCCCCAGGGAAACATTATCAACCCAACCGTGGTCCGCGGGATCAGCTATGGCTGTGATGAAGAAGCCTTACGGATCATTGGACTCATGCCTAAGTGGGTTCCTGGCAGCAAAGGCGGCCAACGCATTCCGGTCATCTATACCCTGCCGGTTACTTTCGATCTAGAAGAGGTCTTTAAGTAGCGATAGGACAAAAAGGATAAATAT
>JBCBGC010000110.1:0-29114 GCA_038527215.1 Bacteroidota bacterium
CCCCATTTTCATTGATATAGCCGATCTTTCCGTTCTGCCGTACCTGGATTCGATTGCCGATTTGTTGGATATAATCATATTCCAACTTGAGCTTTTCTTCTCCTTTCAGATTTAGCATACCGATTTGTCCTTGCCAGAACCCGCCCCGGATACCATCATGAGGTTCCTGTACCTGAGAAAGGGCGTATTTTTCCAGGAATCCCTCGGCGGGTTCGCTGGTTTTGGGAGGCTCAATGCGCCACCAAATAACTTTGGGATCTACCCTCCGGCCTACTTCTGCTCGCGTAATCGCTTCCAGTTCTCCCACTTGCTCATTCCAGCGAAAGCTCTTCCCTTTTTTGAAAGCGTATATCTGACCTTGTCGGGATTGAATGGAGGTATACTTGGCAGGAATCAGCCAACTGCCATCCGGCGCCAGGAGGCCGGATCGTTTCCCTTTCCGGACGATCGCTTTCCCATCTGAGAGCAGCGTCATACGTCCGAATACCGGTCTAAAGGCCCATGCCCCACTCGAATCGATTTTTCCGTATTTCCCGCTCTTCCTCACCCAGGCCTGCCCCTCCTGAAAATCTCCTGCCCAGGCAAAGGTATTGGAACCGACCTTTTTTCCCTGCTCATTGATATAGAACCATTCTCCGCTGGCTAACACCCGTGCCCTCCCTTGATGGAAATCGCCTGCTTCCCGAAAAAATGGCTGGATGATTTCTTTGCCCTGCTGATCTACATAGCCCCATTTTAGGTCTCTTCTTACCCGGACTTTCCCTTCATGGAACTGCCCGGCCTGCTCGTAGAATCCGGTGAACAGGATGTCTCCGCTTTGATTGAAAAATGCATATTTCCGGATGTCGTTACGTGCGCCGATCAGATAGTCTTCACTGCCGACCCGCCAGGTATTGAGGCTGATCATAAACAAGGAATCATAGGACTCCCAGATCAGGGTTTTGCCAGCATCATTCAGGGCTCCCCATTTGCCATGTCTTTTGAACAGGCTGGTCCGGGCGACAAAAGGACTCATCCAGTCGTATCGGGGCGTAATTTTCCATCTTCCCTTTTGGTCCAGCAATCCCCAGCGACCCTCCAGTAAGTATTGGCTCGCTTCTGGAAATTGCTCATGATTGATTTCACGGGCCTGGAGGAAATGGTTGTGCTGGCAGGCCCGGGCATGCAAGCCAGAAAAGGCATCTACATATACCACATTCTGAAGTTGAATCAGATCCCCGTCTCTATTGACCCAGGCATAATTCCCGCTTGGATATTGGACCCGCATAGGCAAGGGCCGATTACGTTCCACCTGGGCATCCTCTTTAAAAATCCAACGGAAGATATTTTTCTGAATAATTTCTCCGGTTGATTGTTTGACCAGCCCAAACCGTCGAAGCTGGAGATCCCGGGGATTATTGATCGTTAAGGTCCATCCATGATACCGAAGTTGTTCTACCCGGTCGTAGCGTGGGGGGAGTTTGATACGATTGGACTTACTATACAAAAGGCCCCACTTGGCCCCTTTTTGAAACCAAACCAACCGATTGGATTGCCAGGCAGTACTGAGGGCACTGGAACCTCGACTAAGGTTGGTATTTTGGGTTTTCGCCTTCCCCACCTGGAGAAGGTTGTAGCGGGCTTTGCGGCCGTTTTCAGCAAAAGCTACCTGGGTCCAGACGGAATCTTCTTTCAGTAAACGGGCAAACCTCTCGTAAACTAAAATAGACTGATAGGTTGGTTCGGCCAGGGTTTGCCCAAATTGGTTGACCAGCCCAACCTCCTTACCTTGAAATACCCGGGCCACCACTCCGGCAAACTTTCCGGGCCGACTGTAAGTAGGGGGAATCAGGGTTTTTTCCCCAGCGCCAACCAAGCCCCATTTTCGGTCTTTTCTTACCCAAAAAGCTCCTTCCAGACCAGCTTTCTTATAATTTTGATAGCCCGCTCGGATCAAGGTATCTTTTTGCATATTGACCAACCCCCAACCGCTGCCTTCAGGAACCCGGTAGATGAGGAGGGAATCCTCCCAGAGTCGAAAATCTCCCGGAATATTTTCCCAGATCATTTTGGCGTCATGGTCCCAAATAGAAGAAATGCTGTCCTCTCGGGTCAGAAAGTAGGCCCCGCGCTTAAGGATTTCCAACTTATCAAAGCGAGGGGGGAGGAATTGAGCGGATTGGGTCCGATGCCACATGCCCCACTTTCCCCGATCGTGGACCCGATAGAATCCGTATTTGGCGGGTAAAAGGCTCGCCTCTTTGCTACAGCGAAAAACTTCCTGGCCTTCATAATCAAAGACCCGCTTTCCTTCCTCGGTAAAGGCCAGGTAGTAGTAATGGAAAAGTCGCTCGATGGCCTGATATTCTGCCGGAATGATCTCTCCTTTGCCTACATCCAGGAGACCGTAGCGCTGATTTTTTCGGAAAAAAAAGCGGGTCAGGTCGCGATCGGCCGCTTCCAGTAAATCGAAGGTAGCGGGAATGACCACCTGTCCACTATCGTTGGCCAGACCCCATTTTCCTTCCTGAAGGATGGGATAATGCTGTGCCTGACCTGAGTTGATAAGCCCTCCAAAGAGGAAGGTACATATGCTTGCTGTTAAAAAAAGCCTCAGCATGCGGGTTGAGTTCTGCATAAGGATTGAAGCTAGTGAAATGGGTAAGGGGCTCCATCTCTAGGTGAGAACCGGGAGATGGAGCAGATCAGGGTAAAAGGAAGGTCCGTTATTTTACCAGGGCCAGCAATTCCTCAGCAGAGTTGACCTGCTGCCCACTAGCGCGCATGGCAAAGGTGTAGCTTTCCCCGATGTCTGCGCTGGCAAAATCCTCTGGTCCGAAAACCGCGACTTCCTTATTAGGCAGCATCGCCAATAAGTAATTGCGCTCAGAAGGTGAGAATTTCAGGTTTTTCCAGCCATTCCAGCCGGAATTTTTCTGGTAGGTGATCACTGCTTGCTGATCGGGGATGACCAGGTATACTTTATCGATTTCTGCATAGGGATTTTCTTCGGTACCAAAGGAAAAATCTGCGATGACCTGCTGCGCGGGGGTTACCCGGTAGAAGCGATCACAGTTGTAAGTACCAAAGCTGGAAATGCTAAAACTACGGACCAAAGAAGCTTCAGCTTCAACCCGAGCCATTTCCTGTTCACGGAGCACCATCAACTGGGCAATCTCGGCTTCTTTGGCTTCGAAAGCAGCCATGGCTTGCTGATAGGAGCCTGCCTCAAAGACCGGCACGGCTTCCATCTTCAGGGTAAATTGACCGTTCTGTACTTGTAAGCGATAGTTGGACTGATCCTGACGAGCGCGTACAATGGAAGCATTGTCCCACATTTGACCAAAAATTAACTCCGGGTTGTCCTTGAAACGCTGGTCTCCTTCGAGGATATTTCCCACTTCCCAGGATACATCCTGGTAGACACTCAATTCTGGAAATTTTCTTTTGTTCACGGCCAGTTTAAAAAGGCGATCTGGATTCTGAACTTTGCGGGGACGCACGGGCCGTTTGGGAATCTCAATCTCGGTCACTTCCTCCTGGGCTTTGGCTACCGCCAGAGCAGGCTGAAGGTTTTGCCACTGGTTATTTTCATCCAGTTGGTAAAGATTGTATCCGTCCGAAACAGCAGAATCCTGTCCACTGGCGGCCCCTACATAAGAAGCCATCGCTACTTGCAGAGCCTTGCCCGGAGCAATCATGATTTCCTGTTCGTTTTGGAAGCCCTGGATTTCCATCATGCCAGCCGTCTGAAACCAGCCGCGCTGGTCTCCGTTTTGGGCGTGCATCGGAATTCCACTGAGGAGGACATCCCAGGCGGTGTGATACTCGCGGTATTTGATTTGAACCGGACCCGTCACGGTTTGTCCATCCTGGGTTACAAAACTTCCCGCCGGTATGTCAATCACCGTTCCGGAGGCTACTTTGATTTGCTGATCCTCTTCGCTGTTGAGGGTGTAGGTTTGAAAACCTGGGGCCAGATCTGTACGGGGCGGGGAAATGGTGATAGGTTCGTCGGCACTGAGGACGCCTTCCTTGGGTGAACTGCTTACACAGGCTACTGCTCCAGCTAGAAGCAGAAGGATTAAAAATGGAACAAGGTTTTTCATTTTTGTATTGGTTTAGGTCGATTATGTACGTGCATAGCCAGTCGGCCTATGGCGCTGGCGAATTACTCCCTTTTTCAGGACGGGTCAGGTCATCATCATTACATATCCTTTTCTCGCACTGATGAAAGGGCTCGCTGGATGTAAGCCATGTTACATGACTTTGGCATCCAGGGGAGTCCCCGAAGCATAGCCTGCGGGAACAGCATTAAGGGGTGCTTAGCATTCTATGGACTCAACAGCAGTGCCTTGAGGGCGGCTGCATGTTCATACGACTGGGAGAGTTTTCCGAATAAAACAATTTGGTTGTTTTGAGAAGCAGAAAAGTCCGAGTCCGTAGTTTTTTCTAAATCTACGAAAAATATTTCTTCCTCATGTGAGGAGGTCCATAGAACGGAACCAGGGACTTGAAGATCGGGGATCAGAAATTGTCCCTCCTGATCGGGATCTGGTTCACATTGGATCAGGGTATGCCGCTGGGGCAAGACGAGATACAGAGGGCGGTGAGCAGCTTGTAATTGCTGTCCCAAGTCGCTCTGGTCTTCCACTTGTGGACGGATAGAAAAGAGCGGTATATTTTCAGTCAATGGAAGTAGACGTCCTAGCTGGGTAATGCCCAGTTTTTTGATGCGAAAGCGGCGGTAGCACCAACCTTTTTCGCTGGCCGCTAACAGTTGCGCTTTTTCGGCTACCCAATTCCGGTATTTTTCTATCTGTACCTCCCGCGCTTCTATCCGACGTCGGTCGGCTTCCCGGGCGGCGGTATAAGTAGCCATGGCTCTTTCATAGCTGGCAAAGCGCGCTTGATAAGCTGTTTCAGCCTGTGAAAGGCTGGAGAAGTCCGTAATCAGGCGGGCGATGATCTTTTCGCCACTGCCTACGATGGTCAGTTCATATACACCAGCTACCCGGAAGGGTTGGGCCAGCGCCTGGGCTTGAGGCCTAAGGAGACCTTTTTTCCAGGGATTGACATACTCTCCGGGGTATTCCATGTATTCCCAGAGCCATTCGCTTCTTCCGGTCAACATCTCAAAGTCCCCCGCATTCAGGATGGCCATGCTAAAGGGGCGTCCTGGCTGTTGAGGCGGCATGCCCATGGCCCGGGTTACAAAAGTGTCCTGACTCACATCCTTGATGTAGCGTAGCTCAGGATTTTCTTGTTGAGCGTGGGCTACCAGCGGAATAATCTGGTCTTTGCTCACATATTCCCAGTTGCGCGCGATGGTATCCAGGTAATAGACGCTATAACTAGGATCAGCCGTAGGCGCGTAATATTCTATCTCCAGCTCTTTATCTTCTTTGAGGAATATGGGCTCCCCATTTTGATAAGCCAGGACTTCTACCATGCCTGCTGATTCCAGGGTGTAGGACAGTTCCGCAGAATCATATTGCATGGGGATGCCGCCGATGAAGAGGTCTGCTGCATCCTTAAATTCCCGGTAACGAAGTTCTACCTTGCCGGATACTACTTGTCCATTGGCATCAACGAAGGCCTCTTCCGGGACAAAAATTCGGCGAATGCCCGTGGTGTCAGCATACGGCAGGCGCATGGTATCAGCCACGGTAGCGGCCGCAAAAGGAATATTTTTTGGAGGAACCGGGGGTTGGATAAAAGCCGCGTCATGCTCTTTTTGAGCAGCTTCGAACACCAGGAATCCTACTGCCAGGATGGCGACCAGGCTGGCAAAATAGATAGGCTTATGATATAGGTTTTGCCAAAAGCTAAACCGGGTAGCCGTCTGATACTGCTTGTAAAGGGTATCAAAATCCCGATACTGCGCTACCTTGCTTGGATCTGGCAAAGGCTTATCGATATGTATTTTGTATCTGGGCATAAGGTCTACTTAACGATTAGCGGGGGGAGGTTTTGGTGCCCGGCTTAGGCGCAGGACGGGAAACCTTGTCCCCTTTTTGCTGCTCCATCAGTTTTTTCATTTTCCCCAGCAAGCGATACATCTTCACTTTGGCGTTGTTCTCAGTGATGCGGTAGACCTCGGCAATTTCTTTGAACGGCATACGCTCAAAATAGCGTAGTTCTATGAATTGCACTTCGTCGGGGGTAAGGTGGTTCATCACCTGAATCAAGTTCCTTAGATTCTCCTCCGTGCGGTCTTCCTCAACTTCTTCCATCATCAGCACCAGGTCTTTCCCTTCCATGCTGATGGTACGTTTGTGTTTGTGTTCCCGAAAAAACTGGTTGACTTCATTGATGGCGATTCGGTATAGCCAGGCCGAAAAAGGTACGCCCTTATAGGTGTACTTTTTCAGGTTCATCATCGCTTTAAGAAATACCTGGGAGGTAAGGTCCGCAGTAATTTCTTCGTCGTCTACCCTTTTGTAGACAAACAAATAAATCTGATGATGATATCGTTCATACAGTTTCCCGAAGCTGCGAGGGTTTTGTTTCGCAGCTTCTACCAGCAGATACTCTTCCTGGATCTGTTGGGATGAAAGTGTACGTTTTCGTAGCGCCAAACCTGATTTTGAATCGTGGGACAATCAATAAGTGGGGTAAAAACCTGTCATTTCTGGGCTTTTGCTCCACCTCAATAACGTAGGTAGGGGAAAAAGTTACAGATTTTTGACCTAATTTTGCGGCATGAGCCAGAAAAGTGGATTTGAACGATACGAATTGGATGAGCGGGTGCTGGAGAGTCTCCCTGGCCTGGGATTTCGCAGACCGACCGAGGTGCAGCATAAAGTGATCCCGCTTTTTATCCAGAAAAAAAACCTCATCGTAGAGGCGCCTACCGGAACCGGCAAAACGGCTGCCTACGGCTTGCCGCTTATTTCTCGCCTGAATCTCCTGAAAAGAAGTACTCAGGCCCTGATCCTGGTACCTACACGAGAGCTTGCTTTGCAGGTTGCGGCCTCTTTGCGTTCCTTTTATAGTGGGACCAAACTCAAGGTAGGCGTAGTGATGGGCGGGGTCAGCATGGAGGAAAGCTTCGAAGAAATCAAAGCCAGTCCCCATGTGTTGGTGGTGATTCCCGGACGCTTGCGGGACGTGCTGGCTCAACATCCCCGGGACTACCTTTGGCGGGACATTAAATTCCTGATCATTGATGAAGGCGATAAGCTGATGGAACAAGGCTTCCAACGGGAATTTGACCTGCTACGGGAACAGCTGAGCAGTCGCATTCAGATTTGCTTTTTTTCAGCCACCATTTCTTCGGAAAGCGAAGCCATGATCCGGGAGCGGGTACGGCCTATCATGACCGTCCGCCTGAGCCCCCGGGAGATGCTGCGCAACATTAAGTTTGGCTTTGTGAAGGTGAAAAAAGGCCAGCGGCATAGTTACCTGGTCGGCCTACTCAAGCAACAGGAGATCGGGAAAGCCCTGATCTTCTGTGGAAGAAGGGAACAGATTCAAACCACGGTGGGCTTTTTGCGCAACTGCGGAATGCGGGCGGAGGCTTATTATGGGAATCAGGAGCAAAATGAAAGAGCCAATATCCTTCGCCGCTTTAAAGAAGATCATATCGATTATCTGGTCGCCTCGGATCTAGCCGCCCGCGGCCTGGATATCCCAGAACTGCCCAATATCATCAACCTCAATATTCCCCCGGAATATGAATATTACCTCCACCGCATTGGCCGGACCGGTCGGGCGGGACGTAAGGGACGCGTATTTAACCTGATTGGCGGAATTCAGGAACCAGGCAGGCAAAAGGCGTATCACCGCGAGATCGGCCTGCCGATCCGGGAATGGGAAGTGCGGCCTGAGCACGTAGATACCGCCAAGACCTCCGAGGATCACAAATGGGTGAAATACCATTTTTCCCGTGGCAAAAGAGATAAAGTTGGGAAAGGAGATATTGTGGGCTTTATCCTGAACCATTCCCATTTGGAGGCAGGACAAATTGGTACCATCACCATTTACGATTCCTATTCCATCGTGGACATGCCTCAGCGCGGCTTTAGCGAAATTTCGAAGCTGGAGGTGCCCCTCAAAATCAAAGGCAAGAGCCTCAAAGTCCGAAAATACCAGCTCGAAGAGCAGGAGAAAAAGGCCCAGGCGATCAAGCGCCTGAAGGTCGACCGCAAGCGGAGAAAGTAGTAACACTGGCTTCCAGCCGGTAGTCCTCCGGTGCACCATCGTCCGTAACACTGGCTTCCAGCCGGTCTTATCCACGACTGCTGACCCTTGGTCAGCAGAAGAAAATTGTGACCGGCTGGAAGCCAGTGTTACGGGCTCAGGCCGGCTGGAAGCCAGTGTTACGGAATCAGGCCGGCTGGAAGCCAGCGTTACGGGCTCAGGCCGACTGGAAGTCAGCGTTACGGGCTCAGGCCGGCTGGAAGCCAGCGTTACGGGCTCAGGCCGGCTGGAAGCCAGCGTTACGGGCCAAAACCGGCTGGAAGTCAGTGTTACGGGCTCAGGCCGGCTGGAAGCCAGCGTTACGGGCTCAGGCCGGCTGGAAGCCAGCGTTACGGGCTCAGGCTGGCTGGAAGCCAGCGTTACGGGCTCAGGCCGGCTGGAAGTCAGTGTTACGGGCTCAGACCGGCTGGAAGCCGGCGTTACAGGCCAAGACCGGCTGGAAGCCAGCGTTACGGAAGTACTCCCTCAGTCAGATTATTACGAGAATCGCTATATTACTGCGCTTGGCGGCTCGCTGGCCGCCGCTTTAACCCGTAATCACCAACCGATCATCATGAAACACATCTTGCTTTTCTGCTTATGCAGCAGCCTGGCTGGTCTGGGCTTTTCCCAAACCATTTCCCTTTCGGGTCAGGTTACTGACAGTCTGGGCAGTCCCCTGAATAACTTCCCGGTTTCCTATCACGCCCTCAACAACCAGTCGCCGGTGGATAGCGGCATGGTGCTGACTGACGCCAATGGGAACTATCAGGCCAATGTCAATGCTGCCCCTGATTCCTCCACCAGCCTAACTGTTAGTTGGAACGATTGTCAGGGAGGACAAGGCACGGCGGTATATTTCGGCAGCCCTAACCTCGTTCACAACATTGTGGCTTGTACCGTCAATCCCACCTGCGATCCGTCCTTTAATATCCAATCCGGTTTTGGGCCGTTAGACGTAGTGATTTCCCTGAATCAGGTCTCTTTTTTTTCCAATTATGAGTTTGACATGGGAGATGGGGTAAGCTATAATTCGGGTACTTCGGTGACCCACACTTATTTTTTGCCGGGGACGTACAATATCTGTGTGGTCGCCAATGGCGCGAGCTGTAGCGATACGGTCTGCCAGACGATCACGGTAGGAAATAGCAGTAACTGTACCGCCCTTTATCAAAGTCAATCCATTCCCGGCACCAATACCGCCAACTTCACCAACACCTCTGCCCCGGCGGGAGCCACCCCCTCCTACCAGTGGGATTTTGGAGATGGGAGTACCGATACGACCTTTAGCCCCAGTCATACCTTTCCTACTGCCGGCACCTATACGGTATGCCTGATCCTCAGCACGAGCGCGAGCTGTGCAGATACCTTTTGTAGCCCGATAACGGTGGGCTTACCTGCTTGTACGGCCTCCTTTCTTTCTTCTTTCCCGCAGGGAGATACCATGAGTTTTACCGCTTTTGCCAATGGTATGGCTCCCTTTACCTTTGCCTGGGATTTTGGGAACGGACAAACCGATAGTGTGCAAAGCCCCACGCATATTTTTGGTCAGACGGGCTTGTACTACGTCTGTGTGACCATCACCGATGCTACAGGCTGTATGGCCACCAAATGTGATTCTGTCCAGGTCGGACCGAACACCAATTGCAGTGCGCAGTTTACGGCGCAGCCTGATTCTACCGGCTTTTTGTATGCTTATCAATTCACCTCTCTGAGCCAGAATGGGGTGAGCTATCTGTGGGATTTTGGGGATGGGAATACGGCTACCGTACCGAGTTTAATCCACTTCTACAGCCAGCCAGGTACCTACACCGTTTGCCTGATTGCCCAGGATAATACGGGCTGTATGGATACCGTTTGTCAGACTATTTCGGTGGTAGCGCCGCCAGGGAATTGCTTTGCTTCCTTTGCGTATGATTTGTTCCCGCCTCCGGGTCCGGCCTCTCCGACGGGAGGAATTTTTATTGCCCCTTATACGGATGGCATCACCCAACACAGTTGGGATTTTGGGGATGGCAATACTGCCGTAGGCACCTTTCAACTCCATGCTTTCCAACAACCCGGCACCTATACGGTATGCCTCTATACCTCCGACCCCAGTGGCTGTATGGATACTGTTTGCCAAACCATCACCACGGACTATCCGGTTAACACCTGTAAGGCAGATTTTAATGTCTCCTACCAGCCGGATGGGGCAGTCAATTTTGATCCCATTTATTTTGCCCATAGTTACCACTGGGATTTTGGGGACGGGCAGACCGGCACCGGTGATCCCGCGACCCACGTCTATGATAGTGCAGGGACGTATACGGTTACCCTGGCCATCAATGATACCCTGGGATGCGTGGATACGGTGTCCTATACGGTGAACCCTTCTTTTTTAGCGGCTCCCGCTAAAAAGGATTATTATGTGCAGGGCTGGCTGAATCAGGCCAATAGCATTGGGACGGACTATGCTACTACCTGGCAGATCGCCTTTGACAGTGTGGCGGGAACCCTCACGGCGGTAGACTCGGTTGTGACTACACCGAATAACTTTGGCCTGGCTATTTTCCCCCAAAGAGAGGGAACGTTCCGGCTGAAAATGGCCCTGGATACGCTTTCTCCGGCTTACGGATTGTATCTGCCGACCTATTATGGGGATAGTTTACTGTGGAATCAGGCTACCGTGGTCACGCCTCAAAGTTTTCCTTTGCTGGACCTACGCCTTCAGCCCGGGATCAATTTGGGAGGACCGGGCTTTATCGGAGGGCAGGTTTCTCAGGGAGCGAATCGCGGCGTGGGAGACCCGCTACAAGGTTTGGATGTGCTGCTGACGGATCTACAGGGGAAGCCCCTGGCTTTTGTAGAAACAGATAGCCTGGGAGCCTATGGCTTTAACAAACTGGATACCGGTACCTACATCATTTGGGTAGATATTCCGGGCCTGGCCTTAGATTTTCATGAGGTACAATTGACCGATCAACTCCTTTCTGTGACAGGCAAAGATTTTGAGGTTACCGATACGGAAGTGCGGGCGCTTTCTACCTTTTTGTTTCCGGATACCGAGGTCGTGCCCTTGCGGGTTTTTCCGAATCCCACCGCGAATCGCATTACCCTTGAAGTGGATGCTCAGGTAGTAGCCAAAGATCATCTTATTCTCCACGTCTACAATCTAATGGGAGAGCGCCTGGACAGGTACGAATTGCATCGTGCCCGCACCCAACTTTCCTTCGAGACGTATCCGCCCGGGGTGTATTTGCTGAAATTACAGGGCACTACTCAGCGATATCGTCCTGTCAGGCTGGTGAAAACGGAATAGGGCCAAAACGAAGCATACGGAGCAGGTTTTTCTGCTCCGTTTTTTTAGCGATAGGGAGTTGGGCTTTGGGTCTTTTTTTAGTGAACAGTAAATTTTCTCCGGAAAAAGCTAACTTAAGATGGCTCAGCCGTAAAAGGATAGCATGGAATAAAAGGGCCGCTTAGATCGGAATATTCGCGGCCTACCTTCTTTGCCAGCAACTCAACCTTCTCATGGCCTACCAACAACATACGATCACCTACCAAGGTCGCATAGTGTTCATCAAATTATCTATGCCTGGTTTTGACCGAACCCTGAAGCAATATGTGGAGGATGAGGCCTGCTTTATGTTTGTAAATAACGGGGAGGTGGCCGTACGTTCCCAGGAGGACTATTTTAAATTGAATCGGAAAAAGGCCATGCTGGCCAAGTGCCTGAATTACTTTTTTGAACCGACCGATGATCCGGACAAGTGCGATGATGACATTGAGTCGGTGGGTATTTTCCTCTACCCTGCTTTGGTCAAAGAACTATTTGAGTTTGATCTGTCCTCTTCTTCCTTCACCCTGGACTATAACCTCAAACAAATTCAGGTTGATCGCCTCTTAGAAAACTATCGGGAGAGCATCAATATTCTCCTCGACAATCCAGAATTGGCCGACGAAGCCATCATCAAAACTAAGTTGAAGGAGTTCGTCTTATTGATGGCCAAATCCCAGCAAGCTCCTTCTGAATTGGATTTCCTGGCCGCCTTGTTTAAGCCCAATGAAGTGGCTTTCAAAACCACCATCCGCCATAACCTCTATGCCAACCTTTCTCTGGAAGAGCTGGCCCTGTTATGCCACATGAGCGTTTCCTCTTTTAAGCGAAAGTTCAAAGCTGTTTTTGGGGAGAGTCCGAGAAAATATATTGTCAAAAAGAAAGTAGAAAGAGCCGCTGAGCTCCTCAAAGCGAATGACCTGCGCATCTCCGACATTGCCTATGAAGTAGGCTTTGATTCCCTGACTACTTTCAACCGAAATTTTGCTAACCAGTACGGAAAAGCTCCTTCTGCCTATCGCCTGAGCTAAATTGAAAAGCCTTTGAGCTAAAACGCCCACATTCCTCTCAGAAGGTTCATGACCTTTGTTCCATACACATTAAGGAACAATGTCATGAAAGATTCAAAAGTGTTAAAAGCATATCTGATCGTCGCGGGCTTACTGCTTGCTTTTATTGGTGGAGCAACCCTGCTCATGCCTGTAGCCCTGAAAACAGGATCGGGCATTGACATCGCTGGCAATATCAATGTGATCAATGATGTCAGGGCTTCTTCCGCCTTACTGTTCTCTCTGGCCGTGGTCATGTTGACCGGTGCCTTTTCTCCGAAACTCACCTATACGGCTTCCTTGCTTTCCGCTGTCCTCTTTCTGGCCCTGGGAACGGGGAGAGTCGTGAGCATTTTGGCCGATGGAATGCCGGTAGAAGGACTGATAGGAGCCACCGGGCTGGAATTTGTTCTCGGTATCGTTGGAGCCATTCTCTTTATCCGTTTCCAGGAAAAAAAGTAATAACCCACCCTTGAATTATAGAAATCATGAATAAAGTCATAATGATTACCGGAGCCAATGCAGGCATTGGCAAGGACACCGCACGGCAACTGGCCCTGCTGCCTCAAACAGAAAAAATCTATCTGGCTTGCCGGAACCCTGTCAAAGCTGAAAAAGCCAAGCAGGAACTGGAAGCCGCTACCGGCCGCAACATATTTGAAATCCTGATCATGGATGTTTCCGACCTCGATTCAGTCAATGAAGCCGTCGCGAACTTGCATGAACCCGTTGACGCGCTGATCATGAATGCCGGAGGCATGGGCGGAAAAAATCCTGAGCAGTTAACTAAAGCTGGCGTAACCAATGTAACCGCCGCTAACCTGCTAGGCCATGTTGCCTTGGTAGACAAGCTATTAGCCGCTGATAAGCTCAAGCGGGTAGCTTTATTTGCCGCTTCTGAAGCAGCTCGGGGCATCAAAAAGATGGGTATGAAACGGCCGAGCCTCTCTACTTCCTCGGTAGATGAATTCGCGTCCATCTTTGATGGAAGCTTTTTCGGCAAGGATTTCGATCCCATGCAGGTCTATGGTGCGGTGAAATATGGCGGGGTACTGTGGATGTCCTCCATGGCTCGCAAGCATCCTGAAATCAAATTTGTGAGCATGAGTCCTGGCGGGACCCGGGGTACGGAAGGCATGAATGACCTGCCGCTGATCCAGCGCATTCTGCTGAAGCATATCGGGATGCCCTTGATCATGCCCTTGCTGGGGATGTCGCACAGCCTGCAAAAGGGCGCCAAAAGATTCGTGGATGGTATCAACAACGAGCGCTATCGCAGTGGGGTGTTTTATGCCAGCAAAGAAAAAGTCCTCACCGGACCCGTGGTAGATCAAAGCACCATTTTTGGCGACTTGAGCAATCCACAGTACCAGGAAAATGCCGACCAGGCGATCCATCAATTTATTGCCTGAGGCTCTCTGTGCCCGGGGCATATTTACTGAAAATCATTTTTGTAAACCCATAAGAAAAAGACATGAAACGTATATTCATGGCCTTAGGAGGGATGCTTTTATCCGCTTCTTTCCTCTCGGCCCAACCCATTTCTCCTGATTTTCCCTATGAATCCAAATTTGCGGAGGTATTTGGAGCTAAGATGCACTATGTAGAGGAATATGCAGCGGACCAAAATCCAGCTCAGCTGACTTTCCTTTTCCTACACGGGAATCCTACCTCCAACTACTTATGGCGAAATATCATTCCTTATGTAAAAGGACTGGGCAAAGCCGTGGCTCCGGATCTGATCGGCATGGGGAAATCTGATAAGCCAGACATTGATTATACTTTTGAAGACCACGCCCGCTACCTGGATGAATTTATCCGGCAGAAAAACCTCAAGAACATTGTGCTGGTGGTGCATGATTGGGGCTCTGGCTTAGGGTTTCATTACGCACACCGCCACCAGGATAATATTGTGGGCATGGTCTTCATGGAGGCGGTCACCGAAGCCTTTCGCTGGGAAGATGCTGGCTTACCGGAGCGGATCTTGTTTAAGCGGCTTCGGGATGAGAAAAAAGGGCATAAAATGATCGCGGAGAAGAATTTTTTCATCGAAAATTTCCTCTTCAAACTTGGGACCGTTCGCGAACTCTCCCCGCAGGAAAAAGAATACTATGCTGCCCCCTATCCTACGGTGGCGAGTCGTAAGCCCGTAGAAGTATGGCCTAAGGAAATCCCTTTTGAGGGACCTTCTGCTACCAACTATGCCGCCATCAATGCTTATGGCCAGTGGTTGAAAGAAACCGATGTGCCCAAGCTCTTGCTCTATGCCAAACCAGGCATGATTCTGAAAAAGAAAACCGTGGAGCGGCTCAAGGCAACTTATAAAGTGTTGGATACGGAATACGTGGGGAAAGGCAAGCATTATATACAGGAAGATCAGCCCCACGCCATTGGCCGGGCCATCAAAAGCTGGGCGGAGGAAAAACTGGAGACCCCTGCCCCAAAAGCCAAATAAACGCTTACATATGCATAGAGCCTGACCAACGTACTGGTCAGGCTCTATAGCTTTTTGAGTAGAGTAGAGGGCTTCTTACCGGAGGATTTCGTCCATCAATAAAAGTTCCTGGGAAAGAATATCGGTCCAGGCCAGTTCCCCTACTTCGGGTTTCTCGAAGCGCTGATTTCCTGGCCAGTCATGAGCGAGAATGTTCTCCCAACCTACATGTACTTTAGTCCAGAGTAAAGGGCCATTGTAGATGGGGTTGTTGATTTCTTTATACAAAAAATGATAGTTCTCCGTGCTTTGGTAGATATTCCGATCCAGGGAATTGCGGAGCTTTTTCCAGAGGTCAACATCTCCAAACTCCTTGGCCGCAACCACGCCCGTCATGGTCGCCAGGGGAGAAGGGCCAGCTCTGGGGTCTTCTTTCACATAGGCGTAAGGGCCGATCGTATTAACAAAATGCTCTTTCCAGGTATCATAGAGGGCTTCATTATAATCCGGTTCAAAAGATCGCAGAAAGGTGATGGTCCAGGCGTTGGTATAGCCGGAAAGGAGCGGACTACAAAAGCCCATTTCTGATTGATACATTTTGAGATAAAGTCCGTACTCGGCATCGGTCATATTTTTCTTGATAAAATCGATGGTCCACCGGGCTTCTACTTCCGCATAGGTGGTGCCGTAAAGCTGATCAAAGATTTTCAGGCTGAGTAAGCTGATGGAATTGCACTGAGCAAAGTAACGACCTGGCTCGCAGTCCGCTCCTTCGTGCCTGCCTTCTGCATGGTGCTTGCGCATTTCGGCCACGATTTTTTCCGTCAGCCAGGTATACTCCGCGCTAAAATGCTCATCTCCGGAAATCAGCTGGTACAAGCCATACATGAGGTTGAGATGACCTTTGTACATGATGTTGCCTTCTGAAATCGGGTCCTCCCCCATGCCGTAGGCCACCCAATCTCCCCAGACTTTTTTGGACTTCATCTTTTCGATCATGTGCTTGAGACAGAGTTTAGCCCGGTCGGCATGCTCGGGGCTGATCATGGCGATGGAAGGCATGGCATATGCCCCAAAGGCAATCCCGTACCGCCAGAGTAATTGGTCTCCGGTGTCCCAGCCTTTGAATTCATCTCCGGTGAAGCTCAAATGCTCATAGGTATCGAACACATAATTGAATTGGCCGATTTCATCGGCCTGTAAGGCTCGCTCTCCAACAGGGGCAAAGTAAGCCTCAGCTGCTGCATGGCCAGTTGGTAAAACTACCCAGGCACCAATCGATAAGGCAGCCAGGAGAACCAAGGAAGGGAGTAACCATTTCTTTTTCATGATGAGCCAGATTTATGAGAATATAACGGATTGAAGCGTAGTGCCCAAGCGCGCGTACCCGGTATTTATTCCTAAGCCTAGCAGGACGGACTTTAGGCTTGGTTGTTCAAGGCATGAGGGCCTTTTCAAGGCAGTTCTGATACCTTCGTTTATCTAGGTTGATAAAATGGTTATATAATAAATGGCCATTATTACGCGCACACCTAATCAAGCATCAAGTACGCTGGTCAATTAAATTTTCCGAAGGATAAGGCTCATTGCTAGGGAGTTCTGAGGTGGCTCAATCCCGCTTAATCGTGCTACTTTTTTCCGGAAGGAAGTTCGAAGCGGGTGTTGCAGGAGCAGCATCCCTGCTGATCGGCTACTATTTCTCTTCGGCAAACGACTTTTATTGATGCTAACCCTAATGCGATCATTTGTAATGCCTGCATTCATCCCTGGTTACAGGGTATGAGCTAATTAAGAATAATCCAAAAGTTGGGAAAGACCTTGTAATGGTCTGCAAACCCTTAGTGTAAATGGAGTCGCCAAAGGCATCATTTAGCTACGAAAATGAAATTCATGCGGTTTAAAAAGGGACTTTATCCTTGTTTTATTGCTCTTCTCATTCAAGTCAATTATGCGTTCCCTCAACATCAGCCACCCCCTAATCCTTGCGGGCAGGTCCAACAGACCCAAAAATTGATACAGGAATTCCCCCAATTGGCTCCTGAAATAAATCCCTCGTTCCAATACCTGGAACAGTTCACCAAAGACTACATAAAAGAAGGAAAGAACGGCAAGGGTTCAGGTCCTCTTACGATTCCGGTAGTGGTTCATGTCGTCCATGATAATGGACCCGAGAACCTTTCGGATGAAGACGTGGCTGAGGGCATCGTGCGACTGAATGAAGATTTTCAGGCCGCGAATGCCAGTATTCCCCAGGATATCCATCCGAGCTTCTTAGGCCTGGTGGCAGACATAGAGGTGACATTTCAACTGGCTTGCATTGATCCCCATGGGAATCCGACGAATGGGATTACCCGCCATCGTTCTATGCATACCTATAAAGGGGAAAATATTCAGATGAAGGAGGAGACTCGCTGGCCAAGAGAAAAGTATTTGAATATATGGATTGTGCGCTATGCCCGGGAAAATACCAATACCTCGGGCTTTGCCTTTTATCCAAGCTCCGTAGATAGCCCCAATATGGAAGCATATGATGGGATCGTCATGTCTTACTGGGCCTATGGGAGGCATGCTAAAACGGCCCCAAATTATGAAGGGGTTCTCACGCATGAGGCAGGCCACTGGGCCAACCTTATTCATACCTGGGGACCGGGGGCCTTCGGAGAGTCCAGTAGCTGTAATGACGATGATGGTGTCGGAGATACCCCCAATACGTTTGGGCATTGGTTTCCCCAAGGCTGCGACCTTAACACTCATTCTTGCGGAAGCCTGGACAATAATAATAACTTTATGGACTATACCGGAGCCTGCCAGAGCATGTTCACCATGGGTCAAAGAGACCGAATGAGAGCAGCGATTGAATCTCCCGTGGCCGGACGCTCCAATTTATGGTCTGCTACCAACCTTTCGGCCACCGTCTGCCCTGATGGGATGGCCAGGATGTGGTATACCCCTCCCCGCTTTCAAGAAACCATAGCCAACGACGGCACTATTCAGGATACCGTATGGATCCACACCAAGCATGTGAGCTTTTCCCAAAGCAGTGGGACTTTCAGCACTGGAGTGCATTACGCTTTGGCAGGATTGCCTGCGGGTCTGACGCCTGTATTAACCGTATTGAATGATTCCACTGCTGCGTTGAACTTGTCCGGCGTCGCAAATTCGCATGGCAATGTTGAGGATACAGTGTTAGCCATCACTTTTCAAGATGCCGCTTTTAGTGGGCTGACCGCTTCAGATGTATTTGGTACGACCCACAACCGAATCGAATGTGGATTTTATGATCCATACCAAATTAAGTGCATAGACCTGCCTAATCCTTCTGTGGAAGTTAACTCGAATGGTTGGACCCTATTTAGTTTAGACATTGGCAGAGGGGATTATGGTACCTGGATCTATGACAGTATTAACCTGAAGCTCGAAACTTACAGCAAGCAGGCTATTTGTTTCGAGGGGACCCGGAGTATTTCTCCCCTCCCTGGAGGGCAGGTCATTCGGGATACGACAGCCTTTATTTCCCCCGGCCCTTTTCCTGATCAGCTAGATGTTGCCAATGATACCTTTATAGATTGGCGAGGGAAAATGGCCTACATCGGAATCAAAATTGAAAATCTGGGCCAGGTACACTATGGATGGTTACGGGGCCATGTGAGTCAGGATGGAAATCTATTTGTCGTGCTGGATGGTGCCTATAATGAAGAACCGGATGCGCCTATTGCTGCGGGGGATTGTGGAAATGGAGTGAACCCGCAACTTATGTACTACCCTCTGGATGTAGAGGAGTCAGCAAGCAACATTGGCCAAGTGGAGGATACCATATCTATATTCCTGGAGAACACGGCCTTAAGTAAGGCCAGCGGTCTGTTTTCAGAGGGGACAGACTATTCGATAACCGGACTACCTGATGGGCTTACCACAGAACTTTTCGCTACCTCTTTGCATACATTAAGTCTGGTGGTTAAGGGGACAGCCAACCTTCATGCCGAAGTAAATAATACCACCTTTGATTTTTCCCTTTTGGATCCCGCAGTGAATGGCGGAAATGTTGGACAGGTATTTCATCACACCCAATCGATTTCTCTGATCTTTCGTGATCCTTATGAAATTAGCTGTAAAGACTATAGTGGCCTTGCCATTGAAGCCGGAGGCGCTACCTGGAAGTTGGCTAGTTTCTCCATAGATCAAGCCCTGACTTATTGGGGCCTATGGTTATTTCAGGATACATTTAAGTTGGAACTATACGGAAACCTGGCGGTATGCCACCCCGGAACCCGGGACGTTGTCTTGCTGGGCGACTCTGCATATGTAGGACAAGGGCTTCACTATGGGAGGTCCGGGGACACTCCGGCCCAGCTCAACTTGATGAGTAATAGTTATACGGATTGGGTTGGGAAAGAAGGCTACATAGGGATCGCTATACAAAAAGGGAATGACATTCATTATGGCTGGTTCTATGGGCAGGCAGACAGCGCTGGTGCCCAATTCACCGTCCTGCGTGGAGCTATCTATCTCAAGCCGAATGCGCCTATCCTAACCGGGGTTTGTAATGCTGAAATCATGGAGATCCAACTAACCTCTACGGTAACAAACTGTCAGGGCTTGCCCACGGGGACGGCATCTATTGAGATTCCGGTTGGAATTATACCTCCTTATACCATTTCCTGGAGCAATGGAGCCTCTACCACATCTATTGATAGTTTGTCTGAAGGCAAATATACGGTGACCTTGATAGATGGCTTCGGCAATGAGTTTCAGGGAACTACAGAAGTAAGCGGCCCATTTCTAGCTTTTTCGGTAACAGATGCCAGTAAGCTCTCTACCCCTGATGGAGCCATAAAGGTGGCGATGAACAACGGGGAAATCCCGGCCAGGGTGAACTGGTCAAATGGAGATACTACCCAACAAATATCCTGGCTTTCCCCGGGAAAATATATGGTAGAGGTCGAAGATAGCACGGGGTGTATATTGATTGATGAAGCGGAGGTAGGATTCCAACCTCCTGTCTACTGCCCAGCCAGCAACGGGCAGGGCAGCAATTATATCAATCAAGTCCAGTGCTCAAACCTTCAGCACCTCTCTGTAGGGGATTCCGGCTACTCGGATTTTACCGACCAAATTATCTTCCTTGAAAAGGAAGCTCAATATAATTTGCAGATAGACCTAAATATTGAATCCTGGACAGCATCAACAGTGGGAGCATGGGTAGATTGGAATCGGGATGGAGATTTTGATGATGTAGGTGAAGCGGTATACAATGTAAAACAGGCCGGTCCATATAGTGCCCAAATAGAGGTCCCCACTTTTGCAGTTCCTGGCTATAGCCGTATGCGCATCCGTTTAGGCGTTCATACCCTTACAGAAGCATGTGGAATTAAGGTGGATGCCGGAGAGGTTGAAGATTATACGGTTCAAATCTTCGAAAAGGGGATGGCGCCCTCCCTGCCTCTGGTCTACTGTGCTGCCACCACTGCTATGAGCGATAATCGGATTGACTCTGTTTCTTTTGCCAATCTTACTCATGTGTCAGGCTGGGAAGGATATGGGGACTTTACCACGGAGGTGGCAGATGTGGAACTAGGCGAGTCCTATCCCCTGTTTATCGGTTGCCAAAAAGACTTTTGGGCAAGCAATACCGTCGCGGCCTGGATCGATTGGAACCAGGATGGGGATTTTAACGACCTTGGGGAAGAAGTATATCAGGTGAAGCAAAAAGGCCCCTATTCGGTGACGGTACAGGTTCCTGATTCAGCGATGCTCGGACATACCCGGATGCGGTTACGACTGGGTTATAGCAAAACGCTGCCGCCCTGCGGAAATGATAGTTATTTCGGGGAGGTTGAAGATTATACCATCCATGTGAGAACCTATTGTCCTACCCTTGCAGTCTTTAGTGGCGATCCTTGTGATGATGGAGATGCCTGTACCATAGGGGATGTCTATAACGCTCAGTGTGAATGCACGGGAAGCTTTCTGGATACCAACACCAATGGGATATGCGACCTGGACGAAAATAAAACTCTCAGGCTTAAGATGTTATTAGAAGGGGCTTGGGATAGCACTTTTATGACCTCCTTTATCAGGGATGAAATTCCAGAAGAACAACCCTATAGCGGGTCTCCCTGGAATTACCAGGGAAATGAGATGCAAACCGCAGCAAGTTTCATGCTCGTTGATTGGGTATTGATTGAACTCCGGGATAAAACAAATGCATCTCTGGTCTTAGATAGGAAAGCGGCTTTATTATTTGCTGACGGGAGTGTGCGAAATGCTCAGGGAGCGCATGCCTTGTTATTTGAGAATTATTCAGCTGACTCAGCCTTTGTGGCCATTTTCCACCGCAATCACCTTGGCATCATGACTGATCAACCCGTTAAGCTGAGTGATTTTAGCACCATCCCTTTGGATTTCTCCTCTCCAGCCTTAGCAGTGAGGGGACAAGGTGCCAGGAAAATCGAAAATGGCGTAGCCAGTTTATGGGCTGGAGATGCCAACGGAGATGGAGTGGTCAATGCAGTGGACCTGAATTTTCTCTGGCGGGTTCACAATGGGCAGGGCTATCAATATGGTACCCATCGGGCAGATTTCAATTTGGATGGGGTGATCAACGCCTTGGATAAGAATGCCTTTTGGAGAAAGAATAACGCGAAAGCCACTTTCGTCCCATAGGATCTGCTCCAGGTTTTTACCGAAAAAAGGCAGAAGTTCTCATCCGAACTTCTGCCTTTTTGTAAATCTTTCGGGATAAAACCTAAATCACGGTGATTTTAACGGTTTTTGTCTGTTCTGTACCCTGGATTTTGAGCATGTATAATCCCGGGTCCAGGTGTCTAAGGTCGAATAAAAAACGTGGCGTCCCAGGTTCAATCAGCCTCTCTTGTATCAGTTGTCCCCTTACATTCAGGAGACTAAGTTTGGTAGGTAGAAGAGAAGCTTGGTGAAGCTCAACGGTTAAATAATCCTCCACGGGATTCGGAAATACCTGGTACCCTGCCTGACTTTCTCCCGAAATCTGCACGATCGATGAATAACTGACCTGCCCATCGAAATCCACCTGTCGCAGCCGGTAATAGGTAAATTCAGTTCCATAAAAGAGGTCTTGATACTGGTACTGCTGTACCACCTGAGAATTTCCTACCCCTTTCACCTGGCCGATTTCTTCAAAACTGCTGCCATCGAAGGACCGCTCAACCCCAAAGAAGTCATTGTTTTTTTCCTGGGCCGTAAGCCAGTTCAGCAGTACGCCTTGTTCATTTCTTTCGGCAGTAAAGCTCAAAAACTCCACTGGGAAGATGGTAGATTGAGTGGTGCCCAGTAAAAAGCCTGCCTCGGCAAAACTGACATAAGCAACCTCTTCCTGGAAGTGGTCAATCTCGGCATCCCCACAAGTTTCTTCCTCCAGAAAGACTTCGACTTTACCCCCGTGTAGGCTGCGTTGGCGCATAGCGGCAACGTCTGAACCGTAATAGCTGGCCAGTTGGCCCATGAATAAGGCTTGCTCGCCATAGTGCTGGCTAAAGCTCAAGGTATCCCACACCTCTTCCACTAACTGCCCGGTTTGCTGCATTTCAAAAGGCAGCAAACCGTCATGCTGACCGGGTTCCATGGCGATATAGCCCACGCGCTCCGCCGCATGAATGCCATCACTACCCTGGACTTCCTGAAGGCGCATACGGAAAGCCGTGGCTGTGCGGAAACTATGATGCTGGCGAATGGTGACCGGAGCCGCTTCGTTGGTGGTGCTGGTTTGCGCCAGGACTACCGGCGTACTGCCAAAAGTTTGCGGGAAGGTGATATCAGCGAAGCTATGGGTCAAAGATACCGTATCCGCCAGCAATTGCTGCCCGTTGGGCAGCGTATGCAGCCCCTTCTCCACGACAAAATAGGAGATCGTTTCCGTGGCGTGGGTTTGATCCAGACAATCCCACTCCTCTACCCGCACCTCAAAACTGGTCTGGGTGATATTGCGGACCCTGACGGTAATGGGGTCGGCCCCTGCATAACTGGGTGCTCCTGCCACCACGATGGGATACTGATAGGTTCTTTCCAGGGGCACGGTGGTCCAGGTATGGTCTACGCTGGCTTGCCCTACTTCTCCCAGGGTATCGGTCTCGGTGGGATTGAGTCCTTTAATCCACTGAGCCAGCACCTCCAGGTAATCATCATCTTTGAGGCTTTTGGCCAGCGGCGGCATGGCATTATTGCCGACGCTATGGTCGCGGATCCAGAGCTCCGATTGCAGGGAATCACCCGGGAGTATGATAGCCGGAGCATAAGAGGCCGGACTGACCGGAGCAGTCCCTATGAGTCCCTGACTGGTCAGGGGCGTTTCCAGACGTGCATCGAAGGCCCCATTCACGCCGCCGGGCTGGTGGCAGTAGGAACAGTTCGCATCCAGATAGGAACGCACCTTATAGGCACGAATGGCCTGGGGATCGTCCAGGGCCGCATTTTGAGAATAGGCTTCCGGAGCAGAGATATTGCTGGTAAAAATATCCAGGTGATTCCAGGTATTAAGCTGGTTGTCGGTATTGCCAGACTGCGGGTAGAGGAAGGCTCCATTGAGCTGTTGAGTATTGATGCCCAGAATTTGGCCGCCGTTTTCATTGTGGCAGGTCAGGCACTCACCACGGCTGGGAAAGGTCCAGGTTTGGGTCCAACTACTGCCTCCTGGGTCCAGTACGCTGAAGGCTTTGGTTGCCCCACTGCTGAGCAGGTCTGCATCGGTTTGGTCGTCCCGCCATTGATAAGTAATGCCATAGGCCCTACCGCCGGTACCAATGATGATGAAACGGGTTTCGACTTTGGTGGTGGTATTGGGCGCACTTTCATCCAGGGCCAGCTCAAAATGCTTGATGATCACCGTGCCTTCCGGAAAGGTCCAGGGATTGTCCTCGTTGAAGACCACTTGCTCGGAGGGGCTGTCAAAGACCCCATCATTGGGCAGGGCGATCCAGCGGCTTTTGACCGCTCGATCAGACCAGAGCGGCGTATTGACGGTATAGGGAATAAAGCCTGCGGCAGCCGTCATGGTATTCAGGCTGCTGAAAGCGCCCGTGGCGGAAAGCGTAGCTGGGATGCTGGCATTCTGGTTGGGATTCTTGATCAGCCTCATGATGGTCCCGTTGGTGCGGACCAGCATCAGATCGCCTGCAGGCGATTCAAACATCGTATAAGCAGCGCTGGGAATATTAGGCAACTGCTCGGTAGTCGTGATCTGGGTAACTGGATCATAGTCGATGGCCCAGGCGTTTTTCTTGCTGATATCTGCGGTGATGACGTTGCCTTCCAGTTCTGGATGGACGCTGCCCCTATACACACAGCCCAGCATGATGTTGCTGGCCAGGGAGCGAGCTGGAGAAAAAACAGGCTCTGTCAAAGTTCCCCGCCAGGGATTAGGCTGAGGTGCCGTGGGAGGGGTGCGGTCCCAGGTGATAGCACCAGTGGGGCCTACTCGGTAAGGCCAGCCATAGTTATGGCCTTTTTCTATGCGGTTTATTTCTTCCCCATTGTGCGGGCCTACCTCACAGACCCAGGGATAGCCCGTTACCGCATCGAAAGCCAGCTTCCAGGGATTGCGGTGGCCAAGGCTGTAGTATTCCTCCATGAGGCTGCTATCAGCTGCCAGCCAGGGATTATCATTAGGAATGCCATAGCCTACACCGGAGAATTCTCCCGGATAGGCCTGGGGCAATTTTTTGCGGGGATTGTGGCTCTTGGAAGGATCCTGATCTACATCGATGCGCATGATGCCGCCCACCAGATTGTGATGGATACGCTGTACATCATTCATGATGCTGTCGGCAATGGGGGTGCCAGCATAAGGGCCAAAACCACCACCGTGCGCATCTCCAAAAGGAATATACAGAAAGCCGTCTGGCCCAAAGTCGATTTCGCCTACGTTGTGGTAGGAGCCACCGGGCACGATTTGCTGAATCATGATCAGCTCACTGCTCATGTCCAACTGGCCGGTACTGGCCAGAAGCTTGAAGCGACTCAGCCGTCTCCGGGTATCATTGCTCATGTAGGTGATGTACACATACTCCCGATTAGGAGAGCCTAGCTGCCCAAATTCCGGATGGAAGGCGATGCCCTTTAATCCAAAGCGGTTGTTGGTAAATGGGGTTCCATTGGCGATGTCGCCGATTTGCACGGCAGAAGGACTGGCTGCCGCAAAGTCGAATTGATAAATCCTGCCTGCCGTGGTCCCAAAAACTATGATATCCGTGCCCGGCATGCGTCGGGCGGTGATGACATTACTCATACCCGTGCCGGTATAGGCATTGGTCCACTGCCAGGTGCTGGGCAGCTGGTTGGGGAAAGCGGCATTCAGGTAGCCGGTGAAGGGATCCGCAGAACTGATGCCCGGGCCGGAAGCCATGGGAGCGGCAGCAATGCCAAGGAGTATCAGCAATGTGGCTCCCCATAGCAGGGATTTAGTAGGAGTAAGCGAGCGGAGGAAAATGGGGGTACGCGCAGACATCTTTCGGAGGTTGAAAATGAAGTCAGGGAGCTTTCAGCATATAAGGCAGGGCATGGCAAGCTCAACCTCATCACTGGAGAAAAAATGCGTACAGGAAAAGAAAGGAATGAATAAAGTATTTCTTACTGAAAATTACGGTTTTTGCGACTGCTTTCCAAGTGCCCGATATGGGAGTGCAGGACACAACCAAAGATTTATTTCCAGGAAAATCCTCCATTTTCTCAAGCAGATCTTTTGCAGTTTTTTTCAGATTCAGGATATTGAAGGCAACCCCTCCTCTGCCCAAGTTTTGTCTCTCTATGCCTACTTCCTACGATGCATACTACCAGACTGCCGACCTCTTTGGTCCACCACATGCGCCATTGATGGATTTTTTCCGAAAACAACCTATGCCTGCCACGGTATTGGATGTCGGCTGTGGTCAGGGGAGAAATGCCCTACCGCTGGCTCGGATGGGCTTTGAGATCGTGGGGACGGATTTATCCAAAGTAGGGATTGATCAGATGAACGCCCTCGCCGAAAGAGAGGCTTTACCCATCACAGGCCTGGTTGCTGATATCTTTGTTTTTGAGGACTATGGAGCGTATGACTTTATCCTCTTGGATAGCATGTTTCATTTTCGGAAGTCGGAAAAAAAGCAGGAACTGGATTTACTGGGAAAAATCTTCCATGCCCTCAAAGCCCGTGGGCAGCTGGTCATCTGTATGCAGGCGGCTCCGGCTAAAGTGGAGCTCCTGGAGACTTCTGCCAAAGAACATCCATCGCTTACTCAAATCGTAGCGGAACGCTTTGACTATATCTTCGAAGATCGCGATTCCGGGCATCGGTCGGTGTCCGAGTATGTGATGAGGGTCTGGCAAAAATCCTGATCGGAAGTTCGGGTCCCTGACCCTTTTTGTCCGCCTACTCCTTCAACCATTCCCATACCTGTTCCTTCGGCAGGGCTTCTATAGTCCCCCGGTGCCCTTTTACCGTCTCGGCCGCAAATAGCGAATTGATCACGGCTTCTTCGGTAGCTTCGATCACCCCGAGGAAAAGGGCGGACATATGGTCGTTGCGAAGGACCTGTCCAGAGCGGAGGGGTTCACGACTTTGGTAGGGAATACGTAAGGCGGGATCGGTAGAAAAAGCGATGACATAATCGCCGCTGCCATTGGACATGATGCCGCCGGTTTTGCCCAGGCCCAGCAAGGCCCGCTTGGCCAGGCGCTTGAGGTTCCGGGCATCCAGGGGTGCGTCGGTAGCTACGACGATCATACAAGAACCATCAGCTGCGCCCTCCAGCTGGCGCTGGAAATAGTATTTGCCGAGTTTCTTACCAACAGGGACCCCGGCAATTTCGAGCACGCCCCCAAAGTTGGTTTGGACCAGAACCCCTACGGTATAGCCCCCCAGGCTTGCGGGCAACTTACGGGAAGCCGTGCCGATGCCTCCTTTGAAGCCAAAGCAGATGGTGCCAGTACCCGCGCCTACATTGCCTTCGGCCACGGCTCCGGTATCAGCCAGGGCGATCGCTTCCAGCACATGCTTTTTTTCCACCCAGCGACTACGAATATCATTCAGAAAGCCATCATTGGTTTCGCCCACTACCGGATTGACCGAGCGGACGTTTTGGTTCTCAGGCTGACTCAAGGTGTAGTCCAGCAGGGCATCCGCTGCGGTAGGTACGGAAAGGGTATTGGTCAGGATGACGGGGGTTTCGAGATTGCCGAGTTCCTGGACTTGCGTATAGCCGGCCAGTTTGCCGAAGGCATTGCCCAGGTAAATGGCCGCCGGGACTTTTTCCTGAAACAAATTGTCGCCATGTGGGAGAATGGCCGTAACCCCGGTATGCACACTATCCCCTCGATGGAGGCTCACCTGGCCCACTTTAAGCCCCGCAACGTCTGTGATCGCATTGTGCGAACCTTTGGGTAATACCCCGATCTCCAAGCCTTGTTCGAAGGGACGGTTTTGGGAGAAAATAAGCGTAGGAAAGAAAAACAGCAGGTAGCAAAGGAATCGCATAGGTGGCTTTTTCCTCAATCTACGAGCTTTACCGGAAAAATCAGCGGATGCGGTATTGGCTGACTTCCGCTAGCGGAAGGTATTCCTGTCCCGCTGCCTTTACGGCGGCGAGGGGTTGTAGCTGCCGATCGTAGTTGAGGGGGTTCCAGCGCGTTTTGATCACGGTAAGTTCTACCTCTGTTCCGACGGCGATTTCTTCTGCCATTTTTTCCCAATCAAATAAGGGCACCAGGTCTTGGTTCACATAATACGAATGCGCGTCCCCTTCCAGGGTAATCACCACGTCTCCACAGCAAGGGGAGGAAATACTGGCCAGGGTTCCGGTCTGTGTATAGAGGTTTTCGGGGGTTGGGGCAGGCACTTTGGCCCAGGCAATAAAGCCGAGGCCGAGGATCAGGAGGGCGCCAAAGGCAAGGAAGGAATAGGAGAGGAACCGGGCCATGTTTTAATGTGTATGCCAGAAGAAGGAGAATTTACAGCAGATTTTCAAGGGCAAAAATGATCTCTGAGAGAAGCCCACAAAAAAACCTCCCGGGAGAGCCCGGGAGGTTATTCTATGTATTCAGTCTACTAAGCGAGGCTTAGAAGCGAACTTTCAGAGAAGAGTTCCAGGTACGACCGAATCCCCAGAAACCACGGTTCTGCGTGTAGAACTCGTTTTCGTTTGCGGTATCAGGATCGTCCAGAACGTTGGTGTCCATCTCGGCTACATACCAGGTGTCAGCAATGTTGTTGACGTTGAGGCGCCAGATCAAATCTACCCCACCCAGGCTGAATTCCCAGCTCAGACCACCGTCGAGCAGAGAGTAAGCAGGCAGCTGAGCTACAGCAGCGTTGTCGCTCAGGAAGGCATCGTCTTCGATGTCAAAGTCGGCGTACAACTGGTCAGCATAGTAGAAGCTGAGGTAAGCAGACAGGCCTTTGATGAACTCGTAGTTAGCGCTCAGGTTGAAAGTAGTCTGAGCTGCGTCTCCTACGCGTAGGTTCTCAGCGAAGATGGTTACGTTAGAAAGCTGATCGTCCGTATCCAGGTTGGTTACCTGAGCAGTGAAGTTAGAGGTATAACGCCAGTTAGCCAGAGAAGCCATACCACGGATGGTCAGGTTGTAGATCGGGTTGTAAGTGAATTCCAACTCGATACCCTGGTGCAACTGTCCTACACCGGAGAAAGTAGCCAAAGCGTCTACGGTCAGGGTGTCGTTTACAGCTACCTGCAGAGACTTGTCAAACTGACGGTTGGTCCAGAGCGTAGAGTACAGGTTCACGTTAGCGGTGATTTTACCGGTACGCAGACCGTAACCTGCTTCGAATCCATATACATCCTGGTTCTTGAGGTCTTCGTTGATGTCATTTCTGAAGTTCAGGAAGACGTTGTCGAAGATAGGCTGCTGAGAGAAGTATCCAGCGTTCACGAACACATTCTGTACGTCGTCAATGTTATAGTTAGCACCGGCTTTCACCGTACCACCGAGTTTGTTTACCCAGTCAGTAGTCTGCTCAGGATCGGAGTCCAAGTAGTTGAAGTAGTCAATCCGCTTGAAGCCCTGGTTAGAACCAGAACCGGAAAGGAAAGCTGTCAGGCGATCGTTGCTTACTTCTCAGCTTCTGATGACAACAATCCTGAAAATGTCATCACCGAAGAATCTCCCGCTGACTTCCTGAACT
>JBCBGC010000111.1:0-29086 GCA_038527215.1 Bacteroidota bacterium
GGCCAAATATTGGATGCACAACAATATGATCACCTATGAAGGGCAGAAAATGGGGAAATCTCTGGGGAATGCTATTTCTCTGCGGGAATTTTATTCCGGAGCACATCCCCTGCTCGACAAAGCCTATGACCCTATGGTGATTCGCTTTTTTATCCTGCAGGCTCATTATCGGTCAACCCTGGATTTCTCCAATACCGCTCTTCAGGCTGCGGAGAAAGGATTGCGTCGCATGCAGGAAAGCATCAAGCGGATGGAAAGCCTGGATCCGACCCAGTTGAGCCTGGCGGTGATTCCTGAATTTCAGGAAAACCTCGCCTCCTTCCGGACGGATGCTGACGCGGCCATGAACGATGATTTAAATACCGCCCGACTGATCGCCCGTATGTTCGATGCGCTACCAGTGGTGAATCAACTCTTTACTGACCAGAAAAAAGGCTTTGGGGTAGAAAAAGAAACGTTTGAAAGCTTTCGGAAAGACTTTCTGCATATCTACCATCAATGGCTGGGGATGACCCTCATGGACGGAGAGAGTGGAGACGTAGTAGATGGGTTAATGGAAATGATCATTTCTCTACGGAATCAAGCCCGGACTGAAAAGAACTGGCCTGTGTCTGATCTGATCCGGGATAAACTCAGTGAATTGCAAATCAAATTGGAAGATGGCCAGGAAGGCACCAATTGGTATTATGAAAGTTAGTAAATGGATAGGCCTGCTCAGTTTTTTGAGCCTGTTTGGACTCGCCTGTGAGTCTGAGGACCCTAAGAAAAAGCAGGCCTTACCTCCCTTACCTAAGGTAGATATTCCCGTTTTTTCAGGAGATACGGCCTTCGCTAAAGTAGAACGGCAGGTAGCCTTCGGGCCGAGGGTGCCCAACTCCAATGGACATTTGCAATGCGCCAACTGGCTAAAGGCTCAATTGGCCTCCTATGGCGCCAAGGTGCAAATCCAGCCTACCCGGGTGGAGGCCTATGATGGCACCTTGCTGACGATCCAGAACATCATCGCTTCTTATCAGCCGGAAAAAAGCCGCAGGATCATGCTGTCCGCCCATTGGGATACCCGTCCCATAGCTGATGAGGATAGCGATCCCGAACGCCAGAATGATCCTATTCTGGGGGCCAATGACGCAGGAAGTGGGGTGGCTGTTCTCTTGGAACTGGCCAGGGTGATGAACGAAAAAGCTCCCTCCGTAGGGGTTGATTTGTTCCTCTGGGACGGGGAGGATTATGGCTCTCCCTCCGTGGATGGTTCCTATTGTCTGGGGTCTCAGTTTTGGGCCAGGAACAAACTCCCGGCCAATTATCAGCCTTTGTTTGGCATCAACCTCGACATGGTAGGGGGAAAAGGAGCCTTCTTTGGGCGGGAAGCCTATTCTATGCAATTCGCTTCGGATGTGGTGTCAAAAGTATGGCAGGCAGGCAAGCAAGCCGGATATGCTGCTTATTTCAAAGATTTGCGTTCCGCGCCGGTGGTGGATGATCATCTTTACATCAACCAACTGGCGGGGATCCGCATGATCAACATCATTGATCAGCCAAATGGGAAAGGGTTCTTTGGCGGGTGGCATACCCACCAGGATAATATGGAAGCCATTGATGCGGCCACCCTGCAAGCCGTAGGACAGACCATGTTGGAGGTCATATACCGGGAAAAATGATGTGGGGGATGGCCATGGCCACCTTTGTATACCTTGGCCTGTTGATCTGGGTCAGGTCAGGCTGGTCGAAGATGTTCTCTACGGAAATCCCGACTCCGGAAAACTGGCCTTTCCTTTCCGTCCTGGTCCCTGCACATAACGAAGCGGAAAACCTGCAGGCTTTTTTACCGGCCATTCTGGAACAGGACTATCCTGCCTTCGAGCTGACGGTGGTCCTGGATCGCTGTACCGATGGCTCGGCTGCTGTCATCGCAGCTTTGCAAGAGGAATATCCCCAGTTACAGGTGATCGAAATCGCCCAAAGCCCGGAAGGCTGGAGTGGTAAGAAATGGGCAGTAGCCAGAGGAGTGGAAGCAGCTAAATCGGAATACATCGTCTGGACGGATGCTGACTGCCTGGTGGAGCCAGGCTGGCTAACTGCCATGGGGCAGGCGTTTGCTCAAGGTTATCAGCTGATTTTAGGCTTGGGAAAATACCGGGAAGAGCAGGGCTGGCTGGCTCATTTTGTAAGCTTCGAGACGCTGTACACGGCCTTTCTATATATGGGTACCGCAGCTAAAGGCCATCTTTACATGGCTGTGGGCAGGAATCTGGGATATCATCAGGATTTTTATCTCCAACAAGGGGGCATGGAAGCCATCAGAGACAGGGTTTCAGGGGATGATGATTTGTTGGTGAATGCTGCCAAAATTCCGGATAAAACGGGCTTCATTTTTTCCCCTAATAGCCAAAGCCTTTCCTTGCCACCGGCTTCCCTGGAGGCCTGGATTCGTCAAAAAAGAAGGCATATAAGTGCTGGGACCCAATATGATTTCTGGTCAAAAAGCCTGTTGACCACCCTACACGGGACGCATGGATTGTGTTATCTGGCTTTGATTATTTCTCTTCTCCTGGGGCAAAGTATAGGCTGGACCCTGGGCTTGTACGGAGTGCGGCTTTTGTTGAGCTTTGCCATTTTTTCTTCTGTAGCCAAAAAGATCGGCTGGCGCTTAAGTTTTGGTCGGTTTCCCGTCTTGGATTTGTTGTATTTTATCTACAATTTGGTCCTTGTTCCGATCGGATTAATGACAAACAAGCCCGCATGGACCTAGAACCTAAAGTTTCCAAAAATACTAAGGAAGACCGGGAATTGGTTGCGGCGGCAAAGCGAGGTGATCCTAAGGCTTTTGAAAAACTGCTAAAGAAGTACCACAAGTCAGTATATTATATGCTGCTGAAGATGGTAAAAAACGGCGATGATGCAGAAGATTTGACTCAGGAAGCGTTTGCCAAGGCCTTCAATTCTATAGAAAAATTCGATTCTAAATTTGCCTTCTCCACCTGGCTATTCCGCATAGCCACCAATAACTGTATAGATTACATTCGGAAGAAAAGGGTGCAGACCGTCTCGCTGGACGCTCCGGTTGAGGGAGACGATGGTAGCTCCATGAACTTCGACGTTCGGGATACCAATTTAGATCCCAATGAGTTTCTTCTGAAAGAGCAGCGGAAGCGCTATCTCAACATGGCCATTGAGCGCCTACCCGAAAAATATCGGGTACTGGTGCGCCTGCGCTACTTTGATGAACTTTCTTACGAAGAGGTCGCTAAGGAATTAAACATTCCTCTGGGTACCGTAAAAGCCCAGCTTTTTCGGGCGCGTGAGCTCCTGAACCAGGAGCTGAAGAACCTCAAGTCCCAAATGTAGGTCAGCATGTCAAGGGTGCGGATTGGCCTGCTAGGGGCCGGACATTTAGGCAAAATCCACTTACGGTTGTTAACAGAAATCCCCGCCTTTGAGGTGGTGGGTTTTTTTGATGTAGATCCAGTGGTATGCCAAAACGTGGAAGCAGAATTTAACCTCTCTGCCTTTCCTACCATTGAGGCCATGATCGAGGCGGTGGATGCTGTGGATATTGTGACGCCTACGGTAAGCCATGCGGCCATGGCCCAGCTGGCCTTGGCCGCCGGAAAGCATATTTTCATTGAAAAACCCCTGACCCGTACCCTGCATGAAGGCCGGGTCTTGCAACAGATGTTGGCAGACCGACCAGAGCTAGTCGGCCAGGTAGGACATGTTGAACGCTTTAATCCCGCCTTCCAGGCCCTGGAAGGCACGGATATCCAGCCGCTGTTTATCGAAGGCCACCGACTCGCCCAGTTTAATCCCCGAGGTACGGACGTATCGGTGGTGCTGGACCTGATGATCCATGACCTGGACATCATCCTCAGTGTGGTAGAGGCTCCGCTGAAATCTGTACACGCTTCCGGCGTGGCCGTAGTCAGTCAGGAACCTGATATTGCCAATGCCAGACTGGAATTTGAAAATGGCTGCGTCGTAAACCTCACGGCCAGTCGTATTTCTCTGAAGAATATGCGCAAGCTGCGCTTTTTTCAGCCGCACGCTTACTTGTCGGTGGATTTCCTGAAAAAACAAGCGGAGGTAATTCGTCTGAGTGACACAGAGGAAGCGATTGCCCCACCGGCCATGCAAATGGCCTGGGACCTGGGCGAAACCCGCAAATACCTCATTTTGGAGCAGCCCAAGGTAGAGGCTTCTAATGCCATTCAACAAGAGTTGGAGGAGTTTGCCGCTTCTATCCTGGAAAAAAAGCCGGTGCGGGTCCCCGTAAAGCAAGCCTTAAGAGCCCTGGAAACCGCCCATCGCATCATTGAAGACATGGAGCGGAACTGGAAGGCCCGCTTTCCCGGAGATGAGCTTTCGGCTAAGGGGTAAGATTTTGGGACTACAAAAAAAAAGCCAGTGGGGGCGGCCCCACTGGCGGAAGAAAAAGCCGACTGAAAGCTAGGATTGGCTTGCCGGAGCCGCCCCTGGACTTCCAGTTATCATGCGATTAATGGACTACTGACATAAGTTTCACACGTCGTTCGTTAGCCGACTGGACGTGTAGGTAATAAAAGCCTGCGGTCAGGCGACTCCCATCAAAGACCAGCTCATGGTTCCCGGCGATGAATTCCTCATTGGCAAGAATTTCCAGGAGCCTTCCTTGTGAGTCAAAGACCATGACTTTGATGCGCGTGGTCTGGTCGGTTCTAAACCGAATGGTCGTTTGATCCACAAAAGGATTGGGAAAATTGGGCTGGATGAACAAAGACTGGAATTCTCGGGGACCTTCTCCATCATAGGTTTGAAGGACCGGGATATAGGAAAATTCATCATACAGCAGATCTTTGATGGTCTTTTCTTTTAGCCCGAACCAATCCATCAACACTGAACCGTAAACGGACCGGAAATCATACAGCATAGGGAGGCTATCCCGATTCTTGACCTCTTCCGGAATGACGGGATTGGCCCCAAAGATGCCAGGGTTGACACAAGGCCCGAATAGGATCATCGGAGCTGCGGCGCCATGGTCGGTACCATTGCTATCATTGGAGGCGATTCTCCGACCAAATTCTGAAAAGGTCATGCCTAGCACTCTTTCGGCATAGCCCTGCTGCTCCATGTCGTCCTGGAATGCCGCAATGGCTTCGGAAACCTTGGTGAGCAGTTCATTGTGCTTGCCATCGGTAGGATCATTGCCTTCTACCTGGTTGGCGTGGGTATCAAATCCCCCCAGATTGACCACGTAAATTCGGGTTTTCAGGCCGCCGGAAATCAACTGGGCGACAATCTTTAATTGATCAGCCAGTTTGTTCCCATTTTCCGGATACAGCGCAGAAACATTGGTGCCGTTGGTGGCTGCCTCCTGCACGATTTCCAGGTATTGATTGGTCTGACGAATGGTTTCCCGTAAGAAAGTGAGTTCGTGTCCGTAAGGGGTGTTTGGGGCCTGACCAGTCCCTGTATCCAACAGTTCGTTGAAGTTGCTGGGGTTCTTGATGGCGAGGCCCAGGTTTACCACTTCCCCCTGACAGGTTTGGGACACTACCGAGCCAATGGTGATGGCAGGCGGATGGGGTTCATCCTCGCTCGGGAAGCCATTGGGATAATTAGGGAACACTTCGTCCAAAAACCTTCCTGCCCAGCCAGAATTCCAATGTTCCGTAGCAGGTGAACCACTGGTCCAAATGTCTTTGGAACGAAAGTGGGAGAAATTCGGACTGGGATACCCCACACTTTGGACGACCGCCACGAGGTCATCCTTATACAGGCTATGGAGTCCGGTCATACCAGGGTGAAAGCCGGCATCGTTGTCCAGTTTCAGGACCTGGTTCTCGGGAATCAGGAGATTTGGCCGGGCTTTACTCAGATTGTCGTACTGGTCAAGTGGGATAACGGTGTTGAGCCCATCGTTTCCGCCATTGAGTTGAATCAGAACCAATACCCGATCTGTTTCGTCGGCCAGGTTGGCCAGTTGAGCCAGGTAAGGCGTGGGGCTATGGGCTCTGAGGGGAGTCCCATGCAGGAAGAAAGAAGCAAGGCTGGCTGCGCCAGCAGTATGTAAAAAATTTCGTCGTTTCATTTTTTCTGTTTCACGATTTTCGATCCTCATCTTAAGGAGAACCTGCGGCCCTACAGGCCTTTTGTCCTCCTTTCCCAAAAATGTAGGCGTATGTCAGGCATAGAAATCCCCAGCCACCCAAGGGTAGATTTCCTCAGCGCAGGCAGGATGTTGCCTTTCATCCTTTACATCAGGTGAGCTTCTGCCATTTCAAGCATAGTGGCAAACATGCTGTTTAGCTTTTTACTCACGGCCGTACGCTTATCCTCATCGTTGGGATCGGCCAGATAATCGCCGTACTCCATGCTCCATTCGAAATCTGGTAGACCAGGGATCAGAACCTCCTTGAGAAAATCCCGCTGGCTTTCCTCTATAGGATGGGTGAACAATAATTGGGCAGCCTCTTCAATCAAGACATTGGGATCCAGGGGATCAGAAAATTGACTGATAAAGGGTAAGGGATCGACCACCATTTTAAACCCATTTCGGGTGTATCCATTGCCTAGCAAACGGTCGCTCAGGGACTTTCGGGCCGGCATGGTGGTGGAGTTGATCCAAATCTGGAAAAATTGAGGTTCCTGATAGTAAGCGGTCCAGCCCGCCACGGAAGGAGGATCAAACACCCGCATCAATTGGTTGTTGGCCTGATTGAAGAGGTAGATCCACATTTCGTACTGGGTTTCCAGGTCGGACGCATCTGGCAGCACTACCTCAAACTGACGAATGATGGAAAGGCTGAACTCAATAGGATTCTTGATCATGCAGCCCTGGTTGAGCTGATCAAAGAAATGTTCGCTTTCTAATAATCTCCGCAAAGCAGGTTTGATGTCATACTGACTATTGATGATTTCCTGCGCCATGGGTTCAATGACCTGTTGCTCGGTATCCTCATCAATCACATAGTATACAAACCACCGGTAGAGCGAACGGGCCAGGTGGCGGGCAGTCTCATCCTGATCAAAAATCATGGCGATCAGGTCTTTGTATTCATCCTGCCCATTGTCAGAAATCAGGTGGTTTTCAAAAGCGGAGGTAAAAGTTTTGTCATCTGTATCGTGTTTACTGGCGCGAAATTCGCGGCCCGGGGCCCCTCCTTCACTGTTGTTCCGGTCTCTCCATCCGGTGAGTACCCGGGCTGCCGCTACCACGTCTTCTTCAGTATAGTGGGTGTAATTTCCTGGGCCAATCTGAGGCCCTTTGCCAATGGTAAACAGCTCGAATAACTCGCGGGCATAGTTTTCATTCGGCCTGCTATTGAGATTCTGGTTGCCATTCAGGTATTTCAACATGGCCGGGTTGACGGTCATCTCTTCAGCCAGGGTTTTGAAATTGCCCAGGGCTTGTTGCCGGATCAGCTCCAGGTATTGATAGACGTAGCGGGCGTCTCCTACTACCCCAAATTCAATGGCAAAATGGTTATGCCAGAAGAGGACCATTTTTTCCCGGATAGATCTCCCCGAATCCAGGAAGAGGCCTATCTGCCAGGCTTGCAGGCTTCTTTTTCGATAGCCCGTACTGGTATCTTTGGTGCCTGCCGTAATCCAGGTTTGGCCAATGGCCACATACTGGTCATCGTCCTCCCGGTCGTTCAGCGGAGGAGCTGGCAGAGGGCCTTCGGTCAGGAGGGTGGTCAAGGTGGAAGGTAAACCATCCCGGACGGAATCGCTTATTTCCTGTAGGGTAGGGCCAATGGTGGTCCGACGGAGTAAATGAGCGGCTTCCTTAAAGCCGAAGGTACCGGTGTAGGGCTGTAAACCGGCGCGGGAACGGAGGGTTTTGGGAAGGGTTTTGTTTGCAAGGGGGTTGGGTTCTCCAGGAGACTTGGGTTGATCTTTGTCCCCCTCATCCTTGGGTGAGAGCAAGGCAGTGGCATGACGAAGTAGATGCCTTCGATTCATAAGAACTAACAGGTTTTGGTAATCCCAGGCTATGGTAAGGCATAGCCCAAACAACAAGAAGTGCAGCAGGAAGGTAAATGGATGGTGTTTGCGGGAATGAAAAACCCCAATGATCAGTGTCCAAAAGGTAGAATGACTTTCCTCATTTTCCAAATTGTGCGCACATAGTAAATCGGGTATATCGAAATATCTTTGTCACTATTTTAGAAAAGTTAAATCCTAAATTTTGGATGAAAAACGCTATATTTGGGGCAGACAAAAGGAAAAAACCATGAGCAAATATTGGATCACCTCCCTATTGCTGGCTTTTGGGCTGATGGCCGTATCGGTTGCGCAAGACGCACCCAGAATCCAGTTTGAGAAAACCACCCATGAATTTGGGACCATCGAGCAAGGGGCACCTGCTGAGTATACCTTTGCTTTCACGAACATTACCGACCAGGATGTAAAGCTCACCCGGGTAAAAGCATCTTGTGGGTGTACCACCCCAAGTTGGACCCGTGAAGCGGTTGCTTCCGGTGCAAAAGGAACCATCAAAGTTGCTTACAACACCAATCGGGTAGGGCCTTTCACCAAAACGGTGACGGTCAATTATGACTCCCTCCCTCGTCCGGTAGTGCTCTACATTAAAGGCAATGTGAAAGGCAAAGCGCCTGAGCCAGTCGACATCTTTAAGCAGATGGTGGGCGGCCTGGGCTTTGAAAAGCTGAACCAAAGCATCGGCGTGATCGACTCTGACAAGGAGAGAGAACTGAGCTTTATGGTCAAAAACAAAAGCCAGGAGCCGATTCGTTTTACCGGTAAGTACGAGCATGAAATGATGTTCTACGTGGCTGCCGACAAAATGGAGCTTAAGCCCGGTGAAATGACCAACGTCAAGGTAACCGTCAAAGGCGAAAACTTTGTCAGCAAAGGGGCTTTCACCAAGCAAATCAGCCTTTTTACAGATGAAGCCACCGCGAATGAGAAAATCCTCACCATTTCTGGGAACCTGAACAAGGTGTACACCGAGGAGGAATTGGCTCGCTTGCCTAATATCGCTTTCGAAAAAACCGTTTATGATGGCGGCGTAGTGATCGAAGGGGAAGTGGTAAAAATCGCTTACAAATTCACCAACACCGGCAAAGAAGATCTGGTCATCGAAAATGTGAGAGCTTCTTGTGGCTGTACCGCTACCGCACCTAAGGATAAAATCATCAAGCCTGGTCAGACTTCTGAGATCATGGCTGAGTTCAACTCGCGCGGTCGCAGTGGCAAGCAGAACAAATCTATTACCGTTCGTTCAAACGATCCGGACAACGGGACGATCATGCTGCGCCTCCTGGTAGAAGTGGAAAAAGATCCTTTCCACATCGAAAACGCTGGTCCTGCCAGCACTGGCCAGCGCCGCTAAAAAATACATCGCAGACTGCCTCAGAGGCCGTAACCTTTGAGGCAGTCTTTGCGTTTTACAATATTGCTGTTTTGAAGCAGCGATCTTTGAAGTATGGGGACGACACGGTATTGACGGGATTGACTCTGTGTAGTATAAGCATGTGGTGGGCTGTAGAGGGACCACTTAAATCCTCCTTTGCGACTTTTTTACATGGCGAAAGAAATTACGCTCTCGCTGCTTAATTAGATTAAGCAACTGAGATGTTCCTCGAGTACACTTTGGCTGTCAGTTACTCATTTGAGGGACACATCATCGAGACAGTCTTCGGCCGAGGCCCTCCACGACCTCAGCTCAAGATTTAGTGGAAACCTCTGTTAGCAGGTCCTGCCGCTCGGGTAGCTAGCAGAAAATAATAGAACGGCTAAGCATGTAGAAGGCTCCATGGCTGCTTTCTCCGGACGAGGGTTCGAGTAGGACCTCCCTGGTGGTAACATCAGGGTAATAAATCGGATGAATTCAGGGAAACCTACGTCTGTTTCGGCAGATATGGCAATCCTGAGCGAAGCTCCAGGTACACCTGGAGAACGTGCAGAGACTACTGGAGAACTGATGCCCCGGCATCAAAGGGTTCTTAATCACCAGCAAGAGCGTCCGATATCCTGACGATTTTGAAGCAGGATAAAGAGATAGTCCATTCCACGGGAAACCGTTGGCCGCATATGCGACTCCCTCCGTCTCCACCCATACAAGATGCCCCTTCCGATTTCGGAAGGGGCTTTTTTTGCAATCCTCTAGCAACTCCCCACTACTCCCGCACCAAAGCCACCACCCGGGCTGGCGCGGCGGAGCCGCCCTTGATCTTAATAGGAAACGCAGCCACTTCAAAGCCGCTGATGGGCAAGGCATCGAGGTTGGTGAGTTGCTCCATGTGGCAATATTCTTTGTCGATACCGACGAGGTGAGCCTCCCAGAAGAGTTCTTTGTTGCCGCTCTCTTTGGCTTCGGCGATCAGGTGGGGCAGGGGCAGGTCCCAGCCCCATTGGTCTATGCCCATGACCCGGATGCCTTGGTCGATCAGCCAGGCAGTAGCCTCAGCGCTCATGCCGGTGCCGTGGGTGAAGAACTTTTTGGTTCCCATATGTTGGTCGCGCCCCGTTTTGATGAGGACAATCATGCCTGGCTGGATGCTAAGCTTTGTTTCATCCAGATAGGTTTGGATATCTGCTATGGTGATCGGATCGAAATCTTGCTTATGTTTCATATCGATCACCAGACCGGGACCGAAACACCACTCGAGCGGAATTTCATCTATGGTTTTGGCCCGCTTGCCTTCGCAGGTCGGGCCATAGTGCCAGGGTGCGTCAATATGCGTGGTGGAATGTACCCCCATTTTTTTGATGGTATCATCGGCCCAGCCTACAAACTTGGCAGGGAAGAGGCGAAAGGGTAAACCCAGGTAGCGAACCAGCCAGCGGGAACTTTTGTGCAATTTATGTTTGATTTTCACCTTCATGAAGAAGGGATCTCCGGGATTGTACTGGACGGTTTTAGAGAGGTCGATGATCTTCATGCCTTTTGGTGTTTTCCGGCTTTCCAATGAGCGGAAAGATGGGTTTGGGCGAACTGCAGCGGTTCGGGTTCTATTTCCGTGGCCATAGAATCGTTCCAGCGGTTCAGAAAGCCGAAAACGGCAATCGTGGCCACAATTTCCACTTTTTGCCCAGGGGTGAAGTGGGTATCCAGGGCGGCATGGTGCTCCTCGGTCACCTGATTGGGAGTGCTGCCTGCAGCCATGGCAAAGCGAAGGGCTGCTTTTTCTGCCTCCGTAAACAACTCCGACTGTTCAAATTCCCAGACTTGCTGGAGCTTTTCCACGCTTACCCCATTGCGATGGGCCGTATGAGCGGTATGGGCCTGACAGTATCGACAGCCAGCCGCATTGCTGGAAACATGGGCCACCAAATCCTTTAAGTAAGCGGGCACCTCCAGGTGGCTATTTTTCTTGGCTTTGAGGGTCCACCTGAGGTTTTTTATGGCAATTTTCAGCCCGGTCAAAGCGGTAGCCTCAGAGGAGGCGAAGCCTTTTACATTGGCGGAAAGCATGGCAAATGCGCCCAGAATGTTGGGCTTCTGCGCCATGCTGTGGAGACTGTTGGGCACGAAACCCATCACTTTTCTGGCTTCGCGGACGATGATGTCGTAATCTTTCATGTTGGATATCAGCTAAGGCTTAGGTTCATTCAGTTAAGCTATTCATTTTTTACGCATCCTTTTCATCCAACGCCATCCCTGCCGGAATCCCAATATGAGAAGGCTCAGCAAGAGTAAAAACAAGAAAATCAGTATATAGGTCGAAGCATGTATAGGCCCCGCCACCTTCCCTTCCACGCCGGCATAAGGCTCGCGGTCGATTTCCCCCCCAAAGCGGTCAGGATCAATGAATACCTTCCATAAGGGATCATCGATGGCTTTTCCTCTGGGGAAAGTTTGAATAGCTTGAGAAAGTTGAGCTACTACGGAAGGATAGCTTTCCGCGAGGTTGTGAGATTCCAAAGGGTCCTCGAAAATCTGATACAGTTCGTCAGGCTCGCCCGTGGTTTGGATGAGTTTCCATTCCTCCTGAAAGTAAGCGCTGCCAAATTTACTTTCAGTGAGGAAAGGGGGTATACGAGCTTCGGTTTTTTCCTGGAAAAAAGACCAATGGTTCGTGCCATCAAAAACCGTGGAATCTGTAGCAAGACCTGCCATGCCAGCCAGGGTAGGCAGAACATCATGAACCGTGATCCGGCTTTCTATTTTTCTGCCCGATAGATAGCCCGGAGCATAAACAAAAGAAGGCACCCTGATCCCGCCTTCTTGCACCAGGTATTTGCCGCCTTTGAAGGGGTGGTTATCACCAGCTCCCTTTTCCATGCTTTTTCGGAAAAATTCAAAAAATGGGATAGGTAAAGGAGCGCCCAGAATGTTGGTGAGGCGTTCTACGTTATGCTTGATTGTAGGAGGCGTGGAAGCATAGTTTCTGCCGCCATTGTCGCTCATAAACCAAATCAAGGTGTTGTCTATGAGGTCCTGGCTTTCCAAAGTTTCCAGGATTCTTCTGACTCCTTGATCCACCTCTGAAACCATGCCTGCGTAAGCTTTACGATGGGGATTAGGCAGGTGCTGATAGGGAGCCATGGCCGTATCTGGCGCTTCATTGGGGGAATGCGGGGCGGCAAAGCAAAGCATGAGAAAAAAAGGCCTAAGGGAATCTTTTGCTGAAATGAGGTTGATGGCTTCATGGGTGAGCAGGTGGGTGGAATAGCCTTTTTCTTCCAGGGTTTTTCCATTACGCTGCCAGTCCAGACCCCCTCCATGCACATGGTCATAGTGCCCAATGCCGCCATTGAGAAAGCCATAAAAATGATCAAATCCCCGATTCAAAGGCCAATATTCCTTTTTGAATCTTCCCAGATGCCATTTCCCTACCAAATAAGTCTCATAACCAGCATCCTTAAAAAATTGGGGCATCAGCTTTTCACTCAACGGCAAGCCCAATTCATTGTTTTTACTCAAAGGGTTAAGCATGCCTAAGCGGCTGGCAGACCTCCCGGTCAGCAAAGAGGCCCGGGTAGGCGAACAGGTCGCGTGCACATAAAAGCGATCTAATTCCAAGCCTACCCTGGCCAAACGGTCCAGGGTAGGGGTTTGAATTTCGCTCCCGTGATAACCCACATCATGCCACCCCATATCATCCACCACAATCATGAGAATATTGGGTTGGGCAGTAGCAGGGGCTTGCTGGGCATGGAGGAAGTAGGGGAGACTTCCTAAGAGAAATAAGAGTAGGTTCTTCATTTTCATGACAAGCGGTTAAATACATTCATGCTTTATTCACCTACTGAAATCTTGACGCGGCCTAACCCTTCTCCTCGAATTTCTACCTCGTCTCCTCTTTTTAAGAATAGGGCTTGATCACCGCCCAGTTTTACTGAGAGCTTCCGATAGCGGTCAAATCCCAATAGGCTGCTGAGACGAACCAACGCCCTTGGTGTGCCGATGGCTACGCCTCCCGGGGTTCCCATGAGGATCATGTCTCCTCTTTTTAGCGAAAGGTCTGGATATTTCTGTTGGATAAAAGCCAACATCTGGGCAGGGGTGTAAATCATATTTTCCGTCGTCTGGGACTGTCGCTGTTCTCCATTGACAAACGTTTCAAGGCGTATGCAGGGCAGAGAATTTGGCTGAGGCTCGTGGGGAATCCAGACCTGATCGGTCATCGGGGTAAAGCCTGGAAAACTTTTGGAGGCTCCCCAATATGCATAGCGTTTGGAGCTTCCTTCTCCCAGCAAGGCCAGACTGCGGGCGGAAAGATCATTGGCGAGGAAAAAGCCAATGGGAGGCACAAAGTTCTCGTCCTGCAATTCTTCCCGAGAAATATCCGCTAATAAGACGAACCCCAACTCCACCTCATAGTCTAGTAAGGGACCCATTTCTGGGAAGTCATGTTCTACCTTCTCCGCCACCTCGGGTTCAAGCGCTGAGATGGCCGCCAGCATTTCTTTCATATCTGGAAGGGCTACTTTTGTTTCATGCCCAGTCATACTGGATACTTGCTTGAGAAAAATGGGCGGTAGAGCTTTCGGGTCAAAACTGGCAGAGGTTTCTTTCAAGTGATCACTGTAGGTCAATCCCATGCCGAGAATATGCTGAGGTGCCGGGAGGCTATCACGGGCAAGAAAATACCCCTCTGACAGCTCATGGCAAGTAAAAGCTGCCGGATCAGGAATACCGGACAAAGGCCGGAAAAGGTAATATGCCAGGCCCCCCAAGAGGAGGAAAAGGGAAAGGAGAAGGAAGCGTTTTATATTCATGGAGCAGGGATTAATTGATGAAAAATGGACTGGATATCCGATTCCAGGCTATATGCCTTCCAGGCTACATGGCCATCTGGCCTGATCAACAGCAAAGGGATATCTTCAATGGGATAAAAAGCTCTTTCTGGAGCGGAAGCGGGTTGGGAGCGTAGCATGTTTTCTACATTCCTGCATTGAACCATCGCCAATAAGCTGGGGGGGAGTAACTTTCGATTTGTTTTCCACCAATTTTCTCCGGCATGGTTTACCAGCAGGGTATAGGCGTTTGGGGCCAACCAGGCGTGAGAACTGAAGCGTTCTTTCTGGCTTTCAATCCAAAAATGCGGAAATCGTACGCCAGCTATCACCGAGGGGCGATAGGCACTGACGGTTTGCGGAGGGGGCGTTTCCCCATTGGAGATGAGGCTTCCTGAGCGATAGGCATATCCCAGGTCAAGCCCGATCCGATCAAAATGCTCTATCTGATCTTTGATGACGGCTTTTATTTTTTGATGAAGAGGGGGTTTTTGAGGAACGGCCAAAATCTTTTTCGAAAGGGAGCGCTGGATTTTTTTTAGTAAAGAGTCCACCCAGCTTTTGGGAAGGTATCTAATCGGGAAGCTATTCAAAGCCACCGCTTGCCATTTCATGGCGGATTTGGGTAAGCCAAGGGCCTTAGGCACCTCAAAGATTTTGTGATAATTTTTCATGCTCTCCCGACTATTCTGTTCGATGACCGGCCGTCTCTCCGCTTCGTAGGTAGCCAGGAGGTCAGGAGCAGCAAGGCCTTTGATCACCATGGCCAGTTTCCACATGAGATTCTGCGCGTCGCCTATGCCTGAATTCATGCCCAGGCCGCCAGTAGGAGGGAAGCGATGGGCAGCATCACCCACCAGAAATGCGCGCCCTTTTTGAAACCGACTAGCCATCTGATGGGTCATCCGCCAAAGCCCCACCGAATGAATGCTTAACGAAATGTTGGGATGCCCCAGGGCAGTCAGGATGCGATCTTGTAGGATTTCCTCTGTATAGTCTTCCCTTTTTTCATAAGGCGTGAAAATGGGAAAATGGTATACCCATCTTTTGTCAATATGATGGGCAATAAAGGTCCCCGGCGCTTTGGGATTCATGATCCAATACAGCTTGGCGGTTTTTTTGAGATAGTCCCGCAAGCCCAGTTCGAAATACACACTGATAAAATCATTGATTTTCTCCTTCCCAATCATACGGATACCGAGGGCTTCCCGACTTCGACTAGCCGCCCCGTCTGCACAGACCACATACTGGCTTTCTATGGTATAGGCAACTTGAGTATTCCGGTCAAGGATTTTGCTGCTCATCCCGGCGGCATGCTCTTGCATCTCCTCCCACTGGTGCCCCACTAATAATTCACTGTGGGAACAAGCGGATAGTTTGGCTCGGAGAATCTTTTCCAGCTCAGTCTGAGACAAGTTTAAGTAGGGAACCGGAGCGGCCAGGTGCTGCTTGTATTTTTCATCATTGCCCCCTTCCCACAAATCAATTTCCCCCAGTTCCTGATTGATGGTATGCCCGAATAAGATCCTGGAACCATCACGGTATGAAGCGGCCTCAGCGGTTAATTCCTCCAGGCTTATCCCCAATTGTAGGAGAATTTCCATGGAGCGGGCACTGAGTTCATGCGCCTTGGGATGCGGAGAAATGTCGAAGCGCCGCTCGATGACTTTGCTGGAAATCCCTAGCTTATCCAGGAATAGGGCGCTAACCATGCCTGAGGGGCCTCCTCCAATGATGAGAACATCTGTGGTAATAGCATTCATATCAGGCCAGGGTTCGGTTCTTTTCCAACTGGGGTTCTACCCGGGTTTTTAGCCAGAAAAAAGCCAGTCCCAGCACGATACTGAGAACCATGAAGACAAAGATATTTTCATCAATCCCTAAGATAGAGGTATGATAATGGTGATCTACAATCGCTCCATCATAGAGGGGGACGAAAAGGATGGCTGCCCAGAAGCCAACAAGATGGGTAGCTTGCCAGAGGCAGGAGAGGTAAAGGTGTTTAAGGTCAAACGGCTTTCTAACCCAAATGAAATAAAGATTAGCCAGTCCAGAGAAAAACATATACCCCAGCAGCCAGGCTAAATGTACCTTGGCGTGGCCCACCCAATCATGATTCATCAAATGAGAGGCTCCGGTGTCTTTGATCATGGGACCAAAAAACTCAAACACACCTATGGTTAACAAGATTTTGGCGATTAGTAGGTCTCTTTTCATTGCGGTAGGATGATTTATGCAAGTTGAAGTCCATTCCATAGGAAGGACTTGATGGTCTCTTTTCGTGCCCGGAGAAAATCCTGCATATCCTCAGATGAGCGCCCCTCTTTATATTGAATAAAAGGAGCTCCGAGATATGGCATGACCATCATGCCATAAAGGTTCAGGACCAGGTTTTCTCCTGAGATATGGGATTGGATGCTGCCGTCTTCCCGCGCCTTGGCCAGTAGCTGATCAAATAAAGCGGGTAAAATCTCCGTCTGCGCAACGGGAAGGTTGATAATTAGGGCTGGATTTTCGTTGATGATGTTTACCAGGAAACTAGGCAGACCCGGTTTTTCACTTAAAACTTTGTGAAACAAGTCTACCAGGTTGTCAATCAGGGTTTTAAGATCCCGGTGCTCAACAAATAAGGATTGGGCGTGTTCCAGGAAAAAGCCAAAGGTATTCTTCAATACTTCCTGAAAAAGCTCCTCCTTGGTCCGGAAGTAATAATGCATCATGGTTCTGCTTACGCCCGAGCGCTCAGCGATTTGAGTGGTACGTGCCCCCTTAAAGCCATTTTCATGAAAGACAGCTTCGGCGGCGGCCAGGATTTTTTCGCGAGTAGCAGATTTGGTTTCAGGCATAAACAATTTTGTTGAACAAAAATGTCGAATAGTATTCAGCTTTCCAAATCGGCGCTAGGAAAGGGGAGAAGCTGATGCTTCACCGGATGCGCTTCCTTTCATACAAAATTCCCTGGCCTTCATACAAAGTCCATAGGCTATGAGGCGGCAGGAGCCGAATTTAGACCTATCAGTAAACGCAACTCAAAAAGGTTTAATCATGAAAAAGACATCCTTCATTTTTTTAGTCAAGACCACAGCAAGGCGGGTATTCGGTTGCCTGCTCTGTAGCCTGTTTCTCTCCTCCTTCCTCCAGGCCCAGTCCATCTACCGTAGCCAGGCTGAAGAATTTGTGCAGGTATACCAAAAAGCAGTAGGCCTTCGGTTAGGCTATCCCACTTCGATCAACTATAAGCGATTTCTGTCCAACAATAAGGCGGTAGAATTTGGTGTAGGTGCCCGGGGCTCAAGCAGCTGGAATATGCTTTCCCTCAGCATTTCCCTCCAACAGCATTTTGGAACCCGAAGCCTGTTGGAGGCCTTTGACCTTCCGGAAGTCGAAAACTTTTCCTGGTACGTGGGCGGCGGCGTCTCCGGCTATGTGTGGACCTACAACAATGGATATAATCCCAGCCAGTATAGCCGCACCTCCTGGGGCCTGCAAGTAATGTTAGGCGCAGAATATAAGTTCGAGGATTTTCCCCTCATCCTTGTGATAGACTGGGCCCCGCGCTGGTTTTTGGGAGGAGGATGGTACCGGGGCCTGGGCGTTGGTTATGGCACCTTGGGTATTCGCTATCCGCTGGGAGAATCCTAAGCCATTTTTCCAGAATTATCTGTCTGGAGACCTCCAGAATAATTTTGTCAGAAAATCGAAAATTCTAGTTGCCCAAAGTATACGAAATGACAATTTTTTACCTATCTTCAACTAAATCCAAATTATAATGAAAACGCTTTTACCCTTTCTGCTATGCCTATGTATGGCCAGCCTTTCCTATGCCACCACCCTGCGTGTGAATAACACCCCCGGCAGCAATGCTCCTTACACGGATTTGACCACCGCACATAGCGTGGCCTCACCCGGTGATACCCTTTATATTGAAGGATCTAATGTAAATTATGGTTCCCTGACCATTACCAAAAAACTGGTGATCATTGGGCCTGGCTACTTTACTGCCCAAAACGAATGTACCCCAGCTAGTCTACCTGCAGAAGTACATGTATTTACCTTGCAACAAACCATCACCAATGATCCTGCTTCAGGGGCCGCCGGTACGGAGATCGTCGGCATTAGCTTTACCGATCTTTCTATCTCTGGCCTGGAAGTGTATGTCAATGATGTGAAAGTTATCAAGTGTCGGATCAACCGATATCTGTACATCCGCGATGTTAACGTTACAGGAACCACCATGATCCAGAATTACTGCGAAGGACAGGCTTTGTCCTCCCTCTCTATAAACCCTGGCCTGAACAACATCGTGTTCTCCAACAACATTGTGAATGGCAACTTTTCCATCGTGGACAACTCCTCTGGCATGATTCAACACAATGTTTTTCTGGGTTCCACCTTCAACGTAGAGGTATTCAATGGGAGCATCCGCAGCAATATTTCCACTTCCACCAATACCAACAGTTTTAAGGTCAGTACGACTGGACAAGGTTCGCTAACGGACAATACGGCTGCTGCCGGACAATTTGGTAGCAGTAATGGGAATAACACAGCCAATCCTACCACCCTTTTTCTAGGCGCCGCTACTGCTAGTACGGATGGGGAGTACCAATTGCTTCCTTCGGCTATCCTGGTCAAAGGAAACGCGCATGATGGGACGGATAGAGGGGCTTTTGGGGGCAATACGCCTTATGTCTTGTCTGGGGTTCCTGATATTCCTTTTATCAAAACCATCATTCTGTCTACTACCGTCTTCCCGGCCAATCCCCTTGAAGTCCGAATTGAGGCCCATTCCGGTAACTAATTTGGTGATCCATCCCGGGTGTGACTTACGTCCGTTCAGGATGGACCTATCCCCAATCCTCTAATTCTGAATCGTATGAAAATGTTATTTATACAAAAAGTGGCCATCTTATGGTTGCTAAGCGGGACCCTCTTTGGGCAGGCGGATGTCGTCCTCGGGGAGTGGTTCTTTGATGGGCCTGATCCCGGCATCGGTAATGCCACCGTGTTCAACAACTTTACCCCGGACACCCAAATCGTAGCAGACATTCAGGCCAGTGTCAATACCTTATCTCCCGGTCTGCATTATTGGAATGTACGGGTGAAAAATAGTCTGGGGATTTGGTCCCATACCTATATGCGTCCTTTTGTAGTGTTGGCGCGTGATTCGGCCAGCGAATTACAAGCCGGAGAATGGTTCTGGGATACAGATCCCGGGTATGGGGCAGGACAAGCCTATGGCCTGAGTGGCCATCGGGATACCGCTTCCCTTAGCATTCCCGTCGATGTCTTGCCGGCAGGCATCCACACCCTCTTTACCCGGGCCCGCAATGCCGAAGGGCATTGGAGCCATACCTATCAGCGCAATACCTTTGTCAAGGCTGAACCCCAGGCAAAATTGGAAAAGATCACCTACTTTTTTCGGTCTCCTACCGATACGACCACGACCTATACCTTTCCCCTGAGTCAACCTCAGCATTATATCGACCTGACTTTCGCCCCAGATACCAGTGATTTAATGAACAATACCACCTACGATTTTTGCCTGCAGGTGGTGCGGACGGATAGTGTGGTAAGCTGTGATACTTGTCAAAGCTATTCCTTCACCGGGAGTACGACGGATCTTGAAGGCTTATTGGCGGCTTCCTGGGTTCAGGTTTATCCCAATCCCAATCAGGGAAGTTTTCAGGTTGCCTTGCCTGGCAGTCGATTTGAGGCTGCTATGCTCAGGGTTTTTGATGTTCAAGGGAAAAAGATCTTTTCCAAAGACGTAGCTCCCACTGATCCAGCCGTCCAGGTCGTGTCCTTGAATAAACTTACTACAGGCATGTACATGCTGGTGGTAGAAATGGGAGCCCGAGTCATCATCAAACGCGTAATTATCAAAGATTAATTTTTAAGCAAACCATATCATGAGCCGACACTTCTGCCTTCTCTTCAGTTTCCTGACGGTTTGCCCTCAATTATGGGGGCAGACCGACGGGGAGTTAAACTGGATGCCCCGGGAACATGCCCGGGAAGTTTTACTTACCAAGCAATTCGGGCCAGACTCCCAGATCGTAGCCGGTCTTAGCCTGGGAGGGAAATTTCATATGATGATGCCCGACAGTGCCATTTATTGGATGGAACAGGTAAAGGAACTGATTGACGAGCATCCCCAGCCCTTATATAAGGCTTGGTATGAGTTTTACTACGGCAACAGTCTCTTCTTTGATCATGGAAATGACCGTTCAAAAACGGTTCCGTATATGAAACGGGCTGCCCAGTACTTTGATGAGGCTGGATTTCCCATGGGGGTATCCACTAGTTTGTCCAGGCTTGGTAAGACATTTTTTTTCATGCAGCAGGTAGATAGTACGGTATATTATTATCAGCAGGCTTTGGCGATTGCCCAAGAACATGGGAGCCCTGAACAGAGAATTAATGCGTATCAATTGCTGGTGGAATTTTATGCCCAGGTAGGGGCCTTTGAACAAGGGCAGCCCTTTGTGGATAGCTTGGAAAAATACCTGCCTAGCATCGAAAATGCCTTAGTGCGAGCTTCCTGCCACGGCATGTTGGGACAGTTTTACCTTCACAAAAAAGATCTGTCCGATGCTTTGAGGCATTGTAGTACTTCCAGATACTGGGCAGATTCGATTGGGCACGAAAGATTGTTGTTTTCAGCCTTGTTCAATGAAGGGACAACCTATAATATGTTGGCCTTCCAGGATTCTGCCATTAGTTCTTTACTTAGGAGTCTATCTCTGGCTGAAAAAATTCCCCTTACCCAGTATTTGCCGCGGATCAAGTTGACCTTGTCTGCCATTTATGCCCGTGCGAAGGAAACGGACCTGAGTAAAAAATATAAACAGGAGGCCCTGGCTATAGCAGATGCGCAGGGGCCCAGAGAAAAGGTGGCATTCTTACTGGAAGGAGCCAGTACCTCGCTGGAACAAGGAGATGAAGCTGGTTACGAGCGTTTTGCTGAGGGGATTAGGGAAAATAAAATTGCGGAGGATACCACCTTTTGGTTGACGGTAGACTTTTTCCAGGGCCTGTCTACCCTGATTTTTGATCAGGATCCCCAGTCCGCCCTGATTGCCTTCCAGCAAATCGATAATGCGCCTCCTGAACTCCCTCGAATGTTCGCCGTGGAGGAAATGTACTTACGCATGGCGGAGTGTCACCTACTCATGAAGCAGCCAGAAGAGGCCTTGAAACTAGGGGATAAAGTGGAAGAACTTTTTTTAGAAACTATGGAGGCAAAAATTTCCAGGAACCTTGCCATGGTCCGCATGATGGCCTATCAACAGTTGGGGGAAGTAGCCTTGGGGGCGGAAGCCTTTGCGGATCATGAAGCGGCGCTACAAAATGAAATGGATGCCAGACATGCCATCTCCATTCAAATGGCAGAAACCCGATACAGAACCAACATCATCAGGGAGGAGCGGGACCTGCAAGCCATAGAAGCTGACCTGGCCAGCCAACGAGCGACCCAAAACTTCTGGTTGGCTGTCCTCGGAGCAGCAGGCCTGTTAGTATTCGGCATCCTGGCTTTTTTCCTCTATCGAAGCAGAGAAAAACAGAAGAGCCTGACCCAGGAGGTCGCCCAGCAAAGAGATACGCAAATTCAGCTGACCGAGGAGGTAGCTACTCAGCGGGACAAAAATGAGACCCTGCTCCGTGAGCTGAATCATCGGGTGAAAAATAACCTGCAACAGATATCCGGCCTGCTCATGCTGCAGGGAAGAAGGACCTCTAACCAGGAAACCAAAGCGGCCCTTGATGTCAGTCGGCAGCGCATGGAAGCCTTGTCCTTGCTCCATACTTTATTGTATAAAGGCTCAGAAGTAGGCGAAATCAACCTCAGAGACTATTTGCAAACCCTGACCATGAACCTGGTACGGGCCTATGGCTACGATCCGCAATCAATAAGCCTCGATATGAGCGTTGCGGATCTCAATGTAGATGTGGACAAGGGAGTAGCTCTTGGCTTGATCGCCAATGAATGGATCACCAATGCCTTAAAGTATGCCTTCCCCCATCAAAGTTTCCTGAAGGTAGAGCTCCAACTGCTTGAGGCGGATCGGGCCTGTCTGATAATCGAAGATCGGGGGCCCGGCCTACCCGAAGACCTGAATCCGGAAGAAGCGGATTCCTACGGCTTGCGCCTGGTCAATACGATGTGCGAAAATATGTATGGGAAGGTGTCCGTTAACAGCCAAACAGGGACGCAATGGAAACTTGAATTTAGCCTGAAATCCGAGGAGCCTGTCCCTTCCCTGAAATCCTTCTAACCCTATCCTGATGAGTGAACATATCAGCCCGATACGCATATTCCTGGTGGAGGATGAAACCCTTAATCAGGACATCATTAACGCCCACCTCGAAGACTTAGGCTATGGTTTGCATAACAAATCTAGGAGTGGGGAGGAAGCCCTGGCTCTTATCGAACAGCAGCCTCCTGACCTGGCTTTATTGGATATCGACCTGAGGCGAGGAAGGGGGACCATGGATGGGATTGAATTGGCGATGGCCCTACGCAAAAAATACACCTTTCCGATCATTTTCATCACCGCTTTCCAGGATGTCCAGACCTACGAAAGGACCCGGAAGGTTAAGCCTGATGGTTACCTGACCAAACCCATCAGCCCGGCAGGCCTTTTGTCCTCTATAGAAAAGGCCCTTGAGGAGGCCTCTAATCGGTTGATCAATCCCCAACCATTACCCGAAGAAGATCAATGGGAGCTGGATTCTGAAGGAAAATCCTATTTACTGGAAGATGATTTATTCATCAAAATTCAATCGGTCTACCAGAAAGTCCCGGTATCGAGCATTCAGTACATCCAGGCGGACGCTAACTATCTCAAAATTTTCACCGAAAAGGGAAAAATCGTGGTAACCACCAACCTCTCTAATTTCACCCGCCAGTTTGAACATCCGACGCTCTTGCGGGTAAGCCGTTCTCACATCATCAACGTCAATTTTATCGAAAGTTTTGAGGATATGCATACGGTGGTAGTAGCGGGTCAGGTGATCCCCATTGGAAAAACCTACAGAGGGGCCGTTCAGGAAAGGTTCCGATTTATCAAAACTACCCGCTAAGTCTACTCATGAGTGATAGGCTTTATCCAATCTACCTCCTGGGGGTAGAATGATTGCTTTATCCCCATGCCTGAATGGAAGGATGCCTGGGTAGGGGAGGTGCCTTAGGCTCCTGGAAGGAGGTTGATCAACAGGGCTTCCATGGTTTGCATGAGTTGGCGACTTTTTTCGGCATCCAGGGCTTCGGGATGGGGTGGACCAAATCGGCCAGCGTCATTGTCATAGTATTCGCCAGCATGCCCCTCAAATTCAGGCGAAAGTGCGGCCCGACTGACGATGTCTGCCCCAATGCTGATCTCACGGCCTTCCATACCAAAAGCCTCCTTGACCATTTTGCTCCCCAAATAGGAGCCCGGATTGACCGACACCGCCAGGATATGAGGATGATTCTGGGCGAAAAGACGCGTCCAGGACGTAATGGCTAGTTTACTTTGTGCGTAGGCAGCCCCATGAGAAAGCGATGGGCCACCTTTGAGGGCTTTCAGACTTACGGGGGCTTGAGCGGCAGAGGAGAGGTTTACCACCCGCCCCCCATCAGGCAGGAGTGGAGATAATTGCTTGGTGAGCACATAAGGCGCCAGGGTATTCACCGCAAAGCGTATATCTAGGCCTTCGGCCGTACGAACCACAGGCGCCTGATAAACGCCGGCATTATTGATAATGACATCAAGTTGGGCATGTTGCTCTGCGATTTCCTGCGCCAGCCGATCCACCTTTGCCAAGGAGGAAAGATCCGCCAGGTAGCTTTCCACCGTCCCCGGCCCCATAGCAGCCAGTCTCGAGGTTAATTCGCTGAGTTTGGCTTGATTTCTTCCATGAAGCAAGACGTGATGACCTTTGGCTACCAACATGTTGGCTGTTTCCAGCCCGATCCCATCAGTAGCACCGGTAAGTAAAATGGTTTTTTTCATGGGGAGACTTTATTAGGGGTGAAATGCGGGCAGGATTTCTTTGGCGATTTCTTGAAGGGTAGACTCTACATCCGCCTGATTGAACCGCAGGTTCAGAGCTACATGGTGGATGCCGATATTTTGTAAAGCCTTAAGGTGTTGCAGAAGGTATTTGATGCCGGATCTGAAACCCAGATGGATAGGCGTGGGGAGCTGATTTGGATCCTCTGCTAAGTCTATATGCAAAGGCTGCATGACTGGCTGAGGGGGACGATTCGCCTCGGCGACTTTTTCCCGAAAATGCTTTAATACATGTTCCTGATAAATAGGATTTCGTGGATACACCATCCAACCATCTCCATGGGCGGCAATCCATTCCATAGGTTGTTGGCTTCCCCCGGTAATGAGCAGCGGAAGTTTAGCAGCAAAAGCCTTGGGCAACAGGTCGAGGGCTCCGTCCAGTTCGCCGAAGTCGTTTGATACCTGTGGGAAGGCAGCTTCCATGGCTCGGATATAAGCATAGCTTTCCCGGAATCGAGCTCCCCGCTCTTCGAAGGGAATATTCATGGCCGGATATTCTTTCGGCCTATCCCCAGAGGCGATACCCAGCAAAAGCCGTCCCTCGGATAAGGCATCCACTGAAGCAGCCGCTTTGGCTACGTGAACCGGATGGCGCAGGGGCAAAATGATACTTGCCACCCCCAAAGCGATTTGTCTAGTTTTTGCGGCCAGCATGCCCAGATAGACAAAGGGATCATAGGGTTGACCCGCATCCCCGAAGGCAGGCACATGAAAGGGCACATCTCGTAGCCATATTGCTTTAAATCCTAAGGCTTCGGCTAATTGTACCCGCTCCAAATGTCCGTGCATATCTGGAACCGAACTGTGGATATAGGTCTCGATCGGCACCACCAGCCCAATACTCATGTGTTGGGGGCGAAAAACCTCCTGATAGGCTTTATTAATCGAGGAAAATGAGGAGGGAGAAGGCGGTATAGGCATAAAGGCAATCAGGCTAGGGATCTGGATGTGCTTCAAGCTTGTTGGACACTGGGCAAAAATCATCATTCCCTGCTTTTGTTGGTTGGTAGGCAAATGGGAATGAATGGTATGTATCTTGGAAAAGCGTGCAGATTCCTATAATAATTGAAAGATTAATCCATAAAAATTCGATCGTTTTCCTAAATTTCTGATATTTTTCCAATATAAGTGATATGCTTACTGAGGTCGCGCAAAAAATGTTTGAAATCCATGTAGAGGAGTTGACCTCCTGGGGAAAACGTCCGCATAAGCATAATTTCTTTGAAATTGTCTATGTCGAACAAGGAGAAGGACTTCAATGCATCAACCAACATGAATTTGTCTTTCAGCAAGGGAATATTTTTCTCCTGCCTCCTTTAGATTGCCATTCTTTTAACCTGACCAAACCCTCTCGCTTTTATTTTATCCGCTTCACTGATTATTACTTCCTGAGACAGGACGGCTTGACAGATTATCAGGCGTGGTTTGACCGGATCGCCTATATCCTCCTGAACTATAACAAGGTCCCGGGAGACATCATTACTACCCAGCGAGCCCGTGATTTTATCATTCAGAATATATATCACATTCACCGGGAGTACCTGCAAGCCGATGCCTACTCAGGTGCCATCATTGCTGGGGCGATGTCCACTATCCTGAATATCCTGGCCCGCAGTATAGAGCAGAAATATGTAGGTACGGCCAGTGATACCGATAGCCGTTTTGGGGAAGTACTCCGGTATATCCATACTCATCTTACCCAGACGGAGAAGCTGAGGGTACCAGTACTGGCCGAGAAATTTGGGATTTCAAAAACTTACTTTTCAGAATACTTCAAGCGGCAGGCTGGGGTGAGTCTGGCCCAATATCAACTAACTGCTCGGCTCCGAATCGCTGAAACTAAGATTTTGCATACGGACCTTTCTTTAAAAGAGATGGCTTATCAGCTGAATTTTACCGACAGCAGTCACCTGGCCCGATCCTTCAAAAAAGTGTATGGGATGACCATTGGACAGTTCAGGGAAAAGGCGCATTCGGCGGGATAAGAAAACGGACATGAATTCAATCGTACACCTAGCCATTTTGGCTATTTCCCCTTATCTTAGGTTAGGAGTTACTCCATGTCACAGCCCAACATCTTGAACCTCCAACAGAACAAAGAACATGCGATTGCCTTCTACCGGATGGCCTATGAAGGTCAGCCCAGGAAAGCCATTGAAAAGTATGTAGGTGAGCAATACATCCAGCATAATCCGGATGTGGCGGACGGAACCGAGGGCTTTATCGCCTATTTTGAGCGGATGCAGCGCGAATATCCTGATAAATCCATTGAATTTGTGCGGTGCATCGCCGAAGGAGATTTGGTCGCCCTCCATACCCACCAGACCTGGCCAGGAAATGACCAGTACGTCACCATGGATTTCTTTCGGTTTGACGAGGCGGGAAAAATCTGCGAGCACTGGGATGCCATACAACAGATACCGGAAAAAAGTGAAAACCCCAATACGATGTATTGATAGCCATGTGATCGCTTGAAGCGCACATGAATTTAAGTGGCAACGGATGTTCAGGCATAGCTTCTGATCTCCACCCCTTGAATACAAGGGCTCCTTCTGCATCAGAAGGAGCCTTTGTCGTTGGGGCTTATTCTCCGGTCCACACCGGACCTTGGTTATGGTTGGCCCAGGAAAACCACATGCTGACGAAGCTAGGCAGCTGCTCTCCCTTTTCGTCGGATAGGGTGATCTCCCCTTGGGCTGAAACACGGGCTTCGATAGGGCCCGCTGGCGTATCCAGCCTGGCCTTTCCAGCCGCTATTAAGGCTTCGCGATGAAAAGCAAAGGCCTGACCGCCTAGGGTGGCTGCGATCATCAGGGTCTTCAAGGGCAACCGCTGGTCGGGATGCTTGATCGGAAAATACAGCTGATCATGCTGATCATAATCCCCATAGGGATACCGGTGATAATCCCGCAGGTGGCCAGTATCGGTAGACAGTACCTGCAGCTCGGAGGCAATCCGCTTAGCCTCGCCGAAGGAGAGAACCTGAGCGTGGAAAAGAGATAATGCCTGACCGGTCAATTCTCCTACCACGGCCCGGCCTTCAATCTGGGACCAAAGGGACTCGGTGGCCCGGTCATACATCAGCATATTGGATTGCCAGAGTTTTCCACTGACCCCAAACTCATGCACCTGCTTCCCGACCTGCCGCTTGAATACCATCGCCGAGCCACACAAAGGGCAGAAGCTAACGGTCACCGCTGTTCCTCCGATGTAATCGTTGGCGATTTCGTGCCAAACCAGAATACTGTAAGGATAGAACTTGTGCTCACCCCTTTCCTGAAGCAAAATGCCCATAGCGGCATCCGCTATAAAATCGGCTTGGTCTACCGCCACAAAAGCAGGATTAGTCAGGGCGGGAATGCCATCCTTTTGGGGCCCTCCGTTTAAGATTTCTTTCAAAGGAATGGCGGATATATCTGTTTGGGTACGCAAACCTACGTCCCTAAATAAAGTTTGTTTTTGTCCTGTCATATAAGAAGGATGCGAAATGAAAAAAATGAAAAGGAAGCATACCAGGGCATGCTTCTCGTTCAGACTCCTAAGAGTCTGAACGGGAAAGGCTTGTTTGCTGAACATGTGAATTAAGACTGGGAAGTTTTCAGGGCATCGGTTAAGTATTCAATGGCTCCGTCTACGTTGAGGTGAAAATCATTGAAAACCACTCGATTTTCAGGATCGATAATGATAAACCAGGGAGTTCCTCCGGTGCGATAATGGTACATCAACGAGGATCGACCAGCAGTATCCTCACTTCCCGCATCATGGCCGAAAGGGATCCCCAAGGCATATTTTGTCTGCTCATCCCAGGCTTTTTGAGCAGTGTTTACCTGGAATCCTTCGAAGACGGTCTGGATGGCCATAAATGCCACGGAATCCTGGTCTTTCATGGCTTCCACCATTTTTTGTAGGGCTGGAAATCCCCGACTGTGGCAACCGGGACACCAGGATTGAAAGGCAAACAATACGATGTGTTTGCCTTTATGATGAGCCAATTGTGCCGCCTCCATGGGCTTGCCTTCTTCGTCTTTCCATACAATGCGCGAATCTAATTCAGGCGCTTTTTGGCCTGCAATGCCATATTTCATAAAAAGTTCCTTTCAATATTTATTCCTGCCAGGCAGGTTCATATATATACTACATGAACTGCTGTCTTGCTGTCGTCCCGGAGACTGGGAAAGGCTCTTTGAGAAAGGAAGGGTTAATGAGGATATTTTATGACCAGCATCTCTGCGTACACCTCCGTCCAGTGGCGCTTGCTGACATCCGCCGTATCCTCCAGCCAAACGAGTTCGTGGATGAGCCGGCTTTTAGTCATGGGCTGGGCCAGGACCGAAGGCAACTTTTCTTTCAGGTATTCCGCATACCATAGGGGCCACTCTGGGTCGGCACCATCGGTCGCTAAAAATGCCTGATGATGCGCATGGCCGGTTTCCATGAAAAGTTGAGTAAGGATTTGTTGCTTCGATTGTTCCATGTTCAGGATGTAGACGAGAGATAATCGTAGTTCCGACTTTTATCCGGCTCCTCCAAATCAAGCAGGTTATACCAGGCTGTCATTTGCTCACAACATTTGCTTACAACATGATCCCTTCGAACCGCATTCGAATGTAGGCCAGCAATAAATCGGCAAGTGCCTCATCCTCTCGATGGGACAGCAAAAATTCAAAGGCAAACCAGCTGTCCATTCTGGTAAGCAGATCTAATGAGGTGGGCTTGAACACACCCTGGTCCATATAATGCTGATGAAACTGGCGGAAATAAGCGATCACCAATTCGAATACCTCTTCTACCGGCTGCCATGCAGTTGGGAAGAGGGTGCGCAATTCGTGTAAAAAAGCAGAAGT
>JBCBGC010000112.1:0-28967 GCA_038527215.1 Bacteroidota bacterium
GCTATTTTCATTTCGCTTAAGGGAGCTTTCCTTTTTTCTGAAGCGCTTCTACAAAACCAGCCAGCTTTCTCCGGGACACAGGTACCCTGGTTCCATCCTGGAGGACAGCAAAACTTCCCTTGATGTTGCGGTAAGATTTTACAAAATCCGGATTGATTAAGTGAGAACGGTGGACCCTGATGAAGGCGTTTTCCGGTAGGGTAGCCTCCATCTGTTTGAGGGTCTTAGCCAGGTGGATCATTTCCCCATCCACCAGAAAAAGTTTCACATAATTGTTATCCGCTTCGATGCGTACGATGTCCCCCGCTCCCAAAAAAGAGAATCCTGAGACATGCTTAAGGATAATTTTTTCATTCATACGAAATTGATCCTTCTGAAAGGAAAATTGCTTCAACATGTTCTCAATGGTTGGTTTTTTATTCTACAAAGAGCGATCTCGTGAAAAATCTTGCCCTTTTTACTTACTTTAGTCTCTCTAGTGAATAAAATGTTAACGGGATTAGCATATTTATCTCGATGTTAAGAATACTTGATAGATGAGCGGGACTACGAACTCAGCAGAGTTGCTGCTGGCGGATTTACGAGCAGGGGGAGCAGCACAGGAAAAGGCCATTGGGGTCATTTATGATAAGCACTATGCTTTTATCTATAAGATGATCAAGGAGAATCGAATCTCTGAAGAAGAGGCCATTGATGCTTATTCAGACGCGGTGGTCGCCTTTCGCCGCCAGGTGGTTTCTGGGACTTTTCGGGGCGAAAGCAGTTACGCTACCTACCTTTATCGGATTTTTTTAAACAAGTGCCTTAACGCTATTCGAAAGCGCGGGACTAATAAAGTTGAATGGGAATATGAATTACCCCTTCATCTTCAGGATCGGGAACCCCAAATTATCCAGCTGCTGGAGGTCCGGGAAAAAATGGAAGATCTCAGTAGATACCTGGGTAAGCTCGGCCAGAATTGTAAGGAGATTTTGCTGGACGCGATTTACTGGGGATACCGGATGGAAGAAATTGCTCAGCGATATGGGTATAAAGATGCCAAGACGGTACGGGTGAAAAAACATACCTGTTTACAGCAATTGAGGAAATTGATGTCCTGAACGCTTTTTTGAGTTTTAACGCACACATGAGTCTATGAATGAGGATTTACTTCACCGCCTTGAGGCCTACTTTAGTCAGCAGCTTTCCGAAGCAGAAATGAAAAGCCTGGAGGCTGACATATTGGCTGATGAAAGGCTCGCCGAGCAGGTAAAAATATATGCCGCCCAACGTGCGATGGTGATGGCCGAAGGGGATCGCTTACTGGCCGAAAAGCTCCGCCAAAGGGGCGAAGCGGCCCGTAAAGAAGCCCCGGTCAAGCCGCTGAATACTTCCCGTCGTTCGCCTTGGCTGGCCGTGGGCATTGCCGCAGCCCTGCTTCTTTTAGCCGCCATTTTCCTGTATCCCAGCTTGTCTACCTCCGGCCCGGATTTGCAAGCCTTGTATGCCGCTAACTATGAGCCTCAGCCGGCTCCAGGGATGAGAAGCCAGGGAGAAATGGATTCTCTGTGGCAAGCGGGTGTCCTGGCTTACAGCCAGAAAGATTATGCTGGCGCTATTGCTTTATGGGAAAACCTGCCTGACACGCGTTCAGCCGAAACCCTGTTTTACCTGGGACAAAGTTATCTTGAGTTGGACCAGCCCGACCAGGCGCTTACTTATTTCCGTCAGATAGCCGAGGAAAGTTCCCTCTATGATCGCAGCCAATGGCAAATCGCTTTGACGTTGCTCAAGTCAGGCGATGTTCCAACCCTTCGTACCCACCTTGCTAGCCTGCTCGAAAATCCTTATTTCTTTAAAAAAGAGGCAGCTCAGGCTCTGCTGGAGGCATTATAGGCCTACCTTTTTCTCCTTCTGAACAGGGTAAGGATGATCAGCAAAATGATGAGGCCCGCTACCCCTACGGCCGTATAAGACCACCAGGGCCTGGGAATGGGCATTGGCTCATTTGGTCCCAGGTAGGTCCAGCCCGCCCAGTGGTAGGGAGCTTGATCCGGGTGAGTCTGCATATAAGCTAGCTGCGCTAATCGCAATGCCTCAGTCGGCTTTATTCCTTCCGCTAGCTGCTCATAAAAATAGTCCATGATGAATCGCTTGGCCTGAATCGGCTGGGCCCAAAGGCCGCTTAATACGGACGGAACTTCAGCATTACGCAAGGTCCTTCGCCAGGCTTGCATGCCTACTTCCCCAGCCAGGGAATCTTGACTGAACCATACATTGGGTGCTACCAATAAGTTACTACGAAGCGGAGACCAAATGAGGTTTTCCGGCAGGGAATATGGTTCACCGTTAGAGGTATCGGGCCAGACAATGCCTGCCAGGGAATAAGTGGGATACCCCAACAAGACCGCCGCCTCCAGATGGACAATTTCCAGATCGCTCCCTATGGCTTCGAACATGCGATGAAATAACAGGCTATCTCGAGTATCTTCCCCCTGATAAATGCCCACGTCATATACCTTCCAGGCTTCCTGATTGCGCTGGGTCTGATAAAATTCCTGGAGTTGTTCTTGTTTTTCTGTACTGAGTCCGGCTTGCCCGGTGAAAAATGGGGAAGGGTAGAGGGGAAAAATCGCCATCATACGCGCGCGTTTCTCCCGCGGACTATAGGGCTGCCCCCAAGCTCCCGGCTCTACTATTACCCGGAGGCCCATGCTTTTGGGAAGAAAAGCCAGATCGCTAAAGCTGGAAAGGCTGTCCAGGGCCTGGGTTTCGGTCGTCAACAGGGCAAAAGGGAACGTATAAAGCCCCACATCTGGAAAGATGGTAAGGAGGTTTACCGAGGATAAGCGTTTTCGAGGCAGGAGGATTTCAGACCAATGCTGGGTATTGGAAAAAAAGTTTTGCCAGGATGGCTGCTGATCCTCCTGAGATACCTCTAACAAAAAACTGCGCAAAGCACCTGAGGTTTCTGTAGCCCAGGCCTTTTTGTCCACCCAAAATTCATCCTGCGTGAGGCCAAAGCAGTATAAGGTCTCTTCTGCCAGGAAGTATTGGAGGACCATTTCCCCTTCGCTGAGCTTTTGTCGAAAATCCTTTACGTCCAGCGCGGTAGGACCTTTGAAATGATCGTAAAAACTAGGGTAACGTCGCTTGATCTGACGCTGTTCATAGGCGATTTGGTCCAGCAGGGCAGAGCGTTGAAGCTCTCTTTGTACCAATCTGCTGCTGTCCCATCCGGCAGAAATTTGTAGATCGAGGGTGTACAATTCTTCTTGCAGATAGCCCAATCGCTGGCGCGCTACCGCAAGTGCATCCCCTGCGGGCCGGTCATACAGGCGCACCAATTGGGCTTGCCTGATACGGCTTTTCCCTTGCTGAGCCAGCAAAAAGGCTGCCCTTGCATAGCTTTCTTGTCCGGTCAGTTGGTGCAAATGGTCCGCACAGGCCACGGCTTGTGCATAACGGCTACGCGCTTCCGCCTGCCAGGTCTCCTCAAAGCCATACTTCCCGCCAAAGTGATCGAGCTTGTCCTCTAATTGATGGGCCAGCTCAAACCCAGCCAGGGCAGCCTGATAATGATCTGCTAATTTCGTTTGGGCCGCATATTCGAGGAGGGCTTCTGCCTTGGCCCAAATTACGGGCAACATCGGTCCCAGAGGCGGAAAAGTTTCCGCCGCCGGATAGTCGGCCATGTCTTCACTATTAAACCCTTTTACGCCTGCTATCAGGGCTTTCTGGAAGGCAATGGCTGCATCCAGGGCCTCATTTTGTTTGGCTTTTGTATATCCCTGCAAGGCATAGATTTCAGCTTTGCGGAGATGTGGCCCCGGATGAAGTTGCTGCCACTGGCCCAGGGCGAGTTGCAGGTTTTTTTCAGCCTCTGTCTCTTGTTGGGCTTTGATCTGTAAGCGGGCCAATTGAACCAGGGTCGCAGACCAATTATAGGATTGAGGGGAGGTAAAAGTCCATTGTTGCCGGGCGTAGTGCAGGCTGCTATCAGGCATGTCCAGCCGGGTAAAAACCTCAACCAGATCGCCCCAAATTACCTGATTCCATTTGGCTTGTTGTTCCAGAGACATGCGCCCATACATTTCCTTTGCCCAGCGGGCATCGGCCAGGGCTTTGCTTAGCTGTTGTTGATCTCGATGAACGAGGTATGCCAGATGGGCAATTCGCACTTGCTGTTCCAGGCTAAGAGATAGGCTATCCGACCGGATGGCGTGAACGAGGGCGTTCAGGGTAGAAGCAGCTAGCTCCAACTCCCCCGCCTCCCGGCTGATTTGTCCAAGGCTCACCTGGATCAGGGCTGCCAGGGATTGCTGGTGTGGTCCATAGGTTTGCACATGGGTGAGCGCCTGCTCAAGGTATTTTTTTGCCTCCTGATGTGCGTCAGCATGGTGATGAGCGGTGCCCATGCTAAGAAGTACCTGAGCCAATAAGGTATCCTGGCTTTGTAGATAAGGTGTTAATTCTTTTTTGTAGCGGGTGTAATTGCCCATTTGCCCAGCCTGCTGGAAAGCGAGGGCCAGGTAGAGGTGTTCCAACAAAAAACGATGCTCGTCTCTGAGGCGATGGTAGAGCCGACTGGCCTGATGGTAATAATCCACCGACCGATCCCAGTTACCGCCTTGCAGGCTACTGTCTCCCAGCCGGTGGAGGGCCTGGGCTGAGTCCAGGACCGCCTCTCGCGTCTGCTGAGCCTGAAGAGTAGGCGGCATTCCCCCCCATAGGAAGATCGTCAGCAACAGCAGAAAGCTCTTTTTGTGCATAGGGCTAAGTTAGGTGGGCCTTTGGTGCCTTCGGTACACCAAAGTTACCGAATTCCTGCTTGCTATATACGGGGAGATGTTTGTTAGGGTATCCTACAGATCAACGGCTTGTAAGTATGGGTATAGGATGGTCTAAACTCAGATGACCTTCTCCCTAAAAACCGCAACGCTTAGGTTCTATTTTTGGGTCCTCGAAATTGTTACCTTTCCAGTAGGAAAAAAGTTATGAAGAAGTCAAAATTTACCGAATCACAGATCATTTATGCTTTACGTCAGGCTGATAGTGGCACTCGTGTAGATGCCATTTGCCGGGAACTGGGTATCAGCCAGGGTAATTTTTACAATAAGCGAAATAGCTTAGCAATCATCCTCAATCAAGAATCTATGGCACATCAAAAGACCCCCAATATTCTTCGCCTGATTCAATATTAATAAAGGTAGTAAACCAATCAGCAAAAATATCCCTTCCTCCGAGCGATTCAGCGTATTGCAGATGCATATATACCCATTTCCCATTGGGTGTTACGGAAAGTCTTGAATAATCCCTGTTGTAACATGAAAATGATTTGATCAGCCGTTCTTCCTTAGTTTCAACATCTATGATCACTAGTGAGATAGGATGAGAAGTTGGTTCTTCCATCAATAACCAAACCTGATGTTTCCCATCTGGATGCCAATTTCCAGTTAGAGCTCTCTTATATTTAGTGCTCACAGGAATATATAAACCATTCTGGGTGAGGTCGTAATACCCAACACTTTCTCCATTTATAGATCCAAGTCCTTTTGTTCCGTTGCTCGACAGACGGTATCCTTGATGCAAGGTATCTAATTTGTTTCCCTCAATGTCTCCTCTATAGGCTGTTATTCCCTCATAAAAGTGAAAATGTTTGGAATCAGTAGGGTCCGATTGAAAAACAAATATATTTTGGTTTCCAGGAATTGAATAAACTAGTTGGAGGCTATCACCATTTGATTTCATTTTCCAAATATCTCGCTGAATAACTAGTAAAAACCAATCATTTGGTATCCATAACGGAAGACCATTAGTGCCAGGTGGAAGTTTTTGGAAAAGATCTAATGTCTGCTTGCAGATGTCTACCATCATATAAAACTGATCTAAAGGATCGGTCCCGGTAATCAGCGAGAGATATTGGCAAGTATTATCTGGATTATTGGCGATTGTTTTTGTGAGAAAGGGATCTGGAAAGTCATTGTACTCCATCAAAGGGCCCGTTGGAGGCATAGGTACTAAACGACATGAATCCTCATTAGAAAAGAATGGGTGATTTTCATTAATTTCAGCATCTTCATCAATTGGAGAAGGAATCTCAGGCTTACAGGCCATTAAAAAAAGCAAGAATCCATATAAGATAAAGGTGGTAAATCGATTATACATTTCTATTTCTTTAGTCTTTTAAGATTCGTACACTTAGCACTTCGTTTTCAGTCTGTAAGTTGACGTGATATATCCCTTTTGCAATTTTTGATAAATCAATCATTTCTTTATGCTCTCCAGTAGAATAAACACTTTTGTCTTCCCAAATTAATTGCCCCTTTATTGAGATAAGGGATAGCTTGGTTCTTTGACCTGAATCAAATGAAAATTCAGCTTTTACTTTTTCCGAACGTGGATTTGGGTAACAGGTGAATTTCATCATATTTTCTAATTCATTAACGATTGAAAGACCCGCCAGTTTTTTAGTTAATAAACATGAATAAATTTAATCTTCCTTTTTTTGGTCAAATTAAATTACCCTTTAGACCTGAATACCTTTCATCTCTTTTTTATAAAGGGGTAAATATGGATGTGGTGCTATATCTGGATGCAAAAGATATCGAATCAAACATGTTTTCAAAGGTTGACATGTTTCTCAGGGAATTCGCTAGCTGGGAAGCTAAGGCTAGATCTTCATTGCTGCAGGATTTTTTGGATGGGGGAGAAACTTACCATCATCTGGCATGGTATCTAAAAATAATAAAAGGAGAGCATCCTGACGATTATGTCCATGTTAATTTAGACGACGGCCATGAAGCAGTCAGTAACTTTTATCTAAAAACAGTATCAATTTTCCTGGAAAAGGAGGAAAAAACGAGCCAAATAGTCTTTGATTATTCTGTAAACACAAAGATCCTTGATCATATTATGGTGGTATATTTTTATTTAGATGGCAGTATTTTGAGGATATGTGAGGAAAGCTAGCATTATCTGAAAAGTTAAGCGAAATATTTAGGTAGCGGACAAAAACATATAGAAGATAAAGTTACGTCCTGGATAAGTTTTTTGCTCAACATCTCTGGATAAAGGAAAGATCAGATTGTATCCGAGAGGAATTTCTCCGGGAGAGCAGTTCGCCTCAAATCATGCAAGCTCCCCCACCAACCTTTCCCTCCTCCCCGCGTTACAAAAAAGAACCCTCGCGCTATCCATCTCCAAATAGCTCACATGAACAAAGCCTTCCTCTTCCTGTTGCTCCTGATTCATAGCTCCTGCATCTCCTTACTCCTTCATTCCCAACTCAAAAGAATGGGGGCCTTTGATGAGGCCTGTAAGCTCACCTATTTATCCAATGAAGAGAAGGAAGTAGCCTTTTTGGCCATGCATCATATTGGCAAAAAGGCCTTTTATGAAGATGTGGCTACCAAGGTCGACTCCTTGCAAAAGGCAGGCTTCTTCGTTTTTTATGAAGGCTATTCCGACGAATCACCCGAAGATTCTCTGGCCAATGACCGCAACGAACGAAAGTTGCGGAAGGTATTAGGGGTGGCTCTGGAGGCCTATTTGGATACCGTAAACCACACGGTGCTCGGTATAAAGATTCGGAAAAAGAATGCCAGGGCCCTGGTAAACCAACCTGGCCTTACGGCTTTGGGGATAGATACGCTCACCTCCAGGCGGGTTGACATCAGTCCTGCCAAAATGATGGAAGTGTTTGAACAAAAGCACGGGGAGGTCATCTTGGACAGCTGCGACCTCAAAACCAGCCTGTCGAGCCTGACCTATAATTGCCAGGACCTGGGCAGCAAACTGCAGGACGCTTTTTTTGAAGAAATCGTATTCAAACTCAGGGACCAACATCTGGCCGGAGAAATCCAACAACATTCAGGGGCGAAAATAGCCGTAGTCTACGGCAGCATGCATTTGCGCGGTCTGCGAGTCGAGCTTGGTAAATTGGATGAGCGGTGGGCTTATCTGACCGAGAAAAATTAACCGAAGATTAATTACTAATTCTCACCAGCACCCCATCCGCGGGCATGGTATTCCTCCGTTCAATCAAGGCCAGAATATCCCCACTCGGCAACTGCTGAATCGTCCTCACCCGACCTTCTATGGGCAGGCCAAAGGTTTCTCCGGTACTGCGATTGAACTTGAGCAGGCGGCGATAGGCCAGGGATCCTAGCAGGAAGTATCCATTCCAATCTGAGACATTGCTGCCAGAGACTTTTAGCAGGCATGCTGGGGCGATGGAATGCCGACCAAAACCTTCCCCAATGGTCCATTGATGCTCGGGCAAAACAGAGATCACCGCTGCGGAGTCTTCGGAAATCAGGGAAACCTCCTGGTTGTCATAATGCAATCCATAGCTAAAGAGGGGCCAGCCGTAATTTTTGCCCGGCAGGATCACATTGAACTCATCTCCGCCTTTGGGTCCATGCTCAATCGCTAAAAAAGTCTCACTGGCCGCTTCATAATGGAAGCCCTGAGCATCCCGATGACCGTAGCTCCAGATACTGGTAGGGGAGGAGAGACCGGGTAAAATGGGATTATCCGCCGGCACGCCGCCATCTTCCAAGAGGCGATGAATTTTGCCGGCATCCATCTGGAAATCCTGGGCCAGCATCACGGGATTGTTGCGGGTGGAATAGGCCGACCCGCCGACGTTCAGGAAAAAATGCTGGGCATCCTGCCAGACGATGCGCATGCCGTTGCCCAGATAGATTTGATCCCGGGATGCAAAGAGTTCTTCCAACTCGGTGATTTTGTCTCCTTCTACCTTTAAACGCACTGCCTTGGCATGCCCGCTGGTCGCCAGGAAAGCCATATAGATCCAGCCGTTCTGGGCATAGTTTGGGTGCAGGCTCACGTCCATCAGCCCGCCGTGTTTGATGGCCGCAATGCCCGGATCATCGAAGTAGGTAACCTTGGGCGTGCCTTTGATTTTGGTGAGGCTGCCTTGTTGGTAGTGGAAAAAATCTCCGAGGCGATCGGTGATGAAGTATTCATCCTCATTAACTACCGCTAGGCCAAAAGGAATGGTGAAGCCCTCAGCCAGGGTGTCTAGGCTGAAGCTGTCCTCACTGACCGGGTAAGGGGAACTTGGAATGTTGAATTGGTAGTTCTCAGATTTACAGGCGGAGAGCAATCCTGAAAGCAAGAACACACTGACGGAAAAAGAAAGATTGGATAGCTTCATCAGTCGTAGGATTTGAAGGAAAGACGTAGCATGAAAGACCCGCTTAGGCTTGGGTAGGTGCCGGGGCCTTCCCTAAATTCCTGGAAAATCCCCTCATATCCAAGCACTTAATTGCTAAACCATAGATCGGGGCCATGGGCAAAAAGTCTTAGGCTGTACTAGCCAGAGAAAAATGCGAAAATCCTGAGGGGCTAAGTAATATTTTGCATATATTTCGGCTGAAGGTATTATTAACTTCGTACATTTTTTATGAAAAAATTAATGTTGCTCATGGTGGCAATGTTATGGCTGGGAAATATATTTTCTCAGGATAACCTGCCCTTGGAATCTCCAGACCTCCAACTCCGTGTAACCGAACCTGACCGGATTCCTCGTGTAACCGGACAAATGCTGTATTATGACCCTATAACAGATGCTGACCTTCAACTTCCCTACACCACTGTGCAATTGTTCGAAGATGATCAAAAGACGAACATTGCCAGCATTGAGGAAGATGGGAGCTTTGTATTACCATTGGATTATGCCTTGCCCTATCAAAGTATCTTTATCCGCCTGGGGGAGAAATCTTTTGTAGGGATGGTGGCCCATACAGATCTGCACCTCGTGATAGATCTACAGGCCGTCAAAGCAGAGCAAGATTCTTTTTATCGATATGAAGGAACCGACGCGGCCCTGAACCGATATATGGAAAGCTACCACGCATACGCCAGGGAGGAACGACAGGCCTTGGATCAGCAGAAATGGCAAATCAGCCGTCAAGCTACCCCCCAGGAAAGAATTGCTCAGTTGGGGGAAATCTACCGGGATTTCCAAGAGATAGATGCTGCTTTTGTGGCTGAACACCCCTCTCCTTATAGCTGGATCATAGCAGAGGAACGATTGGCCGAAAAGTATGGGGATACATTTATCAGCTTTTGGGGCAAGGAAAGAGATGAAGGACTATTGGCGGAAGCCCTGGCTTACCAACCCAAACTGCTGAGCAATTATGGCAACTTTTATTACCGCTATCTCTACAACATGCTCTCCAACCCACCTCCTTCTGATTCATACCAAATCCTGGAGGATATCCTGACTGCTAAAGCCTATGAAGGGGCTGAGCGAGATTCCATGCATCGGTATCTGGATTTATACAAAAGCGCGCTAAACCAGGAAGCCTATGACCAAGCCTCGCTGATTCGGCTTGGGCACCAATTCAGGATGCCCAACCAGGCGGCGATTAGTAAGGCTATGCAAAAGCTTTACCAGCAAGCCTTAAAAAGCCAGCCCTTGCTCCGCAGAAATATTCTGGCCATGATTGGTCGTCCTGATATGTTGTGGGAAAGGGTAGATTACCTGGAACAAGTAATCCCAGTGCTGGAGCCGGGTTGGCACCAAACAGAGATGCAGCAACAACTAGCGGAAGATCAGCAACGCATAGCAGACCTGGAGCGACTCCTGGCCCCGGATGCTTTACTGAATGAGCCGCATGTATTGGGAACCAAAGTCCTGGAAGTACCAGGAGAAAGCGAGATGTTTGTCTCCAACCACGAAACGGTAGCAGAACTTTTATCAGCGATGCGAGAAGCGCATCCGGATACAGCCATTATCATAGATGTCTGGACGACCTGGTGCGGGCCTTGCATTTATGACATGAAGCAAAGTCGAATGGTAAAGCAGCAACTGAAAAAAATGCCTGTCAAAGTCATCTACCTCTGTATGGCTAGCGGCCCTTCCAACCAAAAGGATTGGAAACGCATAGTTACTGATATGCAGGTGAGTGGAGACCATATTTTTCTGCCCGGCGAGATTTACGAAGCCTTTATGGAAGAATTTGACCTGCGAGGCTTCCCCAGCTGTCTGTTCATGACCCCCGAGGGGGAGGTTGATACAGAAGCCATCATGCGCATTTCTTATATCTCCCCGGCAGAGTTGAAGAAAAAACTCTAACCTCAAAGGATGGGTGGGGATTGCCCTCCCTTCCATCTTTTCTTTTGGTCCCGTGGTCTTTAGAGCATGAAAACAGCGGTAGAAAACCACGCAAACGAAGATAAACAGCCCCAAACAGGCCGGACCGATGGACCCATGACCGAAGCGGCTATAAATTACCATCTTACCGAATGGTTCGGAGCCATCTTTTTTTATCTCCTGAATGCTGGCCGTAAATCCTTCCATCATTGCTACAGCAAAAGCCACCGCGGCAGAAATCTGGTAGTAGGTTACCTATTAGGCTTACTCTTTTTCATAGGCGTGATTGCCCTGGTAAGTCAACTTCTGTTCTAAGCTGAAGGCATCCCAAGCCCCTGATGGGTTCCTGCCTATTGGATGAGTTGTTTAGGTATTCCGTAGATTAGCCTAGGCAAGCGGGAAAGCCTTATGGTCCCCCTGGTTTTTTGAACCTATCGAAGGTGCTGTTTGTACCTGGAAGGAAAGGTCTGATATCACATGGTAATGAGGAAAAAGTTCTGGATGATGGGCGGAGCCAGTTTGCTCTGCCTGGGCTTATGGCTTGGACAACTTCCGTTAATGGAGGTTATCGATCTGGCATTTGTGCTGGGATATCTGGCCCTTTTTCTGATTGTAGGGCTGATCGTGGCGGCGGTTTTTAACAAAGAGGAGCTTGCCCAGGGCATAGGCCTTGGTTTGCTGGGATTATTTTTCCTGGGCAGTTCAGCTACCCTCACCTATATTTCCCAAATCGCCCTTCGAAAACACTACGCCCAGAAGCTAGTCGAAGATTTAAAGGCCTATCGCTATGCTCAGAACCATTTGCCCGCAGAATTAGGGCAAATAGGAACGAAGCAGGGCCGGGAGCGATTCTTCTATCGTCCAGATTCGACCCTCAGGCACTTTCAGCTTGGATATTCCCTTGATGGCTGGCATAGGGCCGAATACTCCAGCCAAACGGACACCTGGGTCTATGGGGACTAACCACCACGAAAGCTGCTCCTCCTAATCTATCCACCATGGTGCGCATTTATCTCGAAACCCTCATTCATGCCCCCTGCAAACGCTGCTTTGACCTGAGCCGCAGCATAGAGCTTCATAAGTTGAGCACCCAAAAAACCCAGGAGGAAGCCATGGCCGGGACTACCACGGGCCTGATCGAGTTGGGAGAATGGGTTACCTGGCGAGCCAGGCACTTTGGCGTGATGCAAAAAATGACCGTAAAGATCACTGCGCTGGAATCGCCCCATTTTTTCCAGGATCAAATGCAGCGCGGGATTTTCAAATCCTTTTTACATAACCACTCCTTCGAATCCCAGGCCGATGAGCAGACCCTCATGAAGGATGAGCTGTTTTTTGAAGCACCGCTTGGGTTACTCGGAAGAGCAGTGGAACGATGGGTGTTGAAAAAATACCTGACCCGCTTTTTAGCCGAAAGAAATTCCCTGATCAAGGCGGTTGCCGAGTCAGACCAGTGGCGCGATGTCCCCGGAATGGAATAGGTAGGCTTGATTTCCAGTCAATTAGGGAGGGATTTTCTCAATCTTGGACAGGAGGCCACTGCTTGAACGCGTTTATCCCTACGCATATTCAATTAGCCCACACGCATGTTCAGAAAGGCAACGCAGCGCCGTTACCTGGAAGGAATCTTGTCTTCTCAACACCATACAAACACAGTTTTACACAATGGTTATGAAACAAGTATTCTTAAGTATCGCGCTCCTGATGGGACTATGGTCCCTCGGAACCCTGCATGCCCAAAGCACCCCTGGTATCGTTGGCGGCCAGGCTTATTCTATTGAGGACATGGCAAACACCATCTTCCCGAGTAAGCAAAAACGCTATGACAAATCCCGGAACGCCCGCCTCAAAGAGCAAAACCAACGGCTGGAAAGACAAATCCACGCCATGCAACTTCGGTTAGATGACTGCATGGGGGCCCGCACCCGTTATGGGAAGCGCAGACCCGTAGCCCAATATGATTTTAGAACTGATTATTGGGGTGAAAGACGCATTCAGAAAGAGTATGAGCAGCTGCAAAAAGAGAACACCTACCTGCGCGAGCATTACAGTTGGGTAAAAAATGAATTGAATGAATGCGAAGCGCGCTATTATGACGACTATGAAGATTACCGTCCTCGTCGCACTGCCCAGGGACGTGATCGTGGACCGCAACGCGATTGCTGCACCCACGGCAAAAAAGCCAAAAAGAAAGACAGCTGCCGAGGTGGAAAAAGTAAAGGAAGAAAATACCGATACGACGATGACGATGACGATGACGACGATTAAGCCAAACTCGTATGTGATGTTACTGATTAATTATTAGGCTGGGCTCCCTTCGGGGGGCCTTTTTGCTGGTCAATATTTTGCGTGGAAGTATTCGTGTGTACTGCTCTTGCCCTCGATTTTGGCCTGGGCTTCGTTGGCCCTTAGTTCAATCCGCCTGATTTTACCACTGATCGTTTTCGGTAGGGCCTCCGGGAATTCAATGATGCGCGGCACTTTATATTTGGCCAGGCTTTTTTCCGAAAATACAAATAGCTCCTCCGCCAGCGCCTGACTAGGTTCCACCCCTTCCCGCAACATCACAAAAGCCTTCACGGCATAGCCCCGCACCTCATGGGGACTAGCTACTACCGCTGATTCCACCACATCAGGATGTTCGATCAGGATACTTTCCACTTCAAAAGGTCCAATGCGATAGGCCGAGGCTTTGATCACATCATCATTCCGACCGATAAACCAGATAAAGCCATCTTCATCCTTATACGCCTTATCTCCGGTATAGTACAGACCGTGCCGGAAGGCTTTTTGGGTGCGATCCTGGTCGTGGAGGTATTCGATAAAAATGCCATTATGCCTTTTTTCGTCCATATTGACGCAAATCACCCCTTCTTCCAATGGGGCTACCTCCTGCCCATCCTCATCATAAATGCCGATGTCGTACATAAAAGTGGGCTTCCCCATCGAGCCGGGTTTCAGATCCTGACCGGGGATATTGCCCACCAGGGCGGTGGTCTCGGTTTGTCCATAGCCATCCCGGATCGTAATGCCCGTGCCCTGCTTCCATTTCTCAATCACATCCGGATTCAGTGGCTCTCCTGCAGCGCAGCTGGAACGTAAGCTCAATTGGTACTTGCTCAGATCCTCCTGAATGAGCATGCGCAACACGGTCGGGGAACCACAAAAGGTACTCACGCCATATTTTTCCATCGCGGCTAGTTGTTCTGCGGGGACAAAAGCATCCACCTGGTTGGCAAAAATGGTCGCGCCGGTATTCCAGGGAGCGAAGAAGCTACTCCAGGCGAATTTTGCCCAGCCGGGAGAGGAAATATTGTAATGCAGGTCTCCGTGCGAACAGCCTACCCAGGATGCGGTGGCGAGGTGCCCGAAAGGGTAGGTAAAATGCGTATGGACCACCACCTTGGGCAAACCAGTAGTACCCGAGGTAAAGAAGTAGAGAAAAGGATCATCAGCCCGCGTTGGCGCGGCTTCAGCTTCCGTGGATTCTCGGGTCATCTCCTCCATACTGATCCAGCCTGCTCGTTGGCCACTAGTCAGGATTTTTAGCTGGAGCTTTTTACCAAAAGCCGCCTCCGCTTCCTCAATCTTAGGGGCATTATGGAGGTCGGTAATCATGATTTCTGGAAAAAGGGATTCAAACCGATACATCAAATCTCTGGCGGTGAGATTGGTTGCTGTCGGCATGATGATAAAACCACCCTTGATGGTGGTGAGGAAGCTGATCCAGTTGGCGGGGACCAGCGGCAATAAGGAATAAATATGATGACCTGCCTTGGCTCCATGCTTGCGCATCAGATTGAGCAATTGGTTGGCTTGATGGTACACGGATTGAAAAGAATAGGTCTTCTCTTCTGCCCCATGTCGCCAGATCAAAGCTGGATCATCTGGAAAGGCCTCCACATTTAAGCTTTTGAAAATATCCTCTACCCAATTGAAGTGGGTGGGTTTATCCAGGTCATAGGTGCCAAGTTTATTAAACACACCTTGGGCGAGGTCTGCGCGGACCTCTCGGAAATAGGATTGAATATCCATGAGCAGCAGTATTGTAGTAGTCTTACGTTGATCCGCTCGCAGGCCTTAGGACTTTTTGAGTTTTCGAAAGAAAGCCCTAATTTTTAGTGGACCGATTGAGATGGACCAGGCTTGCATTCAAGTTAAGGAATCATCCGAAGGGCTTTAGGACTATCTTCCATTTTACTGGTAATATCTTCCTTAATGGATCAGCTATTTCGCCAACAAATAGAGACGCAACAGCGTGGGGTCATGGTAGAGCGCAAAGCCATGCTTTCTGCCAGCAACATTGAGCTGCATTTTTACGAGACCATTGCCAAAGCGGAAGCCGTAAAGCTCACCTTTGATCATCCGGTGATCGCCGTGATGTTGAAAGGGAAGAAGATTGTGGAAATGGAAGATACAGGACGCTTTGGGTATGATCCGGGAGAATCTTTGATCGTGCCTGCCGAGAAAACCATGTCCATTGATTTTCCAGAAGCTACGCCAGATAATCCTACCCAATGCCTCGCTTTCATGCCGGATGAATGCATCGTAGGGGAAGCCGTCCATGATTTCTATCAAAAGACCAATGCCACAGATGTGGACATGCAATACGAAGTGGATTTTTCCACGGAACTTTTATTCCGAGATCAGGCTATCCTCAAATCAGTGGAGCATTTGGTTTTCCTATTTGGCGAAAGGAATGAGCACAGCGACCTCTTCATTCATATGGCCACCAAGGAATTGGTGATCAGATTGCTCCAATCCAAAGCTCGAAAATTATTTCTGCATAGTTTCCAGAAAGAAGCCAATCGTATGGCTCACATTGCCCGCTACATCAAAAAGAACCTGGGTAGATCCATTTCAATCAAGCAGTTGGCGGAGGAGGCACATATGAGCAAATCGAACTTCTTTGTCTTATTCAAAAACACCTTTGGCATTACGCCCAACGAATATATCATCCAGGAAAAGATAAAAGAGGCCAAGCGCTTGATTCGCCTGTCTCCTCATCAATCTATTTCACAGATTGCGTACCAGCTGGGCTACTCTGACAGCAGTTATTTTGCCAAGCAGTTCAAAGGCATTACCGGACTGAGTCCCCGCCAGTTTGAGCGGCAGATCAAAAGTTAAGCTGCTGAATGGCCCTTCCTAATAGAATTCGAGCGAAAGGTATGACTCCCCTGCTTTTTGATAATCGGTAACCGAAGTAAGGGAATCTTTGAGCAAGAGGGGAACCCCCTGAAAGTTGATGTTCATTTCTCCTGCTTCCACTTGCCAATTGACAGAAGTACTCAAGCTATCGATGCTAAGGGTCCCCCAGCTGTTTAGCACCCGGTCAGATCGAGTGAGCTGTAGGGTATTGCCATTCCAGCGCAAACCCCTTTTCAGTTTCCCATCTCTAAATCCAGGGAAGAGGCTCTTGCCTTCATCCGTAAACCCAAACATGGCGATGCTATCCGCAGCCCGAACCAGCTCAAAATTGCTAGGTCCTGTTGCGTTGATGGAGGGCGGGTTAAATGGGACCTGAAACGCCTCACACCCCAAAAAGAGAAGAAAGATAAATGGGAGCAGATATTTCATGTTTGCATGAAGATTTTTGGTGGTTAACTTTTTCACCGGGCAAATATGTTAAACACAAGCCGAAAATGGAATTTCATTCACCCCTGATGATAACATTTTTTTTACCCACGTTCTTGATGGATTCTGAATTTTGGGACTAAGAAAAGGTCAAAAATGTCACAATTCTAACTATAACTTTTTGATCCTTCCTCCGTAAGTACAACCTCCACTAAATCACCAGCACGATGAAGCAGTTTACTATCCTTCTGATTTTCTAAGGGCTCCCGCCCTTTTGTAACGAAGCCCTTCCGGGCTTGTGCCTCCTGTCTTTAGATCAGGCCTTTTGGCTTGCGCTCAGAGCTCCCCTTATATGTGTTGCAGTATACGCTGACCAGAGGAAGTCGGCTTATCAGTCAACTGATGGACCTTTTGTGTCAATCTTACAACTACCTAATCATGGGACGACCATTCAGAGAGATGGCGTCCGAGAGGAAACGGCTACCTCTTCGGGCGTTCTCATTTTCCTTTTTTCTAAGCCGTAAATTTGCCAGATATGGGGTTCCGGCCCTCCTGGCCGTTCTTCTGGCCCAAAGTTCGGGCATTTCGCTTACTTACATCCTGAAAGAACTGGTAGATGCCATTACCATCAAGGATGAAAGCATGTGGAACTGGGCCTTTGTCTATGTAGGCCTCTTCGCTGTCTCTGCCACCCTCTGGCGGACCAGTGGATTCCTGGGCATGTACTGGATCACCCACACCCGCTCCGAGACCAATCGACGTCTCTATCGCTGGCTGAGCCAGCACAGCAGCCGCTACTTTGCCAATCAATTTGCCGGTTCTCTGGCAGGCAAAGTCTCCAACGCAGCCAATGGGTTGAACCACATGCTGAGCAAGGTCTTATGGGATTTTCTCCCCACTTTTCTCCGGCTCTTTTTGTCGATGGTCTTGGCCTATATCGCCAATCCCGTCATGGCCCTGATCATGGCGATCTGGGCGGGGCTTTTTCTTGTGATCAACGGTTGGTTGGTCAAGAAAAAAGCGGTGCTGAGTCGCTCAACAGCAGAATCCTACACCCGCCTCAAAGGGCAGATGGTAGATATCCTGGCCAACATTCGGGTGGTCCACCAGTTTGCCAGACGACCCCAGGAGATTGACCGGGTAGACCATCATGTAGATGACCTGCAGACCAAGATTTTTCGGAGTTGGCGGTATTCGGAGTTCATTCTGCTTTTCAACAATGCGCTGCAGGTGGTCCTGCTGGCCATCATGTTGGTGGTAGCGTTACAACTCCTGATGCAGGAAATCCTCACCGTAGGAGAGGTGATCATGATGATCCAGCTTACCTGGGGAATTCTGGATGCACTGCTTTTCATCGGGAACAGCATGAACAGCATGATGGAAAGCTATGGGGAGGTTCAGGAAGCCCTGGATGTCATCCTGGAACCGCATGAAATCGTGGACCTGGAGGAAGCACCGATGATAAGGGTTCCAAAAGGGGAAATCAAATTGGACCGGGTCAGTTTTGCCTATGAGCCGCGCAAGCCTTTGCTAAAAGATTTTTCCCTGCATATTCCCGCTGGTCAAAAGGTTGGATTGGTAGGGGAGAGCGGGGCTGGCAAAAGTACCCTTACCCAACTCCTCTTAAGGATGTATGACATTCAGCAGGGAGGAATATTCTTGGATGGACAAAACATTGCGACCCACACGCAGGAAAGCCTGCGTCATGCCATTAGCTTTGTCCCCCAGTCCTCTCACCTCTTTCATCGCTCCGTAAGGGAAAATATCGCCTACGGCAAGCCGGGAGCCAGCCTGGAGGAAATTCAGGAAGCGGCCCGCAAGGCGAGGGCAGATGCGTTTATCGAGGACCTGACCGAAGGCTATGAAACCCTGGTAGGGGAGCGAGGCGTGAAACTTTCCGGAGGCCAGGCTCAAAGGGTGAGCATTGCCCGCTCCATGCTCAAGGAGGCACCGATCCTGATCCTTGATGAGGCGACTAGTTCGCTGGACTCAGAGAGTGAACGGCAGGTTCAGGAGGCCCTGATGGAATTGATCAAGGATAAAACCGTGATTGCCATTGCCCACCGACTCTCTACCTTGCTGGCCATGGACCGCATCCTGGTCCTGGATCAGGGAGAAATTGTGGAGGATGGTTCCCACCAGGAATTGTTGGATCACAATGGAACCTATGCCCGCTTGTGGAAGCATCAGGTAGGCGGATTCCTGGTCAACCACTAACAGACCTTGGCAAGGGGCTTCCGTAATGGGAGCCCCTTTTTTTCTGCTAGCATGGATCAGCTATGCAACTAATTCGGAATTTTTCGGTATCTGAAATGCGGAGATGTTTGTGATCAATCCTCTGACATGATTACCTTCGCTCCAATTATCACATACAACAAATCAAATTCATGAAAAGATTCTCATTCATTCTGCTGGGCGTGGCCATGATGCTTGGCTTTGCTTCTTGTGATCTCGGAGAGGTCCTGAATCCCAGCGGACGCTTTGCCGTTGACATTGACGGGGTAGCTTTTGAAGCCAATATTTTGGTCGCAGCCGTAGCCAAGGATTCTACTACCCAAACCAAGATCCTGACCTTTACCGCTACTTCTGGTGGGCAAGTCGTTACTTTGAGCATGACTGAAATCGGAGGAGACCTTGGGGACGACTGCTTAAGCGTGCAGGAGTACACCCTGGCCAACAATCAGGGAGCAGCCCTCGGCTTCACCGAATCCGGGACAGCCGCAGGTTCCGCCACCAACGTACAGGCTGAAGTTTCTGCTTGTACCCTGGGAGATGACAATACCGTTAGCGGTACGTTCTCCGGTTCCTTAGAAGACTCCAATGGAAATACCATTGAATTCACCAATGGCGTGATAGAAGATGTCGTGTTTACGGTTCTTTAAGGCACCTGGACCCAACAAGAAAAGGCCATCCCTGAGGATGGCCTTTTCTTATTACCAGGGCTTTCTGCTTAGTTCACTACATCGGTGAGCGTAATATCAAACCGCAGAATGGATTTACCAGGAATACTTGGGGTGCCATTATTCCCGTAGCCATAGGGAGAAGGAATGATGATGGTACCCCGCCCACCTTCAGAGAATTGCATCAAGCCATCCCGGAATCCGGTTACAACCCGACCTAATTCAAAAGGAACTGGGAAACCGTCCGAGGAATCAAATTCTGTCCCATCCGCCAGCAAGGTTCCGGTGTAGACCACCTGAACCGTAGAAAAAAATTGGGGGTAAGTGGTCCCATCTCCAGCTTTATCCACTACATAGTAGTTACCCGCTTCGGTCCACTGACCTTGCAGGTTATTATCGGCAATATATTCCTCAATAATTTCCGTATCCAGCTTGAGCTGTTTCTCAAAGCTGGGTTCCTGGCAAGCGCCTTGAATCAGCAATACGATGGCTGCCAGGACCGGTAGTAAGATTCTCATATTTAGGTTCATAATTTCTCTGCTAATTGAAGATGTCAATAAGTTCGATTTCAAATACTAGCACGCTATTCTTTTTTATTTTCCCTACTTTTTGATTTCCATACCCCAGGGCGGAAGGAATGATCAGGATGCCTGTGCTGCCCTTGGTGAACTGCTGCATACCGTCCCGCCAACCTTCTATGACTTGCCAAAGCCCAAAGCTGATAATCCGGCTGCCGGAAGCGTCGAATTCTTTCCCATTCAACAGCGTTCCGCGGTACGTAACCGCTACTTCGGAATCTACGGTTGGTTTTTGGTTGCTGGTGCCGGGTTCGGTAATCAGGTAGTAGGTGCCTGCATCGGTATACATGCCATCCTCCAAGCCATTTTCTACCACATAATCATCGATTAATTGGCGATCCAGGTCCCATTGCTCATCAAGGGTCAGCTGCTTGCAACCGCTTATTCCGAGTCCGACTGATATAAAAAGAAGAAGGAGATATTTCTGCATAAGATTCACTTTCTAACCTAAACGAATAAAGCAGCCAATACGCTGCTATTTTTGTGGCTACAAAGATAAGGAGAAGCTTTTGTTTTGCCCTACCCTAAAGGAGATGATCCCTTAAAACAGGAATTTGTAGGCTGCAAAGGCCAGGATGAGGCCAAACATTATGAGATAGAAAAAGAGGTCAACCTGGATGTATTCCTTATATTGGTTAAAGAATGCCTTGATTTTTTTCATGCTTTACCTATTTGGCTTCACAAGCTAGCCGACTCAAAATATACAATTACCTCATGAAACTCCTTCCACTGTTGTTGATTTTGATGGTGATGGTCCCACCTTATTTCTCCTCTGCTCAGGACCGCCTTACCGGAAAAAACTTTGCTACCCGCTCAGAAGTGATTGCCACGCAGGGGATGGCCGCCACCAGCCAACCCCTGGCCACGCAGGTAGCCCTTGACATCCTCAAGCAAGGAGGCACCGCGGTAGACGCTGCCATTGCCGCCAATGCGGCCTTGGGATTGATGGAGCCTACTGGGAATGGGATTGGGGGTGACCTCTTTGCCATTGTGTGGGACGCAAAAACTGAGCAACTCTATGGACTGAATGCCAGTGGCCGCTCCCCTCAATCGCTCACCCTGGAGTATTTCCAGAATCAGGGCATGACGAAGATTCCGGCTTTTGGCCCCTTGCCGGTCTCTGTACCTGGAGCGGTCGATGGCTGGTTCGAACTGCATAAAAAATTTGGCAAGCTCCCCATGCGGGTTGTTTTGTCCCCAGCCATTCGCTACGCCAGAGAAGGCTTCCCGGTATCAGAGTTGATCGCCTATTATATGGAGATCGCCTCTCGGAGATTTCAGGATCTGCCCAATTTTGCCGATACCTATATGCCCAATGGACATACGCCACGGAAGGGAGAAGTCTTTAAAAACCCCCGCCTGGCTTACACCCTGGAATTGTTGGCTACCGAAGGCAGGAAAGCTTTTTATAAAGGGGAAATTGCGGAAAAAATTGCTGCCCACATGCGGGAAGTGGGAGGTTTTCTCACCCTGGAAGACCTGAAAGCCCATCGCTCTGAATGGATAGAGCCGGTATCGACCAATTACCGCGGCTATGATGTATGGGAATTGCCACCAAATGGCCAGGGCATCGCAGCCTTGCAAATCCTGAATATCCTGGAAGCCTACGACCTGGCCGGCATGGGATTCGGCAGTGCGGAGTACATCCATGCCTTCGTAGAAGCTAAAAAACTGGCCTTTGAAGACCGCGCCAAGTTCTATGCCGATCCTCAGTTTGTGCATGTGCCGGTACAGGAACTCATCTCCAAATCCTACGCAGAAGACCGCCGCAAGCTGATCACCAAAAGAGCGGGCAAAGCATTCCCGGCGGGGAACTTAAAAGACGGCGACACCATTTACCTCACCGTTGCCGATAAGGACGGGAACATGGTTAGCCTGATCCAAAGTAATTTCCGGGGCATGGGCTCAGGCGTGGTGCCGGGAGAACTGGGCTTTATGCTCCAGGATCGAGGAGAGTTATTTAGCCTGAAAAAAGGGCATGCCAATGTATATGAGTCTGGTAAAAGGCCTTTCCATACCATCATCCCCGCCTTCGTGACCAAAGATGGCAAACCCTGGATGAGCTTTGGCGTGATGGGAGGAGATATGCAGCCCCAAGGCCATGTGCAGATCCTGGTGAACATGATTGATTTTGGCATGAACCTCCAGGAAGCCGGAGATGCCCCCCGTATTCGCCATGACGGTTCCTCCACGCCGACGGGCTTTGAAATGAATGATGGCGGCATCATTTATCTGGAAGGCGGCTATGACTTTGAGCAGATTCGTCGATTGGCGAGAATGGGGCATAAAGTTTCCGTAGGCGGATCTTATGGTGGCTACCAGGCCATTTTATACGATGCAGAAAACGGGGTGTATTATGGTGCCTCTGAATCCAGGAAGGACGGTCAGGCTGCCGGCTATTAATGCCGCTGCAGTTGGAACCTGATTTGGTCTCCAGCTTTTGCCTGGCCTAATAAAGAGACGTCCTCACTGAAAACTTGCCCAAACCGCGGATAACCTCCGGTGGTTTGGGCATCTCTCATTAATACCATGACCTCTCCTCCATGCGCCAGTTGGAGGGTGCCAGCTATCACCCCAGAGGAAATCATCTCAGGCTGGGAAGCAAAGGCGGATAAAGGCGGATCAAGTCGAATGCCCATACGATTAGAGGCTGGCTTGACCGTAAATACCTGGCTGAAAAACTGCCCTACTTCCAGGGCACAAAATTGATCGAATTCCGGCCCGGGAAACATCCTGATCACCCAGTTAGAGGGAAACTTCGGCTGCAAAGACGCGCTTAAAGCCTTTCCGGCTATAAAATCCGCAGCGGTTACGCTCCATACCTGACCTTTTTCCAACCTGCTTTCGGGCAATAAATGAGAAAGCGCTGGCGGAAAGGCAGCCTGGCTCTCAAAAACGGAGGGAATCGACCAATGCCCTCTGATGGCTAAATAGGCTCTGCAACCGATAAGTGGGCGACCAAAGGCCAGGACATCTCCCGTCTGGAGGAGATGATTTTGATAGGCTAGGAGAGGAATCCCATTTAAGGTCGGAGAGAGGTCCGCGCCGGTCAGGGCCATCTGTGCCTCCCCTTTTACCAGGAGCCTGGGGCCAATCAGGGTAATCTCCAAAACCGGATGGTGTGGAGGATTGCCTACCAAGGCATTGGCCAACTGGGCGGAACGCACATCCATAGGTCCTCCGGCAGGTATGCCCTGCCCCAGATAGGCAGCCCTGCCTCCGTCTTGTACCAAAGAGAGGATGCCCGGTTTATCTACCGTAAATATGCCTCGTTTAGCTTCCAAATTCCTCCACTGTTAAGGTGCCATGTCGGAGGTCCGCCTCCATTTGCTGATAGTCTTTGTTCGAAACAGGGTAGAAGCCTACCTGATCTCCCGCCTGAAACAAACTAAACGGGTCCTTCTTGAGGTCCAGGACCGGGACAGGACATCGTCCGATCAATTGCCAACCCCCGGGCGAGTCCAACGGATAAATGCTGGTTTGTGCGCCGGCAATTGCCACAGATTGGGCGGGGACTTCCGTTCGGGGCTGGGCTTTACGGGGAATCTGAAGTTCATCCGGCAGGCTCCCCATGTAGGCAAAACCAGGCAGAAAACCCAACATATATACCTGATAGCTTTGACTGGTATGGCGGAGGATCACCTCCTCCTGGCTAAGGGCAAGGTAATCTGCGACCCAGGGTAAATCGGGACTATATGGGGCCTCATAGCATACGGGGAGTTTCCAAAGTCTGGCAGGGCCATGCTGTTGGGTAGGGTCCTGTTTTTTTAATTGGTGCTCGATTTGGCTTTTTAAGGTGGAAAAGCTCACCAGATCAGGATCAAACCCCAGTACCCAACTACAGTAGGCAGGAATACTGAATTCGAGTCCAGGCAAAGGGGTGGCTTGCGCCCAATTTTCAAGCTGGCCAACCTTCCGGTGAATGTTGGGGTCGATCTCCTGGCGGAAAACGACCAGGAGTGCCCGGTCCCCATAGGGTTTTATGCGATATTCAGCTTCCATATCCTTTTTGAATCCCTTCAGTGGCGAAGCGCTCATCGATGGCCTGCAAAATCTCAATGGCCTGGGGATTATCTCCGTGAATGCAGACACTTTGAGCCTGAATGTGGAGCCTGGTCCCATTGGCAGCGGTTAGCTGATGATGCAGCGCGAGACTAACTACTTGTCTGGCGGCCTGCTCGGCCTGATGAATGACGGCCCCTTCCTTTTTCCGGGACATCAATTGACCATCTCCTTCATACCGCCGGTCAGCAAAGGCTTCAGCAATCACGGGTCTGCCCTTTTCTCTGGCCAGCGTCTCCGCCGGACTGCCCGCCAAAACCATCAGAGGCAGCGAAGGGGAGAGCAAATCCATCGTCTTAAAAACGACCTTGGCCACTTCCGTATCCCGGGCAATGCGGTTGTAAAATGCACCGTGAGGTTTTACGTAAGAAAGGCTTCCGCCCAGGCTTTGGGTCATGCCTTGTAGAGCAGAAATTTGATACAATAACATGGCCTCAATTTCTGTTTCCGATAGCTCCATGTCGCGCCGGCCAAATCCGGCCAGGTCAGGGTAGCCAGGATGGGCACCAATGCGTACTCCATATTCTAAGGCCATGCTTACCGTCTTACGGATATGAACGGGATCTCCCCCGTGGAATCCACATGCGATATTGCTGGAAGTGATATAAGGAAACACGGCCGCGTCGTTCCCTATCTTAAAGTTTCCATAGCTTTCACCCATGTCGCAGTTAATGTCCATGGATTTTTTTTTCATGCTAAATAAAGTTAGTAGCGGATAAAATTCCCTTTATCCCCAGACCCAGACAAAGGAGAATGACGAAAAGTCCCCAAACATTGGTCCAGGTCCGGTTGATGTAGGAACCCATAATCTCCCTGTCATTCATGATCCAGAGGAGAAAGCTAGCCAGGATGGGCAACAGTAGGCCATTGGCTACCTGAGCCAGGAGAATGATGCTGGTCGGTTTGCTACCGATGGCCGCAAAAACCATCCCGATCAACAGAACGGAACCCCAGACGGCTCTGAACTTCCAGCTTTTCAAGCCCCCTTGCCAGTCCAACATTTCTGAGGTAGCATAGGCCGCGGCCAGAGGAGCGGTGATGGCGGACGACAAGCCTGCGGCCAGAAAGCCTAAGGTAATAAACCACTCTGCGCTTTTGCCTAACACCGGACCGAGTTGAATCGCCAAATCAGCCGCCCCTTCAATCTCCTTGCTTTCTCCCTCAAAAGCCACTGCAGCACACAATAGGATGGCCATGGTAATCAGGCCCCCTAAACCTACCGAAAGGACCGTATCCAGGCGGGTTTGAGGGAGATTTTCCGCTCCCTTCCATTTTTCCTTCACCGTAGAAGCATGCAGAAAGAGGTTGTAGGGCACCACGGTGGTTCCAATCAGCCCAATCACTAATAAAAGGCTGTTTTCCGGAAGTTGGGGAATTAAGAGCCCCTCAAGAATGGACCCGATATCCGGCTTCAACATAATGGCCGAGATCAGAAAAACCAGCCCCATGATACTCACCAGCCCCACCAGGCTTTTTTCAATCAGGTTGTATTTTCCGGAAAAAAGGAGCAGGAAGGCCAGGATACCGATCACGAGAATGAGGGGGTTAAAAGGCCAGCCGGAGCTTTCCTTCAATCCTTGAAAGCCCAACACTGCCCCGGTAATATTTCCCGCTTCATAGGCTGCATTTCCCACCAAAATAGCGCCCAGCACCAATAGGGTGATGCCCAGGCTGAGCACCGGACCGGTTAGTTTTTTTCGTAAGGCTTCTCCTACGCCCAATCCACTGATTACCCCCAACCTGGCGGCCATTTCCTGAAGGAGCAGGGTGGTAAGCACAGAAAAAAGGATGGCCCAAAGCAGGGTATAACCAAAGCCCGCTCCCGCCATGGTGGCGGTGGTTACCGTGCCCGGACCAATGAAGGCTGCCGCCACCATGGCTCCTGGCCCGATTTGTTTTAATTTTTGCCACATATGTAGGGAAGTAGTAGCGCTAATAGAAAATTCTCTCCTCCCATATTAGGGAATCCCTCGATAAAGTAGGAATTTCGCCTACAGTAATTCTCCTTTCATGGTCAAAAATCCCATCACTGAAGCTGAAGTGGCTCAATTCAGGGCCGATACCCTGGGTACACAGTTTGTAACCCACTTCAATAATGCCGGGGCGGCGCTGATTCCAAACCCGGTACGCGAGGCCGTCGATCATTACTTGCTGGAAGAAGCAAAATATGGGGGCTATGAAGCCGCAGCCCGCTTTGAAAAGGAATTGGTGGCTCCCAAAATGGCGGTGGCCAGACTGGTAGGGGCTCATTCTCCAGGAGAGATTGCCCTGGTTGAAAGTGCCTCTATCGCCTGGTATAAAGCCTTTGAGGCGCTGGAATTCAAGCCTGGGGAGGTGATTCTTACCTCCATGGCGGAATACGGCACTAATTTCCTGGGCTACCTCCGAGCCAAGAAGCGATATGGCATCGAAATTCAGGTAGTGCCTGATAATGAATTTGGAGAAATCGACCTGGCGAAGTTGGAGGAAATGATCCATGAAAAAGTAAAGCTCATTTCCCTCACCCATATTCCCACCAATGGGGGACTGGTGAATCCTGCCGCTGAAGTAGGGCAAATAGCCCGGGCCCATGGCATCACTTATTTGCTTGATGCTTGCCAAACGGCGGGCCAAATGCCGATTGATGTGGAGGAAATCGGTTGTGATTTTCTGGCGGCTACGGGACGAAAATTTATGCGTGCCCCTCGGGGAACAGGTTTCTTATATGCGAGGACCTCTGCCATGCAGGACCTTGATCCTCCCTTTACGGACCTCATGGGAGCAGAATGGGAAAGTGAGTTTACCTATAAAGTAAGAGAGGATGCCCAGCGGTTTGAGAATTTTGAGAACAACCGGGCCGCCAGAGTAGGCCTGGGCATCGCCACAGATTACGCCTTGCAGATTGGACCAGAACGTATTTGGGATCGGGTCCAGGGCCTGGCTAGTCTGATGAGGAAGCAACTATCGGCTATACCGGGGGTCACAGTTACCGATAAAGGCAGGATTCAATGTGGGATTGTAACCTTTGTGGTAGAAAGCCAAATCGCAGAGGAGATTCGTGCCTATCTGTCTAGCTTAGGCATCAATGTTTCAGTAAGTGCCGATTGGAGTACCCGCCTGGATATGGCCGACCGAAACCTAACCGCCGTGGTCCGGGCCAGCGTTCATTATTATAATACGAAGGAGGAAATAAACCGCCTTTGTGAAGCAGTGGAAAATATTAGTTGAAAAAAGGGATTTTCCCTACTTTTGACCCAAACAATGGATACATATCAGGGTTGATTGCCTATGGACATTACCCCTTGGGAGTTGACATGGATAGAGCCCTTTGGGCTGAGGATACTTGAGCCAGTTACTGCTTTTACAGACCTGATTACTGCCAGTATATGCTTTTATGCTTTCTGGTATCTTAGCAGGCTGAAAAGGCCTCAGGCTCTCCACCAATTTTTTCGTGCCTATTTTCTCTTTATGGGATGTGCCACCGTCTTTGCGGGGCTGATTGGGCACGCATTCCTGCATTTTCTCACCCCAAGTTGGAAAATGATTGGCTGGACCTGCAGTTCGCTGGCTATCTACATGATTGAGCGGAGTACCCTGGAGGTGATGAAAACGCACCTGGGACCCCGCATAACGCGTGTGATGAAAGGATTGGTGCTGTTGCAGTGGCTGATCTTCTTCAGCTGTATTCTCTATCCGGACCCAGCGACCCGAGGCTTCCACATGGTAAAAATCAATTCAACCATTGGATTGGTCGGCGTGGTGCTGCCGCTGCAATTCTGGCACTGGATGCTCACCCGGGATAAAGGCTCACAATGGGTGGTAACCTCTATTGTGTGTTCCCTTTTGCCAGCCATTACCTACAATTTTGAAATCAGCCTGGCTACCTGGTTTAATTACCATGATGTGAGCCATGTCTTGATGGCAGGATGTACCTTTCTCATGTTCGTAGGAGCTTTCCATCTTAAACAGGAAACAACTCCTGGAGCCTTTAACCCTTTTGGGCTTCGTACTGACAATTATCAACATTCTCAATGACGAAATAGACATTCCCTTCTTTGAGGTTAGAAAGGGGAATGATTACTTTTACCCCGATAAAAAGATAAAATATGGGTGGTCTTCAATATGCAGCTTTTATTATTCCGGTTCTTCTGCTTCTGGTGGGCTTGGAATACCTCGTTTCCCGCAGAAAAGGCGTCGAAGCCTATACGTTGGGAGATACCATCGTCAACATCTGTTGCGGGATCCTAGAAAGGCTTTTTGACCTTTTCTGGATTGTTCTGCTGTATTTCCTCTTCGATTATCTCTATGACCTAGCTCCCTGGCACATCCCGATGAATGCGGGTACCTGGATCCTAGCCTTTTTCGTAGCGGATTTTCTGGCTTACTGGCACCACAGATTGAGCCACCAGATCAACTTCATGTGGGCCGCCCACATTGTTCACCATCAAAGCGAGGAACTCAACCTGACCACGGTATTCCGGGTATCTGCTTTTGCCGTGATCAACCGGACTTTTTTCTGGATTTGGATGCCCTTTATGGGCTTTAGTCCAGAAATGGCGACCGCTTCTATCCTGTTCATAGGCTTGTACCAATTCGTAACCCATACCCGGCTGGTAGGGAAACTGGGCTGGCTTGAATACCTCTTCGTAACGCCTTCTCACCACCGGGTGCACCACGCCCGCAACGAGAAGTACATCGACCAGAACTACGGCCACGTTTTTATTATCTGGGACCGGATGTTTGGCACCTTTAAAGAGGAAGAAGAAG